>CAKRSU010000022.1 GCA_934401755.1 uncultured Oxalobacter sp.
AAAAAAATAGGCACAACATCAAAAACATGTTATGCCTAAGGGAAATCCATTCCAAGCCAAGAAAAGGAACATTCCCATGCATACAATATTATCAGGTTTACCCGAACTAAGCATTACCCGAGTCGTCACCCATAAACCCCTGATCATTGAAGCCAGATGGCGAGGAAAAAAACAATGTCCTCACTGTCATAGCTCATCACTCAAGCTAAAGGATTCGTTCTGGCGATCAATCAAAAATGGTCAGATTCTCGACAAACTATCTATCTTAAAAATACGCTGTCATAAATACCAATGCCTAACCTGTCATCGATATTTCAATACCCGAATAAGAGGTATCAGACCCTGGAGTCGTAGTACAGAACCTTTAAAACGCAGTGTCTTTGCCCAATATAATAAAGGCCTCTCCATCACTCAAATCGCTCAAGACTTTCAAATCGGCACCGCAACCGTAGAACGCTACTACCAACAAATGACCCTTCTTGAAAACCGAAAAATCAATCTCCAATGTCCTAAAATCCTCGGTATTGATGAACATCGGTTTACCCGAAAACAAGGCTTTGCCACCACCTTCTGTGATTTAAAAAACCACAAAATCTTTGATACCACCTTAGGCAGAAGTGAAGCTGCTTTAAAAGAGGATCTCCTTCAATTAAAAGGCAAAAACCAAGTTAAAATCATCTGTATGGACCTGAACAAAATCTATCGCAACATCGCCAAACAATGGTTTCCCAAGGCCAAAATCGTCGCAGACCGATTTCATGTCATTCGTTTAATTAATGAACGCTTTAAACAATGGTTCTTAGACCATGACAATCCGCATCTCGCCTATAACCGTCAAGGCCTCATGCGACTCATGACCTTACAAAAAAACAAACTCACCGATCATGCGAAGAAACGATTAGATGCTTACTTTAATGATCATCCTCAAGCCAGAAGCATTTACCATCTCTGGCAAAACCTCACCCAACTCTTACGCCATAAACACCAAAATACGAGAGAATGCCAACAACACATCTCGACATACCTACAATACATTCAACTTCTCAAACTATCAGACTTTGAACCCTTAAAGCGCTTATCGAAAACATTAACGGATTGGAAAGAAGAAATCTTACGGATGTTTCGTTATACTTATAGCAATGGTATGACAGAAGGCTTTCATCGTAAGATGAAACTCATTCAAAGAAGAGCTTATGGCTTTAGAAACTTTGAGAACTATCGTTTAAGAGTCAGAGTCCTCTGTGGTCATTAATAGATGTTTGTTATATGTTGTTTTGGAATATTATTAACGATTAATTGAATGGTTTGGAATGGAGCCCGCCCCTCTTTTTGGTGTAGAGCCTATGTTGTGAAAAGGTTAACTGGAGGCAGGAAACGGAATCGAACCGATGTCTACGGCTTTGCAGGCCGCTGCATAACCACTTTGCTATCCTGCCATAAAATTTATTGAGATAGTAAGTGGAGCGGGAGAAGGGTCTCGAACCCTCGACCTCAACCTTGGCAAGGTTGCGCTCTACCAACTGAGCTACTCCCGCATCTTGTGATTTCCTTGTAAGAAATCAATCCCAATACATTCAGATGCAAAAAATATGGAGCGGGAGAAGGGTCTCGAACCCTCGACCTCAACCTTGGCAAGGTTGCGCTCTACCAACTGAGCTACTCCCGCGTTAGAGATAAGAATTATATACTGTTCTTATTCAATGTCAAGCTTTTTATAAGTCATCTACGCCTCATCATCTGCCAAGCACTATAAAGATAAGACAACATAGAAATAATAGTCATCACTGCAGCTAACCAAATTAACCATGTTCCAATTGTTACCAAATCCATTCCAAGCCATTGATGGTAATACAGCAACATAGGTATTGCCCCCATCTGAATAATTGTCTTAATCTTACCTAATGAGTTTACCGCAACAGATTTTGCCGCACCCAATTTTGCCATCCATTCCCGCAAAGCAGAAATAGTAATTTCACGGCCGATGATTATAAAAGCAATAATGGCATTAATCCGATTAAACTGAACAAGTACAATTAATGCCCCAGATACAATCAACTTATCAGCAACAGGATCAAGAAACGCGCCAAATGCGGTTGTCTGATTCCACTTACGTGCTAACCAACCATCGATCCCATCTGTTACTGCTGCAGCAATAAATATCCAACCAGCAAAAAAGGATCGCCGCTCAAGTGATATCCAAGCATCCGGTAAATAAAACATGGCAACCATCAATGGAATCAATGCAACTCGCATCCATGTTAAAAAAATAGGAAGATTAAAGGGTAATGATCGATTTTTACGGATATTACTTACTGACTGCATATTCATTATCTTAAAACCTTGTTTTTTCCATGCGTAATTCTAATGCACATGCAAAATTTATGCTGATTATTTCAAACTTTCTTCACTGATATTAATGAAGTTGATTATATATTTGTTGCGCAAGCTTAATCGAAATACCATCAACAGTAGCAAGATCTTCTACTGATGCATCTGCTATACCACGAATACTCCCAAAACGCGCGAGTAATTTTTGCCTCCTTTTAATCCCAACCCCCTCAATTTCCTCAAGTCGAGACATACGTCTTTTCTTATCACGCTTTGCACGCATCCCCGTAATAGCGAATCGATGCGCTTCATCTCGAATCTGAGCAATAAGCATTAAAACACCAGAATCTTTACCAAGCTCTTGGGATTCCCTGCCATCAGCATAAATCAGTGTTTCAAGTCCAACACGGCGCCCTTCGCCCTTTGCCACGCCAACAATTCGACTTAGATCATGACCAAGACTTGAAAAAACTTCAATTGCAACAGCAACTTGCCCAGCCCCACCATCTATTAATACAATATCAGGCATACTCTCTGGATGATCGACTAATTTCTCATAACGCCGAGTTAATACTTGCCTCATCGCCCCATAATCATCGCCCGGAGCAACATCTAAAATATTATAGCGGCGGTATTCTCCATGCTGCATCATCCCATGATGAAAGACAACACAAGATGCTTGGGTCGCTTCGCCTTGTGTATGGCTAATATCAAACCCTTCAATTCGCAAAGCATTAATATCTTCAATACTGGGCTTCATCATTGCAACAAGCTCTTTTAAACGAGTTTGTTGAGTATCATTACGCTGCAGCATGCGTTCCAGTGCAATATTGGCATTTTTTACGGCGAGTTCTAACCAAATACGCCGCTGCCCTTGAGGTTGAAAAACAAAATGGAAACGATGCTCTATTTCAGAAGAAAGTGCTTTAATAAACGTAGCATCATTGAAAGTCGTATTGCAAACAATAGTATTTGGAATATTACTTTCCATATAATGTTGCAAAATAAAAGCTTTCAGTATATGACTCTCACCAAGTTCTTCTGGCTCATCACTATAATATTCTGAGCCATTAGTCATAGCTATTGCCGTTGTCACATTACCTGGGAAAAATGCTTTATCGCCAAGATGCCTTCCTCCTCGAACCATTGCAAGATTCACACAAGCATATCCTTCTTTCATGACAACGGCAATGATATCAACATTCGCATCACTATCTGATTCCATGCTTTGTTGCTCAAGCACTTTCGATAAAGCGATAATCCGATTCCGAATATCTGCCGCTTCCTCAAACTCAAGTCGTTCAGCATGCATTGTCATCTTCGTTTGTAATTCTTCAAGAATAATATGATATTCCCCATGCAAAAAACTCACCGCACTTTGCACATCCTGCTGATAACGATCTAAAGTAATATGATTAGCACAAGGGCCACTACAACGTTTAATCTGATAAAGTAAGCAAGGACGTGTTCGATTTCGAAAAACGCTATTTTCGCAGGTTCTTAAACGAAAAGCTCTCTGTAAGATCTGAATGGTTTCACGCACTGCATAAGCATTTGGGAAAGGTCCAAAATATTGATTTTTCTTATCAATCACTCCTCGATAATAAACAATTCTCGGAACACTTTCTTTAGTGATTTTCAAATAAGGATAACTTTTATCATCCCTAAAAACAATGTTATAACGAGGATGTAACGTTTTAATAAGGTTACTTTCAAGTAACAGCGCTTCCATTTCAGACCGTGTTACTGTCGTTTCAAGACGGACAATTCGGCTTACCATAAAAGCAATACGAGGGGATTGTATCTTTTTTAAAAAATACGAAGATACTCGACGAACAAGATCACGCGCTTTACCAACATAAAGCAACTGATCTTTGTCATCAAAAAAACGATAAACTCCCGGCAAATGTGGCAATTGGTGGACTGTCTCTAGCAAATCCCGTTTAGCCACATCAGATGCATCCGCATCTATCATATCGTAATTAAATACTTAATACTCAGACCAATGATCTTATTTTGAATGATCTAACGCTTCTAGCACGATACGCGCTTTTTGATAGCGAGGTTCTTCTTTCAAAATATCCCAACTCATAGCAGGTTGTTGGGGGATCAATCTGTTTATTCTAGCGCGTAAGATTCGCATTTCTTCATCAGAACGTAATGGCAATCCCCCTAATAACTCATCTGCATCATGAGGGGCATTACAAACAAGTACCATATCACAACCCGCATCAAACGCAGCGTTAGCTCGATCTATAATCCCTCCTGCTACACTTGCCCCTTTCATACTCAGATCATCACTAAAAATAACTCCGTCAAATCCAAGTTTATTTCGCAAAATAGAAATCCACTTTTTCGAAAATCCTGCGGGCTGACTATCCACTTTTGGATAGATAACATGTGCTGGCATCACACCCGTTAAACTCATATCCAATGCCCCGTAAGGTGAAGCATCTTCAGACAAAATGACATCAAGCTCACGGTCATCAACAGGGATATCCGTATGAGAGTCCCCTACTGCATAACCATGCCCTGGAAAATGTTTCCCACAATTAGCCATACCCGCCATAGAAAGCCCATAATGCAGATTTTGAGCTAATATGGTAACAACATTAGGATCGCGACTAAAAGAACGATCTCCAATCACAGAAGAAACGCCATAATCCAAATCCAATACTGGCGTAAATGAAAGATCAACACCACTCGCACGTAATTCTGCTGCGAGTACATATCCCGTTGCAACAGCTGCTCTAACAGCAGCTTTAGGATCATCTTGATACAATTCTCCTAACAAACGCATTGCCGGTAAACGCGTAAATCCATCATAACGAAATCGTTGAACACGTCCCCCCTCATGATCAACAGCAATTAATATATCGGGTCTTTCTCGCTTAATTTCAGCGGTTAACGCCATAAGCTGATCTCGACTTTGATAATTACGAGCAAAAAGAATAACACCACCAGTTAGGGGATGACGAATACGCCGAAAATCTTCTTCTTCCAATCGCAAACCAATGACATCCAACATCACAGGTCCATAGGTATCCCGTTTACCTCCTAGTAGCATACCTCTTCCCCCTTTAATACTTTTACTAGCCATCATCATATCTCCCATCAACCAACTTAACATAAGTCGTATTATTATTTTTGCAATATCAATGACTAATCCATCTTTTCAATAATGACAAATGCCATTGCAAAATCTGCTTCATCTGTCATAGATACCTGTGCTCGCAATCTTCGAGATTCCATATAGCCTTTCATGGCTTTGCGACAAAATGGTTCTGGTTTTCCACTTTGAGCATTAAGGAATTGAACGGATAACCATGTCATAGGACCTCTCATTCCTAATCCAACCGCTTTTGAAAATGCCTCTTTTGCAGCATAACGAGTTGCTAAATAACGTAATCCTCGTAATGGCACTCGATGATAACGATCTTTAAAACGAACCAGTTCTTCGGGACCTAAAATGCGTTCTACAAAACGAATTCCCCATTTATCGAATGCAGTTTGCAAACGAGAAACAGAAACCATATCAGTCCCAATTCCGTAAATCATTGTCCTAATCTCTATACTGACTTAATTGAACATCTTGCGCCAATTATTAAAGATTTCATCTCAGAAATAGCATTTTTCCACCCGACAAATACAGCCTGTGCCACGATCGCATGTCCAATATTAAGTTCTGAAATGCCTTCAATCTTTGCAATTGGTACAACATTACCATAATGAAGTCCATGTCCAGCATTAACTTTTAAGCCATATTTCATCCCTTTTCTAACACCATCAATAATACGCTGATATTCTTTATCAATACTTTCATGATTTTGAGCATTTGCATAACGCCCTGTATGCAATTCAATGACTAAAGCCCCTGTTTCAGAAGCTGCTGCAATCTGTTCATCTTCAGGATCAATAAAAAGACTTACCTGAATACCAGCATCTTTAAGACGGCAAACGGCGGTCTTTACAACATCAAAATAACGAACAACGTCTAATCCTCCTTCTGTCGTCAATTCTTCTCGACGTTCTGGGACCAGACAAACATCTTGTGGTTTGATTTCGCAGGCAAAATCGATCATTTCAGGCGTTACAGCAGACTCAAGATTCATACGAGTCATCAATACAGGACGAATCGCACGAACATCAGCATCCTTCATATGACGACGATCTTCACGTAAATGTAAAGTAATTGCATCTGCCCCTGCTTCTTCTGCCATTAACGCTGCTTTAAGAGGATCAGGATAAGAAGTTCCTCGCGCATTACGCAAAGTAGCAATATGATCGATATTAACGCCCAATTCAATCACTTGCCCATTCGGTTCCAAAAAACTCATTATCATTTCTCCTAAAAACTGTATCTGTAATGATTCCACTTAGTTAATCAATATTTATAATGCTCTTAAGTCCATCAAAATTTTTCGTGTTTGCAAAAAACTTCCATTCAAATGATACGCAAGTAAATAACGCATTAATAACTTACTCTGTTGCTGGGTTATCACATCATCATAATTACCTCGTGTCATATCCAGCAAGGTTTTACCAAAAACTTGAGGCACACTTTCATTACCTTTAGCAAGTCTCGGACCACTTTCAGGTTCTACGATATATAGCCTATCCGGTAAAATCGATAGATTATTTTGAGCATCAATGGATAAATCAGATGCCACTCCTATCTCTTTTAATAACGCCAATTCAAACATTCGTAATGCTGCTTGAATGGTATCTACGGATGATAAGCGAGTCAGTGCTGCAACATATTCATGATAAAGTCCTTGATGGGGATCTTCTCGGGCAACCATCTTGAGTAACAACTCGTTCAAATAGAATCCATAAAGCAAAGTCGCCCCCTCTAAAGGTTGCATTCCTCCAACCCATTCTGCAGCGATTAATGTTTTAATTTCTGATTTGCCAGTCCAACTTACCTCAAGTGGCTGAAATGTCTGAAGAACACTTCTTAGCTGAGAACCTGAACGCCGTGCCCCTTTAGCCAATAAAGCAACCCTGCCATAATCTTGAGTAAATATCTCTAATATCAAACTACTTTCGCTATAGGGATAACTATGCAAAACAAACCCGGGCTGGTTATAAATACGAACCCCTGTACCCCGTTTGCGCACAGAAATTGTATTTATCAATGGTTTTTCTGGTTGATTTATGACAGTCTTATCCGTTTTCTCGTTCATGACGATCGTTGCAATTATTCGTACCCATAAGCACGAAGCCCTGCTTCATTATCTGCCCAACCCGATTTAACTTTAACCCAAATTTCCAAATAAACAGGCACGCCAAACAGTTTTTCCATATCTCGACGCGCTTCAATAGAAATTTCTCGAAGTCTTTCACCTTTACGACCGATCATCATTGCTTTTTGAGCCTCTCGCTCAACGAGCACCGCCGCAAAAACACGAACCAACTTTTCTTTGCGTTCAAATTGCTCAATGACCACTGTACTGGTATAGGGTAATTCATCTCCGGTATAACGAAAGATTTTTTCACGGACAACCTCGGATGCCATAAATCGTTCACTACGATCTGTTACATCATCCGGAGAAAAAAATGGAGGATTTTCAGGTAAATAGCGTCGGATCTCTTGTTCAAGCTGATCCAGTTGATATCGTTGACGAGCAGAAATTGGCACAATTGCAGCAAAGTCCCATTCCTCAGACATTTTTTTCGCAAATGGCATTAACTCAGCTTTATCCTTTACTTTATCAGATTTATTAATCACTAAAATAGTCGGTACATTTTTTGGAATCAATGCCAATACTTGCTTGTCCGCAAGGCCAAACACATCATGATCAACAACAAACAAAATGACATCAGCTGACGTTAAAGTATCTTTTACTGTTCGATTTAAATTGCGATTTAATGGATTACTATATCGCGTTTGAAATCCAGGCGTATCAATATAAATAAACTGAGTTTCATCATCGGTTTGAATGCCCAATATTCGATGACGCGTCGTTTGAGCTTTACGGGAAGTAATGCTAATTTTGGCACCAATCAGTTCATTCATGATAGTAGACTTACCAACATTAGGACGCCCAATAATTGCTACATAGCCACAACGAAAAGATCCTTTACTATTTTCGGCCATTTATTTCTCCATCTTTAACTTTCCAATGGCTTTTTCTTTCTTAAATGATGGGCGCCATGATGCTTCTTTCCCCCTTCACCATTACCTGTCCCTAAAATAGGAATCAATTGCGACAATGCCTTACTTGCCGCTTCTTGTTCAGCCGCACGACGACTCCCTGCTGTTCCAGAGGTCCGCAGTTCATATTTTTTCACGAGACATTCAACATCAAATTCCTGCTGATGTGCGGCTCCACGTATTGCTGTTACCGTATATTCAGGTAACCCCATGTGCCGTCCTTGTAAATATTCTTGAAGCTGTGTTTTTGCGTCTTTGCCATCCGTATTAGGGTCTACATGCGCTAAAGTATTCCCAAATAGTCGCCCAATTACTTGTTGAACAACATGAAAATCATTAGCATCCAAAAAAATGGCACCTAAAATCGATTCAACCGCATCAGCAAGAAGTGAAGGTCGTTGAAGCCCGCCACTCTTAAGCTCACCGTCCCCCATTCGAAGAAAATTTTGTAACTTCAAATGAAGAGCAACTGTATGCAGCGCATCCTGACAAACAAGACTTGCTCGTACGCGCGACATCACGCCTTCATCAATTGTTGGAAAACGACGATATAACTCCAATGCCATAACACAATTTAGCAAAGAATCCCCAATAAATTCTAATCGCTCATTATGATGCGCACTGAAACTACGATGCGTTAATGCTAATAAAAGGAGATCTTGATTTTTAAAGCGATAATTGATCTCTGTTTCTAATACATTCAAATCATTCATCACTTTCTCCTACTCAATGCTTCCAAAATGAGTAATATGGCTTGGATTTAACCAAACAAAAAATGCCTTCCCGACAATAGAATCTTCTTTAACAAATCCCCAGAAACGACTGTCCAAACTATTGTCACGATTATCCCCCATCATAAAATACTGCCCCTGAGGAACTTTACACGTAAATCCATCAGCCGTATAAACACAATGATCCCGGTTAGGAAAATCATCAGGATGCGGGACCCAAGGTGGTGCTTTTTCATGAACCCAAATTTGATGAACTCGATCAGTGCCTCCTTGTTTTTCTTGATACTGATGAAAATAACTCATTGTTTCATCATCAAGCACTCTGCCTTCTGGCTGATATTTGGATTCAATACCATTGACAATCAGACGTTTTCCACGATATTCAACGACATCTCCTCCCACTCCAACAACACGCTTGATATAGTCAATAGAAGGATCCTTTGGAAACTTAAATACAACGACATCTCCTCGTTTTGGAGCACCAAAACTAATAAATTTGCCATTACCAACAGGGTAACGCAATCCATAGCTATATTTACTCACTAAAATAAAATCGCCAACTTTTAAAGTCGGAACCATTGAACTGGAAGGAATCCGAAACGGTTCCCAAAGAAAAGAGCGAATAAAGAAAACTGCCGCAATAACTGGGAAATAAGCCCCCGTATATTCAACCCATTTTGGCCGCTTTAAAATATCTTTTTCCAATTCACTTCGTTTAGAAACATCAAGCTGCCCACCTTCTGCTTTCACTTTAGCAACACGTCTATCAAAAGCCTTTAATGTAGCGTCTGCTTCAGCTCGTCGCTTTTTAGCTAAAACAAAGCGGTCATAACACCAAATAGCACCACTGATAATAAGCAAAATCAAAAGTATCAATGAAAAATTCGCAAATAAAAGTTGCATTTTTATTTATCATCCACCTGTAAAATTGCCAAAAACGCTTCTTGAGGAACCTCAACAGAACCCACTTGCTTCATCCGTTTTTTCCCGGCTTTTTGTTTTTCTAACAATTTTCGTTTGCGAGTAATGTCTCCGCCATAGCACTTTGCTAGCACATTTTTTCGAAGAGCCTTCACATTTTCTCTAGCAATAATCGTAGAACCAATCGCGGCTTGAATAGCCACATCAAACATTTGTCGAGGGATGAGTTGACGCATCTTCGCCGCAAGCGCTCTACCTCTTATTTGAGCACTTGCTCTATGCACAATAATTGCCAAAGCATCCACCTTCTCATTATTAATAAGCATGTCGACTTTTACCACATCTGATGCCCGATATTCTTTAAACTCATATTCCATCGATGCATAACCGCGAGAAATCGACTTCATCCGATCAAAAAAGTCAAGCACAATTTCTGCCATCGGCAATTCATAGGTTAACCGCACCTGATGACCATGATAATGCATATCAATTTGCACCCCTCGCTTTTGATTGCACAATGTCATCACCGATCCAACATAGTCTTGTGGCAAATATAAATTAACGGTAACAATAGGTTCACGAATTTCTGCAATTTTTGAGGGATCTGGCATCTTAGAGGGATTATCGACTCGTAAAACCTCACCATTACGCATCTCAACCTCATAAACGACAGTCGGAGCCGTTGTAATGAGATCCATCCCAAATTCACGCTCCAATCGTTCCTGCACAATTTCCATGTGCAACAGCCCGAGGAAACCACAACGAAATCCAAAACCTAATGCTTGAGATACTTCTGGTTCATATCGCAATGCCGCATCATTGAGTTTTAATTTTTCTAATGAATCTCGCAATGCATCATATTGATTGGCTTCAACTGGAAATAAACCCGCAAAAACTTGTGATTGAACCTCACGAAACCCTGGTAATGGCTCAGCTGCAGGCCTAGCAGACAAAGTAACGGTATCACCAACTCGAGCCGATTTTAATTCCTTAATCCCTGCAATAATAAAACCAACTTGTCCGGCAGACAATTCAGGCAAAGATTTTGAACGAGGAGAAAAAATCCCACAATCTTCGACTAAATATTCTGCGCCCGTTGCCATCAAACGGATTTTATCCTTTTGCCGAATTACCCCATTTTTAATGCGAACCAGCATCACAACGCCAACATAGTTATCAAACCATGAATCAATAATCAATCCTTGCAAGGGGGCATCAGCATCTCCTTGTGGCGCGGGGACTTTTGCAACGACCATTTCCAAAATATCTCTAACACCTTCTCCGGTTTTTGCCGAACAAAGTACTGCATCCGTTGCTTCAATACCGATTACATCCTCAATTTCTTCACGCGCACCATCAGGATTGGCAGAAGGTAAATCAATTTTATTTAAAACGGGCAAAACTTCGACATTCAAATCTAATGCTGTATAGCAATTTGCTACCGTTTGCGCCTCAACCCCTTGTGAAGCATCGACAACTAACAACGCCCCTTCACAAGCAGACAATGATCGACTGACCTCATAGCTAAAATCAACATGCCCTGGGGTATCAATCAAATTCAACATATAAGTTTGCCCATCTTTTGCTTTATAACTTAATGTTGCGGTTTGTGCTTTGATAGTAATTCCACGTTCCTTTTCCAAATCCATGGAATCAAGCACTTGGGCTTCCATTTCTCGTTCCGATAACCCACCACACATTTGGATAATACGGTCAGCAAGCGTTGACTTACCATGGTCAATATGAGCAATAATGGAAAAATTACGAATATTCTTCATGTAAATTGAATTTCAAAGATTGTCAGCAGAATTCAAATAAACTTTCTGCCATAAGAAATGATTATTTTATCAGAATGTATAAAAAACCAACCTTTTAAGGACGATATATCAAATTTAAAGGCTAACTCCTAAATACCGCATAAAACTCAAATAAATCCATAAAAAGGCAAAAATATATCACTTCACTCAATCGGAAAATACGTCTAATTCCCTGAGAAATAAATGCCTTAACTATCATTTCTTCGTTTTTAAATGATAAGCGGTATTTCCCCCTTTTTTCCGCACAATATTTCCTTTATGGGCAATTGAAGCGCCTCTTCTATCAGAATCAGAATGACTCCGCTTTATTGGTGCCGATTTCCAAGGCGGCACCAATGCATCAGATCCTGTCCCAATCAGATTAGCATGCCCATGTTGACGTAACCACCCTCTCAAAATTTGCCAATTTTCTGGCGCATGATATCGCAAAAACGCTTTATGTAAACGACGTTCTTGCCCTTTCTTTACGGTGACAACTTTTTCAGAGTCATATGATATGGGCTTTAGCGGATTACGTTGTGAATAATACATCGTTGAAGCTATTGCCATAGGCGTTGGCATAAATATTTGCACTTGATCCGGACGAAAATGATTCTTTTTAAGCCATAAAGCAAGATTTAACATATCTTCATCCGTCGCACCGGGATGCGCTGCAATAAAATACGGCACCAAATATTGTTCTTTTCCGGCTTCCTGAGAATACTGATCAAACAATCGCTTGAATTCATTATAAGTCGCAATACCAGGTTTCATCATTTTTGAGAGAACATTGGCTTCCGTATGCTCCGGCGCAATTTTCAATAATCCCCCAACATGATGTGTCACTAATTCACGAATATATTCTGGCGATTTAATCGCCAAATCATATCGCACACCTGATCCAATAAAGATCTTTTTAATTCCAGGAAGTTTTCTCGCTTTACGATAAAGCTGAATCAAATGGCTATGATCTGTATTTAAATTCTTACAAATAGCAGGATAAACACATGATAATCGCCGACAAACTTTTTGTGCTTTAGCATTATTACACCCTAAGCGATACATATTAGCAGAAGGTCCGCCCAAATCAGAAATAAATCCAGTAAATCCTTCAACATGATCTCGAATTTCTTCAATTTCCTTAAGAATGGAAGCTTCAGAACGATTTTGAATAATGCGTCCTTCATGTTCAGTAATCGAACAGAATGTACATCCTCCAAAACAACCACGCATGATATTTACTGAAAAACGAATCATTTCCCATGCCGGAATTCGTTTCCCCTGATAAGAAGGATGAGGCGCTCGAGCATAAGGCAATCCATAGACCCCATCCATTTCTTCCATTGATAATGGCAATGGCGGTGGATTTAACCAAACATCACGCTCTCCGTGTGTTTGTACCAATGCTCGAGCATTACCTGGATTAGATTCTTGGTGTAACACACGACTTGCATGCGCATATAAAACAGGATCATCTTTAACCTGTTCAAATGATGGCAATCGAACAACCGTATTGATATCATTTTTTCGATGCAAACTAATAGAGTGCTTGCCAATATCTTTTGGCACATCTTGGAGATCTTTTTTCCCTTGCATCTGCCCTTTTTGTTTCACTTGGCAAATTTCAACTTCAGGGAAATAAGGATTAGAATGCGGTTTAATGGGACCGGGCTTATCTAAATGTGACGAATCAATTTCTAACCAATCTTCCGATGGCATCCATCCCCTTGGCACCATAAATGCCGTCCCTCTTAAATCACGGATGCTTTCAATTGACTCTCCAGAAACCATCCGATGCGACAACTCAACAATTGCACGTTCTGCATTCCCATAAATTAATAGATCCGCCTTGCTATCAGGTAATACTGAGCGTCTAATTTTATCTGACCAATAATCATAATGCGCAACACGGCGTAAACTCGCTTCAATAGATCCAATAACAACAGGAACCCCCGAATAGGCTTCTTTCGCTCGTTGCGCATAAACCAACAAAGCGCGATCAGGGCGCTTTCCTGCCACACCATCTGGCGTATAAGCATCATCTGAACGAATTTTCCGCTCAGAGGTATAACGATTCACCATTGAATCCATATTTCCTGCTGTAATGCCATAATACAAGCGAGGTCGTCCTAACTTTTTAAAATCAGCAACAGAATGCCAATCTGGTTGGGCAATAATTCCAACTTTAAAACCTTGCGCTTCTAATACCCTACCAATAATAGCTGCGCCAAAGCTAGGATGATCAATATAGGCATCGCCCGATATAATGATAATATCGCAATATCGCCATCCTAACCGTTCCATTTCTTCCCGAGACATCGGTAAAAAGGAAGCCGCCTTTGATCGTTTAATACGACTTGATGTATAAGAAAATATATTTTTGGCAGATAACGTCATGAATCAATACGATCTTGAACCGCTTTATCGTGTTATTTTCGATCTTAAAGTGCTTACTGATACAATATAGATTTTATACTCCTAAAAATAAAAAACTTTATTTTTGAGGCTTCGGATAATTCACTTCAAGAATCTCTAATTTCTCCACGCCTTGCGGCGTATTCAAAACAACAATGTCGCCTTCATGAGCCTTTATCAAAGTCTTTGCCATGGGCGATATCCAACTAATACGACCCTTTAAAGGATCAAATTCATCAACACCAACAATTGTAACGGTATTTTCTTCCCCATTTTCATGAGCATACGTCACAGTAGCACCAAAGAAAATCTGATCATTCCCATAATGGACACTAGGATCAAATTCTTCTGCTGATTCAATCCGTTTTAACAAAAAACGCAATCGACGATCAATCTCACGTAATCGACGCTTTCCATAAATATAATCTCCGTTTTCAGAGCGATCTCCATTAGATGCCGCCCATGAAACAATTGAAACGACTTTCGGCCGTTCTGTATCAATCAAATATAAGTATTCATCCTTAAGCGCCTTTAATCCAGCCGGTGTGATGTAATTTTTAAATCCTTTAGGTAACATTGATGCAGCACTTTGATCATTTTCTTCATCAATGCTATCGGACTCCTTGGTAAATGCTTTACTCATATCTTTTTCCAAAAACAAACCCGGAGCGAAAAAAAATCGCACCGGGTATCGCATCAACACAAACGATCAATCATTACTACTTGATAAACGGAATAAATTAAGCTGATTACGAGGACTATCATCAGACGGCGCAAATGCTGAATCTGGATGCAATCGAGACTCTTCTAATCGATCCAAATACTCAGGCGTCACATCTCCTGTAATATATTTGCCATCAAAACACGAAGCATCAAAACTGGTTAAAGCAGGATTAACATCTGTCACAGAACGTTTTAAATCTTCTAAGTCCTGATAAATCAAAGCATCAGCGGTAATCTCACGACGAATCTCTTCGACAGATTGCCCCATACCCGCAATCAGTTCTTGGCGAGTCGGCATATCAATACCATAGACATTGGGATAACGAACAGGAGGTGCAGCAGATGCAAACATCACCTTATTGGCCCCCGCTTCACGGACCATTTGAATAATCTCACGGCAAGTTGTTCCACGAACAATTGAATCATCAACCAATAAAACATTCTTACCTTTAAATTCTGCCCCAATCGTATTGAGTTTTTGGCGAACAGAACGCTTACGAACCGCTTGGCCAGGCATAATAAATGTCCTACCGATATAGCGATTTTTAATCATTCCTTCACGATATTCAATGCCCAATTTCATCGCTAACTGAATAGCTGCAGGACGAGAAGAATCAGGAATTGGCATAACAACATCAATATCACCGATAGGTATTTCTCGTTTGATTTTTTCTGCTAAATATTCTCCCATCTTTAAACGAGTCGCATAAACAGATGCACCATCAATCATGGAATCTGGACGAGCCAAATAAACATACTCAAACAAACAAGGATTTAAACTAGGGTTATCTGCACATTGCCGGCAAAATAATTCCCCCTCTAAATCAATAAAAACCGCTTCTCCTGGCGCAATATCACGCAAAAAACGGAAACCCAGCCCCTCTAAAGCAACCGATTCACTGGCAACCATATACTCCGTTGTTCCATTAACTTCAGCAGAACCAATACATAATGGACGAATACCAAATGGATCTCGAAAAGCGAGAATGCCAAAACCAGCAATATGAGCAACGGCAGCATAAGCACCATGAACACGTCGATGCAAAACAGAAACCGCTTTAAATAAGGCATCTGGATCCAGTGAGAAACCACTGGACGCCATTTGAATTTCATGAGCCAACACATTAAGTAACACTTCAGAATCCGAATTGGTATTAATATGACGGCGATCATTCTTGAACATATCAATTTTAAGCTCATCGCAATTAGTCAAATTGCCGTTATGAGCAAACGTCATCCCAAAGGGCGCATTAACATAGAATGGCTGTGCTTCCTCTTCATTGCGTGCAGAACCGGCAGTCGGATAACGAACATGTCCGATACCGCAACTTCCAGGCAGTGCTCGCATATTACGGGTACGAAAAACATCTCTTACCAAACCATTTGCTTTAAACATGGCAAATTTGCCATTATTACAAGTTGCAATGCCTGCCGCATCTTGCCCACGATGTTGCAATAACTGCAACGCATCATAGATCAATTGATTGACGGGTGACTTTGAAACTATGCCAACAATCCCACACATGGGAGTCTCCTCATTAAAAATTAAAATGATGCCTCAATCTAAAAGTTTATTCGTTTCGCTAAATAGTCTGGTAACCAAGGCAATGCCTTTTCTGCCAACGATACCATTATCGGCGAGAACATTGCTTTTTGCCAAAAAGCCTTTTGTGGTAAACGGGTTAATCCTGCTAATAAAACCAACGTCATTGCAATCAGCATCCCTTTACAGACACCCAATACCCCACCTAGCAATCGATCAAAAAACGATAAACCAATGATTCCCACTATTCCACGCAACATTCTGCCAGCAATCCAGACCAACAAACGCGTTCCAATCAGTAACACCAAAAATAGTATGACGATTCCAACAGCATCTTCAGTCATCGAATTTGGCAACCATAATGCAATCATTGATCCAAACTGCGTTGCAACATAAAATGCAACCAACCATCCCACTAATGAAGCCGCCTCACAAATAGCGCCATGAGCCATGCTACGAAATGCAAAACCGCCAACGATTAAAACAAGCACAATATCAAACCATGTCAAAACACACCTCACATCTGCTTGTTAGCGTTTCTTAGTCTTTTCTGCAATCATTCGACCAATCGGATCACCACTCACGGCTTTTTTCTTAGGAGCACTATCTTTTGCTTTTACTATTCGCTCCTTCACTTTGACGGCTTTATCCTTAGTTATTCGTTCTCGTTCTACACGATTTTTCGTTATGCGCTCTTCTGTTGAACGATTCGCTTTTTCCTTAGGCACTTCTTTACTAATAACCGTACGGTTATCCTTTGCTTTCGTATTCGATTCCCTGTCAGATTTTTCAGTATGTTCACGAGGTTTATCAACGGAAGAAATAGGTTTTGCAACCGGCGCCGATTCAGCTTCCACAGGAGGAGCTTGAGTAGAAGGGGAAGTTTGTACAGGCGCTTCAACATCAGGAGATTGCAAAACGGATTGTTCTGGAACAGAAGAGGTTGGTTTTTCCTCTTGTATCGGCGCCGGTGTAGAAGGAACTCGAGAATTCACTTCGACAATGAGATTTTGGTTTGTTTGCTGCGGTTTTGACTCAAAAACAAGTGGTAATACAATTAAAGCGGCAAGAACGAGGACAACCGATCCAATTAAACGGCGACGCGCGCGTTTTTTTTCTGGCAACTGAACATCATCATCGCTTGAATATCGAGAACGCCGACTCGGTTTTTTTCCTACTGGAAAAGTATTCTGGTTTACCGTTTCACGATTACCTTGTACTTTTTTACCACGGCGAAAGAAAGAAAAAAAATTCATGCCATTAAGATATTAATCCGCTTTTATCAACATCGTATCTTCAGTAACACCAGTCGCCACCCAAAACGATCCGAATGCGACTATTCTATCATCATTCATCGCATTTTTCTGAGCACATCGAAGCGCCTCTTCTGCTTTCTGGCAAACGGTAATTTGAGTCCGTGGCACGCCTAGCATCAACAATTTTTCCAATAAAACGTCTGCAGATATTGCTCGAGGTAATGGTAAATCCGTAATATACCAATCATCAATTAAATCTTTCAGAATACGAAGCACACCAACAATATCCTTATCAGCCATTGCACCATAAACGGCGCTTGTCTTTCCCGAGCAAGGTAACATTTTCAGATTATTGGCTAAAACTTGAGCAGCATGTGGATTATGCGCCACATCAATAATTACAGTAGGATTGCGATGAATAATTTCAAAACGCCCCGGTAAACAAACTTTTGGCAAAGCATCAAAAATAGATTCTGTATAAACTGGAAGTCTATCTTGTAATTCATGAACTGCTGTTAATACCGTTGCTGCATTAACAATTTGGTGTTTGCCATAAAGTGCAGGCATGGGTAACTCCCAAAGTACTGTTTGATCAGGACCTTGATAATGCCAAGTCTTTCCATCAATGATGCCTTGATAATCCTGCCCATATAACTTTAAATGAGTGCCAATTGCTTTAGCATGAGCTAACAAAGATTGTGGTGGATTAATGTCTCCATAAATTCCTGTTTTCCCGCAACGATAAATACCGGCTTTTTCAAAACCAATCTTTTCTTTCGTATCTCCCAAAAAAGCGACATGGTCAATATCAACATTAGTCACAATAGCAACATCAGCATCTAATATATTGACCGCATCAAGCCTTCCGCCTAATCCAACTTCAAAAATAGCCACATCCAATTGAGCATCGGCAAATAATTTCATTGCCACTAATGTCGTAAATTCGAAAAAGGTTAAAGGAATATCACGACGCGCAGCTTCTACTCTTTCAAAACTTTGGACTAATGTAACATCATCCACCATTTTTCCATCAATACGAATGCGCTCATTAAACCGATGAATATGCGGAGAGGTATATTGTCCCACCTTATATCCTGCTGTCTTCCAAATAGTCTCTAACATCATGCAGGTCGATCCTTTTCCGTTAGTTCCTCCTACAATGACAATAGGGCAAGTAAAAGCAATTCCTAATCGCGCTTTTACTTTCTGAATACGATCTAACCCCAATGCAATATTTTCAGGATGCATTGCCTCAATACGCATTACCCATTGATCTAATGTCAGCATTGTTTTTTCATCTATATTGGTTACAGCAACGATTTCTGCCATCTTTAAAATCGAATCTAAAAAAACAAACGCCCATCAAAAATGACGAGGCGTCTAAAGCATTTATTGAGCCGTTATCAAGATAATTTGTGTTTACCAGACAAAATTGATAATAGCTCTGTGAGTTCTTGTTTTAACTCACGGCGATCCACAATACGATCTACAGCGCCTTTTTCAAGCAAAAACTCAGATCGTTGAAACCCTTTAGGTAATTTCTCACGAACAGTTTGCTCAATCACACGAGGTCCTGCAAATCCAACGAGTGCTTTTGGCTCAGCTAATACAATATCTCCCATAAAAGCGAAAGAAGCCGATACGCCCCCCATTGTCGGATCCGTTAATACGGTTATAAATGGCAATCCTGCTGCAGAAAGATTGGTTAAACTCATATTCGTCTTTGCCATCTGCATTAAAGAGAGCAGCCCCTCTTGCATTCGAGCCCCACCTGATGCCGTAATACAAACAAAAGGCGTTTTACGAGCAATGGCTGCCTCAACGCCACGAACGAAGCGCTCCCCAACCACGGATCCCATAGATCCCCCCATAAATTCGAACTCAAAGCATGCCATGACAACAGGCAACGTATTAATAGTTCCCCCTTGAACGATTAATGCATCCGTCTCACCTGTTGCCTTTTCGGCCGCCTGAAGACGGTCGGGATAACGTTTACTATCTCTAAAATTTAAGGAATCAATGGGCCCTACTGTCTGCCCAATTTCATAACGTCCTTCAATATCTAACAACAAATTGAGGCGTTCACGCGCACGCATACGCATATGATGGCTACATTGTGGGCAAACACGAACATTAGCCTCCAAATCAGTACGATAAAGAACTGCTTCACAAGACGGACATTTCACCCAAAGTCCTGCGGGTACACGGCGTTGGTTTACCTGATTTTGAATCCGAGGAGGAACCGTATTATCAAGCCAACTAGTCATATCGTCTCCTGACATAACAGGCAATGATGATATTATCATTGCCTGTTTTATTTGATTGATTAAAAATTTTCACACTTTGCGATACTTTGACGCAAAGCGCTATTAAAAACCTAAAGCATTTATTCGTCTAGTGCTTGACGAATAGGATGTAAAAAACTTTTAACAGCAGTTTCAGCCTGGTTATAGCCAGCATCCTCAATAGATTGAATAATCTGACTACCGATAATGACCGCATCTGCCGTTTGTCCTAGGACTTTAGCCGTTTTGGCATCACGAATACCAAAACCCACTGCAACGGGAAGTGAAACAATGTTTTTAATGTCAGCAATACGCTGTTTAACTTCTTCAACATCTAAATTACCCGCTCCAGTTACACCTTTTAATGAAACATAATAGATATAACCGCCCCCTATTTTTCCAACATTTTTAATGCGGCCTTCTACAGAAGTCGGTGCTAATAAAAAGATCTGATCCATTCCTTTTGCTTTGAGCATTGAAGAAAACGCTTGCGATTCTTCTGGCGGATAATCAACAACTAATACCGCATCAACCCCAGCTGCCGCTGCTGCATCAACGAACTTTTGCTGCCCTATATTTTCAATAGGGTTTGCATATCCCATCAAAACAATGGGGGTTACTTGATCCGTTTGGCGAAACGCTGCAACTTGCTCTAAAACTTTTTGAGTTGTCATTCCATTTTTCAGTGCCACTTCCGAAGAATGCTGAATAATATGACCATCTGCCATGGGATCAGAAAAAGGCATCCCCAGTTCAATAATATCGGCCCCTTCTTTTACCAAAGCATGCAACAATGGTACCGTTTGAGCAATCGTTGGATAACCAGCAGTAATAAAAGGAATCAATCCTTTTTGATTTCGAGATTTTAAATCATTTAATTTTTGTTCAATGCGTGACATATCTAATCCTGTTTATCTGTTCTATCTAAAAACGTGACATTCAAAACAAAAATAATCACATCACCATTCAACCCCAGCACATTTGGCAACAGTATGCATATCTTTATCCCCTCTTCCTGAAACATTCACCAAAATGATCTGGTCTTTGGAAAGAGTTGGAGCCATCTTCATGGCTTGAGCTAATGCATGACTTGATTCCAAAGCAGGAATAATCCCTTCGATACGAGTCAAAGCATGAAATGCCGCAAGCGCTTCTTCATCTGTAACACCAAGATATTTGACTCGACCAATATCTTTTAAATACGCATGTTCAGGTCCGATCCCCGGATAATCCAATCCTGCTGACACAGAATGAGTATCAATAATTTGCCCATCTTTGTCATATAACAAATAAGAACGAAAACCATGCAACACGCCCTTTTTCCCCATGGTTAATGAAGCAGCATGTCGCCCCGTTTCAAGCCCATCACCTGCGGCTTCTACCCCAATTAATTTGACATCTTTGTGACCAATATAGGGATAAAAGATTCCAATTGCATTTGACCCGCCCCCACAAGCAGCAATCACATAATCTGGCTGACGATTGGTCATTTCAGGCATCTGCGCTAAACATTCTTCCCCAATGACGGATTGAAAATCACGAACCATCACAGGGTAAGGATGTGGGCCTGCCGCTGTTCCAATAATGTAAAAAGTATTTTCAATATTGGTCACCCAATCACGCATCGCCTCATTTAAAGCATCTTTTAATGTGCTAGATCCCGCATTAACCGCAATAACTTCAGCCCCTAATAGCTTCATTCGATAAACATTTTGCGTCTGACGAGCGACATCTTCGCTCCCCATATAAATATGGCAATCCATCCCATAACGAGCAGCAATAGTTGCTGTAGCAACGCCATGCTGTCCGGCACCAGTTTCCGCAATAACACGGGATTTTCCCATGCGCCTTGCTAACAAAGCCTGACCGATCACATTATTAATTTTATGGGCCCCCGTATGATTTAAGTCTTCACGCTTTAAATAAATCTGAGCGCCCCCTAGCATTTCAGACCAACGCTTAGCATAATAAATTGGAGAAGGCCTTCCTGCATAATGCTTCAGTTCATAACGAAACTCTGCTAAAAAATCGGGATCATTACGGAAACGCTGATAAGCTTCTTTTAGCTCATCTAATGCATGGATCAGTGTTTCTGCGGCAAATACACCGCCATAAGGACCAAAATGACCTTGTTCATCAGGTTGATCATAACCTTTCACCTTATAGAAAGGACGTGTATCTTTTTTTTCCATGAAATGCTCACTTAATTGACAGATAATGCTTCTGTCTACAGAATTTGATTAAAAATAATGCTCAATACTTTTCATCGCATTGATGAACAGCAGTAATGAATGCATTAATCTCTCCAGAATCTTTGATACCCTTAGATTCTTCGACACCGCTACTCACATCAACGGCAAATGGATGTAATCGCAAAACTGCGCCAGTGACATTTCGCGCGTTCAAGCCACCACTCAAAACGACCCGATGCGCGATTTCTTTTGATACGATAGACCAATCAAAGACCTTTCCTGTACCGCCATAAGCTTCTGACCAGACATCCAGCAAAAGCCCCTTAAACAAAGGACTGGCATTACGGTAAATGAATTCATATTCTATCAAATTATCCGCTGTTGTATCAGGTTTTATCCGAAATGCCCGAATAAATGGTAAATTAGCCGCAACAGCACACTGATGACAATACTCTGGCGTTTCGTCTCCATGAAACTGTAATAACGAAAGATGGGCAATTCTAGCCGTTTGTGCAACAACGTCTGGCGCCTCATTAACAAATAATCCGACAACAGTTACAAATGGCGGAACTACTGCTGTTAGCTTTGCAACCTTTTCAGGAGCAACATATCGAGGGCTTTTGTCATAAAATACAAACCCTAATGCATCTGCGCCAGCATTAATGACAGAATGAACATCTTCTGCTCGAGTTAATCCACAAATTTTTATTCGAGTCCGATTCATGATTTTAAGGAAAAACTTCTTTTCGTTGAGGAAGTCCCCATTTGGGATCGTAGAAAATCTTAGACAAATAAAGCCCATCCGGCATGAAAGTAGGCGCTGCTTTAGAACGATCTTTTCCTGCTAACAATTCTGCCATCCACTCTGGGGAATGACTGCCTTTACCGACAAAAACTAATGATCCAACAATATTACGAATCATATGATGCAAAAATGCATTTGCTTCAAAAGTAAAGACAATAAGATTACCCTCTTGAGTAATATCAATACGATACATCGTTTTCCATGGCGTAATCGATTGACATTCCGCCGCACGAAACGCTGAAAAATCATGTTCTCCTAATAAATAAGCCGCCCCTAAACGCATTCGTTCCAAATCTAATGGGCGAAAAAACCATCCCGCTCTATGCATCCACAATGGCGAACGAATCGGGCTGTTATACAACAAATAGCGGTAGCGACGTTTAATCGCACTTGAACGCGCATGAAATCCCTCTTTTCCGCCAGGCACTTCGCAAGCCCAACGTACAGCAATGGATGGGGGCAACCATGCATTAACGCCACGAACCCAAGAAATTAACCGACGATCAATATTGGTATCCAAATGCACAACTTGTTCTGTCGCATGCACTCCCGCATCAGTGCGCCCTGCACAAGTTGTCGCAATTTTCATTTGTGTAAAATGGAAAATGGCCGTTTCAAGTGTATCCTGTACTGTCATGCCTTCTGGCTGTTTTTGCCATCCTCGCCATGGCGTACCATCATATTCAATACCCAATGCAATCCGCTTCATTCTCCATGACATCCTATTTTCAATACCTTACTAGAAAGCGGTCATTATACTGCCCACACTATGGTTAGATTCTTTTCAAAAAAGCCTCTATAAAAGTAAAAACCAATCTCACTTCTATAAAGGCTTTAAAATTGAACCGATCAAATAATCTAATCTTTATTCTAAGATAATACGTAGCATACGCCGCAAGGGTTCTGCTGCCCCCCAAAGCAATTGGTCTCCTACCGTAAAGGCTGAAAGATAGTCTCCCCCCATTCCTAGTTTACGTAACCGCCCAACAGGAATTGATAAAGTTCCTGCCACTTCTGCGGGAGTCAATCCTTTTAAAGTATCCTCTTTAGTATTTGGAATCACTTTTACCCACGGATTATGACACTGAATCATATCAACCACTTCATCTAATGGCACATCCCTTTTTAACTTAATAGTGAGCGCTTGCGAATGACAGCGCATTGCACCTACACGAATGCAAAGCCCATCAATCACAACATGATTTGTATCATTTCGTCCTAAAATCTTATTCGTTTCCGCATCTCCCTTCCATTCCTCACGAGACATGCCATTGCCTAAATCCGTATCAATCCACGGAATTAAATTACCTGCTAAAGGAATTCCAAATTGCTTCGTTTCTTCTGCAGTCATACTGCGTTGACGCTGAGTGACTTTCCGATCAATATCCAAAATAGCAGAGGCAGGATTTTCTAAATCAGATTGAACCGCATGATTGAGTAACCCAAACTGATTCAGCAATTCACGCATATGCTGCGCCCCTCCGCCAGAAGCGGCTTGATAAGTCATCGAAGTCATCCATTCGATTAAATCTTGCTGGAAAAGCCCACCAAGCCCCATCAACATACAAGAGACCGTACAATTTCCGCCAATATAATTTTTAACGCCCTTGGCTAAACCATTTTCGATCACAGAACGATTAACGGGATCAAGAATAATTAATGCATCATCACTCATACGAAGCTTAGAGGCGGCATCAATCCAATATCCCTTCCAACCTGCTAGACGCAGTTTAGGAAAGATTTCCATCGTATAGTCGCCACCTTGACAGGAAATAAGGATATCGCATTTTTTGAGTTCATCCAGATTATAGGCATCTTTAAGGATCGTTTCATTTTTCGCCATAACTGGCGCTTTTCCTCCTGCATTGGATGTTGAGAAAAAAATGGGGTCAAATAACTCAAAATCTTTCTCTTCTTGCATACGTTGCATGAGTACAGATCCCACCATACCACGCCATCCAATCAACCCGACTAATTTCATCTTTATCTCCTGTAAGCTACGCGAATCCGATTACAGTGCTGCAACGACTGCGTCACCCATACCTTTGGTGTTGACAAGCTGACAACCTGCTTCGAAGATATCTCCTGTTCGTAAACCATCTGCTAAAACTTTTTTAATCGCATTTTCAATACGATCGGCCTGTTCATTCATATTAAATGAATAACGTAACATCATCGCCGCAGATAGAATTTGTGCTAATGGATTTGCAATGCCTTTGCCAGCAATATCTGGTGCCGAACCATGAGACGGTTCATAAAGACCTTTACCATTTTCATCCATAGAAGCAGAAGCTAGCATTCCGATGGATCCTGTTAGCATTGCTGCGGCATCAGAAAGAATGTCCCCAAAAATATTTCCGGTTAAAACAACATCTAATTCTTTAGGGGCTCTAACAAGTTGCATCGCCGCATTATCCACATACATATGGTCCAATTTCACTTCTGGATATTCTTTGGCAACATCAATAACGGTTTCACGCCATAATTGAGAAGTTTCCAAAACATTGGCTTTATCAACAGAAGTTAATTTCTTTCCGCGTTTCATGGCCGTTTTAAAGCCAACATGAGCAATACGGCGAATTTCTGGTTCAGAATAGCGCATCGTATCAAATCCTTCTACCGCGCCCTTAAAAGCACCATCGGGTGCTGCACGACGACCTCGTGGTTGACCAAAATAAATATCACCCGTTAACTCACGAACAATTAACAAATCCAACCCTGAAACAACTTCCGGTTTTAAGGTAGAAGCCCCGGCCAATTCCGGATATAAAATAGCTGGACGTAAATTAGCAAATAATTTCAGATGCTTTCTTAACCCTAAAATCGCTTGTTCTGGACGCAATGCACGCTCTAATGTATCGTATTTAAAATCTCCGACGGCACCGAACAAAATAGCATCTGCTTCTTTTGCTAATTTCAAAGTACTATCTGGCAGAGGATGTCCATGATTAGCATAACCAACACCGCCAACATCAGCCCATTCCATTTCAAAGTTTTCTCCGAGTGCATTTAATACACGTACGGCTTCATTCATAATTTCTGGACCAATCCCATCACCTGGTAGAACTGCAATTTTCATGTTTTTCCTTCTCCGAACAAATTTGCTCAAAATGCAAAAATGTTCTATTTCTCAATAATTAAATGGTATTTGCCAACCAAGGTTGATCGGCAATATGCTGTTTTTCAAATGCTGTAATTTTATCGGCTTTTTGCAAAGTTAAAGCAATGTCATCTAATCCATTTAACAGACAATACTGACGAAATGGATCAATTTCAAATGATATTTTGATATCGAATGCTTCATTAATAATCAAACAATGTTTCAAATCAATGGTTAAACTAAATCCAGGATTAGCATCCACTAACTTAAACAAAGAATCAACTTGCGCTTCAGATAATTTAATAAGCAATAATCCATTTTTAAATGAATTATTGAAAAAAATATCAGCAAATGTCGGAGCAATAATGGCCCGAAAACCATATTGTTGTAACGCCCACGGCGCATGTTCACGCGAGGAGCCACAACCAAAATTTTCACGAGCAATCAAAATGGTTGCTCCGGCATAGCGTTTTTGATTTAAAACAAAATCTGGATTGATCGGACGATTAGAACAATCCATACCAGGCTCGCCATGATCGAGATAGCGCCACTCATCAAACAAATTTTGCCCAAAACCAGTCCGTTTAATTGATTTTAAAAATTGCTTTGGAATAATGGCATCGGTATCAACATTGACACGATCCATCGGTGCAACCAACCCTTCATGTACGGTAAATTTTTCCATTCTTCACCTAATTTAATGGTTTTTGCCTACTGATAAAAACAGACAGAAATATATATTCTTTAAAAACAACGAGTTCGTCATCGAATCATCTCGCGATATTAACAATTGCAACGTCAATGTGCTGACTCTCATTCTTATTCGTTAATGACTCACAAACAAAAACAAAAGTAAGGACAAGCAGCATATATGTGATGATTCTAATGAATTTCATGACCTCGTTTTCTCTTAGAGCTTACGAATATCAACAAAATGCCCTGCAATCCCCGCTGCAGCGGCCATCGCAGGCGATACTAAATGCGTGCGACTATTTTGCCCTTGTCTCCCTTCAAAATTACGATTAGACGTTGAAGCACAACGTTCTCCTGGCGCTAAACGATCATCATTCATGGCCAAACACATCGAACATCCTGCTTCACGCCATTCAAATCCTGCATCAATGAAAATCTTATCAAGCCCTTCTTTTTCAGCCTGTTCTTTCACTAATCCCGATCCTGGTACAACTAAGGCAAGCTTAACATTAGGAGCTCGCTTCTTACCTTTGACAATTGCTGCTGCTGCACGCATATCTTCTATGCGACCATTTGTGCAAGAACCAATAAATACTTTATCAATAGCAATGTCTTCCATTGGCGTTCCTGGTTCAAGGCCAATATATTTTAATGCGCGAATCATTGCGTCACGTCGAATTGGATCGTCTTCTTTAGCAGGATCTGGCACACGATCTTCAATAGAAACAACCATTTCGGGAGAAGTTCCCCATGTTACTTGAGGACGAATTGAAGAAGCATCAAGCTCAACGGTAATATCAAACTGTGCATCTGGATCAGAATGTAATGTCTTCCAATAGGTAACGGCTTTATCCCATTGATCGCCTTTCGGGGCATATGGACGCCCTTTAACATAATCAATCGTCGTTTGATCAACAGCAACAAGTCCTGCTCTCGCCCCCGCTTCAATTGCCATATTGCAAAGCGTCATACGTCCTTCCATTGAAAGAGCTCGAATAGCAGAACCAGCAAATTCCATTGCACACCCAGTGCCACCCGCCGTTCCAATTTTACCGATAATCGCTAATGCAATATCTTTGGCTGATACCCCTTTTTGCAAGGTACCTTCAACTTTGACAAGCATCGTCTTCATTTTTCGTGCCAACAAAGTCTGAGTTGCCAAGACATGCTCAACTTCTGAAGTACCAATACCATGGGCCAATGCCCCAAATGCACCATGAGTTGCAGTATGAGAATCACCACAAACGACAGTCATACCGGGTAATGTTGCCCCTTGTTCAGGGCCAATAACATGAACAATACCTTGACGTTTATCGTGCATATCAAAATATGTTAGACAAAACTCTTTCGCATTAGCATCTAATGTTTCAATCTGCAAACGTGAAACTGGATCTTTAATCGGACCTTGACGATCCTGTGTTGATACATTGTGATCGGCTACAAGCAAATTAGCAGAATTACGCCATGGCTTACGTCCTGCCATACGTAATCCTTCAAATGCCTGAGGACTCGTCACTTCATGAAGTAATTGTCTATCAATATAAAGAATTGTTGTGCCGTCTTCTTCTGTTTCTACGACGTGGGATTCCCAGAGTTTATCGTAAAGGGTTTTCGCCATGATGGTATTTTAGTTGTTGTTTTGAATAGCTTTTAATTATGCCACATTTAACATATCTCCGGTTATGCTCACTTTCTAGATCTCCTTATGCAAACCCATCATTGATTTTCCAGTTTCACCCGCATACTTATTTTTAAAGCGTGCTTTGTCGAATGAATGAAATGATGGATTAGCATAAAAAGTATCACTGCCTAAAAAGAAAAGAGCACCGCCTTGAAAGGAAGTGCTCTTTTTTTCTGGGAACAACGATAAAAATGAAAAGTGTTAAACGTGCAAATGCTTAGAAGCTGTATCTCATCCCTGCAGAAATTTGATAGGTGGTTCTAACCGGGTTCCCACTGGTGGTTTCGGCTTCTCCGTAGAATGAGAGGTTTTTGTTGAGGTTATAGGTACCGCCAATAGCAAATTCTCCCCATGTTCCGCCCATGTCTTCGTGGTATTTACGACTAATGCCGTCTTTAGAGGCTTTGGTTCTTGCATCGCCTTCCCAATCGTTAAGGACGGAGGCTTTGATGTAGGCACTGCTGGTTTTGTCTGGAGAAACCCAACCAGCTGCAAGGCCAACTCGTCCAACAGCGGTTTTGATGGCGTCTTGGTTGATTTTGACACCGCGGTTGGTTTTGTAGGTGACGCTATCCAAATGCCCATAGGTGAATTCGGCTTGGGGTTCGATGTAGTAGTTGGTGTTGTTTATCCCAATTCTCCAGCCGTATTCCGCAGAGATGGAGGTGCCTTCGGTATGGTAGGAGCCTTTGGTTTTTAGGCCACTATCGCTTCTAAGGTCGTAGTCGCTTTGGAGGTGTTGGCGTTTGACGATGACGTCGATGAATTGTCCGTCATTGTTAAGCCATGATCCATAAAGGCCAAAGGTGTAGTTTTTGTCATCGGAGTCACCATGTCTTAAGGTGCCCTCTCCATCGGTATAGGAGGCGGTTCCCCCAACGATGAAGTTGCCAATACGGTGGTCTATCCCAGCTTGGAGGGTTTGGTAGGTGTTGTGGATGTTTTTGTATTGGCTTTGTCCAGCGATAATACGTGCCCAAGCACCATCACTATTTGGCATGGTTCTAAGGTCACCCATGCGTTTGTCGAGGTCATTGGTTTGAGCTCTAAAGACGAGGAAGTTGTTGGCCGCAAGGTTGGTTAATGCAGAAAGTGTGCTGTTTTTCTGTTCTTTGACGTTGGTGATGGCATCATTGATGCTGGTCCAGGTTAATGCACCGGCAACATCGCCTTCGGCAACATGGTTAGTGACGTTAGCATCGGTTGCTTGAATGTGGCTCGAGAGGTTTTGCATCGCAGTTTGTGCATTGTTGATGTTGTCTGCGGTGATGCCGGTGTAGTTGACGTTGAGTTTGGCGTTTTCAGCATTGTTGGCAGTAACACTACCAGCTTGGAAGGTGTCATCGCCCTTGGCAACGGTGGCAAGGTTGATGTTGGCGTTACCGCTTAGGGTGTTGGCTTTAACTTGAGTGTCGGTACCGTTGATGTTGATTTGGGCATTGTCAACAGCCATTTTGTCGATGTTGATGACTTTGGTAGTATCGCTGACGTTGATGGCTGCGTTATTAACTGTTATGTTGTTAACGAAGCTATCTCCTGTGGCATTCCATGCTGCACCATCAGCGATGGTGAGGTTAAAGCCGGTGACGTTGCCATGATAAGGCGGAGCTTGAAGTTCAGTGGAAGTAATATATTTACCATCCACTTTATATTCTTGATAGGCTTTACCGGTCCAAGCCGAGTTTTCTCCAGTTAGATTGATATTCACATTGGCATTGATGATTTTGCCACTGTTTTGAGCATCTCCAGGAGTATTAGGCGTTTCAAAGACAATATCACCATTTAATACGGTGCTGTGTTTACCATCAGTGTTGATGTTCATGGTGGAATTACCGCGAACATCAATAACATGGTCAGCATTGACGGTCAGATTACCATTGACATTCATCAAACCATTGGAAAAGGCGGATAAACCTAAACCATCTTTTGTTTTATTGGTGATGTTGATGGTATCTGCGGTGAGATTGACGGTCGCACGATTATCCGGAGCAGTGGCGGTTTCTGTGTTATTTTGTACGTGAACGCCAAATGCTCCATTAGATGTGATATTAAGTGTTTCAGCTTTGATATCTACTTTGGTATCTGAAGCTAATGCCATGATGGCAGCCTCATTTCCACCATTAACGGTTACATTGCCAGTTGCATTGATTGCAATTTCTCCACCATAGTCTGCCTCAATAGTGCGAGTTTTACCTGTAACGGTTAAATTATCGACATTGATGGTTGCTTTTGTGGTGTCATGTTTTTTCGTTACATGTCCATATTTATCCACTTCATCTCGCTGTACAAGAATACCTACACTACTTTCCCCTGTAAGGTTAGCAGTATTTGCTGTAACTTCGATATGAGCACCATATGCGGCCAATCCGCCTATCGTACCTAAAATATCTGCTTTTGTACTTTCAATAGTAACAGAGGTATTTTCATCACTGCCACCTCTTGCATCAATACCATAACCTCTAGAAGAAATTTCTGCGTCAGTTGCCCTAATGATAATACTACTATCATTTCTGGCATTAATACCTTTTTTGTTACTATCTTTGTTTTCGATCGTAACTTTCCCAGTCCCATCGCCAATAGTTCCATCTTTTAAAGGTTCTTTATTTCCATCTGCATCGGTTGCAGTATAAAAGTCTCCATCAGCAGTAATACCGGCATAATTGAGATCTTCGGCCATCGCAGCAGAACCAGCCAGCATAGAAGTTCCCAATAGAACCGCACTGATAGCGAGTTTGAGCTTTTTGGATTTGCCTTGGGTTTTGATGTGTTCGCCACCAACAACGAACATGCCTTTGGTTTTATTGAAGACGACTTTGAATATCCGGTTCATGTATGGATCCTT
>CAKRSU010000023.1 GCA_934401755.1 uncultured Oxalobacter sp.
CATCCATGGTGATGGTGGCTCCTTTTGAGCCTGAGGTGTAGTCGTTGATGGCGGCTTTGTTGGAGCCGAGGTTGATGTTTGCCCCATTACTGGTGATGGTTTTGACGGTGGAGTCGCCGGTGGCGTTCCAGGTGGCGCCATTAGACATATCTAAGGTTATACCATTTGTATCGCCCAATGGAATGTCCGCTCCAGAACGAGAAATGTTTTTAATCGCCCCTGTAAGACTGGAAGTTTGATTCGCTAATTTAATTTGAACCGTATTTTGAGAGGCTATGCCTGAAGTCCCAGTTGCAGGTTTAACATCATCTTGACCATAAGAAATAATGTCTCCATTAATCGTCATCGTACGAGTATCTTCGCTAGATTCCGTCCAATCTTCCAATCCAATTTCTACTTTAGATCCAGATTGAATGGGATGTGAATAGGCATTGTCTCCATTATCTTTTAACTTCAAACTATCTTCGACAGCTCCAACAGTAATTGTTCCATTAATCATTAATGAATCTTTGGCTTTTACTGTAATATCACCTCCGAAAGCACTGATTGAACGAGCACCCTCTTTATTATCAGGATTAATGTTGATAGTATCAGCAATAATATCAATAGTAGCTTTTGCATTTGCTCGAAGAACGGCATCACTTTTAACCCATGGTTCATTTTGGGTTGCCGTAAAATGATTAGCTCGAATGCTTATCTTGCCTGAATTTTCTGCACTCGCTTCATTGTTAATATCTTTCTTGAAATCATGATCTGCTTGCAGAATCCCTTGCGTCACAACATCACCACCATCAATTTGAAGAGTTCCTCCTGCTCTTACATGAGCTGCAAAAGCAGCACCTCCTTTTATTGTTGTCGTCTGATTATCCGCATCAACTTTATAAATATGAACTGTCTTGCCTGCCCCCATACTAATAGCATTGTTTTTTTCTGATTCTAAAGTAAGATTTGTGACATAAAAATCACTTGATACGTCAGATAAAACAACAGCGTTTTTAGCATGTAACGTTACACGATCAATCGCTGAATCTGATTGTCCAAAATTAACGTGTCCTTCACCAGATAGAAGATGTGCTGCATTTTCATTAACTGAGTTAATTTGCAAATCTTTAAAATGAGTAAAATTAACTGTAGCGTTCGCATCCTTAACGAATACTAAATTCGCATTCGTAGAATCTAATTCCCATTTATTATTAGCACCATTAATAGAAATTTGATCGGGTGCCGTGATACTAACGATTTGGTTATTACCAAAATCAGCAATGAAAGATCCTGAAGAAGACGTTCCACCATTATTATAGGCACTACCCAATGTTGTATCTGTTGATATAACTGACAGGGGACTATTAGCTTCAGCATTTCCAATCATACCCAATGTACTCGCAATCATCACAGAAGTAGCAACAGCTTTTAAATGTTTTGATTTTCCTTGTGCTTTCGCATTCTCGCCTGTAACAACAAAAATACCCTTTGCCTTACTGAATATCACCTTAAATATTTTATTCATGTTGTGTCCTTTTTTGAGGGACATCGTCTTTGTTTAATTGCTGATATAAAAGGCGACATCCATTAATAAACATTAGCGGATGTTCAATTCATCGGTAAATATTTGTTTTTATTGAATTTAATGAAAAATCCTTTTATTAATAAGCAATTATTATTAAGATGTTACCAATTGAGTTATTTTCGAATTTATCTTTTAAATTCAAATAATTGGATAGGACAAATGCTTAAAATGATAGAATGATTAATGTCAAATAATGTTTATTATGCGATGTTGAAGAGGATGTTGTTTTTTTCTGTTCGAAGAATAAATACCATTCAAGTATAGATAATATTGCCTTACAAATACTTTGAGTTTTTATATGACGAAAATCAAATAAGCACTACCTCTTGAGAATAACCAATTACTCTTGTTTTATTCTTAAATTAGCCTATCGTCTCCCATATTTCCTCTGATTTCTTCCTTATTTTTCTGGCAATTAGCAATATCTCTATTTTCGTTTTAAGAAATTCTCTAATAAAAAAACGGTGATTCTTTCGAACCACCGTTAATATGGATTGTTTTAAATTGCCGGTATTCACCGGCAAAAGCATTCACTTACAAACTGGTATCTTGAGCAATACCCTGTGCTTCCAATGCTTCGATTTCCTTGTTGTTGTTTTCGATGAAACGACGGCGCCAAGGTTTCAAGACAAAGAAGGACAAGATGGAACATGCACCTGAGATACAAGCTGACATGATGAAGGTACGATCCCAGTTACCACCTTTAGATAACCATGCACCAATTGGAACCAAGAACGCAGATGTCCCTTTTGCTGTATACAAGGTCCCAGCATTACCCGCTGCAAACTTAGACCCAAAGGTATCCGCACACATGGATGGGAAGAGGGAGAAGATTTCACCCCAGCAAGCGAAAGTCATCGCAGCAAAGAACATAAATCCGACTGGAGAACGGCCGAAGAAGACTAATCCTAACAAGGCTAAGGCTTCACCACCGAAGACAACCAACATCAAGTTTTCACGACCAAAGCGGTCAGACATATATCCCATAACAGGACGAGTTGCCCCATTACAGATATTATCAATAGACATTGCCATGGACAGCAGTGGCATGGTCACCCCTAAGCAAGTCACCGGAATCTTATTTAAGCCATAGTCTTTAGAGACAGGACCGAAAGACGCCGTCCCCATGATACCGCCAGACGCAACCCCGACAAACAAAACCCAAATCAACCAGAACAAAGGTTCTTTAACCATCTGAATCTGAGAATAGTTCTTCTTAGAAGAGATGACCTTTGGTTTGATCTTCGTGCCTGGTGGCAATTTAGCACGTGGCATGAACAACGCACAGGCTGCAATGATCGCACCTTGGATGATACCGAAGACTAAGAAAGCCTGTTCGTACCCTTGGGTGTTAATCATGTTAGCAACCGGAATAACAGTAATTGCAGCACCGGCACCAAAACCTGCTGCGGTTGCACCTGATGCTAAACCACGTTTGTCTGGGAACCATTTCAGAGAATTCCCGGAACAAGTCCCATAAACGGCACCTGCACCTGCACCGGTTAAAATCTGTGCAAAATATAAAACACCGAGGCTGGATGCTACAGAGCAAATAATCCAACCAACGGTTGTTAAAACTGCGCCGAAAATAATCACTGGACGCGGACCAAATTTATCAACACCCCAACCTTCCAGAGGAACCAACCAGGTTTCAAAAATCAGGAAAATGGTAAAAGACAACTGAATGGCTGCGCGTGCCCAATGATACTTATCTTCAATTGGACCCACAAACAATGTCCAGCCATACTGACAGTTTGCCACGGTCGCCATACAGCAGATACCGAGGAAAAGCTGTATTACCCGATTAGGGTATTTTTCTTGTGTAGCCATAGATCTACTCTCCTATTTGTGTTTACACACATTCATTACTTACAGGTGTAATCCCCGTTTTTTTAATAGCAATGAAATTTGTTACAGATATAAAAAAAGTCAATGTTCAGATTTTTTTTACCTGAATGCTCGATTATTTTGCGAGAACTATCTATTCGTGACCATGACCAAAGTCAAGATTTCTTATTTATATTTACATTTCTGTATTGGTCACATAGCCATAATCGATTACACAAAATGACCATTTGACTGACAGTAAGATATCGATAGATCAATATGATCTGTGGTCAATAAAAAACCATATTGGATAAGCGAATCACCGCTATTTTTCTTTAAAACACAACTAGGAAAAAGAGGTTAAGCAAATCTTTTCTTTCAAACCAAATATGACGGCAATATTTTTGAACTTGATTTTCCAAAAAATTGGGATCATTTTTGATTTAAAAGTCTTAATAAAGTCCGTGTTTTGGCTAATCTTCTACGATGATTTCCTGAGCCGATTTGCCCCTGATCATCGTATGCATTTATTTTAAATACAGCTTCTTTTCCATCAAAATCAATCAGTTCTGCTTTAATTTTTACAGTCATTCCAATAGGTGTCATTGAGTCATGAACGACATTTACACTCGTTCCAATTGACTCCCATCCTTCAGATACATGATTATCAATAATCTGTTGGGATGCCTTTTCCATTAAGGCAACCAATGCAGGTGTTGCCAATACCAAACGTCTTCCACTTCCCATTTTAAGCGCTGTTTGCATCTCGTCGACAATCACTTCTATTTCTGAAGTCTGACCAAGTTGAAGTGTGGTTGATATTGCCATAACTGCTTCCTTTTGTTACTTGTTTAAAGATTTGAGAAAACAAATGTTATATAAGACCATTAATATTCATAACAAGCTACCTATCTTATTGAAAATAATGGTTATAAGATACAACTTAATAAGAATCCGCAGCTTTCAAACAAGATGCATTTGACAGAGACGGCATAATCGCTGTTCTTAATAAATTCGTTGTTCCACAAGAACCAAATGGCATACCGCCAACAATAGTAAGGCTATCCCCTGACTTTGCCAATCCTTCTTCATAAGCCACTCGACATGCTGCAGTAACCATATCATTCACATCATGAATATCATGATCTAACACCGTCGAATGAATACCCCAAGCTAATGCTAATCGCCTTGCTGTTTGTAAATAAGGTGTAATGCTCAGTATAGGCGCATCAGGTCTTCCTCTTGCTGTACGCAAACTTGTTGCCCCCGTTTCAGTATAAGTCACATTAACGACAGCATTGATCCCCTTTGATACAGAACGCATTGCTAAGCAAATCGCATCACTATCAATTTCTTGATGAATCTCTTGTTGTGCATTAATCATTTGACTATAAAGTGGATCACTTTCCACTTCAACAATGATACGATTCATCATTGCAACTGCTTGAAGCGGATAAGCACCACTTGCGGACTCGGCTGACAACATCACCGCATCAGCCCCTTCATAAATAGCTGTTGCCACATCTGAGGCTTCTGCTCGCGTTGGAATAGGAGTACTAATCATTGATTCCAACATCTGAGTTGCCACAATTGTCGGTTTACCTTGTTGACGACAACTGCGAATAATACGAATTTGAGAACCGGGTACTTTTTCAGGAGGCAATTCAACGCCCAAATCACCTCGAGCAACCATCACTGCATCAGAATCTCGAACAATTGCATCTAAATGTTCCATAGCAGAAGGCTTTTCAAGTTTGGTCATTAAAAGTGCTCTTCCCGCAATTATTTTTCTTGCATGAATAAGATCTTGAGGGGATTGAACAAATGAAAGAGCAACCCAATCAACCCCTAGCGCTAGCGCAAATTCAAGATCACGTAAATCTTTTTCAGTTAATGCGGGGATCGGTAAAACAACATCGGGAACATTCAATCCCTTTCGGTCTGATAAAATGCCACCATTTTCAACACGGGTATAGATTTCATGATCCGTACTTTTGATCACTTTCATTCGAATTTTGCCATCATCTAATGAAATTCCATGTCCCGGCTCCATAATGCCAAAGAGTTCAGGATGAGAGAGGCATACTCGTTTTTCATTCCCGGGTAAAGGATTTCGGTCAAAAACAAATTCACTGCCTGATGAAATTTTTACCTGACCCGAATCAAATGTTCCAATACGAAGTTTAGGGCCTTGAAGATCGGCCAAAATAGCAATTGGCCGCCCCACTAAACGTTCAACTTCACGAACAATCTCATGCCGTCTACGATGATCTTCTTGAGTCCCATGACTAAAATTAAAGCGAAAAACATCAACTCCTGCTTCAAATAAGGCAAGAATCATTTCCTTAGTTGAACTAGCTGGCCCCAGTGTTGCTACGATTTTAGCCTTACGTTGACGTCGCATACCATTCTCCCCGCTTTTATTCTCATCCAAGATTTTTAACAAATGGCAAATACAAAAAACGGATATAGAAATCCTATCCTTTTATTCAGTATAGTATAACGATATGGATTTTAAGAGGCATCTGGCTATTTATTTAGCTAATAGAAAAATAGTTGCACCTATAAAAAACCCAGAGCGGATAATTCCGTTCTGGGAAAAATATTTTCACTTTTTGATTGAGTCGAAAAAAGCGATCAAAGAATCAAAATTGCACGAAAATCGTTCACATTAGTACGAGTTGGCGTTGTTACGATCAAATCATCTAATGCATCAAAAAAACCGTAGCCATCATTATTTTCTAACATTTTTATTGGCTGCAATCCCATCTCATTAGCACGACTCATTGAATCTGGGGTATAAACTGCGCCAGCATTATCCTCAGAACCATCAATTCCATCTGTATCGCAAGCTACTGCATAAATACCTTTTGCTCCATTTAAGAAAATAGCAAGACTCAGCAAGAATTCAGCATTCCGTCCCCCACGGCCATTTCCTCGAACAGTTACTGTCGTTTCTCCTCCTGAAAGAATCACGCAAGGTTTTGCAAAAGGTTGATTCTTTGAAGCAACTTGTAAGGCGATCGCTGCATGCATTTTAGCAATATCGCGAGATTCTCCTTCAATACAATCAGAAAGAATATATGGTGTAATACCACGTGAACGGGCAAATTCAGCCGCAGATTCTAAAGCATCTTGTGCCGTTGCAATAATATGACTTTCATTATTCGCAAAAATAGGATTATCTGGTTTGACAGATTCCCCCTTACCACTTTCAAGATATTGGATAATATGAGCGGGAACTTCAATTTGATATTTTTTCATAATTGCCAAAGCATCCGCACAAGTGGTTGGATCTGGCAATGTAGGACCGCTAGCAATAATTCCAGGATCGTCTCCTGGAATATCAGAAATTAACAGTGTCACGACTTTCGCTGGTGCACAAGCCAATGCTAAACGCCCGCCTTTAATACTTGATAAATGTTTACGGACACAATTCATTTCCGCAATATTTGCCCCACTCCTGAGTAATTGGCGATTAATTGATTGCTTTTCTTCCAAAGAGATGCCCTCTCCCGGCAATGAAAGTAATGCGGACCCCCCACCAGAAATAAGGCAAAGCACCAAGTCTTTTTCGCTCAGTCCTTGAACCATTTGCATAATACGGCCTGCAGCCGCACGTCCTGCGGCATCGGGAACAGGGTGAGATGCTTCAATAACTTCAATATGTCGACAGGGCATTCCATGATCATAGCGAGTAACGACTAAACCGCTAATTTCTCCGTCCCAATTGTCTTCAACGGCTTTTGCCATTGCTGCAGCACCTTTACCGGCACCAATAACAATTGTCCTTCCTCCTTTTAGGGGTTTCGGTAAATATTTGGGTAAACACTTTTCTGCACTAACGGCTGACACTGCATTGGTGAATAAATCTTTCAGCAATTGTTTTGGATTATCGACTGACATATTGGCATCCTGATAGAAAAAAGCCACCAAACATCTCAACGGACTTGGTCAACAAGAACCATCCCGTATCTTATTTGATGGCATTTAATATTCGCTTAAGTCGAATGATACCATCATCCGACTTTCACTCAAAAAGCTTATTTAAAATCAAGCCTTTGCAATTTCATGATCAGACATGATTTCCAAAGCACGGCACATTGCAGAATGGTCGCTTGCGCTCAAACCATGTGCTGCACATGCATTGAATAATTCCTGTGCAGTTGCTGTATTTGGCAAAGTCAATCCTAAAGATTTTGCGCCCTGCAAAGCAAGATTCAAATCTTTCTGGTGCAAATTGATACGGAAACCTGGTTTGAATGTACGTTTAACCATACGTTCACCATGAACTTCCAAAATACGAGAAGAGGCAAAACCACCCATCAATGCTTGACGCACCTTAGCAGGATCAGCGCCTGCTTTAGAAGCAAATAATAATGCTTCAGAAACCGCTTCAATGGTCAATGCAACAATAATCTGATTAGCAACTTTAGTGGTCTGACCTGCTCCGTTATCACCAACTAAAGTAATATTTTTACCCATCAATTTGAATAGTGGTTCAATCTTCTTGAAGGTTTCTTCCTTACCACCAACCATAAAGGTTAAAGAACCTTCATAAGCGCCCACTTCACCACCAGACACAGGAGCGTCCAAATATTCACAACCTAAATCGTTAATTTTCTTTGCGAATTCTTTGGTTTCGATTGGAGAAATGGAACTCATATCGACAACGGTCTTGCCTGCAGATAATCCTTCTGCAACACCATTAGCACCAAACAAAACAGCAGCAACATCAGGGGTATCTGGCACCATAATGAAAACAATATCTGCTTTTTGGGCGACTTCTTTCCCATTAGCACATTTAACTGCGCCACCTTCAGCCAATTTTGCTGGAATATCTTTTCTATCATTTACATATAAAGTATTACCAGCTTTCTGCAAGTTGAGTGCCATAGGTGTTCCCATGATACCCAAACCGATAAAACCAATATTTGCCATTATTTATTTCTCCAAATGAATTTTAAACGATTCAAAAATTATTCAACATCATATTCTTTCAACCACTTCAGTCCTTCTACTGTCGTCGTTGCTGGCTTATATTCACAGCCGATATAACCATCATATCCAATTTCATCAAGGAACTTAAACAAGAAATGGTAATTAATTTCACCTGTTCCTGGTTCATGACGATTTGGCAAGTCAGCCAATTGCATATGTTTAATCAAAGGCAAATTCGCTTTAATCGTATTTGCTAATTCCCCTTCCATACGCTGCATATGATAAATATCATATTGAATAAACAAATTATCAGAACCCACTTCCTTAATAATATCAACAGCCTGCTGAGTTCTATTCAGATAGGCATTTTTCATGTCAATCGTATTAACGGGTTCAGTCACTAAACGGATTCCTTCTGCTTTCAATGCTGCTGCTGCAAATTTAAGATTTGCAACAAAAGTGGCATGCTGTTTTTCTTCAGAAAGACCTGGCAAAGTAGGGCCAGACAATGCGTTAACTTGAGGAACACCCAATGCCTTTGCATACTGGATTGCTTTACCAACACCATCTTGGAATTCACCAACACGATCTGGATGAGAAGCAATACCACGATCGCCCGCTGCCCAATTACCAGATGGCAAATTATGTAATACCAATTTCAGGTTATTTTTCTGCAATCTTTCCCCAATTTCTTCTACCGTATTGTCATAGGGAAAAAGAAACTCAACTGCTTTAAAACCTGCTTTTGCAGCAGCATCAAAACGATCCAAAAATGGCACTTCATTGAAGAGCATGGACAAGTTAGCGGCGACTTTTGCCATTTAATTTCTCCTTGTTTATTTTTTTCGTTAATTGTTTGCTTGCTTATTCAGTAATATCTAAAGCGGTACCCCATTCATTAATCTTATCGAGGTTTCCGCCCATTGGAACGTTTGTCACACGTTCCATAATGCATTCAACAACAACCGGAACTCTAAATTCTTTCATTAATTCACGAGCTTTGGTCAATGCTGGAATAATTTCATCAGGTTTACGGCAACGAATTGCTTTACAACCCAACCCTTGAGCAACCTTCACAAAATCAATCCCATATTCACCCACTTCTGGCGAATTGACATTTTCAAAAGACAACTGCACACAATAATCCAGATTATTGAAGCCCATCTGTCCCTGACGAATCAACCCCAAATACGCATTATTAACAACGACATGAATATAAGGCAGCTTAAATTGCGCACCAACAGCCAATTCTTCAATCATAAACATGAAATCAAAATCGCCAGAAATGGCACAAATATCAGCATCTGGTAAAGCGGCACGAACCCCTAATGCAGCAGGAATTGTCCATCCCAAAGGACCTGCTTGACCACAATCAATCCAGCCACGTGGCTGATAAACCTTCAGGTTTTGAACTGCGGAAATCTGGGACAAACCGATCGCACACACATAGTGAACATCGCGACCGAAGAACTTATTCATTTCCTGATAGACACGAGGATATTTCATTGGAACATCATCGAAATCCGTCTTACGCAACATAGTGCGTTTACGTTTCAGACAAGATGCTGCCCAATCCGAACGATCTTTTAATTTACCCGCAGCTTTCCACTGTTTTGCTAATGCAACAAGCTGTTCCAACGCGGCTTTTGCATCAGATACGACTCCATAATCAGGTGGGAAAACTTTACCCAACTGAGTAGGTTCAATATCAATATGAACAAACTTACGGCCTTTACGATAAGTATCCAAGCCCCCAGTATGACGATTTGCCCAACGGTTACCGATACCCAATACAAAGTCAGACTGAAGAAATGATGCATTCGCATAACGATGATGTGTTTGAATACCTACCATCCCAGCATTTAAATCATGATCATCTGGAATTGTTCCCCAACCCATCATCGTTGGAACAACAGGTGTTCCCAAAATTTCGGCTAATTCAACTAACAATGGAGAAGCATCAGCCAAAATGACACCACCACCCGAAATGATCAATGGTCTTTCTGATTCATTGAGCATTGTCAGCACTTTTTCAATCTGCGCAGGGGTTGCTCGAGGCTTAGAAACTTCTAATGGCGCATAAGTATCTGGATCAAATTCAATTTCGCCCAGCTGAACGTCCATTGGCAAGTCAATCAGACAGGGACCAGGACGTCCTGTACGCATCAAATAGAATGCTTTTTGCAATACCCATGGCACTAATGCAGGTTCACGAACAGTCACTGCCATTTTAGTAACTGGACGTGCAACATTTTCAATATCAACGGCCTGAAAATCTTCTTTATACAGAACAGAACGTGGAACCTGCCCTGTGATCGACAAAATAGGAATGGAATCTGCAATAGCAGAATAAAGTCCAGTGATCATATCTGTTGCAGCAGGGCCCGAAGTACAAATACCAACGCCGATATTACCGTGTTTTGCACGGGAATATCCTTCTGCCATATGAGCAATACCTTCACCATGACGCGCTAAGATGTGCTTCATGGTTCCATGTTTCTTTAGTCCTGCATAAACTGGGTTAATCCCTGCGCCAGGAACACCAAATACCTGAGTAACTCCTTCTTTTTCAAGTACATAGACAGCCGCTTCGGCTGCAGTCATTTTTGCCATGAAGCACCTCCCGAATGAGACAATTCAAATTTATATTGTATTAAGCGTGCATTATAAATGATTTTACAATCTGACATATGCCAAAGGTATAAAAAACCCCAGCGAGTCTCTTTTAAGATTCGCCGATGTATCTCATTTTGTTTACTGTAGACAAACTGTTCTGGCAAAAAACAGCAACGACTTCATCGTAGGCTACCAAAAACGCTTTATCAATAAACAATGCGTTAAATAAAATGACATATTACACCAAGATATCAATATCCGTTGGCTGCACGCTTTATTTTTATACAGTTTTTGCGGTCATTTTCTCAATTTTGCCAATTTCTTTTTTGAAAATCTTCTTTCCCCAAAAGATAGAAAATACGGGCGAAATCAAGAAGATATGTTAATTATTTTCAATAAACGTTTGTACTTTCAAAAAAATACCCTCTTGAATTCACATCCAAGAGGGTATTTTATTGATTTATAAAACAACGCCAAATTACAAGCTATCACCGAAATCTTCACGGAATTTAGCAACTAATTTTTGAGGCCAATCGGAAGTTGGTGCCAAACGTCCCACAAAGAAACGCAAAACAGGGGGTTCTTCAACAAACTTAAGTCCGCCAATCAGATCACGATTCTTCCACAGCCATTCAATACGATCTTCCAGATATTTAGTCTGAGACAATGTGAAGACACGACGAGGGAAAGCCAAACGCAATAATTCAACTTCTGCAGGAATTTCCGTACCATCAGGTTCACGTTCCATCGAAACAGTACCTCGTTCCATACCACGAACGCCTGCAGCAATATACATGGCAACCGTTAAAGCACCTGCTGGGTATTCATGAGAAGACAGATGAGGCAAGAAACCACGAGCATCTAAATGAGCGCCTAATCCGCCTGGAGGCGTAATAACAGGAATGCCTTTTTCATCCAAATGTTCAACTAAGTATCTAATGAATTCAGGAGAATGACGAATCATATTAAAGTCAGTTGCTTCACGCAAACCAACCGCCATTGCTTCGATTTCACGAACAGACATCCCACCATAGGTCAAGAAACCTTCAAACAGAGGGATCAAATCACGCATTTTGAGGTATAAATCTTCCCGACGAGTTGCAATACCACCACCACGAGAACAACAAATCTTGCGTGCAGAAAAATAAACAATATCAGCTAAATCGCATAAAGTCCGCAGAATTTCTCCTGGTTCTTTATCTTTAAATTCTGCTTCACGGACCTTAATGAAATACATATTTTCACAGACCAGTGAAATATCAAGAACCAATGGAATACCATACTTGTCGCAAACTTTACGTACTTCACGCATATTAGCAACAGAAAATGGCTGACCGCCAATCAGATTAGTCCCAGCTTCCATACGGATAAATGGAATCTTATCAACACCATTTGCTTCAATACAGGCAACTAATTTTTCAATATTCATGTTGCCTTTAAAAGGATGATCCGATTTTACTTCGCCTGCGACATCATAAAAACATTCTTCAACACGACCACCGCAATAACCAATCAATGCTTTCGTCGTTGTGAAATGGAAATTCATCGGAACGACAGAACCTTCTGTAACAAATGCTTTTGCAAGAATATGTTCTGCAGCACGTCCTTGATGAGCCGGTAAGAAATAAGGGGTTCCTAATACTTCTTCCACTGCATCTTTCAAACGATTAAAGGATTCAGATCCTGCATACGCATCATCTGCAACCATCATGGCAGCTAACTGCCGATCAGACATAGCATTTGTCCCACTATCTGTTAGCATATCCATGAAAACATCACGGTTATTTAACAAAAATGAGTTATAGCCTGCTGCTTCAATCGCTTTCAAACGTTCTTCGATAGGAAGCAAATTCAGTTTCTGAACAATACGCACCTTGTGCATTTCGAGAGGGATAAATTCCCCACTAGAAATCTTGATTTGATTGGACATATAAATTTCGGTTTTAAGTGTTGATAGATTCAGACTTTCTGGGATACCCAAAGAAAATCGCTTTCGATAAAAGCCCTATAAGGCAATCTAAAGATTTTACACCTAAGAACTGGTATTCCGACATTGAACCAGATCAATGTCTCTGATTTTTCAGATCATTTAACTGGAAAATATTTCGATATCGGTAAAAAATTTTATCAACAGACAATCGCTTCTTACGATCCAATCTCTTTTTTAAACGAGACAAATAACAAAGCAATCAACAGGGAAGAAAAAATGGTCGGGGTGAGAGGATTCGAACCTCCGGCCTCTACGTCCCGAACGTAGCGCTCTACCAGGCTAAGCTACACCCCGAAAATACATACTTAGTATTTTCGCTCTACGGAAAACAGGCTCAATTCTACCAAAGATTGATGGTACTGACTATTTGCGAAAAAACGAATCGCTTCAATTGCCGATTGAGCAGCTTGCTGGGCCATTTGATACGTATAGTCTAATGCTTGGCTCTTATTAACTGCATCAAACACTGCTTCAAAACACTGCTCATCACCCGTTTCAATACTTTGCCGAATCATTTGTTTTTGGGCTTTAGTGCCATGCTGCATTAACCAAATCAAGGGTAACGTCATCTTTCCTTCTTTTAAGTCATTGCCCAAACTTTTGCCCATAGCTTGACGATCACCCGCATAATCAAGCCAATCATCAATCAATTGAAAAGCATTGCCTAAGTTACGACCATATGCCGCAGCGGCTGCAATCTCTTTTTCTGAAGCCTTAGCAATTAATGCCCCTAATTGACACGCGGCCTCAAATAATTTTGCTGTTTTCGCATAAATAACACGATAGTAACCCGCTTCATCAAGATCGGTATTGCGAGCATTCATCAACTGCATGACTTCGCCTTCGGCAATCAAATTGGTTGCATCTGCCAATATCCGCTGAACCGCCATGCTATTAACAGAAACCATCATCTGAAAAGCACGGGTATATAAAAAATCACCGACAAGAACAGAGGCGGCATTGCCAAATAAGGTATTTGCACTGGCTCGACCGCGACGTAAATCGGCTTCATCAACCACATCGTCATGCAACAATGTCGCTGTATGGATAAATTCAATTGTTGCAGCAAGTGTATGATGTTGTGTGCCTTGATAACCAAATGCTTTCGCCATGAGTAATAATAGAATCGGGCGAATGCGTTTGCCGCCAGCATTGATAATATAATCAGCAATTTGACCAATTAGCACAATATCTGAATGCATTTGTTTGCGAATCACCGCATTAACCGCATTTAAATCATCAGAAACCGGTGCGAGAAATTGACTTGGATCATTTTTCATCAGTTTTACTATTCGGAGTTACTCAAAACAATTAATCACCAGTCTTTCAAAAATTGATTATTTTTAATGGAAAATAAACCATTCAACAACTTATGATATTAAAAATAAGAGAATATCGATGAAACTCGAGTGCCCTTTTCACTCAATAGATTCTTCCCATGACTTTACAGAAATCTAGCGTATCCTATTCTTAATAGAAATGGTATTAATAGGAGTTACATTTATTTTACTCATCATTTCGATCAGTTTCCTCAAATTTAACAGCAAATCACAAAAATCACCAATACTTCGATTGAACATAAATCCATCGATTTTTGTGATAAAAGTCTATCAATCCTTTAAAACTTTTAGGACTTCCTAATAGTCCACCTAAAACCAGAAGATTTTTCTACAAAAAAAGCGGATCAATTAAAAACTCCATCAATTATTTATTGGATAGAATTCATCAAATTTCTAAATACTGCATTTTACCGAAAACACGATAAAACCCTTTGCCAAACAATTTGAATCTGCCAAAAAACTGGCATTCATGGATATTTTTGACATACCCATAGAAGTTTTAAGATATGTCTATTCATTTCATTTTACATTGAGTCCATCGCAAAAAAGACAAAAATATAGACAAGTAAACCAATTACTTTAATCGATCAAATATCTTTTAAATCCTTCTTAATCATAAAAAGCATCACATTGATAGCTTATCGAATCCATCCTACTTTTCACTATAAACTCTTATTTTTATACCATAACATGATAATTAAAGGTTATTTAACCACTCTGATAGCGAAAATAGCCCCCTAAACTCCTTCCTAAATCCCTTGAGCGATCTTTTACCCAATTTTGGCAAAAAGATATTATTGTCTTAGTTGTATGTGGTGATTACTTTGTTAAATAATCGCTTTATTTAATCGGTACAACATGAACACGTACTTTTAAGCAGCTAATAGAGCCAATGGAGTTACCTTCATACATGATGCCTTGAGGGATTTTTTTAGTGATGGGTAAATCAGGCATGAGGATGTAGCAAACAACGTCATCAGAGGCATCATACATTTTATAAATCCCGGCATTAGGAACACCTGCATCAAATTTTCCCATGTATTGCATTCTGGGTGCGATTGTTTGAAGGGGTGTTTTGTTTTTGGCTTTTTTTTGCGCATGAACAGGAAATGTTAGGGTAAGGCTAATAAGTAGGGTGGTCAGAAGAAGTTTCCAGGTTTTCATGTTGTCGCTTTCTTTTCTTTGTTTTTGGTTTGTTGTTATTTGTTGATTGATGGTTGATGCAAAATGGGCTGGCAGTTTGCCAGCCCATTTGCTTTTTTATTTTTTTGTTTTGTTTTTTCCTTTCAGATTTTACCAGGAGTAGGAGACGCCTCCACCAAATGCGGCATGTCCACTTTCAGAGGAGCCGATCGCGGCTTTAACAACGATGCTATCGTTTATGCGTCCACTTGCCCCGATGGAGAGTGCTTGATAGCCGTTATAGCTACCGACACCCGCCCCAATGGCGAAGGTTTTACCGGGTTCAACTTGTGGGATGTTGGCCATAGCAGTAACGGATGCAATACCACGGGATGCGAGTCTTTCAACGTCTTGTAATTGTCCGTAGTTAACCGCATCGTATTTGCTGGTACCGTTTGCAACACCGGTAACTTTGATTGGACCACCAGAGCTATTGGAGAATCGTGCGCCACTAGAACTCATGGTTAAGCTGTTACCGCCACCAGTTAATCCTGCACTGTTAGCATTGGCCCACATGCCGTTGCCACCTGCTGTCATGATGGATGCGCTGTTGTCAGCTAAGGTGACTCTTGAAGCAATACGTTCGTCTCCACTGGTTCCACCACTTAAGATGGTTGTATCGGCACGACTACCATTGATATCAAGGCCTGTTTTGGTGCTTGATTTCAGTGCGGCTCTAGTGCCAGAGAGAACCATTTCAGCATTTCCGCTTTGACCGGTAATACCACCTTTCATATGGATGCCTTCGTTTCGTCCTAATCCGTTGACAACAACACCATCATCCTTACTGCTGTTGTTGACGGTGATGTCGTTGTAATTGGTACCACTTCCTGCTTTAATGGTATTGTGATCTGCTGCTTCGATGGTGTTATATCCGCCAGTTCCCGTTGCAGCAATGGTATTGTGACCATTATTAGATGTCACGGTCATGTCGTTGCCGTTTTCACCATTTTGGATAGAGCTGGTAACGTTACCCGAGCTGTTTGTCCATTGCATGGAGTTGGTGTGTCCTGCTCCTTTGGTTGTTATAACGTTATTGCCATCTTCTGCTGCAATGGTGTTATCACCCGTTGTCGCAGTGATGTTATTACCAGTTCCACCGATGATGTCGTTGGTTCTATTGGCATAGATGGTGTTATCTTGCCCACTCATCTGGTTACCCCATTTTGTAGTTCCATCAGCACTGGTATATTTACCGTTCGTGATGGTATTGGTTCCATCTGTTAGGGTATTTGCATTGCCATTTGCAACAGTTAAGGTATTACCAGTCGAATCATTTTTGATCAAATTTGAACCTGTTGCCATGGAATTACCATTAGCAGCATCGTTGGTAATGGTACTGGAACCACTTTTCATTTGGTTTTTACCATTATTAGCAGTCATGATGTTGTCGCCATCTGTGGCAGTTACATTATTGTTTTTAGCACTTAAGGTATTGTCACCATCTGTTGATATAAGGTCATTTCCTTGTTTTCCGCTAATGATATTTTTCTTTTCTGCTGTAAGGTTGTTATTTCCTTCTTTTGCCGTAATATCATTATCTTTAGCGATAATCGTGTTCTTAGTGGATGATCCATCAGCTCTACCAATTTGATTTTCATCTCCATTTAAGGTGGTATTGCCAGTTACAGTTAATGTGCGATCTAGTGTTGTATCTCCCGTGACTTCTAGATTACCAGTTACTGTGGTTCCATCATCTTTATTGACGACAAGACTGTTACCACCTGATCTCAAAGTGACGTCCCCTGCATTAGCATCTGTACTACCAATAGTAGTATTTGCACTTCCTGTTGCATTGATGTTGGTGGTTCCTGTTATTGTATTGGTTGAGTCACCAGTAGCAATAATCGTATTTCCTGCATCACTATTGCTGATGGTATTAGTATTTCCTGACGCATTTTTACTGGAAATAGTTGTGCCATTTGTTGTGGTTTCAATCTTGGAATTGCCAACTTCTGTAGTAACCTTATTCGCTCCAGTAATAGTAACATCTTCGCCATTAATATTTGTTTCACTGGATATTGATCCAATTGTAGTTGAATTAGTTCCAGCTAAACTCACGTCTTGACCACCAATTTTGGTCTTTCCTGTACTTCCTGTGTTGATGTTAACAGTTGTATTGCTACCACTACCTGGTGTTCCTACGCTGCCAATGTCTGCATCGCCTTTAGCAGTTAATTTATTGTCTACAGTTAAGTTCCCATGTAAGTTTGAATTACCATTAACTGTTAATTCTGTACCTGTAACTTTACCGTTTTTATCAATCCCAGCATTATTAGCAGCATTCGTAAAGCTTTTACCTTTAATTTCGCCGGTAGCAGTTACTGTTCCATTACCGATAGTAGTAGTATTAGTTCCATCTGTTGATGTGATATTGCCACTTGCATCAATGGTAGTTGCTCCACTGATTGCTCCATCCTTAATGCTTGCAGTTCCATCGGTTAATTCAGTACCTTTAATTTGACCAGCAGATTCAACACCATCAGCCCCAGCAGTCAATTTCTTACCAGACACTGTTCCACTTGCAGTAATGTCTGTTGCTCCAGTAATTGCTCCGTCCTTAATGCTTGCAGTTCCATCGGTTAATTCAGTACCTTTAATTTGACCAGCAGATTCAACACCGTCAGCTCCAGCAGTCAATTTCTTACCCGTGATATTTGCTTCTGATGTAATGTCTTTTTTTACTTTAAGACTTCCTGCAGATATTTCCGCATCACCATCTGATACGACAAATCCTTCATTTCTAACAACGAAATTCTTATTTCCTTCAGAATCTACTTCATCTCCATAATTTAGTGCATAAGCATTCCCGGCCGTCAAAGCAGCACCAATTGCTGTTGCTACGACTAGTTTTGTCCCTGATTTCACTGCAGAGCGAGCCAATTCACTGACCACTTCCAGCATGCCTCGGTCTCGATTAAATACAACCTTATATATTCTGTTCATTGCTTGTCCTTTTTTCTATTCGCATGGGGGGGGGAAAATGCCACCATTGATGATGTTTTTATTCGTCAACATCCATTAATAAGCATTAATGGATGTTAATAATTGTATCAATATATGAAATATTCATATCCAACTGTATGAATCTAAAAGGAAATTTTTTGATGTATTCGATACATAACATCCTAATATTAGGTTTAAATTTATAAAATGCTTTTTTAATAAATCAATTAAAAACAACAACTTATCTGTGAATTGAATGTCCGCTAATGCTTATTATGAGATGTTCAAAAGGTGTTGTTTTTCTACAAAAAAAGATCAAATTAATACTGATCTAGAATGAATTAGTGACAAATATCACATCAACCATTAATCAATATTTTGGATTTGTCTTTTTGAACCGTCACTTTGATTTTTTTATCGTCAACAAAAGTATTTTTATTGCCTTGGCATTGAAAGAAATGCATCAAAAATACAACTTAAGTGTTTTTTATTTGACGAAATAGAGAAATTTCCTCTATTATTTACCTATTGTTTTCCTATCTTTCCGATAGGAAATAAGAAATTAATAAAAGGAACCGCATAATCAAAAAAATAATGCGGAAAGATTACAAATCATTGCATGGTGGGTTAAATGAATATTTTAGAAAAGCAACATGATGTCTTAAAAGACCATCTTGCGCCCACCCTCTCTTTTCTCCAAACGGTTCTAATGCTTACCGTCATACAGATCAAAACCATTGATTGTCGATGTCAATGGATTGCTGATTGATACCACTTTTCTCCTCTTGTTTGAGTTGCCCCAAGCAATCGCTTTCGCGAAGAACATGGTTAGACCATGTTCTGAGGAATTCCTACAACAAATACGATTAATAAGGAATGATTATGATGAAAAAAACACTTTTAGCTATCGCGCTGTTAGGGTCATTGGGAACATCCTATGCACAAAGCAACGTCACTATTTACGGGGTCTTAGATATTGGTTACATCAAAGAAAATGGCCGTGACTTGCGTTTAGGTGACAATGAAAACAATGCCATCGGTTTTAAAGGTACTGAGAATCTCGGTAATGGCTATAAAGCTCTCTTTCAATTAGAAAAACGCTTTGACTTAAATGATGGGACATTGGGTAACACCAATACCGCTGGATATCGAGGAACGAAAGCCGGCAATCAAAAAAGTTTTGAAGGCGGCGCTAATGTCGGTCTTGCCGGTCCCTTTGGTAAAGCAATTATTGGACGTGTTAATGAATTAACTACCGTTAGCATCAAGAAATTCGATCCTTTTCATCAAGTTGGGGTCGGCACACAAATTTATTCTCTGCAACGTGCACCTCGAATTGACAATACATTGCTTTATGAATCTCCAAACTGGAATGGATTAAGCTTTGGGACTTCCTATTCAGCAGGTGTTAATACCAACAAACAATCTATTGATACCCTTCATTATGGCAATCTTAAAAAATCCAACGCTGATAATGATGGTTACGCTGTTAATCTGAATTACGACAACGGAACTTTCTTTGCAACGGCAAACTGGTCACGTCTGCCGGATTCCAATCATTCCAGTGTCTGGAATATCGGTTTAGGTTATCGTATTACGAATACACTGCAATTAACGGCTGCCTACGAAGATACTAACAGTAAAGGATGGAAAGGGAATCTAACCCGTGGCGATCAAGGTCCTTTAACCTATCAAAATGATGCGCGATTAGATGGCAGACAGCGTAATTTGTTAATTGGTCTCGCATGGGATGTAGGTCCTGGTACTTTAAATGCCTCGGTACAATGGGACCGTTTAAGCAGCGACTATATCAGCAAATACTCTCATAAAGGCATCAATGGCACCGATAATGCTTTTAAGTATGCGCTAGGCTATACCTACAAACTCTCCAGACGCACTTCACTTTATAGTATTGCTGCCTATACGAACTATGGTAGTGCCGAACAAGGTGAAGCCATCAGCGGTCTTCATAATGATTCTGTAACTGCTTTGCAACTAGGCATCACGCATAAATTCTAAATTTAATCCAATATCATTAAGGCGATGAATTCGAATTTCATCGCCTTTTTTATGAATTACTCAACGAGTCATTTTTGTTTAGACATCAAGATCAACACTCAAAACAAACAAATAGAAGCGCTTCGATTCCCGATCAATCTTTTCGCTTATTTGATTTTTCAAGGATATAACGGATTTTCCTTGATAATTTTTGACTCATATCGAATCAATATCACTCAATGAATCTTTTCACGCATACTGAGAAAGCGTTATCACATCATCCCCACTCCACGTGTACATCGCAAGAAGGGGTTCATTACTGGTTCGCATTGCATGAATCGCATTAGACGGATGCAAAATAAATGTCCCTGGCTTATGCGGCGTTGTTTTACCTTCAAGCATCCATTCGGCTGTTCCTGAAAGAACATAATAAAGTTCAATCGCTGGATGCCGATGGGCCGGATAAAAACTATTAGGTGCAATTAACGTAAACCCAAAACAAAAATGATCACACCGATAAGGCGCTTCTGGCCCAATAATTTCTCCCCAAGCCATTTTAAGGCCAAGATCCGGCATATCTTCGCGCAACGAATAATTATATTTCCAAGGTAAATTGGGTAATGATGAGGCTAATACTTCTAATAACGGCTGGGTTTTTGGACTCCCATATTTTAATGATTCCTCAATAAATGCCGTAATCGGGAAATGACTCTTTGTAAAATCTTGAGTGGGTTTCGGAATCACTAAATCCAACATCTTGGCGGCTTCTTCACCAATTGCATCCTTTTTCGCAGCACGTCCAGAAAGCACCAAACGCGCGGCCTTAATCACATTCTCAATGGCACGATCTTCCATAATACTTCTTTATGCTTTTTGTGAAGATTTTAAAACCGCAACCGTATGCCCAATAACAGTACCTTGTTGCCAAGCCGCTAACGCTTGGGTTGCGGACAATTGTTTAGGCGCCAATAACTTTTCTAATTCCAACGCATGAATCCCAGATGTTTTAACATCAAGATTGGCAAATGCCGCTTGTAAATCCGATACCCGATAAAAATGAAAGGGCCCTAATCCTTCTTTTTCTTGTTGCGCATAACCCGTTAAAACATCTTCTGCTTCCGCCTGAATTTTCCAAGTATAGGTAAATATTTCAGCTTGATAGCCAGCAAGTTGCCCCAACTTTTTGAAAACGTGTAAGGGCACACGCGCGCCTAATGTGGAATAAACCGCGCCTTGATCCGTTAAGTATGCTTTTGCTTGAACAAGTGCTAGATAATGTAAATCCAACATATGTTCATGAACCAAAGCAGGAATCACTTCTTGGCGTTTTTCAAGAAAATGACCACTATTGCGACTATCATTAATCGCAGTATCCGCGGCTAATGGGACATTCGGTAAATTTTCATAAATGACATCGTAACGCGGTTTGCCCTTTAAAGGAGAAAGCAAATCCCCAGCACCATATTCCAAGATAGCTTGATTTTTAAGATTAAGGCGAATATTGCGTTTTGCAGTCGCCACAACATCTTGTTGTAAATCCGTAAATCCTAATCGGTGAGCGCCTAATAATTCGGCGGCTGCCAGTACATCCAAGCCGGATCCTGTACCAATCGAGCAAAAAGAAGAAATTGCGTGACCGGTTTGCTGACGAATTAACTTGAAAGCTGGCGCCGCAATATAGGCCACCCAATCTCGACTAAGGTCATCAGTAATCGGCAAATAAGCATGATTGGAGACTTCAATATCTAATGTTTCAGCAATATTTTTAGGAGAATCCTGCAAGTTTAAATAACGTCTTGTCTCAACTTGTATCTGCATTTTTAATTTCCTTTTGCAACACGCAATGCTTGTTCAAAATCGTTGATAATATCGGCAGCATCTTCAATGCCCACGGAAACACGAATCATATCGTCTGGGATCCCCGCTGCTAATCGTTCTTCATGAGATAACTGAGCATGGGTACTTGATGCAGGATGCAATACCATCGTTCGAGTATCGCCAACATGAACCACCAATGACGCAATTTTCAGGGCTTTAATAAAAGGACGAATCGCATCAATTCCCCCTGTTAAGCCAAAAGTCAGCACACCGCTAGCGCCTTTTCCAGCGAAATATTTTTGGACACGTTCATAATTTTGATTGCTCTTTAACCCGGGATAAGAAACCCAGCTAACTTGCGGATGCTTTTCAAGATATTCGGCTAATGCCAATGCATTTTGACTATGTTGCGACATTCTAAGATGTAAGGTTTCTAATCCTAAATTCAGCAAAAAAACATTAAAAGGGCTCGGCGTTACCCCGAAGTCACGTAAAAATTGAGCCTTCCCTTTATTAATAAAGGCTGTTTTGCCAAATTGATGCCAGTATGATGTATTGGCATAAAGGGGATCTGGATTAACAAAATCTGGAAACTTGCCATTATTCCAATTGTAAGTGCCGCCATCGACAACAACCCCACCTAAAGAAGTCGCATGCCCGCCCATATATTTGGTCGCAGAATGAACAACAATATTAGCGCCATGTTTTAGCGGATTGCATAAATATGGTGTCGCTAACGTATTATCGACAACAAATGGCACATCAAATGCTTTAGCCAAAGTCGATAACTTATCAAAATCCAAAATATTTAAAGCAGGATTACCAATTGTTTCTCCAAATAATAATTTGGTATTTGGACGAAAAGCTTGACGCAATACGTCAATGGAGTCTTCCGGATCAATAAATGTTGTCTCAATCCCCAAATTTTTCAGACGCGTTCCAAATAGAACATAAGATCCCCCATAAACCGTTTTAGAGACAACCGCATGATCCCCTGCTTTAAGAAGATTGGAAACGGCGAGTAACACCGCAGATTGTCCCGTCGAAGTCGCAATCGCGCCTACCCCGCCTTCAAGCAAAGCCACTTTATTTTCAAAGGCAGTAAACGTCGGATTGCCTGTTCTGCCATATTTGTATCCCGATTCTTCTAACGAAAATAAGCGTCCGACATGATCGACATCTTCAAATTTATAAGAAACGGTTTGATAAATGGGAAGAATTCGCGATCCGCCAACTTCCGGGACAAAGCCAGCTTGTACGCACTGAGTCCCAACTTGCCAAGTTGATTGGTCATTCACGGAGAAAGTATCTGCTGTATGAGTCATCATCATTCCTTTTGAGTCAGTTATTTATCCATTTCATTATTGGTTAAAGATGAAATTTTTTAATGAGTATGCTTTGTCACACTTTTCATGATTTTTATTTAACATTTGCCACATCAGCTGCCGTATAGCTATCCGGCACGCCCTTTTGGAACAAAAAATATTTATCTGCGAATGCTTTTGCATCGGTATCTTTCTTGATCAGCCCTAACATCGCAAACTCTTTAGCATTTTGATAAAGCGCTTCATAAGCTCCTTTAACCGATGGCCGATAGTTGTAACTCTTTAATACGCGAGTATTAAATGCGACGTCTCCTGAAACATATTTTTTGTCAAGTTGAATACGAGCTGTTTCCTCAGGATGCGCTTGAATCCATGCCGCTGCTTTTAATAATGCTCTTGTGGCCGCAGCAGCGATTTCAGGTTTTTCTTGAGCTAATTTTTCCGCGACAAAAATGACGCAGCAATATTCCTTGTCATAAGGGGCAGTCTTGCCACTATCTAACAAAACATTGAGGCTATACTTTTCCTGAGTAATGGTTGCTGCAGGATCGACCAATGCAATCGCATCCACAACGCCCTTTTCAAGCGCTTGCGGCAGATCATCTCTTGCAAAAACAACGAATTCAACCTCTGGATGCTTTTCATCAACAGAAATCCCTTGTGCCATTAAGTCTCGTTTTAAAATATACGTTGTCGCATCGGCTAAACCAGGAACGCCAACCTTTTTGCCTTTGAGATCTTTCGTGGCAACAATTCCATTTCCTTGACGAGTTAAAACTTTGATACATCCGGTATGCATACCTGCTACAAACCGAACAGGAAGTCCATTTTCAATTGGTTGCAAAAATTTGCTGGCAAGTCCCATACCAATATCTAATTGTCCAGAGCCAATAGCTTCTTGAACATGGCCCGAATCAATTTGAACTTCTTCTGGCTTTAATCCTTCTGCTTCAAAAAAACCTTTTTCGACTGCAATATGCATTGGGGCATTACATAAATGAGTGACTCTGGCAAATCGAATCGGTTTTAAGCCATTGCCGGTATCGCTACTGCAAGCAGAGAGTAAAATAGTAACTAGCAACACCCAATAAGTGAGATATTTTTTCATGCATCATTCCTTTACCTAGTTTTCCTAGTGTTTTTATAGGAATAATCATATAAATTATTTTTTAAGTGAACAACCCCTTTTTTATAGGGATTTAATAATGAGAAAAAAGAAACGATCGATCAAATTCACAAACTCATCTTTTTTAAAGGAATTTGACTCGGATTTTTAGGAAATGTTGCGCGGCTTGAAATGTCTATTCAATTGAACGTATTAAGCATCAAACGATATACATGATAGCTCTAAATTAGCCATTAATTGAAAATGCACAGGCTGATTCTATGCTTTTGGTCAATATTTGATAGCGCAATTTAATGTAATAAAAATGCTTTTATTGTCAGGTAATAAAAGACTAAGAACGATATTCAACCTTTGGCAGAATTGCTTCCAAAGCGTCTTTAATATCAGCTGGAATTAATTGTCCACGATGACGATCATTATCACGACATTCTTGTACAATCAGATGATTAGCCCCCAATTCAACAAGCTGAGTTGCCATTTTCGCAGCACGCGCCGGGGTAAAATAATCGGTATCAAGCGTACATCTTAATTCATAAGGTTTTCCTGATGCTAATAATGCCATTAACGATGTTTTAGCCTCGTCACCCGAGCGATCACCAGCGGCCGTAATCGCAGCATATTCATCAAAAGGCGCCTTAATATCAAACCCAATCCAGTCCACTAAAGGTAATACCTCATTGAACCGTTGAGGGGCAACGCCTGATGTATGAATGGCAACGACAAATCCCATTTTTCGCAACTGATTCACCGACGCCACAAGATGACGTTGAATTAAAGGCTCACCGCCACTGATCACAACCCCTTCAAGTAAACCCTTTCGGGTTTTAAGCCATGAAATAATATCTGCCCATACATGAGCACCCTTTTGCTGTATCGGCAATAGATGGGGATTATGGCAATAACGACAACGCCAGGAACATCCTTGACAAAAAAGAACGGCCGATAGATGATCCGGAAAATCAATCGTCGTAAACGGCGTAATTCCCCCGATATTTAACCCAATATCATTGACCACTGTGACCTAATGCATCCAAATTTGGCAATTTTTCTTCGACAAAATGAACCCGTTCATGGTGCTCACTTTGCTTACCAGGATTAAATTCAGAAACTGGACGATGATAACCCATCACACGAGTCCAAACTTCGCATTTTGTTCTTTTATCTTCTGGAAGATTCGATACATTCATTTTTGAATCCTTTCATAAATTAATGCTGGTGTTCATGTTCCATCTCTGCCATGAGTTCTTCATCACAGATTGGACAATATTCATGTTCCCCAGCCAAATATCCATGCTTTGGACAAATGGAGAAAGTTGGTGTAATCGTAATATAAGGTAAGCGATAGTTTGATAAAGCCGCTTTGACCAATTTACGACAGGTTGCAGCAGAAGAAACGCGTTCTTGCATATAAAGATGAAGGACGGTTCCGCCCGTATACTTACATTGCAAATCATCTTGCATTGTCAATGCTTGGAAAGGATCATCCGTATAGCCAACCGGCAATTGAGATGAATTCGTATAGTAAGGCGCTTCATCCGTACCGGCATGAAGAATATCAGGAAAACGTTTTAAATCCTCACGCGCAAACCGATAAGTAGTTCCTTCTGCGGGGGTTGCTTCCAAATTATACAAACTCCCTGTTTCTTCCTGATAACTCTTCATGCGTTCACGTAAATGATCTAATAAACGCAATGCAAACGCATGTCCGAATTCAGTCGTAATATCCTCTTTATCATCTGTGAAATTTCGAATCATTTCATTAATCCCATTTACCCCAATGGTTGAGAAATGATTCTTCAAGCGTCCTAAATAGCGTTGAGTAAACGGATACAACCCATCATCCATCAAACGCTGAATCACTTTACGTTTAATTTCCAGGCTGTCTTTTGCCATATCCGCTAATTTATCCAATCGAGCCAATAATGCTTTTTCATCACCTTTGAATAAATAGCCAAGACGTGCACAATTAATCGTAACAACCCCGATAGATCCAGTCTGCTCAGCACTACCAAATAACCCGTTACCTCTTTTTAGTAATTCCCGCAAATCCAGTTGCAAACGACAACACATGGATCGAACCATATTCGGTTGAAGTTCCGAATTTAAGAAATTCTGGAAATAAGGCAATCCATATTTGGCTGTCATCTCAAAAAGCCGATTGGCATTTTCAGACTCCCATGGAAAATCTTGGGTAATGTTATAAGTCGGAATAGGGAATGTAAAAACCCGACCTTTGCTATCCCCGGCTGTCATCACTTCGATATAAGCGCGGTTAAGCATGTCCATTTCCTGCTGTAATTCACCATAGGTAAATGGCATTTCTTCGCCACTAATGACAGGAACTTGTTCTCGCAAATCTTCTGGACAAACCCAGTCAAATGTTAAATTTGTAAATGGCGTTTGAGTTCCCCAACGGGAAGGCACATTCAAATTATAGATAAATTCTTGGACTAACTGATGAACGGTGTCATAGTCCAATTGGTCTTTTCTCACAAATGGGGCTAAATAGGTATCAAATGAACTAAATGCCTGTGCGCCAGCCCATTCATTCTGAAGCGACCCCAAAAAGTTAATCATTTGTCCCAATGCCGATGACAAATGTTTCGGTGGATTGGCTTCCAGTTTTCCCGGAATCCCATTAAACCCTTCCATCAACAATTGACGCAATGACCAACCGGCACAGTAACCCGACAACATATCCAAGTCATGAATATGATAATCCGCATCACGATGGGCTTGTCCTATTTCTGGCGGGTAAACATGACTTAGCCAATAATTAGCGGTGATTTTACCTGCAACATTTAAAATCATGCCGCCTAAGGAATATCCTTGGTTTGCATTTGCTTTTACACGCCAATCGGCACGATCAACATATTCTTTAACAGAAGATTCGACGTCAACTAACGTCCGACGATCCGCACGGATACGATGGCGCTGTTCTCGATATGTGACATAAGCACGAAAAGTCCGAGTATGATTGGCATCAAGCAACATCTGTTCGACAACGTCTTGCACTTGTTCCACAGTAGGTGCTGAACCCGCAAAACGATGGCGCAGCACTTTTAATGAACGCTGAGTCAATAATTCAGCCTCATCCACTGCAAACTCACCCGTTGCACGCCCTGCTTTTGCCAATGCCTTTGCAATACGATCCGCATCAAATGGCATTTCAGCACCATCACGTTTAATAATACGCTGAGGCAAAGGCGGTATAACAGGCGCACCTATGCCAGCCTCTTGTGCTTTATAATCTTCTGCGTCCATTCAATCCCTTTGTATTTAAATATTGATGATACCAACTGACATTAAAGCCCGTCGGTATCATGATATTATTTGGAAAAATTAAGGAAGAAGCATTTTCCCTATGCTAAAGACCATTCATAGACGGATGCTTCATCCCATCATTTAATGCTTACAGAGAAAAGCTATCTTTTCTGCTTTCCGATCAGGTTATTTTTCGGTTTTTATTTTGACCTATCGGAATCAATAAGAGACATTATAGTGTATGTCAGCAAATCCTGCAGCGAACCCTCTCCTTTATCCCATTTTATCTTTTTGATTTTTTTACTTTAAAATCATATATTTAAGCGATTAACAATGATTAATTGCTTTCCCAGAATTCATAGTAAAAGCTATGTAAAATCAGTAAGTTAAAAGGGCTCATTCCCTGTAAAAAATTTTTTCAAAAATAATTTTTATGGGAAAAATCGTTAAGCAAGATCATCTAAAACACGCCGTCTAAACTTAACGCCAAGCTTTTTGGCAATAGCAGCGCATGCGTTTATATCGACCCCCGGCAAACCATCTATCGCGGTGACAGTTACATCAGCACCCGCTTGATGCGCACTTTTAACAAAACCTAACATAGACTCATAAGCGCCTGGAAATTTAGGCCGACAATGCTGAATATATGTTTTCTCATCTTGTGCATTAAGCGAGACAGAAATCGTTGGAATAAGTGCCGCAATCTCCGGCGCAACATCACGACCATACATTTGGTTAGCCAATCCATTCGTATTTAAACGTAACTTCTGAAAACCTTTTTCTCGTAAGCGTTTAGCCACTTCAAGCATTACATCCAATCTTGCTGTTGATTCTCCCATACCGCAAAAGACGACTTCCTGATATTCACCAGGCATACCCGCTGCATCCACTAATTCTTGAACTGTCGGGTTATGTTGAAGGCGCATACTATATTCTTTGATTGACCAAGTTCCATTAAATTTAGGACAAAAAGCGCAACGCAACATACCGCAACGATTCGTGACGTTAAGATAGCGATTACCATTTAGCGTATAACCAACATTTTCAGCTTCTAATGCAGAACTTGACATATTCACCTCCTCTATATGAAAGTACCGTATAGGATATATGCAAATCCTAACCTACTTATGAATAAGAATAGGTTGATAAAACCCTTGAAATATTCGTTGCGATGCGTTGCCCATGCATCACAACGAATATATTTCAATTTTAACCATTGCTTTTATCTTATTCCACCGTAACCGACTTAGCGAGATTACGAGGCTTATCAACATCAGTGCCTCTGACCAAGGCTGTGTGATAAGCCAAGAGTTGAAGAGGGATGACATGTAAAATCGGTGAAAGTTGTCCGTAGTTTTCTGACATTCGAATGACATGGATGCCGTCTTCGCTGACGATTTTGGTGTCGGTATCGGCAAAGACGTAGAGTTGTCCGCCTCGGGCCCGAACTTCTTGCATGTTGGATTGGAGTTTTTCTAATAGGTCATCATTAGGAGCAATGGTAACAACAGGCATTTTGTCGGTCACTAAGGCTAAGGGGCCGTGTTTGAGTTCGCCTGCCGGATAGGCCTCAGCATGGATGTAGGAGATTTCTTTGAGTTTTAAGGCGCCTTCTAAGGCGATTGGGTAGTGAATACCACGTCCTAAGAAGAGTGCGTCGTTATGCCGAGAGAATTGTTCGGCCCAGGCGATGATTTGGGGTTCTAGTGCTAAGACGCTTGTAACAGCGGTGGGAAGGTGTCTTAGGGCACTTAGGTGTTGTTTTTCTTGTTCTGGGCTGAGTTTGCCATTGAGTTTGGCCAGTGTGAGTGCCAAGAGGAATAAGGCGGTGAGTTGGGTGGTGAAGGCTTTGGTGGAGGCTACACCAATTTCTACACCGGCTCGGGTGATGTAGGCGAGTTGGCATTCTCGGACCATGGCGGAGGTGGAGACGTTGCAGATGGTCATGGTGTTTGTCATGCCGAGGTCTTTGGCGTGTCTTAAAGCGGCAAGGGTATCGGCGGTTTCTCCGCTTTGGCTGATGGTGACGATGAGTTTGTTTTTGTCGGGGACGCTGTCTCGATAGCGGTATTCGCTGGCAATTTCGACTTCTACGGGGATTTTTGCCAAGGATTCGATCCAGTATTTGGCGGTCATGCCGGCATAGTAGCTGGTACCACAGGCGAGAATGAGGATGTTTTGGGTGTTTTTAAGGGTTTCTTGGGCGTTGACGCCAAAGAGGTCTGGGCTAATGGTTTCTAGGCCTTGTAGGGTATCAGCAATGGCTCGGGGTTGTTCGAAGATTTCTTTTTGCATGAAGTGCCGATAGGGGCCTAGGTCGGATACGCCTGCGAAGATGTTGACGGTTCGAATAGGACGATCAATTTTTTGGCCTTGTTGGTTGTAGATGGTGTATTCGTTGAGTTTGATGTCGGCGATGTCGCCTTCTTCGAGGTAGATGATTTTGTCGGTGGTCCCTGCTAGGGCGAGTGCATCGGAAGCGAGGAAGTTTTCGCCTTGTCCAATGCCAATGACTAAGGGGGAGCCTTGGCGTGCACCAATTAGGCGTTGGGGATCGTCGTTACAGATAACGGCGATGGCAAAGGAGCCTTTGAGTCGAGCAACGGCTAGTTGTACGGCTTTAAGGAGATCGCCTTGGTAGTTGGCATCAATGAGGTGGGCGATGACTTCAGTGTCGGTTTGGCTGCTGAAGGTGTAGCCTCTGGCTTTGAGTTCTTCTCGTAAAGGCAGGTAGTTTTCGATGATGCCGTTATGGACCAGGGCAATTCGTTCTCCGGAGAAGTGCGGATGGGCGTTGTTGGTGGTGGGTATGCCATGAGTGGCCCAACGGGTATGGGCAATGCCCAGTGTCCCGGTAAATGATTGGGTGTTGACTTGGTTTTCGAGGTCGGCAACACGAGAGGTGCTTCTTGAGCGTTTTAGGTGTCCTCTTCGGTTGATGGCGATTCCGCATGAGTCGTATCCTCGGTATTCGAGCCGTTTTAGCCCTTCTAGCATGACTGGGACAACATTACGCTCAGCAACAGCTCCTACAATGCCACACATTCTACTTGCTCCTCATCGTACATATAATCTAAAACAGATTGTATTTTTACTAAAAATTACCAACAAATAATTTATAGGCCAAGCCTACCATAAGAAGTTCTCAATGTCCGTATTTTTATGTGGATCCAATTTTCGATAAATAAAGGGACAGTAAACAAAATAGAAAGAAAATAAGAGCACGAAGCTAAGTTAGCAAGAAATAGGGCGAGCGCGCTTAGCGGCAAGTTGCGCGCGTGTGTACGTGCGCTGAAGAGAGGTGTGTGTGGGGGGGGGAGAGGGAATAAAAAA
>CAKRSU010000024.1 GCA_934401755.1 uncultured Oxalobacter sp.
GTGCATTTGATGTTCCACCTAAGAAAAAGAAGTAATTCTTTCACGGTGAATTTCTGATAATCTTGCTTTGCAAGATTATTTCAGTGGGTGATGTCCATCATCACCCATTCATCTATTTTTTTAAAGGACGAACGTATGAATGTTCATGAATATCAGGGTAAGGAAATCCTGCGTAAATATGGCGTGACGACTCCACGCGGTATTCCTTGCTTTAGTGTTGACGAAGCGGTAGAAGCTGCTAAAAAACTAGGTGGTAACGTTTGGGTTGTTAAAGCTCAGATCCATGCTGGTGGTCGTGGTAAAGGTGGCGGTGTTAAGGTTGCAAAATCCTTAGAAGAAGTTCGTGAATTAGCGAGCCAGATTCTGGGGATGACTTTGGTTACCCATCAGACCGGACCTCAGGGTAAATTAGTTCAGCGCTTATTGATCGAAGAAGGCGCAGATATTCAAAAAGAATATTATGTTGGTATGGTTATTGACCGTGCTACTCAACGAGTTGCTTTAATGGCATCTTCTGAAGGGGGTATGGATATCGAAACCGTTGCCGCTAATACACCTGAACTGATCCATAAAGTTTTCATTGATCCAGCAACGGGGTTGACTGATGCTGAAGGTGAAGATATTGCTCGTAAGATTGGAATGCCTGAAGCTGCTGTTAAAGAAGCCTGCAAATTTATGCAAGGTTTGTACAATGCGTTTGTTGATACAGACGCCTCTTTGGCAGAAATCAATCCATTAATCCGTACCAGTGATAATCGTGTTATTGCATTGGATGCTAAATTCAATTTTGACTCTAATGCTTTGTACCGTCATCCTGAAATCGTTGCATTGCGCGATTTGAGCGAAGAAGATCCTGATGAAATCAAGGCTTCTGAATTTGGATTGACCTATATTTCTTTGGATGGCAATATCGCATGCTTGGTTAATGGTGCTGGGTTGGCAATGGCAACCATGGATATCATTAAATTGTATGGCGGCTCTCCAGCAAACTTCCTTGACGTCGGTGGTGGTGCAACAACTGAACGTGTTACCGAAGCCTTTAAGATTATGTTGGCTAATCCAAAGGTTAAGGCAATCTTGGTTAACATTTTCGGTGGCATTATGCGGTGCGATGTGATTGCAAATGGTGTTGTTGCCGCAGCAAAACAGGTTGAATTGAAAGTACCTTTGATTGTTCGTTTGGAAGGTACCAATGTCGATCTGGGTAAGAAAATCCTGGCTGAATCCGGTTTGCCAATCATCTCTGCGAATGGTATGGCAGATGCAGCAGAAAAAGCAGTCAACGCAGCAAAGGGTAACTAATTATGTCTATTCTGATTAATAAGAACAGCCGTGTCATCGTTCAGGGTCTGACAGGTAAAACAGGTGCATTCCATACTGAAATGTCCATGAACTATGCTTTTGGTAAAGAATGCTATGTCGGTGGTGTTAATCCTAAAAAAGCAGGAACTGAATTTTTAGGATTGCCTGTTTTTGCAACTGCTAAAGAAGCAAAAGAACAGACCGGTGCTAATGTTTCAGTTATTTATGTTCCACCTCCATTTGCAGCTGCTGCGATTGATGAAGCAGTTGAAGCGGAAATGGATCTTGTTATCTGTATTACTGAAGGTATTCCAGTTGAAGATATGCTGCGTACCCGTTATAAGATGCAAGGTAAAAAGACCATTTTAGTGGGACCTAACTGCCCAGGCGTTATTACTCCAGATGAATTAAAGATCGGTATTATGCCAGGTCATATTCATAAGAAAGGGTCTATTGGTGTTGTTTCTAAATCAGGAACTTTGACTTATGAAGCAGCAGGTCAATTAGCTGAATTCGGTCTTGGACAATCTACCGTTGTTGGGGTTGGTGGTGATCCTATTAATGGGTTGAAACATATTGATGTTTTGAAGATGTTCAACGAAGATCCAGAAACCGAAGCTGTTATCATGGTAGGTGAAATCGGTGGTAATGACGAAGAAACCGCTGCTCGCTGGGTCAAAGAAAATATGAAGAAACCAGTTGTTGGGTTTATTGCTGGTGTTACTGCGCCTCCAGGAAAACGTATGGGACATGCCGGTGCAATTATTTCTGGCGGTAAAGGAACCGCTCAGGAAAAACTGGCTGTTATGGAAGAATGCGGTATTAAAGTCACTAGAAATCCAGCAGAAATCGGTAAGACACTGAAATCTGTTCTGTAATTTTTCTAGTTTTAATTCTTCTAAAAACTCGGTGATTGTCGGGTTTTAGATCGCTGAAAAAGTCCCCAAAGCAAGAAAAGCCTTGGGGACTTTTGCTTTTATTGAGAAATATGGTATTGATTCCAGTGAATATGATGTCATCTGTGGATGGAGAGCCAATGCTTCGTACTTCTACATTGCAAAAGAATTTGTGTGGGATAATATCGACATCGATATTCTTGAAGAACTGCTTTCGTTGGGCGAGTTAGGCATCCAGTATTGCATCAAATCCAAAGTGGCTTATGCAAATTTGAGGGAGAAAAGTGATGAATTGCTTGTTGTTCCCTATGCCGAATTTAATGACAGATACAATCAGAGAGATGTGACCGAAGGAAAAATATGCGTGATCTTGTTGATTCCGATGCAAATAAGGTCACAAAAGTGTTTAGCACTTTGTTTGAGAGGTGATGATAGTGGGGGCGTATTCACAGGAATATTTAAACGATGTGGTAGAAAACCAAGGCAAGCTCTTTGATCTTGTGGCGCAGGAGTATCCCGATAAGGATACTGAGGGGTTCATTAACACCTATATGGCAAGCAAGACGAGAAAGAGCATTGATGAAGCGAAAGCCTATGTCAGTACAATGGACGCAAAAGCGCTTTGGGCTTATTTCACGGAAACGGAAAACTACCGACTGAAAGAGGGTAAAGCGCTAGAAGGTTTTATGCCAGCTTGGGTCGGAGCATTTTATGCCTATTACCAGTGGTTTTATGATTTGCCTAGTGCGGAACTGGTCAAGAAGATTCCTGTGTCCTTTTTGAAAAAGGCATATGCTGGGCTTCATGACTTGGAACTTGATTTGGCAGTAAAAAAAGTGGGGAAAGTATGATGGCCGTTATCTGCTTTCACAACGAAAATGAAAAAAACGGATACCTTAGCAATTGGTATCCCTCCTCATTTACGCTTGATGGTGCCACCTTTTCCTCAATGGAGCAGTATATGATGTACCGCAAGGCACTTTGCTTTGGCGATGATAAGGTCGCTGCACAAATCCTTGCTACGGATAATGTTGCCGAAATTAAGGCACTTGGACGGCTTGTGTCCGGTTATGATGAAAATCTATGGAATGGGATTCGGCAAATCGTTGTTTATGAGGGACTTTTTGCAAAGTTTTCGCAGAATCCTAAATTGAGGGAGCAATTGAAAGGTACAGAAAATGCTATTCTTGCCGAGTGTGCGGTGAAAGACTGGATATGGGCATCGGTTTGTCTATGCGTGATCCAAACCGACTTGACCGGACTAAATGGCAGGGCCAAAATCTACTTGGTTATGCCCTTATGATGGTGCGAAAAAGACTTTAAGCGACATATTCTTGGGAACAGCATAAGTTATATTACAGATAATATTGCCACGGTATCGTGTTACCGAAAAAGGTTGATACGCGCTTAAATGATGCTGTACGTGAATGGTTAAAATTGTGAAGTATTGATAATGTGTATGCAGTCGCTGTATCGCAGGGCAGTTCTCCCTCAAAAAGTGGGAATGCACTAAAAAATAGGCATAACATTGAAAACATGTTATGCCTAAGGAAAGTTCAGTCCAAGCCAAGAAAAGGGCCCTTAGTCCTATCATGGCGGGATGATGAAGACACTTTTTATGCCTAAAACAAATTCTAAAGTTCCTTTCAGATGGCATACAGCACTTTTTAGGCTTCGACACTCAAAGCTTTTAATCAAACAATAAAAGTAAAAGTCTCCAAATTTTTTCTTGCTTTGGAGGCTTTTTTTACAGTCTGGTTCAACGGCCGCCAGTTTTTTTAAGAAATACCTATTAAAAATGTCCTGTTTTTAGATAATGACAGAGACATGTTAAAGCATGTTGAATACTTTGATTTCTGATCATTTCACGGTCTCCATTAAAATGTTGCTTATCGGTACTGAATGTTCCATCTTTTGAGGCAAATCCGAAACAGACGGTTCCAACCGGTTTTTCAGGGGATCCACCACTAGGGCCTGCAATTCCCGTTGTTGAGATAGCAATATCTCCGGCTGTTACAGTTAGAGCGCCTTTTGCCATGGCTAATGCCACTTTTTGGCTAACAGCTCCTTGCTGAGCAATGAGATTTTCCGGAACATTAACAAGCTGTGTTTTCGAGGCATTAGAGTAAGTTGTAAAGCCGCATTCAAACCAAGATGAAGCGCCTGGAATATCGGTAATGAGTTTTGCTAGAGCCCCACCGGTACAGGATTCAACCGTAACCAGTTTCATGTTTTTCTGTGAGAGTAGTAAACCAACTTGGCGAGAGAGTTCCAAATAGTTGTCTGACATCATATTTCTCCAGAGAAATTAAAAAAACGTTGCGATTATTTTTGTATAAAGCATCAGGGAAAAAATAACGAAAAGGGCAGCGATCACATCGTCTAGCATAACGCCAAATCCACCATGAATGTTTTTGTCAAACCATCGAATAGGTGGGGGTTTGAGCATATCAAATGCTCTAAAGAGAATAAAAGCGGCGATTTCTTCAAGAAGCGTTGTTGGCATCATGCACGCTAGAATGAACCATATTGCAATAATTTCATCCCAGACCATATGCCCGCTATCTGGACTATTGAGCGCATCTCCTGTGAATTGACAAGCTTTTATTCCTAATAAAAAACCAACGATACAAATGATGTACCAAGTTATGTTGGTAAAAATGCTTGGAAATTGTTGCGTTAGGATATGAAAACTGATGGAACCAAAAACAGTGCCGACAGTTCCCGGCATAATAGGAGAAAGACCACTGCCAAATCCCAATGAAATCATATGCCAAGGATGAGACATCATGAAAGCAAAATTAGGACGAATGCGAGTTTTATTCATTTTTTGGAAGAAATGAAGTGATCAAAAGAATGGATATTACCGATGTTAACTGGACCATTTGAGTTGAAAAGTCGAATTCCTGGCGTTGATTCAATTTTTCCGATACGAGTAACGGGTATTCCTGTGCGGATACCCGCATCAATTACAAGAGCTCTTTTCTCTTCGGGGGCAGTAAAGCAGAGTTCATAGTCATCACCACCACCAAGTGTGCATTGGAAGCGCCATGATTCGCTTTGTTGAGCGAGGATCGAGCTGATTGGTAGATTATCGGTATTAATCGATGCCCCAACATGAGAGGCATCTAAAATATGAGATAGATCGCCTAAAAGACCGTCTGACAGATCAAGTGCAGCATGTGCGATATTTCTTAAATGAGTTCCTAATTCAACACGAGGCATCGGCTGCTGCATACGAGGAAGGACTTGCTGGAATACTTGCTCAGGTAAGATCAATTCTTTTCGCATATGAGCTAAAGCGAGTCGGGCATCGCCAATAGTGCCAGAAATCCAAATATCGTCATTAGGTTGAGCCATATGACGTTGTAATGATTGTCCGACTGGAATTTGTCCAAATATTGTGATGCATATATTTAAGGGACCGCGAGTCGTATCGCCACCAATTAATTCACATTGATATTTATCAGCAAGAGCAAGCATTCCTTTGGCAAAAGGGGCAATCCAATTTTCATCAGATTTAGGTAATGATAATGCAAGTGTAAATGCAACCGGAGTTGCTCCCATGGCAGCAAGATCAGAAAGATTAACCGCTAAAGATTTGTGTCCCAATTGTTTTGGATCCGTATCAGGGAAAAAATGGGTGCCTGATACCAACATATCGGTTGAAATTGCTGTCTGTAGGTTAGCGGTTTGTTTTAAAAGTGCGCAATCATCACCGACACCTAAATCAGCTTTAAAAGAGGGTCTGGTAAAATATTTCGTAATGAGATCAAATTCAGAAATCATGAGTCGATAGTATTAACTTGGATTTTTAGGATTAATCAAGCCATCATAGATTCTATTATGATGGTAGCAAAGTCAGTTGGCCATTTTTCAGTTTTTTTATCATTGTAAAATAATGGTCATTTTTTAAGTTTATGATAATCGCATAATAGCGATTCCGTATTGATTATTTTTGTATTGAGAACATTTGACTATGGATCAAATTTCGTTAATTGAATATATTGGCGCAGGACTATTTTTTTTAGCATTACTTCATAGTTTTTCGACCAAATTTTTTGTGCGTCTTGCCCAGAGAAATGGGAGTAATTCAGGGCTTTGGCTGTTACTCGGGGAAGTTGAGGTTGTTTTTGGGTTCTGGGCATTTATTTTGTTAGGCTTTATGGCCATAGTCGATGGTTATGAAAATGCGGTGAAGTATTTGGATACGAGAGATTTTACAGAACCGCTTTTTGTTTTTGCCATTTTAGTAATTGCAGGAACGCGCCCCATTTTACAAGCTGCGCAATCACTCATTAATGCATTAGATAAGTTAATTCCTTTGCCAGGAACAATGGTCTATTATTTTTTGACGTTGTCTATTGTGCCAGTGATGGGATCCTTTATTACAGAACCGGCTGCAATGACTTTAGGGGCTATTATTTTAAGGGATCGTTTTTTCAGCAAGAAAATTCCTGAGTCCATGCGGTATTTGACGATTGCCATTTTATTAGTCAATGTTTCAATTGGTGGGGTATTAACACCTTATGCTGCACCTCCCGTTTTGATGGTTGCCGGAAAATGGGGCTGGGATTTGCACTATATGCTCATGAGTTTTGGTTGGAAAGCCGTCGTTGCTATTGGATTAAATGCATTGGTTGCTTCTTTAGTATTTAGAAAAGTTCTCTTTTCTATGGAAAAACAACCTGAAGAGAGTGATGTTTCTCGAGTCCCTTCATGGGTGATGTTGGTTCATTTAGTAGTCTTGGTGTTAGTTGTTTTGTTTAGCCATCATCCGGTTGTGTTTTTAGGACTCTTTTTGTTGTTTTTGGGCTTTACAGATGCGTATGATCGCTATCAGAGTCCTTTGATGTTACGAGAAGGGTTACTCGTTGCTTTCTTTTTAGCGGGGTTAGTGGTTCTTGGTGGATTACAGAAATGGTGGTTGGAACCTATTTTATCCAGTATGAATAGCACCGTATTATTTGGTGGCGCAACATTATTAACGGCGATTACAGATAATGCGGCATTAACTTATCTGGGATCTTTAGTTGAAGATTTATCAGATATTAGTAAATATGCATTAGTTGCGGGTGCCGTAACAGGAGGTGGTTTGACGGTTATTGCAAATGCACCAAATCCTGTTAGTTTTTCGTTGCTTAAAAATACATTTGAGCATAAATCAATCAGTCCGGTTTCGTTGTTTCTTTATGCATTAGCACCAACGATTATTGCGGGAGGATGCTTTATGTTGCTTTAAGGGCATATTCTGGAAATATCAATATATTCCCGCAGGCAGGTTCATCGGTTTGGTATAATTTTAGTATTATCACTAATAACGGAATTATGCCTGTTATCGATCAACAGTTAGAAGCTATTCGATTACCTCCCCAATCCATTGAAGCAGAACAGGCGGTGTTGGGGAGTCTGCTACTGGACAATTCAGCTTGGGATCGACTGGGGGGAAGCTTAAAAGAAAGCGATTTTTACCGGTTTGATCATCGTCTTATTTTTCACCATATCATGCAGTTGATATCGGCATCTAAATCAGCTGATGTCATCTCTGTTTTTGCAGCACTTCAAGCTGTCGGCAAGCAAGATGAGGCGGGAGGAATTGAATATCTAAATTCCTTAGCCAGCAATACACCATCTGCCGCTAATATTAAGCATTATGCTCAACTTGTTAGAGATCGAAGTATTTTAAGACAACTCATTACAATTTCTGACGAAATTGCAGCAAGTGCTTTCCAAACAAAAGGCAAAGATGTTAAACAAATTTTAGATGAAGCCGAAACCAATATCTTTGCGATTGCAGAAGAGAGTAGTCGAAATACTCAAGGTTTTCAAAGTCTTAAAACACTGTTAGCGGGTGTTGCCGATAGAATAGATACGTTATATAACAGCGATAGTGACAGTGAAGTAACGGGCATTCCAACGGGTTTTATTGACCTTGATAAAATGACTTCAGGTTTGCAACCCGGAGATCTTATTATTGTCGCAGGACGTCCTTCAATGGGGAAAACCGCTTTTTCCGTAAACATCGGGGAACATGTTGCTATTGAGCAAGGGTTACCTGTTTGTGTCTTTTCTATGGAAATGAGTGGAGAGCAGCTTGCAAGCCGTATGTTAGGATCTGTGGGGCGGTTAGATCAGCATCGATTACGAACTGGGCGACTGCAAGAGGCTGATTGGGAAAAATTAACCTATGCGATGGGGAAAATGAGTGAAGCCCCGCTTTTTATTGATGAAACCCCAGCATTAAGTTGCATGGAATTAAGAGCCAGGGCAAGAAGACTAGCCCGTCAATGTGGCAAATTAGGACTTATTATCATTGATTACCTGCAGCTGATGTCTTCAGGAGGCATGGGAGAAAACCGAGCCACAGAAATCTCAGAAATCTCAAGAGGGCTAAAAGCGCTTGCTAAAGAACTGAATTGTCCGGTCATTGCCTTATCTCAGTTAAATCGTTCTGTCGAACAGCGTCCCAACAAACGTCCAGTGATGTCCGATTTGCGTGAATCAGGGGCGATTGAACAAGATGCCGATTTAATTTTGTTTATTTACAGAGACGAAGTTTATAACCCAGATACGCCAGACAAAGGGATTGCTGAAATTATTGTGGGAAAACAGCGAAATGGTCCAATTGGCCATGTTCGACTAACATTTCTGGGTGCTTGTACGAAATTTGATAACTATACCAGTGGATTGGAATACAGCGGATAAATGGCTGTGAGGAAAATAAAGACGAATCAATCCGTTGTATGACAGAAAGGTGTGAGAATGTTTGGAAAGTTTATGCCAAAAGAAGTCAAATTTTTTGATTTGTTTAATCGGCATGCGGAATTATGCGTTAAAGGTGCAAAAGAGTTACTTGAATTGATGAAAGATTCTGCGGATCAATTTGAGAGACGGATGCATATTATTGAGAACCTTGAAAAGCAAGCAGATACCGTCACTTATGAGACGGTTAATGCGCTTCATACAACGTTTATTACACCGCTTGATCGCGATGATATTCATCGGCTGATTTCACGCATGGATGATATTATTGATTTAATTGAAGATGCTGCTCAAGCCGTTTCTTTATATGACATTAAAGTCATAACGCCAGAGGCATTTCGTCTTGCTGAATTGTGTTTAACCAGTTGCGAAAAACTCATGAAGGGGATTTCAATGCTGAACAATATGAAAAATGCCAAAGAAATCCTTGATATTTGCGAAGAAGTTGATCGGCTTGAAACCGAAAATGATCATATGATGTATGAAGCGGTGTCAAAGTTATTCAGAAATGAAGAAGATGTAAGGACATTGATTAAACTTAAAGCATTATATGAATTACTAGAAAACATCTGCGATATTTGCGAAGATGTTGCCAATATTGTTGAAGGTATTGTGATTGAAAATGCCTGATGATTTGCTAAGAAAATAAATGATTCATTTAAATAATTAAAGTGAAGAAAAGAGAACCATGCAAACAATACATGTCAGTCTGACGGCAATCATCATTATTATTGGTTTGGCGTTGTTATTTGATTTTATGAATGGTTTTCATGATGCAGCAAATGCAATTGCAACGGTGGTTTCAACAGGCGTGTTGAAACCTCAAGTTGCGGTGTGTGTGGCTGCTTTCATGAATGTTATTGCGATTTTCATATTTGATCTGCATGTTGCAACGACGGTTGGAAAGGGCATTGTTGATGCGGCTGTAGTGGATCATTATATTGTTTTTGGCGCTTTATTTGGGGCCATTGGTTGGAGCATCATCACTTGGTATTATGGCATTCCGTCATCGTCTTCTCATGCATTAGTCGGTGGTTTAATTGGTGCCACTTTAGCGAAAAGTGGCGCGAGTTCTCTCATTGCGAGTGGTATTTTGAAAATTGTTGCTTTCATTGTGATTGCTCCTGTATTGGGGTTTGTTTTTGGTTCTTTCATGATGTTAGTGCTTTCTTGGTTGTTTGTCAGAACCCCGCCAGGAACAGTTGATCGTTGGGGACGGCGTATTCAGTTGATTACATCATCTTTATATAGTTTGGGGCATGGTGGCAATGACGCCCAAAAAACAATGGGGCTTATTTGGATGTTGCTTATTGCATCTGGCTATTCGATGGGAACCGATCATATGCCGATATGGGTTATCGTGGCTTGTTATGGTTCAATGGGATTCGGAACATTATTTGGTGGTTGGCGAATTGTGAAGACCATGGGACAAAAAATTACCAAAGTACGTCCAATTGGCGGCGTGTGTGCCGAGACTGGGGGCGCTTTGACATTATTTATGGCAACAGCATTTGGTATTCCTGTTTCAACCACTCATACAATTACTGGGGCAATTGTCGGGGTTGGCGCTTCTAAAAAGTTATCAGCAGTTCGTTGGGGGGTTGCCGGTAATATTGTTTGGGCGTGGATTTTAACGATTCCGGCCGCTGCTATGATGTCTGCTATCGGATGGTGGCTTGGAACGAAGATTTTGTAAGAAACGGTTGTTATTTTCTTAAAGTCAATTCATCTCTTCCTTTTGCAAAAGTGGGAATTTCTTATCAGTCCGGAATTAATATTTCTGATGTATCAGAAATTCCTGCTCCAATAAAGAATCCCCTATTTTTCTAAATTTCATAATTTCCTGTATTGCTGGCAAAGTATTTTTCTGATGGCGAAAATTTCACTAGAAAATATTCTAATAACCAATATGTTTTCAATGATTGAAGATGATATTTGTCAATGAATTACGTTATGAGTGATTAGAATGGAGAGTTAGTGATTACAAACATAAGATTTAAATGTTTTCGGATTTAATTCATATTGCAGTGGTGCTGAAAAAATAATTGCAAAAATGCAACTTAATTTTCTTGCGTCGCAGTATGTCGTATGTTTTATGCATAATCTAATTTTAGTGATATCTCTGATTAACTAATATTAGTTAATATGAAAGAATAGATTATGCAAGATTATGACGATTGGCTTATAAAAATTCGATACTATAAATGTGGTTTGAGGGATGTTCCTAAGGAATTCAGAACAGCTGAACTTTGCATGGAAGCTGTTAAAAAGGATCCCGCTGCATTGAAGTCTGTTCCTAGTGTATTTAGGACAGCAGAACTTTATTTAGAAGCCGTTAAAAATAGTATATATGCCTTGATGTATGTCCCAGAAGCGTTAAAGACAGCAGAATTTTATCTTGAAGTAGTGAAAAGCAATGGTTATGTATTGGAATATATCCCAGATACATTAAAAAACATTGAACTTTGCTTAGAGGCCGTTAAAAGTTTGGGATGCGAATTGAAATATGTTCCAAAATCACTAAAAACCGCTGAGATCTGCCTAGAAGCGGTTAAAAATAATGCATATGCTTTGATGTATGTTCCGGAAGCGTTAAGAACAGCAGAATTTTATCTTGGAGCAGTAAAAAGCAATGGTTGCGTATTGTGGTATGTTCCAGAATCACTAAAAACTGCTGAGATCTGCCTAGAAGCGGTTAAAAATAATGCATATGCTTTGATGTATGTTCCAGAAGCGTTAAGAACAGCAGAATTTTATCTTGAAGTAGTGAAAAGCAATGGTTATGTATTGGAATATATCCCAGATACATTAAAAAACATTGAACTTTGCTTAGAGGCCGTTAAAAGTTTGGGATGCGAATTGAAATATGTTCCAAAATCACTAAAAACCGCTGAGATCTGCCTAGAAGCGGTTAAAAATAATGCATATGCTTTGATGTATGTTCCGGAAGCGTTAAGAACAGCAGAATTTTATCTTGGAGCAGTAAAAAGCAATGGTTGCGTATTGTGGTATGTTCCAGAATCACTAAAAACTGCTGAGATCTGCCTAGAAGCGGTTAAAAATAATGCATATGCTTTGATGTATGTTCCAGAAGCGTTAAGAACAGCAGAATTTTATCTTGAAGCAGTAAAAAGCAATGGTTATGTATTGCGGTATGTCCCAAGATCGTTGAAGGCGTTTAAATTTTATTTAGAAGCAATAAAAGGTAATGAAAAATCATTGGTAGTATCGGTTCCAGATGCGTTGAAAAGTGCAGAAATTTGTCTGAAGATGGTTAAAAACAATGGAAATGCATTGAAATATGTTCCAGAGTCATTAAAAACTGAGAAGCTTTGTCTAGAAGCAATTAGAAATGATGGAAATACATTGCAATATGTTCCGGAATCATTGAAAACCGTGGGACTTTGTTTAGAAGCTGTTAAAAATAGAGGAAATGCATTGATGCATGTTCCTGATGCATTGAAAAATGTAGAACTTTGTTTAGAGGCAGTTAAAAGCAGAGGAAATGCATTGATGCATGTTCCTGATGCATTGAAAAATGTAGAACTTTGTTTAGAGGCAGTTAAAAGCAGAGGAAATGCATTGAGATATGTTCCAGAGCCATTAAAAACTGAGAAGCTTTGTCTAGAAGCAATTAGAAATGATGGAAATGCATTGCAATATGTTCCGGAATCATTAAAAACCGTGGAACTTTGTTTAGAAGCTGTTAAAAATTATGGAGATGCATTGGAATATGTTCCAGAATCACTAAAAACTGAAGAAATTTGTCAGGAAGCTCTCAATTATAGATATGATTTTCCTTTTTGATGCTCTCAAAAAGAAATTCCAACAGGTTGGAGAGGATTATCTAGAATAGTGAAGATTGACTGTGCATTTACATTATCAGCAGTAAAAAACTTTTGATAAAAACTAAATATACAGACTCTAACTCAGTAAATATCTTCAACTTTTAAGCAAAAAATAAGAATATCAAGTATAAAAAAGCATACCTAATCAATAGACATGCTTTTTTATAATAAACAGCAAAAAGAATTAAGTAGTTATTGCTTTTAAAGCTGCGGCTTACTTTCGGATAATGTATATAAACCATTTAAAAGTATTTGATCCTAATCAGATTCGAGCAGTTGATTAGATAGCATGATAAATTGTTCTAGTTCAAGTTGTTCTGGACGCTTAGCGGGATCAATACCAGATTGCTCCAGTTGAGATTCGGTAAATAACGGTGCTAATGTATTACGAATGATTTTTCTTCTTTGTGAAAAAGCTTGCGTAACTACTTTAGAGAGCAAATCAATATGACAAGGGATAGGATGTTTTTTAGGAATCATCCTGACGATTGCAGAATCAACTTTAGGCGCAGGATCGAAAGCAGTTGGTGGCACTGTAAACAACATATCAATATCATAACGCCATTGCAACATAATGGATAACCGACCATAAGCTTTTGATCCACAGACAGCAGCCATCCGTTCTACCACTTCTTTTTGCAGCATGAAGTGTTGATCTTCAACATAATCTGCAAATGACATCAGATGAAAAAGTAAGGGTGTTGAAATGTTGTAAGGAAGGTTCCCAACGACTCTTACTTTAGAGGATAAATCGGTTTGTAGTGATTGAAAATTAAAGGCGAGCGCATCTCCTTGATGAATGATTAAAGAAGCATTTCTAAATTTTTTCTGTAAAAAAGTGACCAGGTCACGATCAAGTTCTATAACAGCTAGTTGTTTGAGATAAGGAAGTAAACGTTCGGTCATTGCGCCTTTTCCTGGTCCTATCTCGACCATACAATCATCTTGCTTGGGGGCAATGGCGTCAATAATTGCATCTAAAACAGATTGATCTTTTAAAAAGTTCTGTCCAAATCGTTTACGTGGAATATGTTTCATTTTGTTCGTGAATGAATAATAGCCATCTCAGCGGCGGTTTCAAGCGCAAATGACATACTATTAGCATTAGCAATTCCTAATCCTTTTTGTGCAATATCTAGCGCTGTTCCATGATCAACAGATGTTCGAATGATTGGCATCCCAAGCGTGACATTAACACCGTGCCCAAAGGTCGCATATTTCAATACAGGAAGCCCTTGATCATGATACATTGATAAAATGCAATCTGCATCTTCAAGAAAATGGGGCTGAAAAAGCGTATCAGCTGGATAAGGCCCTGTTACATGAATTCCTTGTTGCTGAAGAGCATGAATTGCTGGCTTTAAAATATTGATTTCTTCAGTTCCCAAATAACCATTTTCCCCGGCATGAGGGTTAAGTCCTGTCATTAGAATTTTAGGCGATTCTAATCCAAAACGATTTTTAAGATCCTTATCAATAATAGAGACGATTTCTATTAGACTTTCAATAGAGATCGCTTCTGAAACTTGTTTGAGCGGAAGGTGAGTGGTTGCCAGAGCAACACGTAACATGGTGTCAGATAACGCATTATTTTGCTGGATCAATCCTGCAAGCATCATAACCACTCGTTTAGTATGCGTTTTTTCAGCAAAATATTCGGTATGCCCGGTAAATGGAATGCCTGCGTCATTAATGGTGCTTTTTTGGACAGGCGCTGTTGTCACCGCATCAAAAACACCCTTTAAAGCCCCTTCAATTGCGATATCCATAAAGGATAAAACAGCCGCTCCATTTTGAGGATTTAATTGACCGGCAATTGGAAATACCTTTAAAGGAGAGTCAATCACTGCAATATTCCCCGATAAAGCTTCAATTTCTGCTTTAGAAGTTGGAATACCGGGTAATTTTCGTATCCATCGACTGTATCCCATTTTATCGGCTAATTGATAGAGCTGATTAAAATCACCGATTAAAACGGATTGAATACTATCAAGACAACGTACGGCGCCTCGAATGGAAATTTCAGGCCCAATACCAGCAGGTTCTCCAGTTGTAATAGCAATGATTGGTAACAAAATCTTAATCCTGATTATTTAAACGGTATTCAACATAAGTTCGGTCACGAAGTTGGCGTAACCATTCTTCAGTATTTTCCGCTATTTTACGTTCGCGTAGTTTCTGTTTTAAAATGGCGCGTTTTCTTTCTTGGGAGATATCATCGGTTTTCTTTTCAAGGACCTGAATTAAATGAAAACCAAACTGTGTTTCCACAGGATCACTAATTTCTCCAATTTTTAATGCCATCATGGCTTTTTCAAATTCAGGAACCGTATCTCCCGGGTAAATCCATCCGAGATCGCCACCACGGCTAGCCGATGTATCATTTGAGTAAGTTTTTGCAAGCTCTTCAAAAGAAGCGGAATTGTTAATAATGCGCTGTTTTAAGTCAATTAACTTGTGCTTTGCTTCATCTGCAGAAACCAATTGATTCACTTTAATCAGAATATGTCGGACATGAAGCTGTTGAACAGCATTACCCGTTGCTGTCGGTTGTGATTGGTCGGTCGATTCGCGTCGTTCAATGACTTTAAGAATATGAAAGCCATTCGGGCTTTTAATAATGCCGGTAATGCCACCTGTTGGAACATTGGCTAACGCTTCGACAAATGCTTGAGGAAGTCGATCGGTACTGCGCCAGCCAATATCTCCGCCACTGAGTCCTTCATCAGAATCCGAAAAAGCCGCGGCATTTTGCTGAAAATCACCGCCAGATTGCAGTAATTTCAGCACTTTTTCAGCACGTTCTCTTTTTTCAGCAATTTGTTCAGCAGAAGCATTGTCTGGAATTCTAATTAAAATATGGCCTAATCGCACTTCAGCGGGTATTCTTGCATCCGGCGTATCAGCGCCTAAGAGGTTATCAACTTCTGCGTCATTAATTTGTATTTTGCTGGCAACTTCATGATCACGTAAACGCTGAAGGGTGATTTCTTTGCGTAAATTTTCTCGAAGTGCGGCAAAAGATTGCCCTTTTTTCTCCGTTGCTTCTTGAAATTGACTGATGGTTTTGCCTTCTTGTCCGGCAATCATCGCAATGGTTTTGTCTAATTGAACATCAGTGACATTAATGCCCATTTCTTTGGCTAATTGAAACTGAGCACTTTCAATGATCATTCGTTCCAAAACTTGTTTTTGGAGAATATCCGCAGGGGGGAGTGCAATATGTTGTGAGGATAGTTGTTCCGTAATTGCTTTAACGCGTGCATTTAGTTCAGATGTGGTAATGACGTCTTTATTAACAATAGCAGCAATAGCATCAATGACAACAGGAGAATGCTTTTTAGGCGTTGTTTCAGTGGCTTCAGCAGGATTTTCTGATGTCGTTTGAGGCTCGGCCATACTTGGACTCGCGAAAAATAAGACCATCATGAATGAGAATAGCCATACCCTGATGAATGGTTTAAAAGCAAAGCGGTGTGCGAAATGCATAAAAAAGTTCTTAAAAGAGATCATTTGTTTGATAACGTTCCGTTAAAGCATCATAACCTGTAATTTTGTCTTGGAGTTCTTTGACAGGGTTATTTCCTAAGCTTGCAAAGCCTTTGAGTTCAAGCTGCACATAAAAAGAGGTATTACTGTCATTAGATGAAGTGGCTTCATGTTGAGCAATCAACCGAAGTACCCAACAATCTGCGTTATATTCTAACCCACCGATACTTTCAACAACACGGCTGTCAGAGAAAGAAAAGTTATGCTGACCGACGATATACCATCTTTCACCCAATGGCCATTGGCCGGAGATAATGGTCTGATTAAGATTAGAGCCTGTTGCGTAGTCAATCTCATCGCGCATATAACGGTATTCTGCATTGAGTGATTTCATGGGGCCCGGTTTCCAATGCATTGCAATGTTGCCGCTATTAATCTGTCCCCCGTTCATGCCATATTGCAAGTTGGAGTCAAAGCTAAAGTCATTTGTTAACTGACCGTTTGCCTGTAATAGCAAGTCGGAATAGTCTCGGGAATTATCATCAGAGAGACTGTATAAATAGACGCGTTGTCTTTGGAAATTGAATTTTTGACCAACAGTAAAGCGTAAGCGCTCTGTACCGTCTTCTTCAAGGAATTTTGTTGTTAACGCAGCCGTTAAGCTATTTTGATCGGCAATACGGTCATAGCCGCTGTAAGGATTTTGGGCAAATAGTTTGGCATATCCAAAAGTGAAGCGACTGGAGTCAAATATTGGAAAATCGCTTTGATCCCGATAAGGGGTATAAGCATAAAATAAACGAGGTTCCAACGTCTGTATACTACCGTCACCAAATAGACTTGAGTCTCGTTCAAAAATGAGTCCACCGTCTAATGTCAGTGTTGGGAGTGTGCGTGTTAAAGAGGTATTAGGAACTAAACGGTTATTTAAGTCTTCTAGTTTATATTTTGTAATATTTAGAGCCGCTTTCGGGGTTAAGAACCAGCCGGCATGCATAATCGGGTAAGAAATGCTCGGTTCAATAACATAACGATTCCCACGGTTTTGTTTGTAATTCGTGTATTTATATTTCGAATCTTTTAAGCGGTTTTTGATGCTTTTCCAATTGGCTCCCCAATACATATCAAGGTCTTTATTGTCGAGCCAGAAGCGCGTTGCTTCAGCATAAAATCGCCAATCAAAGCCATGAATATCATCTTGATGGCCAGATAAAGACAATTGGGGAAGGCGAGAATGGTCTCTAACAATAGGGGCGTTCCAATCCTGCAAAATCTGGTATCCTGATGCCGTTAATGCGGCATGCCATGAACCAAAGTGCGTGGTATTAAACGATTTACTGATTTGACCATAACGGCGTAGCTTATGTTTCTGGTCTTCATCGTCATAATCTCGGAATGCGGCAATGCTATTTAATGATCCCATATTCCGATACATATCAAAGTCATCGGAATAATGATTGTCTGATGCGCCACGATAGTCCCAGTTGATTGCCCAGCCATCTGCAAAGCGTTGGCTATGTTGAAGAGCATACAGATAGCGGCTTTCATGCGTTTCTTGATCTTTAGGGAGATATTCAATATAAGCATTACCTTCATAGTTTTCCCCTAAATACCGCAATTCTCCGCCTAATTGGAGACCTCGCTTTGACATCCAATTGGGATATAAGGTGAAATCATAGTTAGGGGCCAAATTAAAGTAATAAGGCACAGTAATATCAACCCCTTTATTAGAAGACATCCCGAGAGTTGGTGGCAAAATCCCAGATTTTCTTTCCCCATTAACGGGGAAAGTCAGTGCCGGGGCGCCGAGAATGGGGACATCTTTAAAATAAAGAACAGGACTTTTGGCATAACCGACATTTTGACCATTGTCTAAATGCATTTTGTCGGCTTTAAGATACCAATCAGGATCTAAGCTATCACAAGTTGTAAATGTACTATCAAAAAGATCGGTGGTATTGTTACTCGTTAAATCAATACGAGAGGCATGACCTTGACCATTATTCGCTTCAATCTTGTAATAAGCATTTTTAAGCGTCCCTTCATGGGTATCTAAATTGATATTGCCTTGACGGGCCGCAAATTGATCGCCAAAACGTTGGACAAAAACGTTGCCAACCATTTCAGTTTCATTTTCTTCATTGTGTAAAACGCCATGGTTGCCCGTAATTAAAGTTTGATCGCGTTCGATTTCCACATCATAATCCATGTACATATCACGAGAATTTCGTCCTGTGATTTGTTCCGCACGGATAATGGTGGGCGCATTTTTATTCTCAATATAAGCCGGTTTCTGCTTGCTGTTTTGTTGCTGCGTCAAAGCTGCAAATGCAGGAGCAGCAGCATACAATGCTGCAACGAGCGAAAGTAAGGCATAGGTCTTATTTAAGGCAAAAAAACGGTTCATGGAAAAATGTACTGAAATTAACAGCAAAAAAAACAGCTAGAATCGCTTATTATATGAGAAGTTTAAACCGATAATGTAAAGAATTTTTTCTCATGTCAACGATAGCATTAAATATTTCTTCAGATTCCCGACTCACACAGCTGATATCTTGGCTTAATAGCTTAGAGACATTAAATTTAAACGTGGAAACGATTCGTCCCGCTTCATCTGATGCGAGTTTTCGTCGATATTTTCGAGTTGACTCCGATAATGGCTCTTTTATTGTGATGGATGCGCCACCTGATAAAGAAAAGGTTGAGCCGTTTATTTATGTTGATGAACTATTTGGTCAAAGCGGGGTTACGATTCCTAAAATCTTAGCTAAAGATATTCAAAAAGGATTCTTATTGCTAACCGATTTAGGCAATCGAACTTATTTAGCCGAATTAACAGACAATAATGCAGATCAGCTCTATCGGCAGGCTTTAGATGCTTTAGTTCGAATACAAGTAATTAGTCAACCCAAATTGTTGCCAGAGTATGATCGAGCCGCCTTATTGCAGGAATTAGAACTTTTTCCACAATGGTATATTAATCAACATTTGGGGTTTGAAATAACCCCTGAAAGAAAAGCCACCCTTGAAAAAATATTCAATGTTTTGTTGGCTAATAATTTAGCGCAGCCTCAGGTTTTTGTTCATCGTGATTTCCATTCCAGAAATTTGATGGTAACGGAAAAAGACAATCCAGGGATTTTGGATTTTCAAGATGCATTATATGGTCCGATTACCTATGATCTGGTCTCATTATTAAAAGACGCTTATATCGAATGGGATGAAGAAAGAGTTTTAGATTTGGTAATTCGTTATTGGGAAAAAGCGCGTCGAATGGGATTACCTGTTAATCCGGATATTGATCAGTTTTACCGTGATTTTGAATTTATGGGAGTTCAACGTCATTTAAAAGTGTTAGGTATTTTTGCAAGATTAAGTCATCGCGATCAGAAAACACATTATTTAAAAGATATTCCGCTTGTTATGAAATATGCCAGTAAAACGGCTCATCGTTACAGTGAATTAGCGCCATTAGCCAAATTACTGGACGAATTGCAAGATATTAAACCACAAGCGGCTTATTCTTTTTAAAAGAGGAACATGAATGAAAGCCATGATATTTGCCGCAGGACGGGGCAACAGAATGCGTCCATTAACGGATACTTGTCCGAAACCTTTATTGGAAATAAAAGGGCGTCCTTTAATTGTTTGGCATATTCTTAATTTGGTTCGTGCCGGTATTACAGAAATTGTCATTAATCATGCTCATTTGGGCCATATGATTGAAAAAGCTTTAGGCGATGGTTCGCAGTATGGGGCACAATTGTATTATTCAAGAGAGCAGCCAGAAGCTGCATTGGAGACGGCAGGAGGCATTGCGTATGCACGCAAATTATTAGGAGACGATCCTTTTGTTGCGATTGCCGGAGATATTTATTGTCCGTACTTCAATTTTAAAGAAGTCATGACGGTTCTTGAGGATAATGATGTCTGGGGAAATCCGCACGATCTTTCTAAGCGCGATGTGGCATGGTTGTATCTGGTCAAAAATCCTGATTTTCATCCTCAAGGTGATTTCGCATTAAATGCATTTACGGTAAGTAATGAGGGGGAACCAAAGTGGACTTTTTCTGGAATCGGGGTTTATCGGATGTCGATGTTTGATGTTATTACGCCAGGTGAAAAAATGCCGCTTAGTGCGATTCTTCGCGAATATATTGCCAGAAAACAGGTGGGGGGAGAAATTTATCGGGGAGATTGGCATAACGTTAATACGCTTGAAACGTTAAATGCATTAAATGCTCCACTAAAATGATGCCAATAAAAATGGCAGGGTTTTCCTGCCATTTTAAATCGAAATAAAAAACGGATAACGCTTAGTTTTTGACAGCGGTTATCTGATTTTTTTCGTCAACTAAGACAACTTTAGGACGAAATGCTTTTGCTTCTTCATCATTCATCAGTCCAAAAGTTGCAATAATGACCAAATCTCCTAAATGTGCGCATCGAGCTGCCGCACCATTAAGAGAGATAATACCGCTTCCTCTCTTACCTGGGATAATATAAGTTGAGAAACGCTCGCCGTTATTGACATTCCAGATGTCGATTTTCTCGTAAGGCATCATGCCTGCTGCATCGAGAAGATCTTCATCAATTCCGCAGGATCCTTCGTAAGCGAGATCACACTGGGTGACTGTCGCACGGTGGATTTTCCCGCGTAACATAATCCGTTGCATTGTCAATTTCTCCTGTTTACAAAACCAGTTCATGCACAGCAATGTGCAAATCGTATCTATTATAAATCAGCAAAAGTGTGCAGAAATCCTACGAACGAAATTTTTTGGTTTAGTTTGTTCGTTTCACTATCAAAATACATCACAATAATCTATCCAACAATCAACATTGCTGGTTGTTAGCAATCGAAATGCAATCAGATAAAAGCTAAATATGACTGATTTCCTCACACAATAGGGAAAACGACTAATGATACACAATTTTTGGGAGAAAAATGAAAAAAATCAAAATCTTTCCACTTTAATTGGTATTTTGACCACTTAATTTGTTGGGAAAAACCGTAATATTAGCGATTGAAAAAATATTTGAAACATTGAGTCGAAAAACAATGCGATAAAATAGTATATGTTCTAACGTTATTCGTGAACAAAATTGTTCCATCGTGATTCATTGAAAGGAAAATAAGGCTGTGGTAAAGAAAACAGTTGTGATTGGCATGTCTGGCGGGGTTGATTCTTCGGTATCCGCTTGGTTGTTAAAGCAGCAAGGATATGATGTGATTGGCCTTTTCATGAAAAACTGGGAAGACGATGATGATGGACAGTATTGTTCGGCTCGACAAGACTGGTTAGATGCAGTAACCGTTGCCGATATTATTGGTATCGATATTGAGGTGGTTAATTTCGCTGAAGAATATAAGGATCGTGTTTTTGCAGATTTTTTGCGTGAATATGAAGCGGGAAGAACGCCTAATCCCGATGTGCTTTGTAATGCAGAAATTAAGTTTAAAGCCTTTTTAGATCATGCGATCAATTTGGGGGCAGAGCAGATTGCAACAGGGCATTACGCCAAAGTTCGTGAAGTTAATGGGCGATTTGAATTATTAAAAGCCGCCGATGATTCAAAAGATCAAAGTTATTTTTTGCATCGCTTAAACCAAAAACAATTATCAAAGACCATTTTCCCATTAGGGAATATTCGAAAAACAGAAGTTCGTAAAATCGCATCTGAAATTGGATTGCCGAATGCTCGAAAAAAAGATTCAACGGGGATTTGTTTTATTGGAGAACGTCCTTTTAGAGAATTTTTGAATCGATATTTATCGTATAAACCGGGACCAATTAAAACACCGGATGGCAAACAAATTGGAGAACATGTTGGACTGAGTTTTTATACGATTGGACAAAGAAAAGGGATTGGAATTGGGGGGCTAAAAGCTTTTCGAAAGTCAGACGGTACCAGTGATGCTTGGTATGTTGCCAGAAAAGATATCGTGACCAATACATTGTATGTGGTTCAAGGACATGATCATCCTTGGCTATTATCACCATCATTAAAAGCGCAACAAGCAAGTTGGATTGCAGAAGAAGCGCCAACGATTGAAAATCTCGCTGTAAAAACGCGTTATCGTCAAAAAGATATCCCTTGTCAGCTAAAAATTGAGGATTCGTTATCGTTTTCTGCTCAATTTCAACAGCCTCAATGGGCAATTACCCCTGGGCAGTCTGCTGTTTTTTATGATGGAGACATTTGTTTAGGTGGGGGGATTATTGATAACCAAACGGCGTTACATACTGCATAAGGATAAATTTCGTTTGTTGGCATATTTTGTTTTTCTGAGAAAAATTCTCCGAAAATCATAAAGAATTCATGGCTTGGCTGTTTGTATGTAGGATATGAGTTTCTTGGAAATTATCTAAGAGGTGTGTCTGATATACGTCAGGAAAGCGGGAATAGAATATACATATTCAATTTAGATGCAGGAAGATGATAAACTTGTTAGATGTGTTAATTTAACGAGTGATCACTTATGGAACTTTCTGCACTTTCAGCCCTTTCTCCGTTAGATGGACGGTATGTTAGAAAAACAGGGGCTTTAAGACCTATTCTTTCTGAATCTGGATTTATGCGTCATCGCGTGAAGGTTGAGATGGCGTGGTTGATGGCATTATCTCGGGCAGGGTTTTCTGAGATTAAGCCTTTTTCAGAAAAAACAGCGCAGTTCTTAAATGCACTTGTTGAACAGTTTTCGGTAGAAGATGCCAGTCGAGTTAAAGAAATCGAAGCCATTACTAATCATGACGTTAAGGCGGTCGAATATTGGATTAAAGAATCGGTTGGATTGCCACTTCCCCCAGAACTTGCTCAATTAAATCCCCGCCAAGTAACCGTTGATCCGTCAATTACGGAAGAAGTCAAACCGGTTGCTGAGTTTATCCATTTTGCATGTACATCGGAAGATATTAATAATACTTCTCATGGCATGATGATTAAATCGGCTCGTGATGAAGTTGTTTTACCGGCATTGCAAGCTGTTATTGATAAGTTGCGTAGTATGGCACATGAAAATGCCGCTTTACCGATGTTGGCTCGTACGCATGGACAAACCGCTAGTCCCACTACGCTTGGCAAAGAAATTGCAAACATTGTCTCACGGCTGCAGCGTGCTGCTGACAAAATCAAGTCAGTTGAGATTATGGGGAAAATGAATGGGGCAGTGGGTAATTATAATGCGCACTATGCGGCTTACCCTGAATTTGATTGGGAACGTTTTTCAAAGCATGTTGTTGAAAAATATCTTGGGCTAACCTATAACGAATATACCATTCAAATTGAACCGCATGATTATATTGCTGAATTATTTGATGCGATTGCACGTGTAAATACCATTTTGATTGATATGAATCGAGATGTATGGAATTACATTTCTTTAGGGTATTTTAAACAGGTTACAAAGGCCGGAGAAGTTGGCTCCAGTACGATGCCTCACAAGGTCAATCCGATTGATTTTGAAAATTCAGAAGGTAATTTAGGGGTTGCTAACGCATTATTAAAACATATGGCGGAAAAACTGCCTATTTCACGCATGCAACGAGATCTAACGGATTCAACCGTTTTGCGTAATATCGGTATTGCATTGGGATATACTGTTTTGGCGTACGATAGTTGTTTAAGAGGTTTAAATAAGCTTCAAGTTAATGCCGATAAAATTTCAAAAGATCTTGAAAATTCCTGGGAAGTCTTAGCAGAACCTGTTCAGACAGTGATGCGTCGCTATGGCATCAAAAACCCTTATGAACAATTGAAAGCATTAACACGTGGCAAGGGAATTGAAAAACAGGACTTACATGCATTTATTCAGAAATTAGCTCTCCCAGAAGAAGCCAAGGAAAAATTAATGAAGTTAACGCCTGCAACTTATACAGGCATTGCTTCAAAGCTTGCAGCAAAGATTTAAAAAGGTATTGCGTATATTGGATCGCTTAGAAAGGACAAAATCATGGGATTAATGAAGAAATGTTTAGGGGCTGCACTTGTTTCATTAGCAGTCGTTTCTATGAGTGCTCAGGCAGATGATGCGAAGAGTCCATTTGCACCGGATGGTGTCTCTTTTGAAGTTGGGGCGGGAGACCATGTCCAATTAGCTCGTGTTGGTTTTCAATGGGATTGGAATAAAGATTGGTTTAGAACAGAAGGCGGTTATCATTTAAACGGTTACTGGGATCTCAATTTAGGCTGGTGGCATGGTGATCGTTATCGGGATAAAAATGACGATCAGAATCTAGGCGTTATTGGTCTAACACCTGTATGGCGTTGGGAACATGCAAGCAAAAAGGGGTGGTATGCGGAAGCTGCAGTGGGTGTAAGTTTCTTCTCTGAAACTTACAACAATAATGATAACAAGATGTCTACTTCTTTTGAATTTGCGGATCATGTTGGCGTAGGTTATGTGTTCAACAATAATTTTGATTTAGGATTAAGAATCCAACATTACTCAAATGGTGGTATTAAAGAGCCAAATGATGGTGAAAACTTCGTTGTTTTACGAGGGGCTTATCATTTCTAATAATGCCGAAAAAATAGTGGGTTATTTGTGAATCATCAAATGGAAAAGCCAGTCGTTGCTTTTATTGGAATTGGTCTGATGGGAAGGCCGATGGCAACCCGTTTATTGCAGGCAGGTTATCCTTTAAGAGCTTGGAATAGAACGCGAGAAAAAGCCTTAGTTCTTTCAGAAATGGGCGCACAGGTGCCAGCAACGCTAAAAGAAGCAGTAAAAGGCGCTGATATTGTGATTACAATGCTTGAAGCAGGGCCTATTGTGAAGACTGTTGTTCAAGCGATGCTTCCTGATCTTGCAGCAGGAACGCTTGTTATCGATATGAGTTCGACGAAACAGTCTGAAGCGATTGAAGTCGGAAAGATGCTAGCTGAAAAGCAAATCGCATTTATGGATGCACCGGTGTCAGGCGGCGTAGTTGGAGCTGAAGCAGGGACATTAGCGATTATGGCGGGGGGTTCTCAAGCTGATTTTCAGCGAGCCGAGCCCTTATTTCATGTAATGGGACATTCAACACGGGTTGGTCCGACAGGGAGTGGGCAGATTGCGAAATTGTGTAATCAGCTTATTGTTGGTGGGACAGTTGCAATTGTTGCAGAAGCCATGCTTTTGGCTCAGGCAGGCGGTGCAGATCCCGTTGCGATGCGTCAAGCCATTCGTGGTGGGTTTGCTGAAAGTCGTATCTTAGAGCTTCATGGTCAGCGTATGCTTGATCGAGATTTTAAGCCTGGCGGTCAGATTAAGAGCCAAGCTAAAGATCATGCGAATATTTTGGCTGCCGCTGAATCAGTAGGACTTCAGATTCCATTAACCGAGATGGTAGCTCGTTTATTTAATGGATTGCTTGAGAATTATGCAACGGCAGATCAAGCCGCAATTCTACTGGCGATTGAAAAACTTAATCAAGGAATTCGCCTTGGTACTTCAGAGAATAAATTTTAAGTTCAATTTGTTTTAATCGTTCCATAAATACGCCCGTTTTTGAACGGGCGTATTAGCATCAATAATACATCCTAAAGAAGAGCGGTATTAAATTCAGAATGGATTAATGTTTATCAGTTGTTGATATTGTTGGGCTTCTTACAGATAGTGTGAATCCTACAGACTATCTTAAGAAAATAAGGAAGCGTGATGAACAGCTTGCTGCCTACATAGGGACAAATTGTCCCCAGGTAGTAATGGAACGAAACGGGAAGAAACGTAAGACACTTTCCGCGACAGTTGAGCAGCTTTTTCGAATCATTCAATCAATCCCATCTCCTAAAGCAGAACCCGTCAAACAATGGCTTGCACGGGTTGGAGCGGAGAGAATAGATGAAACTATAGATCCACAGATTGCGCTTGATCGAGTTCGTGCGACATACCTTGCAAAAGGATATGATAAGGAATGGATCGATCAACGAATGATGGGAATTCGAATTAGAAACGGATTGACAGACGAGTGGAGCGAGCGAGGCGTTAAAGATAGTCAGTATGGGGTATTGACAGATATTATTCATCGTAGATGGTCAGATTTAAGTGTTAAAGAACACAAAAAACTCAAGGGGCTCAAAAAAGAAAATCTACGCGACAATATGACAACCATGGAACTTATTTTAACCATGCTTGCTGAGCAAACAACGACCGAAATTTCAAAAAGTCGTGATCCCAAAACAATGAAAGAACATACATCAATTGCAAAAGCAGGAGGGGAGGTCGCACGTCATGCAAGGCTTGATGTTGAGCGTCAGACAGGTCAGAAAGTCGTGACATCTAGCAATGTAAAAGGATTGCTTAAAAAAATAGTCAATGGGTTTTCGTTGCTAACTAGTCCCTAAAATTAAACCCTTGAAATATCTATTTCAAGGGTTCTTAGTCATCTGATACGCCTATTTTTAGCGAGCGCATTTAATCAGAAAAACTCAATTAATCACTTGAGCGCATCAGCGGCAGCCGCATTATGCTGAATCGCAAAACGCTTGTGAGCAGCAGCCACAGCCACACC
>CAKRSU010000025.1 GCA_934401755.1 uncultured Oxalobacter sp.
ATGATTGCAGCTGCTGCCGGTACCTACATGGGAGAACAAGGCTATGCAATCGGCTTCTCTCATAACACTGAAAACGGCAAATGGACCTTAAAAGCAACTGCTTCTGGCAATAGCCAAGGTCACTTTGGTGGAACCGTTGGTGCTGGTTACATGTGGTAAACCAATCGCTCCCCATATCAAGATAAATTCTCCTTTATCTTGATAAAGCATTAAATGATTGCCCTGTGAAATATCTTTTCACAGGGCTTTTTAATAAATATGATATGAGTATCTTAAAGATAGTTAAAAGATATAATTTAAATATTCTTTAGATTTTTTATTTTGGATTTAATAATGTTTAGAAATTGATTATTGAGGAGTCGGTCATAAAATAAGTTTTTGTCTATAAGAAAAGCAATTTCAGCAATGTCTTGTTATCATATAGCGTTTTGAAAAATGGCGAGTATTGTTCTCTATGTTTGGTTTTCTATTGAGATTTTTAGGTCATAAACAATCGGCTCATCAAGAAATTCAGCCATACACGAAAAAAAATAGTCTTGTTGAGAGTAGTGCAAAAGCAGATGCCATTAAGGATGCTGAACAATTGTCTGAAGACGAAGCACTCATTATTGAATTTATCACTCAAACTCGATTTGCTGATGCTCGTTATATCGCTGCATTGAAACTTCATTCTATTGATGCTTTGATGCAAGCGAAAACATTAATGCAAAAAATCGATCGTCGGGTATATCGTTTAGTGCAATCTCGTCTAAATGAGTTAGAACAAACAAAAGCTGCGATAGCTAGTGCTGAACTCATTTTAGCTAGCGCAGAAGCATTAGTTAATGATGCAACATTAACGCCCACTCAGGTTGCCAATTTTGAACGAGATTGGTCTCATTTTTTGATTAAGAATCAGCCCGTTGTTTCTAATGCCATAAAAATTCGTTATGAAGATTACCAAAGACAGCTTAATGATAGGCTAAAAAATCAACGATCTCTTCAGCAAGAGATCCGGAATGTGGTCAGTTGTCTTGATAAACTGGCTCAAGGAGAAAAAGAACCAGAACAAATTGTGCCAGTATTAATGGATTGTTCTAAACGCTTAGAAGATTGGAAATCTTCAGTCGAAATAAAGTCTTTGCCAAAAAATACGTTAGAAAAAATTGCAGATAGTATTCAGCAATTAACGGTTAAAACGCAAAATGCAATAAAAGAATCTAAAGCATTCAATTTAAGGCTTGAATGGTTAGAAAAGAATGAACAAGCTGAGTTGAGTGCTTTAAACAGTTCAGTCATTGAACAAGAATGGAATGAACTTCCTTTTGTTTGCCAAGATCATTATGTGGCATTGCTTGAGCGTTATCGCGCATTGCGAAAAAGAATAGTAGCTTATGAAAAGCAACAAAAGGAACAAGCAATTCTGATAGAAGAACAAATTGCCTTACAACAAAAATCTCAGAATGTTTCTGATGAAGATATTGAGCAATTCAATGTTCATTTAATGGCGATGCGTCAGGCAATAGATACAGGTTCTATTCAAGCAGCTAGATCGCATAATGATATATTGCGGCAAATGAATTTGAGCAGTGAAGTGGTTGGAAAAAAAGCTTTTGAAAGACTCAATCAGATGCAATCTGAATTACGTCGTTTAAATGATTGGGCAAAGTGGAGTGAACGATTATCACGAGAAAATTTGATTGAAGCAGCAAATACGCTTGAATGTAAACATTTAAGTATTGATGATCTTGCTAATACTGTTATGCACTTGCGTGAACAATGGAAAGAACTCAATGCTATATCTGGTATGGCAACGTATGAACAATGGATGGTATTTGATGAAGCTTGCAATAAAGCGTATGCGCCAGTATTAATGCATGCTAAAGCCAAGTTGGATGAAAAGAAAAAGAATATCCAATATGCTGAAAAGAAAATTGCTGAGATCGCCTCATTTTCATCGAAATTTCAACAAGAGTTTGCTTGTATGAAAAAAATAGGCAAAGAAGTTAATTGGAAATTAGTAATTCATTTTTATCGTCAGACATTACAATCATGGCGACAGTTAGGTATTGTTGGTAGAGATGAAAAGAAACGTCTTGATGCCGAAATGTCAGCGGCTCTTTTGCCTGTTAAAGAAAAACTTTATGAACGAACTCGTTTAGAAATTGAGCGCAGAGAAGCACTGATTGCAAAAGTTAAAGCAATGGATGCTGCTCATCAAGATGCTGGCAAAATACTTCGTGTGATTCAGATGGAATGGCAAGCTAGCGCAGAAGTTTTTCCTTTAGATAATAGAGAGAATCGTAAATTATGGGGACGTTTCAAAGAGGCTTGTAATACCTTATTGAAAGAAACCATGAATGCTTCACTTTAAAGCAAGATTGTCAGGTACAAATTGCAGAACAATCTAAAAAGTGTTTAGTCGGTAATTAGTAGGGCAGTATGGGCACTGCCCTTAGATGTTTGTTATTGTTGTTTTTCTGGGGCATCTTTAGATGGCACAAATAAAGCGTCGCAATCTGTTTGATTAAACGAATAAGTTTTTCCGCAGTAATCGCAGTTAATTTTTAATGTCCCTTGTTCTTGTAAGGATTGATTAACTTCGTTTTTGCCCAGCATTTTTAACATATTGCTTACTTTTTCTCGGCTGCAGCCACAATGAAAGGTTGGGTATAGTGGCGAGAAGTTCGTTATATTTTCTTCCCAAAAGAGTCGATGCTGTAGTGTCGAAATATCCGTTGATAGCATTTCATCGCTTTTTAAAGTCGAAGCTAATGCCGTTAAATGTTCCCATTGATGGTCATCATCTTCATTTTTGATAACAACACCCCAACCATTGCGTTTGGGAGGCATCTTTTGAAGGAGTAATCCCTTAACGGTTTCTTTATTCGCAGCCAGCCAAATTCGGGTATCTACTTGTTCCGAGTGTTTCATGTAGTTTTCAATGATCTCAGAAACGGTTTTTCCTTCAAGGGAAACAATTCCTTGATAGGGGCGCTGTCCTGGTATTTTTTCATGGGGATCTAAAGTAATAATACAGCGCCCCTTACCATCCGCATTAATTAAATCAATCGGGTTACTGATATCAGTTAGTGGAATTTGTGCGTTAAGTTTTGCGGTTGCTCTAATTTGCATGGTATTGTTGCATTCAACGACAAGCAATTGAATAGGACCGCTGCCATGGATTTGCATCACGGTGGCGCCATTAAACTTAATACTTCCACTAAGAAGCGTCACCGCGGCAGTCATTTCTCCTAATAGTTTAATAACAGGAAGAGGATAAGAATGATGTTGTAATACGGCATGCCAGGCTTTCGATAATTCAACGAAAGATCCTCTAATATCTGCATTTTTGAAAAGGAATTTTTGTAGTTGATCGCTCATTGTCTAGATTGAATATGATTTAATGATGGATAAATGATTATTAGTTTAATCATTATTAATCGGGAAACAAGCATATTCAGATAAATGCTTTTTGAAATATTGTTGATTCGTCACATAATGTGCTGCGATTTTGGATAGATTAGACGAATGGATATCATCCATTGTTTTCGCAATACGTGCAGGCATCCCTATTAAGAGAACATTAGGTGGGAAATGTTTGTTTTCTGCAATTAAAGAGCCAGCTCCGACTAAACTATTTGTTTCAATGAGGGAGCCATTTAAAATCGTCGCTTTAATTCCAATAAGACAATTGTTTTTAATGGTACATCCATGCAACATGGCCATATGTCCGACAGTAACATCATCTCCAATTATTAAAGGAAATCCAGGATCTGCATGTAATACTGATCCATCTTGTATATTGGAATTTTTGCCAATTGTAATATGTTCATTATCGCCTCGGATCACCGTATTAAACCAAACAGATGTATGAGCGCCTATGGTGACATCCCCAATAATAGTTGCATTATCGGCAATCCAAGCTGTCGGGTGAATTTTAGGAATTTTATCTCCAAGACAATAGATTGTCATAGCTACTTTATTTTGTATTAGAAAATTATATTTTACCTTAGAGGGTTTAAAAAACGATGTTCGTATTGACTTTGAATTGCATGCCAAAAATTGGATTTTAATATTCAAATTGAAATGATTTATCTAGATGGTATGTTTTTGTTTTTATGAATTAATTTCATTTTGTAAAATAAAGTACATCAGAGACCAAAGGCTTGATTATAATGGTTATTTTTTTTAAATCATTTTGATCATGAAAACGTCACGAACAGAATTTATTGATGCAAATGGATTAAAGTTGTGTATTCGCCATTGGGGAAAAGAAAGTGCGCCTAAACTGTTTATGGTTCATGGTTGGATGGATATCGCAGCATCATTTCAGTTTGTTGTTGATTCTTTTAAAGAAGATTGGCATGTTATTGCTCCTGATGTTAGAGGATTTGGTCATTCTGAATGGGCAAAAGGGGATTATTGGTTGGCCGATTATTTGGCTGATTTAGAAGCCGTACTGGATTATTATTCTCCTAAAGCCCCCGTAAAGCTTGTTGGACATAGTCTTGGTGGGAAAATTGTTAGTGTCTATGCGGGGCTTCGTCCTGATAGAATTGAAAAATTAGTCAGTATGGAGGGATATGGTATTGCAGAAAATCAGCCAGAAATGGCTTATGATAGACTTGTTCGATGGTTAGATGCCAAAAAGAAGCCTAAACGATTGCGTCAGTACAAAAATAGAGCGGCAGTTATTGCCAAAATGATGGCGAATAATCCTCGGTTAACCGCAGAAAAAGCCGATTTTTTGTCAAACTATTGGGCAGAACCATTAGAGAATGGTGAATGGAGATTTTTGGCAGATCCCAAGCATAAGTTAGTTCCATCTTTAACAAGATTGGATGAAATATTAGTCTGTTGGAGCAAGATTACCGCGCCGACTTTATTTATTGAAGGCGAATTTTCCTGGTTAGGAATTAGAAAAAAAGATCCTCAACAAGCTCAAAAGGAAATTATGCGAAGAGCTTCATGCATTTCCAAACTTGAATATGTTGTTGTAACGGATTCAGGTCATATGATGCAACATGACCAACCTGAGCAAGTTGCTGCTTATATTGAGCAGTTTATGATGCGTCCTTCTTAAAAGGGTTAAAGGAGATAGATATGCCGCATATTGATCTTCATACACATTCTACGATTTCTGATGGGATTTTAACGCCCATTGAATTGGTGCGTCGTGCTCATCAAAATGGTGTCAAAGTAATGGCACTAACCGATCACGATGAAGTCGGTGGGATTAGTGCCGCTAAAGCTGAAGCAGGTCGTTTAGGGATACAAATCATATCAGGCGTAGAAATCTCAATTACATGGGGTAATACGCCGATTCATATTGTTGGATTGCATATTGATGAAGATAGTACTCAGTTCATAGAACGGCTAAAGCATAATCGAGAAGGACGAAATGTTCGTGCAAAGCGAATGGGAGATCGATTTGCTGAATTAGGTGTGAAAGGCGCCTATTGGGGGGCGTTAAAATATGTGACTAATCCAAGTTTAATTTCTAGGAAGCATTTTGCGAGATATCTTGTTGAATCTGGCGTATGTTCATCAATTCGGCAGGCATTTGATCGTTTTTTAAAGGAAGGCGGAACGGCTTATATTCCCCATCAATGGGCAACATTATCTGAGTCCATTGAATGGATTCATGATGCGGGAGGAATTGCTATAGTTGCTCATCCCGGTCGTTATCATTTAAATGATTTGGCAATCCATGAGTTTTTATTAGAATTTAAGCGGTTGGGAGGGGAAGGTATTGAAGTGGTAACGGGAAGTCATTCTCCTAATCAATACTTAGAATATGCGGCATTGGCAAATAGATATGGTTTCTTCGCTTCAATGGGGTCAGATTTTCATGCACCAGAAGAATCGGCTGTTGATGTTGGCATGCTTCCTGATTTTCCATGTCAAGTGAAGCCGATTTGGCGTCATCCTAAATTTTCGATATCAATTGATTGAATGTTGAATAGTTTAGGTGTTTCATAAATTTACATATTTTTAATATTAGCAAAAGTCGTTTTCCTGTTAATATGCGCGTTTTATCTCTCTGTTTGATGTGAAATTGGAGAATTTTTTGTGAAAAGAGTATTTCTTTTTGTGGTAACGAATCTTGCAGTGATTCTGGTCATGTCTTTTATGTTGTCGCTTTTAGGCGTTAATCGATATTTAACGGGACGCGGAATCAACTTTCATGCGTTGCTTTTGTTTTCTTTGATCGTGGGATTTACGGGATCTATCGTATCGTTATTAATGAGTAAACAAATGGCTAAATGGTCAACCGGTGCTGTTGTGATCAATTCTCCTCGAAATTCAACAGAAAAATGGTTGCTTGATACCGTTCATAAGTTGTCTGCAGCGGCTGGAATTGCGATGCCTGAAGTGGCTATTTATGAAGGTGCGCCAAATGCTTTTGCCACAGGGGCGACTAAAAATGCCGCATTAGTTGCTGTGTCAACGGAATTGTTGCGTAGCATGAATGAATCAGAAATCGAGGCTGTGTTAGGACATGAAATATCGCATATTGCTAATGGAGATATGGTAACACTGACTTTAATTCAAGGCGTTTTAAATACGTTTGTCGTCTTTTTAGCTCGAGTGGTTGCTTTTGTTATCGATAATTTTATTTCACGAAATTCAGAAGAAGATCGTGGTGTTGGTATGGGGTATTTTCTTACAGTGATTGTTTGTGAAGTGATGTTTGGGATTGTTGCGAATATTATCGTTGCATGGTTTTCAAGAAGACGAGAATTTTTTGCAGATGCAGGATCAGCACGATTAATGGGGAACGAACGTCCTATGGAAAATGCACTTTTTCGATTAGGACAAATGCAGTCTGCTTTGTTGCCTAAAAATGTGGCGGCATTTGGGATTAATGGAGGTGAAGCATTTTTATCATTATTTGCAACCCATCCTCCTATTGAAAATAGGATTGAAGCTTTGCGCAATCGCACTTATATGTAGATGAAATTATGGTTAGCCAATATATTGAAATCCATCCGCAAAATCCACAGTTGCGTTTGATTCAAAAAGCTGCGGATATTCTTTTGTCAGGTGGTGTTGTTGTTGCGCCGACCGATTCTAGTTATGCATTAATTTGTCGGTTAGATGATAAGGCTGCAGTGGATAGAATTCGTCGAATTCGTCAAATAGATGAAAAACATCTGATGACATTGTTGTGTAAAGATTTGAGTGAACTGGGTTCATATGCTAGAGTTGATAATGCGGCGTATCGCTTGTTAAAAATGGCAACGCCGGGCGCATTTACATTTATTTTGCCCGCAACAAAAGAAGTTCCTCGGCGTCTTTCTCATCCATCGCGAAAAACGATTGGATTAAGGATTCCTGATCATCCTGTCTTACAAGCATTACTGAAAGTGGTTGGAGAGCCGATAATTGGTACAACCGTTATTTTGCCGCATGAAGAGGAACCATTGACGGATGGTTGGGAAATACAAAATCGGTTGCAAAAACTTGTTGATGCCGTTTTGGATGGTGGGGTATGTGGACTGCAGCCAACAACGGTTGTTGATTTGACGGATGATATCCCTCGGTTGGTTCGAAAAGGGCGAGCAAATCCGTTAGAAATTGGTATTTCTGAAGAATGATAATAAGGACGATATGAATTTCGGTTCTATTGAAGGTTTGATAGAAACTATAGCAGTTTGGGTGATACCGTTATTGACGGCTGTTACGTTTCATGAGGCTGCTCATGGCTATATGGCGTATCGGTTGGGAGATTCTACGGCATATATGCAAAATAGAGTTTCATTGAACCCGATTAGACATGTTGATATTTTAGGAACAATTGTTATTCCATTGATTCTTTTAGTTGCGGGTTCTTCTTTTATTTTTGGATATGCTAAACCTGTTCCGGTTAATTTTTCTCAGTTAAAACATCCTAGACGCGATGCAATCTTTGTTGCGTTAGCTGGACCGCTTTCCAATCTTATTATGGCGTTTATTTGGACTTTGTTAAAATTGGCGGTGGTCATGGTGTTTTCTGGCAATCCATTTTTGGTAAAAGTGGTTAATGCGGGAGTGATTGTTAATTTAGTGCTTTTTGCATTTAATCTTTTTCCATTGCCTCCAATGGATGGTGGTCGCATAATGCTAAGTTTATTGCCGCCAGAATTGGCCTATCGCTTTGCAAAAGTAGAGCGCTATGGTTTTTTTATTTTGATGGGATTAATTTATGTCGGCGTAACGACCTATTGGATGCGACCGGTTATGCTATTAGGTAGTTGGCTGATTAATTTGTTTCTTTATCCTTTATTATATTTTTTATCTTTTTAACGACTTATGTATCCTGAACGAGTAGTCTCTGGCATGCGCCCAACGGGAGCGCTGCATCTTGGGCATTATCATGGTGCTATTAAAAATTGGGTTCGAATCCAAAATGAAATTGACAGTCTCTTTTTTGTTGCAGACTGGCATGCATTAACAACGAATTATGATGATGTTGAGGCTATTGAAAAAAATGCTTGGGATATGGTCATTGACTGGCTAGCTGCTGGATTAAACCCAGAAAAAGCAACGATTTTTATTCAGTCCAAAGTATTAGAGCACGCTGAATTAACGTTACTCATGGGAATGAATACGCCATTATCATGGCTTGAAAGGGTTCCCACCTATAAAGATCAAATCCAAAAATTATCCCATAAAGATTTATCAACATATGGGTTTTTAGGGTATCCATTGATGATGGCGGCAGATGTGTTGGTTTATCGAGCAAGTCGAGTTCCTGTTGGAGAAGATCAAACGCCTCATATAGAAATTATGCGTGAAATGGCACGTCGTTTTAATTTTATGTATGGGCGAGAAAAAGGATTTGATGAAAAAGCCATTGAATGTGCTAAAAAATTAGGCGGTAAAGTATCCAAACAATTTCTTCAATTTCGGAATGAATATCAAGAAAAAGGTGATACTAACGCATTAGATCAAGCAAAGAGTATATTAGATTTAGCAAAGAGTATTTCGGCAAAAGATCATGAAATGCTTTATGGTTATTTGTTAGGAAGTCGACGACAAATTTTGGTTGAACCGTCTATTATGTTGACGGAAGCTTCAAAGTTGCCAGGATTAGATGGGCAGAAAATGTCTAAGAGTTATGGTAATGCTATTGCATTAAGAGATGATCCCCAGACTATCACTCAAAAGATTCGAACAATGGCAACCGATCCTGCAAGAGTTCGCCGTACAGATCCAGGGGATCCCGCAAAATGTCCGGTTTGGTTATTTCATGAGGTCTATTCTAATGAAGATACCAAAGAATGGGTACAAAAGGGATGTCGCTCTGCAGGGATTGGATGTATTCAATGCAAACAGCCGATTATTGAGGCGGTTATCAATGAGGTGGCCCCCATGCAAGAACGTGCAAAAGAATATATCGCAAAACCAAAACTTGTCCGTGAAATTGTGGCGCATGGTTGTAAACGTGCGCGTCAATTAGCGGCAGAAACAATGGAAGATGTTCGTCGAGCAATGGGATTAGCTTATCAGTAAACGAACTTTGTCAGTGTTGTGTTGGTTTACTGGGATACCTGTTCTCAGCTATAATGAGGATGTTAGATATATTCAACCATCACCACACTGCCTGTACCATATTTCTAAGGGAATATTTTAGAAATAGGATCAATATCATTTTAAATGAATAGCGGGAAGTGTCGTGTAATATTAGGAGTTACCTTGCAATTTCCTTTTGGTCAACAGGTTCCCGCTGTTTTAGCGCTTGCAGATGGCACCATATTCTATGGATATTCCATTGGTGCTTCAGGAGAGACAACTGGGGAAGTCGTTTTTAATACATCAATGACAGGATATCAAGAAATTCTGACAGATCCGAGTTATACGGGGCAGATTGTGACATTGACATATCCTCATATCGGTAATACAGGGGTTAATCCTGAAGATATTGAATCGGGGAATGGACGTGTTCAGGCTGCTGGATTTATTGTTAAAGATGTTCCTGCTCTTTTTTCAAATTTTCGTGCCACAGAATCATTACCTGATTATCTGAAAAAACAGGGTATTGTTGCGATATGCGGAATTGATACTCGTAAGCTCACTCGTATTTTAAGAACAAAAGGCGCACAAAACGGTGCGATAGTTGTTGGTAAAGATGCGGATAAAGCGTTAGCGCTTGCAAAATCTTGCCCAAGTATGACGGGACAGGATCTTGCCAAAGTGGTTAGCACGAATACGAGTTATTCTTGGAAAGAAGCTTGTTGGACCCTTGAATCGGGGTATAAGCATGCTTCATCACAAAAATATCATGTTGTTGCGTTTGATTTCGGGGTTAAGCGTAATATTTTGCGAATGCTAACAGAGCGTGGTTGTCGTGTGACAGTCATTCCAGCACAGTCGACATTAGAAGATGTTTTAGGATTGTCGCCTGATGGGGTATTTCTTTCTAATGGGCCCGGTGATCCTAAACCTTGTGATTATGCAATTGATGTCACAAAAGCGTTAATTGACAAAAAAATTCCTGTTTTTGGAATCTGTTTAGGACATCAGATTATGGCGTTAGCATCTGGTGCAAAAACGTTAAAGATGAAATTTGGACATCATGGGGCGAATCATCCTGTTCAGGATTTGCAAACGGGAAGAGTCATGATTACATCGCAAAATCATGGGTTTGCGGTCGATATTGATACTTTACCGGAAAATTGTCGAGTGACCCATCAGTCTCTTTTTGATGGATCTTTACAAGGATTTGAAAGGATAGATAGTCCAGCCTTTTGCTTTCAAGGACATCCAGAAGCATCACCTGGACCGGAAGAGTCTGGGTATTTATTTGACAAATTTGTCAATTTAATGGCTAAAGCCAAAGGGAAACAATAATATCATCTTGAATTTTTAATAACTCAAGATTGATAGTGAACGCTATTACTTAAAAATAGCAGAAATATTTTTCAGAGAATATGTCGAAACGTACAGATATCAAAAGTATTCTTATTATTGGTGCCGGTCCAATTGTTATTGGACAGGCGTGTGAATTCGATTACTCCGGTGCTCAGGCTTGTAAGGCATTAAGAGAAGAAGGATATCGTGTCATTCTTGTCAATAGTAATCCTGCGACAATTATGACAGATCCTGATATGGCGGATGTGACGTTTATTGAGCCAATTACATGGAAGGTCGTTGAAAAAATTATTGAGAAAGAACGTCCAGATGCTATTTTGCCAACGATGGGAGGGCAAACTGCTTTAAATTGTGCATTGGATCTGTATCGTAATGGGGTATTAGAAAAATATCAGGTTGAACTCATTGGCGCATCACCTGAAGCGATCGATAAAGCAGAAGATCGCTCAAAATTTAAAGAGGCGATGACTAAAATCGGGTTGTCATCAGCTCGTTCTGGGATTGCCCATACGTTAGAAGAAGCTTGGGATGTTCAAAGAAAGATTGGTTTTCCTGTCATTATTCGTCCTTCTTTTACGTTAGGAGGAACGGGGGGTGGAATTGCTTATAACGCTGAAGAGTTTGATACGATTTGTTCTCGAGGGCTTGAAGCTTCTCCAACGAGTGAACTTCTTATTGAAGAGTCGCTAATTGGTTGGAAAGAATTTGAAATGGAAGTGGTTCGTGATCGAGCCGATAATTGTATTATTGTTTGTTCCATTGAAAATCTTGATCCAATGGGGGTTCATACAGGGGATTCCATTACGGTTGCGCCTGCCCAGACATTAACTGATAAAGAATATCAATTAATGCGTAATGCTTCGATTGGTATTTTGCGTGAAATCGGTGTTGATACGGGGGGATCTAACGTCCAATTTGCGATTAATCCTAAAGATGGTCGGATGATTGTGATTGAGATGAATCCTCGAGTCTCTCGTTCATCGGCATTAGCTTCGAAAGCAACGGGTTTTCCTATTGCGAAAGTTGCCGCTAAATTAGCGGTAGGTTTTACTTTAGATGAATTGAAAAATGAGATTACAGGCGGGGCAACTCCAGCATCATTTGAACCTTCTATTGATTATGTCGTAACCAAGGTTCCTCGATTTACGTTTGAAAAATTTCCAGCAGCAGATCCACATTTAACTACTCAAATGAAATCTGTTGGAGAAGTTATGGCCATCGGTCGTACTTTCCAAGAGTCTTTCCAAAAAGCACTGAGAGGATTAGAAGTCGGTGTTGAAGGAATGAATGAAAAAACGAGAGATCGTGAGACGATTAAGGTCGAGTTAGGAGAGCCCGGACCAGAACGTATATGGTATGTTGGAGATGCCTTTGCTCAAGGGTTTTCGCTAGAAGAGGTTCATCATTTAACTCGCATTGATCCTTGGTTCCTTTCTCAAATTAAGGAAATTGTTGATATTGAGTTGTGGTTAGATAACCAGAAGTTTGAGGAACTTGATCGTGATACATTGTTTAGACTCAAACAAAAGGGTTTTTCTGATAAGCGATTAGCGTGGTTATTGAAAACAACCGATAAGGCGGTTCGTGATAAGCGTCATGCATTTGGAATTCGTCCCGTATATAAACGAGTTGATACATGTGCGGCAGAATTTGCAACGAATACCGCTTATATGTATTCGACGTATGATGAAGAGTGTGAAGCACAGCCAACCGATAAAAAGAAGATTATTGTATTAGGTGGTGGTCCTAATCGAATTGGTCAAGGGATTGAATTTGATTATTGCTGTGTCCATGCTGCAATGGCCATGCGAGAAGATGGTTATGAAACCATTATGGTTAATTGTAATCCGGAGACTGTTTCGACTGACTACGATATTTCGGATAGATTATATTTTGAACCATTAACGCTTGAAGATGTTCTTGAGATTGTTGATAGAGAAAAACCTTATGGTGTTATTGTTCAATATGGTGGGCAGACGCCTTTAAAATTAGCTTTAGATCTTGAAGCAAATGGTGTTCCTATTGTTGGCACTTCTCCTGATATGATTGATGCCGCAGAAGATCGCGAGCGATTCCAGAAGTTATTAAAGGATTTAAATTTACGCCAACCACCTAATAGAACGGCTCGCACTGAAGCAGAAGCTAAAGAACATGCTAAAGAAATTGGCTATCCGATTGTTGTTCGTCCATCCTATGTGTTGGGAGGGCGTGCTATGGAAATTGTTCATGATGAGGTAGGATTAGACCGTTATATGAGAGAAGCGGTCAAAGTTTCAAATGATTCTCCTGTTTTGCTTGATCGTTTTTTAAATGATGCGATCGAACTTGATGTCGATTGTATTTCTGATGGGAAACGCGTTGTGATTGGTGGCGTGATGGAACATATTGAGCAAGCTGGGGTTCATTCTGGAGATTCTGCTTGTTCATTGCCTCCATATTCTTTGTCTCAGGAAACAGTTGAAGAATTAAAACGTCAGACAGCGTTGATGGCTAAGGGGTTGAATGTTGTTGGATTGATGAATGTTCAATTTGCGATTCAACGGCAAGTCATTGATGGTCAAATGAAAGATGTTGTTTTTGTTTTGGAAGTGAACCCGCGCGCTTCTAGAACTGTGCCATTTGTATCGAAATCAACTGGGCGAGCATTGGCCAAGATTGCAGCACGTTGTATGGTAGGACAGACATTGGACGAACAGGGAATTTATGGTGAAGCTATGCCGACACACTTCTGCGTCAAAGAAGCGGTATTTCCTTTTGTTAAGTTCCCAGGGGTTGATACGATTTTAGGACCTGAGATGAAATCCACTGGTGAAGTAATGGGTGTGGGGCAAACATTTGGTGAAGCATTTGTCAAAGCACAAATGGCCGCAGGTTCGACGCTTCCACATTCTGGTAAAGTTTTCTTGTCTGTAAAAGATAGTGATAAGCTTCGTGCTGTCAATGTTGCCAAAAATCTAATAGCACTTGGATTTTCTGTGATGGCGACAAAAGGGACAGCTAAAGTGATTCGTGATGCTGGTTTAGAGGTTGAAGTTGTCAATAAAGTTGCGGAAGGTCGACCTCATATTGGTGATGTTATTAAGAATCATGAAGTTGTTTTGATTATCAATACAGTAGAAGAGAAGCGCACGGCTATTCAGGATTCTCGTATTATCCGTACATCCGCTTTAGCGGCACGTATTAATACGATTACAACTATCGCTGGTGCAGAGGCTGCTGTGCAAGGGATTGCAAGCATGGATAAAATTAATGTCTATGATCTTCAATCTCTTCATAAGCAATTGCACTAATTAAATAGAAAACTTACAAGCGGGGCTTGTTAGCGTGAATGCGCTAAAAGCCTCGCAGTTTTTTGGGAGAAAGAAAAATGATTTCCATTCCAATGACAGTTCGAGGGGCGCAGATGATGCGTGATGAACTTCAGAGATTAAAAACAAAAGATCGATATGAAATTGTTGCAGCAATTGCTGAAGCTCGTTCACATGGTGATTTATCAGAAAATGCTGAATACGATGCTGCAAAAGAAAAGCAAGCTTTTATCGAAGGACGTATTGCAGAACTTGAAAGTAAATTAAGTTCTGCACAGATTATTGACCCTACAAAATTAAATACCAATGGTAAGATTGTTTTTGCAGCAACTGTCGAATTAGAAGATCTTGAATCAGGAAACCGAGTTCGCTATCAGATTGTAGGTAATGATGAAGCCGACTTGAAAGAATCCAAGATCTCAGTAACATCTCCGATTGCCAGAGCATTAATTGGTCACGAAGTGGGCGATGTTATCGAAGTAAAAGCACCTGCAGGTGTGCGTGAATATGAAATCTTGGATGTTCTATTTATTTAAATAAAGATCAAATGGCAAGTGCTTTTTTCTTTGCGCTTGCCAATCGTTTTTTACGACGTTTGATTTGTCCACCTTGAGTAACGCGTTCATTTCCTTTGATCGTTACCTTTTTGACGCGATTTCTAATTGCACCGGATCCTGGTTTAAAAGTGATAACAGTCCTTAACCCTTTTTTGTCTGAGTCTGTTTTTTTGTGATCAGTTTCTTTTTTAGGGCGATAAATCACTAAAAGTTTTCCAATATGTTGAATTGGAACGGCATTGAGTTGAGAACAGATGGTTTGAAGTAACTCAATACGGTTTAATCGATCATCGCCAAAGACACGAATCTTAATAAGACCATGGGCATTGAGGTTAGTATCAATTTCTTTTAAGACGGCATCAGTTAGCCCAGCATTGCCGATAATAACAACAGGATTTAGACTGTGTGCTTGTGATTTTAAATTACTGCGTTGTGTTGAAGTGAGTTTCAGCATTATTTCCTTTCTAAAAGTTATATTCTACGCTAATGGCAAAAAATAAATTCAATAAAAGTTGGATGCGCAATCATTTAGATGATCCCTTTGTAAAATTGGCACAGAAAGAAGGGTTTCGAGCTCGAGCTGCCTATAAATTAAAAGAAATTGATGAGGATGCTCATTTAATAAGAGCAGGTCAAGTGATTGTCGATTTAGGATGTGCACCAGGGAGTTGGTCTCAGTATGTTTGCAGAAAATTAGGTCATCAAGAAATTGAATCTTTAAATAGTATTATTGTTGGGCTGGATTTGTTGCCTATGGAGCCGATCTCTGGGGTCCATTTTTTGCAAGGGGATTTTCGTGAAGATGAGACTTTGCAAAAATTAGAAGAAATATTGCAAGGAAAAAGTGTCGATTTGGTGTTGTCTGATATGGCGCCGAATTTGTCAGGAGTTGCTGTTGCTGATGCGGCAAGGGTTGAATATTTAATGGAGCTAGCTTTAGATTTTGCTCAACAGCACTTAAAGCCATCAGGATCATTATTAGTGAAATGCTTTTATGGCAGTACGTATAATAATATTTTGTCCCGATTTCGAGAAACTTTTCAAATCGTGACGCCGAAAAAGCCTAAAGCAAGTCGAAATTATTCGTCTGAAATTTTTCTTTTGGGGCAGCGGTTAAAAAATCAATAAAATAGGCTATAAATTGCAATCGATATGAATCAATTTATTTTTTTATTATTTTTTACCAAGATGTTGATCCAATATTATAGAATGCCACAATGGAAATATAATATCGGATAGAGAGCAATAGCGTAGCTATAGAAATGATTGTAAAATGTCTAATCTGTCTGAAATTAACAAATCTGCGTCTAAGGAGTTTTTGTGAATAATATGTTTGTGAGGGTGGGTATTTGGACTGCCATCATTATTGTTCTTCTGACGACATTTAAACACTTTACCGATCGTAGTAACTCTGAAAATGTTGAGCCCATCAATTATTCTCAGTTTCTAGATGATGTGAAGTCGAAACGTATTAAAGATGTTGTTATTGAAGACAGAACCATAACAGCCACTACCTCAGATGGTAAACATGTTCGTACAGGGGTGACCTATCTTGATCGAGGGCTTGTTGGAGATTTAGTTGATAATGGTATTGATTTTGATGTCAAACCACCTGAAGAACCTTCTTTCTGGTCTCAAATTCTTATTTCATGGTTCCCAATGATTTTACTCGTTGGGGTATGGATATTTTTTATGCGCCAAATGCAAGGCGGCGGTAAAGGCGGGGCTTTTTCTTTTGGTAAATCGAAAGCGAGAATGATTGATCAGAAGAATAATACCATCACATTTAGCGATGTGGCAGGATGTGATGAAGCAAAAGAAGAAGTCGCTGAAGTTGTTGATTTTTTACGTGATCCCGGTAAATTTCAAAAGTTGGGGGGACGCATTCCTCGAGGAATGTTATTAGTCGGGCCTCCAGGGACAGGGAAAACATTGTTGGCTCGGGCAATTGCTGGTGAAGCGCAGGTTCCGTTTTTCTCAATTTCCGGTTCTGATTTTGTTGAAATGTTTGTTGGGGTTGGCGCATCCCGTGTGCGTGATATGTTTGAAACCGCTAAAAAACATAACCCATGTATCGTATTCATCGATGAAATTGATGCGGTAGGTCGACATCGTGGTGCTGGTATGGGAGGCGGTAATGATGAACGTGAACAAACACTGAATCAGTTACTCGTTGAAATGGATGGGTTTGAACCGAATTCAAGTACGATTGTTGTTGCCGCAACTAACCGGGTAGATGTGTTAGATAAGGCTTTACTGCGTCCAGGACGGTTTGATCGGCAAGTTATTGTGGGATTGCCTGATGTTAGAGGGCGAGAACAAATCTTAAATGTTCATATGCGTAAGGTTCCAGTAGCCCCTGATGTTAATCCTAATGTGATTGCTCGCGGAACGCCTGGTTTTTCTGGCGCAGATATTGCTAATTTAGTGAATGAAGCTGCACTTTTTGCTGCAAGGAAAAATAAACGTCTTGTTGAAATGCAGGATTTTGAAGATGCCAAAGACAAGCTTTTAATGGGACCTGAACGTAAATCGTTTGTTATGCGTGAAGAAGAACGACGAAATACGGCATATCATGAGTCTGGGCATACGGTTGTTGCGAAGTTATTGCCTAAGGCAGATCCCGTTCATAAGGTTACAATTATGCCAAGAGGGCAAGCACTTGGATTAACCTGGCAGTTGCCAGAGCAAGATCGTATTAATATGTACCGGGAAAAAATGCTTGAAGACATTTCAATTTTGCTAGGCGGGCGTATTGCTGAAGAGATTTTCATGCATCAAATGTCGACGGGTGCTTCCAATGATTTTGAGCGTGCAACAAAATTAGCCCGGGCAATGGTAACTCGATTTGGGATGTCTGATGAATTAGGGGTGATGGTGTATGAAGATACTGAACAAGATTCTTATTTCGGTGCTCGCATGACCACTAAAACGATTTCAGAAGCAACACAGCAAAAAGTTGATGCAGAGATTCGGAGAATATTGGATGAACGCTATGCCGTTGCTAGAAATTTGCTGGAATCTAATAAAGATAAAGTGGAAAAAATGGCATCACTTTTGCTTGAACATGAAACACTTGATGCTCAGCAAATTGATAATGTCATGAAAGGAATTGAAAACTTTCCAATTGATCATGTTGATGTAGAAGAAAATGGATCAACAGTTAATTAAAGTCGTGATTTAAAGGATAAAAAGGGTGAGCTAAAGTGGCTCGCCCTTTTTTTAGATATTTGATATGAATATTTTTCAGTGTGGCCGATATCGGTTTAATATGGAAGGTCCTGATGCCAGACCGCTTGTTATGGGAATATTAAATATTACTCATGATTCGTTTTCTGATGGAGGGCAATATGTTTCATTATCTTCGGCATTAAAACATGCGGAGGAAATGATTGAATGTGGGGTCGATATTATTGATATTGGCGCTGAATCTTCTCGTCCCGGAGCAGATCCTGTTCCTCTTCAAGAAGAGCTTGATCGTCTTTTACCCGTTGTAGAAGCGTTAAAAGATTGTGGGAAACCACTTTCTATTGATACGTATAAACCAGAAACAATGCTTGCTGCATTAAATGCGGGAGCAGATATGATCAATGATATCTATGGATTTCAATCTGATCAGTCTAAGCAAGTTGTCAAAGACTTTGCTACATGCGGTCTTTGTATTATGCATATGCAGGGTATTCCTAAAGTGATGCAGAATCAACCACAGTATAATGATGTGGTAAGTGATGTTTATCATTTTTTGAAACAACAATCAGATACTTTGATGGCATTAGGGATTGAGAAAGAACGGATAACGATTGATCCTGGGTTTGGCTTTGGTAAAACCAAAGAGAATAATCTGACACTATTAAAAAATTTATCCGTTTTAAAAGAAAAGTTAGGAATTCCTATTTTGGCAGGATTATCTCGAAAGACAGTTATTGGACAGATAACAGGAAAGCTTGTCGACAAAAGACTCGCAGGTAATATTGCAGCAGCATTAGTTGCTATAGAAAATCATGCGATGATTTTACGTGTTCATGATGTTAGTGAAACGGTAGATGCAATTAAAATCTGGAAAGCAACCCATTGATTTTTAGGAGAGATTTATGAAACGGCGTTATTTTGGCACAGATGGTGTAAGGGGGAAAGTTGGGCAGTTGCCAATAACGCCTGATTTTGTCATGAAACTGGGATATGCTGCGGGGAAAGTCTTAACAAAAAACAGTCAATCAACAAATTCCCCGGTTGTATTAATTGGAAAGGACACAAGAATTTCAGGTTATATGCTTGAGGCGGCTCTTCAGGCGGGGTTATCCTCTGCTGGAGTTGATGTGATGTTGTCTGGCCCAATTCCAACTCCTGCCGTAGCCTATCTTACTCGGGCATTACGTCTTTCTGCTGGGATTGTGATTTCAGCATCTCATAATCCATATCATGATAATGGCATTAAATTCTTTTCATCATCAGGCAATAAATTACCTGATGATATGGAAGCAGAAATGGAAATGCTAATAGATAGACCAATGGTATGTGAAGCATCTGAACATCTTGGAAAAGTGGGGCGGTTAGATGATGCGCGCGGTCGTTATATTGAATTTTGTAAAAGTACATTTCCATCGAATTATGATTTGCGAGGTTTAAAAATTGTAGTGGATTGTGCTCATGGTGCAGGTTATGGTGTTGCTCCGTGTGTTTTCCACGAATTGGGAGCAGAAGTTGTTGCAATAGGGGCAGATCCTAATGGATTAAATATTAATCAAAATTGTGGGGCAACTTCTCCAGAGATGTTATCAAAAGCTGTTATTGAATACAAAGCGGATCTTGGTATTGCTTTAGATGGAGATGCTGATCGTTTAATAATGGTTGATGCTTTGGGGAAAATCTATAATGGTGATCAGCTGCTTTATCTCATTGCAAAAGATCGTCTTTCATATAGTCATGTTGCAGGTGTCGTCGGAACAGTGATGACTAATATGGCATTAGAGGTTGCTCTTAATAATCTTAAGATTGATTTTTCTAGAGCAAGTGTCGGAGATCGCTATGTTCTTGAAATGTTAAAGGAAAAAGGTTGGTTAATTGGCGGGGAAAGTTCTGGACATATTATTTGTTTAGATAAGCATACAACAGGTGATGGGATTATTTCTGCATTGCAAGTATTGTCAGCATTATGTCGACATAAAACGACTTTATCCGATTTTTTAAGTGATTTAAAGCTATTTCCTCAGACGCTCGTCAATGTAAAAGTTGTTCCAGGATTTAATTGGAAAGAAAATCAAGCAATTTTAAAAGAAAAAGAGTGTGTTGAAAAAGAATTAGGAGATCGAGGAAGAGTACTTATTCGTCCATCGGGGACAGAACCTTTGATACGTTTTATGGTTGAGGCAGAAACTATTTCTGATGCTGAATTATTTGCCCATCGTCTTGCGGCTAAGTGTCCGGGTATTGTTTTATAAAACAGTTAATTCGTTTCTTTCTTGACGTACTAGGTTTAAATAGAGTATCATCTAGTTTTTCGGGGCGTAGCGCAGCCTGGTAGCGCAACTGCTTTGGGAGCAGTGGGTCGGATGTTCGAATCATCTCGCCCCGACCATATACAAAAGGCTGTCTTAATGGCAGCTTTTTTTGTTTCTAAGAATGTTAACTGCCCTTAGCTCAGCTGGATAGAGCAACGGCCTTCTAAGCCGTAGGTCGCAGGTTCGAATCCTGCAGGGCAGGCCATTTTCCAGTGACAAGTAGTCCTAATAGGGCTTTTTTATAGATCAATACATTCCCTTGTAAGGCGGTACAATTGAGTATCGTCACATTCCATAGAATCTTGGATGAATTAGGACAAAAATTAGGCCATGGCGTTATTTGTTCATATTTTATGGCCTAATTGAAGAAAGATATGATAACTCGACTACTAAGAAGTTTGTATGAAAGAATCATCATATGGCACTAAAAAATATTTTGGGTATAACTGATACTTTCGAGTTAGCTAGAGTAGAAGAAAAAATCAGCAAGATTAAGGCACTTGAGCTTTTTGAGAAAGGGATACTGGATACCATTGAAATTGGAAAATTTGCAGGATTAGCAAAAATACATCGATATCTTTTTGAAGATATTTATGATTTTGCGGGTCAGATACGGACTGTTAATATTTCAAAAGGATATTTTCGTTTTGCTTCTGTCATGTATTTAGAAAAAGCCTTGGAGCAAATCGACAAAATGCCACAATCAACATTTAATGAAATTATCGAAAAATATGTTGAAATGAATGTTGCGCATCCTTTTAGAGAGGGGAATGGACGGAGTACTCGAATTTGGCTGGATATGATTTTAAAGAAAGAAATTTATCAAGTGATTGACTGGAGTTTAGTCGACAAGATAGATTATTTGCAGGCCATGGAGCGGAGTCCTGTAAAAGATGTTGAGATCAAATTACTCTTAAAAAATGCGCTTACTGATAAAATTAATGATCGTGAAGTTTATATGAAAGGAATTGATGCCAGTTATTTTTATGAAGGTTACAGTGTATATAAGACGGAAAATCTAAAACTTTGAGAACTATCGTTTAAGAGTCGGAGTCCTCTGTGGGCATTAACAGACGTTGATTATATGTTGTTTTGGAATATTATTAACGATTGATTGAATCGTTTGGAATGGAGCCTGCTCCTTTTTTTGGTGTAGAGTCTATTAAACAAAAAACGCCAGATCAGAAGATCTAGCGTCTTAGTGTATTTATTGGCTCCCCGACCTGGGCTCGAACCAGGGACCTGCGGATTAACAGTCCGTCGCTCTACCGACTGAGCTATCGGGGAATTAAAACTTACTGGTGGGTTGTGAGAGGCTCGAACTCTCGACCTACGGATTAAGAGTCCGCAGCTCTACCAACTGAGCTAACAACCCAACTGAAGATAAAATTATATCATATTTTTATTTTTTGTAAAATAATCGGATTTTAATGTATTGTATTTCGTTTGTTTATATTAGGTCTTGCAAAGGTACAGAATTTAATGTTCATTAAAAAGAAGTGTTTCGCATCAATCTAATCCACATATTCCACAATGAGAGCAACCATTGCATATCATTTTACTACCGCAATTTTTACAACAATTGCGATAATTAGGTTGGTGAAGTGACTCGTTCGGAATAGGTATTCCAAAGTCATCGTGTAAATGAAATGTAATAGGGCGTCCTTGATACGAGGTATTGGATTTAAAGGCCATAATGCTTTGTAAACGTTTATTTGGCATCGTATAAGTTTTACCATCTTTGACAAAATGGCTTCCTGTTTCGATAAAACAAAAAGTCGTATTGTATGTTTTACATTGATGCGATAAATCAAGGACCCAATCATAGTGGCAAGGGCGAGCGCCATCGTAATTTTCTCCACCACATAGTACGCGTTCAATTTGACCTGAAATCAGATAGCGTGATGCATTTATTGGGCCAAGCATTGGTGCGGCCATAAATCCTTTATGTTTGAATGGCAATGATAGTAGAATGGGTAAACGTTCATCAGCTCGCTTTTGATTTTCACACGTTACATTGAAAAAGACGTTTTCCCAACCTTTTCCCCAGTTCCGAGGAAGACAATTTATGACTCGTTCAGGGCGTTTTGTTAGTAGATAAAAAGAAACATCTGGTCGCATGGAAATAATTCTCCATGCTTCTTCTCGCCAAACATCGGCCTCTTCAATAAAAAAGTCGGAGGTCATGCAAACACGGAGCATTTCTCCTGATTGCACAACATATTGTCCATTGCGCCGTTTTTGTATAGGGTAGAAAAATCCTGTAGTAGTGCGGAATATTTTGCGTGAATCTAAACCTCGTTTTCGATCTAGAAAATACATGTAGCAATTTTTGCAACCTTCACTGATTTTTGTACAACCATGCCAAGGGTTCCAAATATCATGCATAGCCAGATTAACGCATACGAGTCAAAAAATTTCTAAAGATTTGTCCGAGTTGGTCCAAACGATTTTTTAAACGATGTTCGTCGTCAACGAGATGCAGTGAACAGTGGTGTTTATGAGCAAAAATAACTACCTTAGAGTAGGGAATCAGGCTGTCATGCCAACCATGAACAATATCAATATGATGACCATTACAGCCGATTTGGTAAGGAGGATAACCAGGAACATCAACGGCTGGGGCCATTAGGAATAATCCTTTTAATGATTGTTTTTCTAGTTTTGCCAATAGAGCACTAGTCGTTAATGCAACCCAGCCTCCCATACTGGAGCCGGCTAGTAACACTGGAGGACGTTTTTTACAGGATTCAACTAAAATATGAGTACGCTCTACAGGATCAAAAGTATTAGAATAGTCAATGCTTTCTACATCGTATCCCATTTCACGAGCAATTTCAGCGAGTATGCGGATTTTTGTTCCCCAAGGACCGCTTTCTTTGCCATGTATAAAGTGAATAAGTGGTTTGTTCATTAAGAAATCCTCAATTTATTTTTTTATTGTTTCCAAAGTATAGCTGAGTCTGAACAAACTGTATTGGATTCATAATAACAGCTTTTGATTTACTCAATGAAATGAATTGACAGAGAGTTGATATACAATGCAATGAAAAGAAGATCAATTGATTTAAGGGATAGATGAAATAGAAAATGCTGATAGAAAAACTTTTTACGCCTGTTTGTGTCGGAGATATTACTTTACCGAATCGTATTATTATGGCGCCGTTAACGCGATGTCGTACAAATGAGCCTGATAATATCCCAACAGATATGAATCAAGTCTACTATACGCAACGTGCGTCAGCTGGGCTTATTATTTCGGAAGCACTCCATATTGCAAAATCTGCACAGGGGTATGTAGGATCTGCTGGATTATTTACTGATGAGCAAGAATTAGGTTGGAAAAAAGTTGTTGATGCAGTGCATTGTCAGGGTGGGCATCTATCCGCTCAAATTTGGCATGTTGGTCGAATATCACATCAATATTTTCAAAATGGAGGAAATCCTGTTGGACCATCGGCAATGGAAGTGCCTGGTGCTAAATGTAGTATTCTTCAACCAGATGGATCACAAGCCTATGTTCCTTGTTCTCCTTGCCGTGAATTATCTGTTCATGAAATCAAAATAATTATTAAGCAATATCAGCATTCTGCAAAACGTGCATTGAGTGCTGGTTTTGATTTTGTTGAAGAGCATGCGGCAAATGGTTATTTACTTCAGCAATTTCAAGCAGAGAGTGCAAACCGGCGCACAGATAATTATGGGGGATCTTTGAATAATCGTGCTCGCATTGTACTTGAAGTGATGGATGCGATGCTTGAGGTTGTACCATCTCATAAAATGGGAGTTCGTATTTCACCTTATTTTAATATTAATGGCATTCAAGAAGATCATCCCGAAGAGATGGCACTTTATCTTGCGGCTGCATTTAGGGAACGTGGAATTGCGTATCTTAGTGTTGCAGAACCTACTTGGGTGGGAGGAGTTGCATTGACAGAGCATTTTAAAGAAAAAATACGTCGTACTTATAATGGTACGATTATTTATGCAGGGGGATATACGGCAGAAACCGCTGAACGTGCTCTTATATCAGGATTAGCTGATGCAATTGGATTTGGTCACCCATTTATTGCAAATCCTGATTTAGTAAATCGGATGCGACAAGGTGGTCCTTATAACGTACTAGATAGTTCGACCATCTATAAAGGAGGTCCTAAAGGTTATATCGATTATCCCATATTACATCCATAATCAGATTATATGAGATTATGGTGACGCGATCTTTTTTGATTATTATTGGATTCTAATAGATTGAATATTTCCTAATAAGACTATTAAACTCTATCATTGATCGGATAAATTGAATTAATAAGGTTTTTAAATAGGTATTTTTATGAAGAAAATTGGAATATTAATAACGTTTTGCGCATTAATTGGAGTTGGAACGCAAGCGATTGCAAGAGCTTCTCAGGCTTCCTCTCAAAAAGTATCAGCAAGTAAAACAAAATCAGTCAAGAAAACTCATCAGAAAATTTCTAACAAATATAAAAATCAGAAACATTCACAAGTAAACTTGATGGAATTACCGTCATGTTGTGACTAAAAGGAATGGTGGTTTAAAGATAGTCCATATAGGAATCAAATTGATTGGAATACAATTCGTTTGAAAATAACGAATCATCTTAAGCAATGAGAAGTACGAAAAGCAGACGCAAGGTATGCTCGCATGTATAATAAAATACATTGATAAATCCTAAATAGGGAAACTGTATGTCTATGCGTTTTGTATTTCGTCTTTTTGTTGGGGCATTGCCTTTTATTGTTATGCCGCTCAATCTTTCGGCAAAAATTATTACAAAGACAACAACCAAAATAACCTCAAAATCTACAGTAAAGAGTCCAGAAAAGAAGATTATTGAGAAAAATCAAACAGAATTAAAAGGACGTACTAAAAAAGCTGAGAGTAAAAATGTGTCTAAACGTAATCTTGAAAAAGATCGTAAAAGTACCAAAAAACAGCCTATGGATAAAAAGGTAGCTCGTTCATCGGGTAAAAAAGAGGGAGTAGATCACGATAGAAAAAGGAATGCTCCTTCGCCTAAGAAAGTTGAATCAATTAAGGCGACTTCAGGGATGAAAGTTACGACTTTGAGAGTAGCAGGAAAGTCAATCAAGGTGGAAGTGGCATCAACAGAGGCTGAACAAGAAAAAGGATTAATGTATCGGAAATCTTTACCTGCAGATAGTGGTATGTTATTCGATTTTAAATCACCAGCAAAAACATGTATGTGGATGAAAAACACTTATATTCCACTTTCTGTTGCTTTTATTGATGTTAAAGGCAAAGTGGTGAATATTGAGGAAATGAAAGCAAGAACGACAACAACACATTGTAGTCAAGATTGGATTCGATATGCATTAGAAATGAATGCAAAATGGTTTTCAAAGCATGGCGTAAAACCTGGCAGTAGAGTTACAGGATTACCTCGTTGATTGTTTTTTATCTTTAGCAGAGAGTTTCCTTTTTCATTGAGAATTAGTAATTTTAAGAAAATTAGATATTAAACCCCATCCTACTGTTAAACAGGTAGGATGGGCCTACAAAACGCACCCTTAAGACAAAGCAAATGTCGCTTTAAGTCCTACTTTAAAAACTCCACCGCAGTCCTGCCGATACCTGATAAGTCGTTCTAGTAGGAGAGCCAGACGTCGTTTCCAACTCCCCATAAGCCGATAAATGCTTCGTTAAATT
>CAKRSU010000026.1 GCA_934401755.1 uncultured Oxalobacter sp.
TATGTTGTTTTAGAATATTATTAACGATTAATTGAATCGTTTGGAATGGAGCCTGCCCCTCTTTTTGGTGTAGAGCCACACTTACATATGGATTAAATTTTAGATAGATTTATGTCAAAACTTAATATTGACCAAAAAACAGTCAGAGGACTGTTTCAAGACAGTAAGTCGGATTTCTTAATACCTGATTACCAACGCCCTTATGCTTGGGGCGATGACGAGTGTAAAACGCTTTGGGAAGACTTGTTCAGTTTTTCTTTCCCTAATGACAATTCTGAACAATTTTACGACAACAATGAGTATTTTCTCGGTCCGATTGTCACATTCAAAAATGACGATAGAAAGATGGAGATTATAGATGGACAGCAGCGCCTTACAACATTAATGTTGCTGCTTCGTGCTTTCTACAACAAGCTGGGACATATGCAAGATACTCATTCGGTAAGGATGAAAAAGGACATTGAAGAATGTATTTGGCGTGTTAATGGTTTTGGCGAATACAACAAGGATGATTTGAAAATAGACTCTGAAGTTGCCACAGACAACGACAAGAAAGAATTTCTTGATATTCTTAAAAATGGTGATGCAACAGGGAAGTATAGTAAATACGCCTTGAATTTTCGGTATTTTGAGAAAGAGATAGATACTTTTCTCTCTCACTACCCAAGTTATTTTGCGTATTTTCCACTTCGTATCCTGAACAACTGCGTACTTCTTCCAATTGAAGCAGAATCGCAAGATACAGCATTGCGTATCTTCTCCACACTCAATGATAGAGGAAAACCACTGTCTGATGCCGACATCTTTAAGGCTCAGTTCTACAAATACTATTCTTCACTTGGTAAGAAAGATGATTTCATTTCCATTTGGAAAAACTTAGAGGTGATTGCATCTAAAGTTTTTCACTCAAGCAGTGGAACGCCATTGGATGAACTCTTCACACGCTACATGTACTATGAACGTGCATTGCAGGGGAACAAGTCATCTACAACAGAATCTTTGCGCAAGTTTTATGAGAAAAATAGTTATGAACTGTTTAAAAAAAAGTCAACACTCGAAAACCTTATTCGTTTGGCTCATTTTTGGCAAGACGTAAACAATCAAGACGAAGAACGGTTCTCTATCCGTATTCTCAAACGCCTGTTTGTGCTTAACTATGCTCCAAATGGTATGTGGACTTACTTTGTTTCCGTTTACTTCATGCATTTCCGCGATGATAATGATGAACTCGAAGAGGAAAATTTCTTCCATTTCTTGAACCGTATTATAGGATTCATTTGGGCATATGCAATCACTAATCCAGGAGTTAACTCCTTGCGGACTCCAGTGTTTGCGGAAATGGTGAATATAGTAAACGACACAGACGTAACATTCAACAATTTTCTGTTTGACGAGACAAGATTCAGAGCACAATTCTCCAATTATGTATTCTCCAACAATCGAGCAATTACTAAATCAATGATTACATGGTGGGCATACACCTTTGAGAAGCAACCATTGCTTTCTTTAGAAAATGCTTTTGATATAGAGCATATATACTCACGCAATCGCCAGCAAAAGGAAAACAGCTTGAAAAATCCACATTCACTGGAAATGCTTGGAAACAAATCTTTGTTGGAACGCCGTGTAAATATACGTGCATCTGATTATCGCTTTGTTGACAAGATAAAATACTACAAGGGATTCAAAACATCTAAAGGACAGAAAGAAGGCACAAACATTGCCGAGTTAGAGATGTTAGCTAATAGGCTTGTAGATTATACAGAGCAGAACATAACAGAACGTTCAAAGGATATTCTGGATGGATTTGTTGAATACTTAAAGACAAATGCCTTGATAAAGAGTTTACAAGCTACAAATTCTACAAACGCTTAAAACAAGAATTTGTCGAGACAATATTTATCGCCCATATCTATGCCGTAAAAGCAAGATATGGGCGATTTATTGTTGCGCAGATGTTTCATTCCTCAATGTTTTCGTACAACATAACATTAAAGTGAGCAAGGATAAAAGAGACTGAAAGCGTTTCTATCTCACTACTCTGCATTTTTCGCTATTCCTTGTCTATGCCACTTAAAGCCAGCGATTGCCACAACAACTACTTGAAACTCAAAATAAAAACATCATTTTGCTATTGTTTGCTTTTTAGACGTTATTTTTATGCAAAAAGCATACCGTATCAGGTAGATAGAAATCCTATCCGTCTCATAAATAAGGTATTTTGCTAAAAAACTAGAAGGGAGAGGCTAAGAGTATTATTTAATAAATATCCCTAGAAACATCTGTTTCTAGGGATATTAAAAAAGCTTAATAAATATTTTGATTAACGCAGGTTTGTTCCACAATATGGGCAATAACGTGCATCAGAACTACCGATATGGTGTCCACAAGCTTCATTTGGACACATCTGAGGAATTGGTCCTAATTCAACTAAAAGTTCACCTTCACGAACAGGTACCATTTTTTTGTTCGCTTTAAAGTCGGCAGTTTTCAAAACACGTTTAACAATACCATCACATGGGGCTAGAACTGCTTTTTCTTGTTTCATAATAGAAACATTGAAAATTTCAGCCCCCTTCTTGACAATATCGCCTGGAGCGACATACATGACCCAAAGATCACCTGCGCTTGGAGCTGCAACTTGATAGATGTCATTTCTATCAGCCATGGTTACGCCTTTCATGCTGCTTGCGCCACCTTGACCAAGTTGAACGGCAGATGTCATAAATTCAGAATCAAGGATGTAGCGTACCGTGCATTTACCAGCTTCATTCGGTCTTGAAATCGAAATGATCTGTAATTGGTGAGGTTTCCCTTCAGAATCACGGAACATCAATGTTTCACCGACTTGCATCCCCTCAAACCAAATATTAAGTGGTAAGCAATTAGGATCACCAAATTGAGCTTGAAACTGAATCGTTTTTAATGCATCTCCTGGGAAATTGAGGTACATAACGAATTCTTCTTCAGTTGGAGCTCGTTTTAGCAAACGGGTACATTCGTCTCGTTGTGCTGCAAGGTTAGCTGCAGGCAATGCTTCGATTGGAGAGACTTCCGTACGACGTGCAATAGCGTCTTTCCAGTTCACCCCGAAAGCACTTTCATAGACCCAATCTGGTGGAAAACCAAGCGGCATTCTGCCAAATTTGCCCAGTAACAGATTACGGAATGCATCATTACAGTCTCTGTAAATGATTAATCGATCTTTTTTGAGATCTTCCGAAAGTCTTTCTTCAGGAGTATTGTTGATTGTTTCAAGGACTCCGAGTAGGTGTTTGACTTCTTCGTCTCCACCTCGACGATGCGCACCTGTTACCGCAAGAAAAGAGGTATTCCAGGTAATTTGACTGCCTGGTGTAACATCATGATAGCGAACAATCCGACGAGTTTGTTCCAAGAAACGCAACATAAATGGCAGAAGATGGATATGCCCCTGTTTCATTGCGCCTTCTTGGGAAGATGATGTCGCACCGCCTGGCATACCGTGACGGACAACGGCATAATCTACGCCTTGGAAGTAAGGTGCGCAGTAGCGATCGAAATATGGCATGATTTGTTTGCAAACAAAGTTGGCATCATCAATCGCAGCTTTATCAAGATTAGTTTTAAGACCGAGTTCATCTTCAAGATAAGCAACTAATGATTGGACATCACCTTGTCCATAGCTACGAACCGATGAGCCAAGCGCCACGTCAAGAATTTGACAACCCGCTTTTGCGGCTGCAGCACAAGCAGGAAGGAAAAGGCCATCTGTAACATGACGGTGATAATGCAAAACAAGTTCAGGCCATTCTTTGCGTAGTGCTGTAACCAGTTCTGTCATGAATTGCGGAGGCATAACCCCACCCATATCTTTGAGGCCGAGAATGAAATGCCGTGCAGCTTCTTGCTCTCCTAGTCCCATGAGTTTGGCAATCATGCGAATAATGTGTTCTGTAACGCCCATGTAGTGTTTGACATCAAATCCCTTGGCGTTAGACATGGAAAGAGCAGGTTCAAAAACGCAATCTTTACGATTAAGCACCACTTCTGCGAATGGCAGCATGTTTTCGACATGATTTAAAAAGTCAAAACTACGAATGATTTGGAAATTTTCGCAAATCATTTCCCCAGTAGCGTGCATGACGTTACGAGGTTGTGGCTGGTAGCCTAACGTATTCGTAGAACGTACCAGCAATTGTTTGAGCGTTTTAGGAGCAAATTTATTCCATTCGCTGGCTTCTTTGAATGGATAGGTCATGTTGGCCAACATGTCAACATGAAAATGGGCGCCTCCTCCATTTTCAATGGAGAAGAAATTCGCATTATCAAGGTATGGCCCAAGCAGACGATCTTCCGCTAGACGCAGGCGATTTCCTGAGTTAGATTGAGTCTGATCACGCGTTGTTGTATCAGTAAAGTGGATGTAATCGGTATCTCTGATGTAGTCAAGCAATGCAACCCGATCACCATGTGGATAAGGATTCGGGCGACGACGCAATTCACTGCTAATATCAGGTAAGACTGGATCAAAAGAGCTTAGACGAGGGGTATCTGGGGAACGATATTCACCCAACTGGACATAAGGGTTGTAACCTCTTGCAGAAATTTCAGCAACAAGTTTGGCTAGACGTTCTTCTTCTGGGGCAAAATCCTCATATTGGAAGAGTTCTGGATGGTCTTGGACAAAATGAGTTGTAATATCACCAGAACGGAACTGTGGTGTTTTAATCAGTTGGTGATAAAACGGTATCGTCGTGTGAACGCCGCCAACGATATATTCGTCCAATGCACGATCCATGATGCCCAGTGCTTTTTCCCAGTCATTCGCATAAGCAATCAATAAAGCTCCGGCAGAATCATAATTAGCGGGAAATTCATAGCCGGCAGTAATGTTCGAGTCAAGACGGACACCAGGACCGCCTGGGGAAACATAGCGAACAATTTGACCAGAATTTGGAGCAAAATTTTCCTTTGGATTTTCAAGATTGATACGAACTTGAAGCGCTGCATAAGATGGTTTTAAAGTATCTTCTTTGTAGCGAAGTTCGGAACCGAAGGCAATAGCGATTTGTTCTTCAACTAAATCAATGCCATAACGGCTTTCTGTGATTCCGTGTTCGACTTGCAGGCGAGTATTCACTTCAATCATGTAGGCGGTACTATCGGGCAGCACCAAGAATTCAACGGTTGCCAAGGAGTAGTAGCCAGTAGCCGCAACAAGACGGCGTGCATAATCTTTAAGTTGTTCGCGTAGTTGCGGGGTGACGCCTTTCCAAGGAGAAGGAGTTACTTCGATGAGTTTTTGATTGTTACGCTGAACAGTGCAGTCACGTTCATCAAATGCAAAAACATTGCCATAGTGGTCTGCCAAGACCTGAATTTCAATATGGTGAACATCTGCTAGAAATTTTTCGACAAATAGGCGAGGATTTCCAAAGGAAGCTTGTGCCATGGTCGATGCTTTAAAGAAAGCATCATCAAGCTCTGCTTCATTGAAAATAGCGAAGATGCCTCGGCCACCACCGCCGCCTTCTGCTTTAAGCATAATAGGCAGACCAATTTCTTGGATAATAGCTCGAGCGGTTTTTAGATCAACTGCGCCATCAGAGCCTGGAACAACTGGAATACCAAGGGATTTTGCAACTTTTCTTGCTTCAACTTTGTTTCCAAGTTGATTCATTGCTGTTTCAGAAGCACCAATGAAAGTAATTCCTGCTTTTTCACAAACTGCTGGAAAACGACTATCTTCAGAAGCAAATCCCCATCCAGGATGAATTCCAATAATTCCTTGTTGCTGGGCTTTTTCGACAATGCAGTCAATATCAAGATATGCACGAGGATCTGGTCCAAGTAAGAGTAATTCATGAGCTGCTGCAGCTGATGGTGCCGTACGGTCGATGTCGGTAGCAGTCATGACTGCTGTCGCATCAAAACGTTCACGGATGGAACGACAGATACGCCGAGCTGGGATCCCGCGGTTTGCCACAAGGATTTTTTTGCCTTTCAGAAAATTCTGTACATCTTTAAAGGTTTTATTCGCCATTACTTTTTTCCTATGCCTGACGGCTTTTTAGCCGCAGTATCTGATGCTCCCGCGCAGGTATGCTCGAGAAACACCGCCAGTTTCGAGAATCAATTCACCATTTGTCCCGATTTCCCGAAGGATACCGGACGTTTGCTCTTCTCCGTTTACTAAGGTAACAAGGCTGTCTTTCCATAGTAAACATTGGGCCGTGGCGGGATGCCAACCACATATTTGCCCAAAACTAGAAGTATATGATGAATAGATCTGGTTTAAAAGCAGATTCCATATATTCTTTACAGTTGGTTGTATTAAGCCATGTAATTGTGCAATTGCTTGTAGCGAGCTAGCACTTAATGCCGTATTTTGGCGCAGTTGACTAGACTGGGGAAAATCACAAATATTAACGCCAATGCCTGCAATAATAATATGATTGCGCTCTTCGAGTAGAATGCCGCAAACTTTGGCAGGACGTCCGTTTTGTTCAATCACAATATCATTAGGCCATTTTAGAAAAGCAGGATATCCATTTTTCCGTAAAGCTAATGTAATCCATGTGCCAATAGCAACAGCAGCTTCTGTTCCGATGAAAGGGGGGGTGTAAGGAAGTCGTAAAGCTGCGTAGATATTACCTTTAGGCGATATCCATTCTCGATGGTATTGTCCGCGCCCAGTTGTTTGAGCTGAAGCAAGTATGCTATCGAAGATCAAGAATTTCTCATTGTTAATCGCTTCCCAAGCAGCATCAAGTACCGAACTAACTGTGCCGATAAATTGGGTGTTTAACACTTATAGGTTTCCTTTTTTTGTAGGTTCATCTTATTGTGTCATATCATTTTGATATTTAATTATATTGGATTTATGGTTTGATAGAACAAAGGCTATTTTTGCAGATTTAAAAGAAATATCGCTTTTTTGATTGAGAACAACTCGGAAAAATAGACACTAAAGCGAATAAAGTAACAATCAGATTATTTAAGTAGAAGTTTGTAAAATAGACCGAAGTATAGACTAAGGTAAGTCAAATCAAATGTGCAACAGGTCTATGAGTATTTTTCAGTAAAGAAGAAAGCAAATGATGTGATTTGAAATCAAAAAAATTTCTTAAGCAACTCTAAGCCTAGACAATGTTTTACTGAGAGAACGATAGCCTAGCAAACTTAATTGCATATGAATGTTTTATCTGGGCAAAGGTTTAAAAATATCGGAATCGAAAAATTTTTTAGGCGTAATTCCAAGTCCCGTCCATATTTTGCTAAGCGCCACAATGGAGATATTACGTTTACCGTTTTCTACGCTGACTATATAAGTCCGATGAAGTCCAACTTCTAGTCCCAACTGCTCTTGACTGATTCCTTTTGCATTACGCAGTTCGCGTATTCTTTGCCCAATTTGTTTGCTAATCATTATGATTTTGCCCTCCGCGGAGCAATGTAGTAGTCTATTCTATTATCGACAACAGACTTTGAGTTACATGAGGAAAACTCACGGTATAAATCGTTCGGTTTTTAAAAAACATGGGGTACTTTTGATGTTTTTTATACAATTTTTTTGAAGGGTTTATGATGAAGGCATGAAATGAAATAATGAAAAATAATATTTGTGTGAAGATATATTGGGCGGTTTTTTTAGGTCAAATTGTCTATGGTTTTATTGGATTGAGAAATCCTAATATTTGATAGTAACAGTATTTAAATTATTTCATTTTTATTGAAGGTTTTAGGAAATGATTGCTTTTTATGAAAATTCTATTTTGACATAAAATGTAATGAATAAATAGGGTCATTAAATATTAGGATGAGCCAGAAATATTTCAGTTTTTGCCTATTGGATGAAATCAATACCGTGTCTTTATCAAATAGTAGATTAAGACTCAGCTATTTGATATTCTAAAAAGCGACTATCAAGGAAAATTGATAGTCGCTGAAATGAGTAAATCTTTTCGACGATTCAATGCAGAAATTATTTTTTAGATTTTTTCTGAGATGTTTTTGTTTTTTTGATGGTTTTTGTTGTTCCTGTTGATTTTTTTGCATTTTCTGCTTTTATCGCAGCTTCTTTGCGTTTTTTAGCATCTAATTCTTGCTGAATTTTTATTTGTTCAGTACTACGGCATTCACTAGCAATATTTTTCCCTTGTTTGAAATTGACTAGTTGACTAAGGTTAGAGACGCCAATATAGGTGATACCAGAGGTATGTTCTAAACGATCAGCTCCTGTTTTCGTTGGGACTTTTGTCATTTGATATGTTTTTCCCTGACGATGTAGAGTTGCACTATTTGGTGTTTTAGGATTTCGGGTTATGGAAAAGTTTGTGCCATCGGTGCAATTGTATTGTGTTGTAACGGGAGTGCTAGGAACGGAAGTCTTTTTTTTACTACCGAAAGTTTCACAACCTGTTAAGGATATTATTAATGCGGCGCAGAATACCAAAGATGCTGTTTTTTTCATGAATTTCTCTTTATAGAGTAGATTGTTATTGATATTTTTGATCTGACTAAGATTAAGAGTCTTAGTTAGAATATAAATTGATCTTCTTGGGAAGTTCTTGCTTTAACGAAATCGCTTAAAGAAGGAATTAATTTTGCTTAAGATTTTTCTGCAAAATAAAGATATTCCTTAGCGCAATCTCGTATTTTTCTGGAACACGAGACTTTCCATAGGTCGAGCGTCTTACCGCCAGAGAGAGTCTAACATAGAAAGGAATAAGGCTGTGAGAGAGTTTTTTGAAAAGTTGTTTGCTTAAGTTTGTGTATTATTCATTTTTTAAGAACTTTATGCCGATTTTTTTCAGGGGGTGTGCTTTTCTGTTTCTATGGCAAAAATATAAATTGCAATCGCAAAGAATTTTATTCGTGGATTTCGTTCTGTGGTGACGGAAGCTGCAATTTTGGTTTGAAAAGACGTGAGATTGGGATTGCGTGCTTTAGCCATAGAATTAATTGTAATTACAACAAAAAATAAACTTTGTTCCTATGGCCAATTCCGACTTCAGTAGAATTGACCATAGGGACTTAAATGTAGATCCTTTTCTGTCGCAGTAAAAATTTTTAATTGATAGCTAGCAAATCGAAGGTCAGAAAATACGGTTCACTAAGGTTTCCGTAAAAAACGTTTTTGCATTTGACGGACTTATATCGGATAAACGCCTTTTGTTGCAAATGCGGCACTATCTGTAGCATGTATTGATGCATTGTAATTTGCCGTATCAATCATATTACTCCCTGTTTCGCAGATGCCTACCATTACCGTGTAAGGTGGAAATAAAACGGCCATACTCGTTTCAAATCTGGTATAAGCCGCACTGGTAATAGCCGTATAAAGTCCAATGCACCAGAAGTAGATACAAATAGGTAAAAAGAATCGTCTTAGCATCATAAACTCCCTAATTTTTTGAAAGAGCGATTTCGAAGATTACTTTACATGTATGCCAAATTTGTATCAATTGAATAAAATCTTCTAAATATTTGATTATTAATAATAAAAAACGAAATTTATCGAAATTTTTGAAGATTTTTTCTTATTTTTATTGAATTGTAATGGTTTTTTAGTTCGATTTAATTGAAATATGAATGAAGTGTTCAATTTAAGATGAAATAGTGACAAAAATTACAGATTGCATTATTTTTTTACAGAAAGATATTGTAAAAAATAGTATGCAGTGAATGTTGCTTTGATGCAAAACGATTTTTAGGGGATTAACGTGAAGGTCCTAATAAGGAATTGGCGAAGTTAATTAGGAATATATGGAAAGATTTTCTTAAAAGATCAAGCCCATCCGTTTAGATGGGCTCCATACTACGATCAGGATCTTAGATGCCTGCTATAGTTTCATGTCGCGTTCATGTTTTAAGCACATTTTTTCTGGCGTGCTTTATAAACTACGAAAGCTGTAACAGCGCCAACAATTGATGCAGCAATAACTCCACAAAGCAGTTTTCTCATAATCATCTCCTTTTGTTATGGAAAAAACATCTTCAAGTAATACTTGAAAAAAACTTAATGAAACTATAGCCTTAGCATATTCAAGAATTAGAATAATTGTCAATCGTTCCTATGAAAAAACGCAGTATTCTTCAAAAAACCAAGTGGTTTCAACTTCATGTATTATAGTTAAACTGAAAGATATCTCAAAAATAATACGATGTTTTTATATTAAAGAGTGAAGCTTCGCAAGAATATTAATGGAGCAGGAATGAATGTACTTAGGGAAAGTTTCAATCTTGCATTTAAAAGTAGCTAGAATGGCGATATATACATGATAGAATTTGTAGGCAAAGAAATGAAATATAAAGAAGTTGTTTTTTCATCTAAATAATAGATAAGGAGGTATGGAAATGAAAATTCCTGCAGTTGATATTGGGATTAAAGATGATGATCGTAAAGCGATTGCAAACAGCCTTTCTGTTTTTTTAGCGGATAGTTTTTGCTTATATGTTAAAACGCATAATTATCATTGGAATGTAACAGGACCGATGTTCCAAACGCTACATACGATGTTTATGGATCAGTATACTGAGTTGTGGAATGCGCTTGATGAGATTGCTGAGCGTATTAGATCGCTTGGGTATCCTGCACCAGGAACAATGAAAGCATTTATTAAATTATCTGATGTTGAAGAAACTAAAAATGTTGTTTCTGCTAACGATATGATTATTGATGTTATTAATGCATCTCAAATTGTGACGAAGAGTGCTAGAAATGTTCTTGCGTTAGCGGATAAAGCCAATGATCAACCGACTGCTGATTTGATGACGCAACGTTTGCAAATTCATGAAAAAAATGCATGGATGCTCCGTAGTCTGTTAGAAAATCAGAAGCAATAAATCTTTTTTAATGAAAAATATGAAGGAGTAAATTGAATATTTGCTTCTTCATATTGGTAAATTTCGGGATATCTATATTTTTAATGAGATTGCATCTAAATCAATAGCTTAATTTTTGGGGGCTCACTAATATAAAAGTCCCATATTTCAAATTTGATCAAGAGATTTGAATACAGATATATCTAAAATGTTAGGATAGCTGTAGTCGTTATTCATTGATATTCAAGCAGCGCTTTAACAGCATATTAATCGTATCATTGATACTATTGCCCGTATTTTTGGCATGTTCTTTTAATTTTTTTCTGATATCAGGATGAAGCGAAATTTTTGAGAATTTATCTTCTGCTGTTTTCTTTTTTGATGTTTTTTCCTTTTTTTTCGAGCTGTGTTTTTTCTGTTGATTATTTTGTTCAGAAAGCTCAGACATGAACGCTTGAGCGATATCAATATCTTGAATGGTGATACCCTTATTTTTGGAGAACATGATTATTCCTTAAGAAGTTCTTTAATGAATGCTTGATAGTCAATAACAGCATTACTTTTAGGGGCGAAAGTATAAATATTTGTTTTATAAGCTTGAGCTTCTCGAATAGCAGAACATTCGCGAATATAGGTGTTAAAGACTTTTGTTTTTAATTTTTGAGCGGCATCTTCAATAATTTCTTGAATTTGTCGACTGATGTTTGCTCGACTATTAAAGCGGGTAATTAAAATGCCAGATACTTTGAGTGATGGATTAGCCTTTTTTTTAACTTGTGCAATAGTTTGAAAAACTCGGGCAATACCTTGTACAGCAAATACATCGGCAATCGTTGGAATAATAACTTGATCTGTGACAGTTAAAGCATTGATTGAAAGTATGCCAAGGGCTGGTGGCGTATCAATGATAATGGCATCAAATTGTTTTCGGATGGGTTTTAATATATTTTTAAGTAGATATTCTCGACCTGTACCCGTGAGGACCATATCGGCTGTTGCTAAGGCAATCGATGAAGGAATGAGTTCCCCTGATTGAGTAGAAACCATGGTTTGATTAATTGAGGCAGCACCAGTGAGTAAATCCATCGTTGAGATATTCGGGTTTTCTGTTCCTAGTGCATACGAAAGGTTTCCTTGTGCATCCATATCAATGAAAAGGATACGCATACCGAGTTGGTGCAATCCAGCGCCAAGCATCATGGCTGTTGTGGATTTACCAACGCCACCTTTTTGATTAATGATCGTGTAAATTGTTGTCATGCATTTACTCTATGGCGGAATAATATGTATGTTTTTCTTTAAGATGTTATAAATCATACATCATTTCAATAGGCTACATTAATTTAGAGGAATATCTGTTGTTTTCTGCAATCACCTTTTTAAATCAATGTGGCACATATTGATGATTTTTTGTAATCAAGATTATTAAGAGATTATCCATTTTAATGGTTAGAAAAATGAATGATAAATATGAGTTGATTAGTGACGATACAATTCAAATACAGGATAATATGATGATGCGAACACTCTATCGTATCCGCGCATTAGTTGAAATTAGTGAGGATGTTCATGTTGACGATATTGGAGGGTATATTGAAGGTGAATGGAATTTATCTGATGAAGGAAGCGCGTGGGTTGCTGATAATGCACAGGTTTATGGTAATGCTCAAGTAGTGGGCAATGCGTTAGTTTCGGATCAAGCAAAGGTCTATGGTGATGCTGTAATTGCCGCTTATGCATCAATTCATGATCAAGCAGAAGTGTATGGTTCAGCAAGAATTTCTGGTGAAGGAATGGTATTTGGCCAAGCCAAAGTATACGGAGTCGCTGAAGTTTCAATGCGAGCTGCAGTTGGTGGAATGGCGCAAGTTTATGATAATGCGGTTATTTTTGGAACATCTGAAATTAATGATAATGCTCGAATTTATGGCAATGCTCAAATACATCAAGAATCTTCAGTAGTGGACAATGGACAGATTTATGGCAATACCGAATTGTGGGCCGGGCATGTCAGTGGTTTTGGACGAATGTTTGAATCAGCAATTTTGGTCGGTGGCGCTATTTCAGGGAGTGCTTCGGTATATGGTAATGCGCGTATTCAACATGCTTCTGTGATAGAAAGTGCGGCAGTTTATGATAATGCTAGAGTTTTCTCACAGTCAGTCATTTCGGGGAATGCGCGGGTGTTTGGTAATGCTTATATATCAGATAGGGCAGAAGTCGTCGGATTTTCTCGAGTTTTTGATCAAGCAAAAATCAGTGACAGTAGTCGGGTGTTGGATCGAGCATGGGTTTATGGTAGTGCAATTGTTAGAGATAAATCTTCGGTTCAAGGGGTTGCAAAAGTCTATGATTTTGCTCAAATTATTGGGGCATCTGTTGTGAATAATGATGCTGAGATTTATGGAAATGCAATCGTTTCCGAAGGAGCAATTATTGTGGATAATTCACGAGTTTATGGCAATGCGATTATTTCAGGGCATGCAAAAATTGGAGGTAATGTACAAGTTAGCAATAATGAATTTGATTCATAAGATCTTTTTGAATCAGTTGATGGTGATATAGAAATTGATTATTTGTCATCTTATTGACATAGTTGCAATGGATAATAACCAATCATAATAAAATGTGAAAGGAAATTACATGAATAATATAAAAAAGACAAATAAAATAATTAAACAGAGATTAACATTGCATATTCCAACAGAAATTGCCAAGGAATATCTACGTCAAGTGCAATATGTTTTACGTAATATACGCTAAATAGAAGAAAAGTTTTTATTTTAAATATTTTGATTCATTGAATATCTTAAATAACTTCATCAATGAAGTGAGATTTGATTGATAGCGTTTTATCGCATTTTATAAAAAACATTTTTATTCAAAAATTCCTATTTTTTGCTCATAATTAAGTAGAAAAGAATAGAGAAAATACTAAAAACTATCGGCAAACTAACCCGTTATCAGAAGAGAAAATAGCACTGAGATATAAAATTAAAAAAAGCCCATTTCTGAGGAAATGAGCTTTTAAAATTAATGTGGTTAGCCAATGACTTGTGTCGAATATGACCAGTAATTCTTAGGTAATTGTTTTTCACTAACTTTATAAACTAAGACTGGAATTGGGCTTTCTGCAATAACAGTTGATGCAATACTTCCGAGGAAGACTTTATCCCAACCGGAATGTCCACGAGATGCCATATAGATTAAATCACAAGCTGCATCTTGAGCTGTAGAAACAATACTTTTTCCAACAGAAACCGCACTACAAGAACGTTCTGTTAAAGCGATACCAGCGGCTTTGGCAGCTTCTCGAATTGGCGCTACTGCTTTAGCTGCAGCTTGTTCTATAAGCTCTTTATATTCCTCTTTTGAAGGACCGAGAGTATCAAAATTCAAAATAGGGCTTTCAGGCATTACATAAACACTAACCAATTCTGCACCAACTTTTTTTGCGAATTCAACGCCTTCCAATGCAGCTTGAGTAGCCAATGGAGAGCCATCTGTAGGGAGCAAAATCTTTTTGAACATAATAGGTTCCTCCATAAAAGGATTGGTGGAAATGTAGAGAAAATCAACTTATCTCAAGTATTTCTTGTTAAAGATATTTGAACAGATTCTTCAGTTTTTTGCAATAGTTTTAAAGCAAAGTGGGATAATTTATTTCAATAAATTTGAAAATTTTTCTATAAGTAATATCTATTGACTAATGGATAATTTTTAAATGATGTGTTTGTAATTAAGGAAAAGCTAAAATCCGATATGAAATACTAATTTAGATCTGATATTAGTATTTATCTAATGTATTGTTATGGACAGTGGAGATTCATCTTGCAAGTATTTGCGAAGGCATTTGGTGTCAAATCAGTAAATTTTGTTTCAATTATTTGAGAAGGGCATATCAAATAATATTGTTTAGAAAAGTATATTCTATTACGAATTAGATTCTTCTTTTTAAGAGGGCTACTAGCACTTACTCATATGCTTCATAAGCTTTTATTTTACGGGGATTACAATGAGTATTCGAAAATGTTCCCAATTCTTCAGCGTTAAATAGTTTATTGATAACAAAACATACCATTTTAGTTAATGGAATATTTTGAGGCTCAAGAAAATATATGCTTGGCTTTTTTACTGTAACATTTCTTGATTTGTATGAATTACAGTAAAAAAACCAAGCTTTGTTTTTCTAGGCAACCTCATTAAAAGATCTGAATTTATTATCTAGAGAGACATTAGCGATTTTTCCTTGTATGAGGTTTTTCAGCTCGTTCTTGGAATCCCGGTCTATCGGACTCATTAGGTCTGCCTTGAAACCCTGGTCTATCAGAGCCGTTTGGTCTGCCTTGAAACCCTGGTCTATCGGACTCATTAGGTCTGCCTTGAAACCCTGGTCTACCAGGGCCGTTTGGTCTGCCTTGAAACCCTGGTCTACCAGGGCCGTTTGGTCTGCCTTGAAACCCCGGTCTACCAGGGCCGTTTGGTCTGCCTTGAAACCCTGGTCTATCAGAGCCGTTTGGTCTGCCTTGAAACCCTGGTCTATCGGAGCCATTAGGTCTGCCTTGAAATCCCGGTCTACCAGGGCCGTTTGGTCTACCTTGGAACCCTGGTCTGCCAGGACCACGTTCGTGATGCCTATGCATGGCGTAGACACTAGATGTTTCTCCATAATAGTGGCCGCCATTGTCATAGTAGGAATCATCGTAGAATGTATTGCCAAGACAAGCTGTCATCGAAATACAAGTGGTACTAATGATTGCATAGCGAAGAAATTTTGAGAGATTCATAATAATGTCTTTTTAGTATGAAAAATTGAAGTAAAATTTAATACTATCGCTATTTTGTATGGCCGTGATTGCTGTTACGGTCATTTATTGGCCATGCATTATGAGGATTTGGTGACTGATGTAGCGGTTTGCGTCTGTCATTTTTTGAATCACGATCCTGATGATTCCTTGGATCTGTTTGATGATTATTAGGGATTGGTTTTCTTCCCTGTGGAGCAGATTCTCTACTATCAGCTGGTCTATGTGAATCCTCATATCTGGGAGGAGGGGGATTATGGTGATCATTTCTGTAATATGGGGGATGATCATGAAATTCCGCACAAGATGAAAGCATTATTGTGCATACAATAGCTATAGCACTTAATAAAAAGTTTTTTTTCATCATTTTGCTTCTCCTATAGTAAAAAAACAGCCGATAAGCTGTTTTTGTTTAGTAGTGTCCACAAAGGTGGAGGTAAACAGCTTCAGCTCCAGTTCCTGGTTCAACGGGAACGGGGGAAGCTGCATCATCAATTCCATCTGCTTCAATGAGAGTTCCGTTTTTTTGGTATAAAGAAGCAGAAAGTGCAACCAATGTTCGTTCATTGCAATCTACACGATATAGCGCAAGCATATAAGCGAACTCAGTCGGTCTTCGAGGTGGGACTAGTTTGAACCAACCTTCAGGTTGTGTCTTATCATTGGTATTTAAGTCACTTTGTTGGGGAGTATTTTTCTGTGCATAGAATACGCCACCATCATTGCTATAGAAAATCTCAGTCCATTCACCTGCATTAGCATGACTAAAAAATAACAGGAAAGCTAATGTTGTGATCGTTGCTGATTTCAGTAATCTTTTCATCATCGTCTCCCAGACAATAATGGGATTCTATAATTACAATGAGCTTATTGTAGCTGTTTTAAGTTGGTTTGGCTTAGGATATTTTTAGAGTGTTGCTGCAATGAAAAAATGGGACAATTGTTGTAAGAAAAGATAATCAATTGGTTTTAGGATTAATAATTTTATTTAATTAACGAATGGACTAATTCTGCAAGTAGATTGATCTCATTTGGGGTAATTTGAACAATAGACAGACTGTATTTGAGCAAAATCTGCCTATTGTTTTGGTGTTAGTCGAGTACTAGATTGGGCAAATCTGTTTTTTCTAATTTAATTTTATGTTCTTTAAGGATTTCTTCTGCGCATTTTCCTGTAGTTATATCAATATTCTCGTTATAGCAACTACACATCGTTTCAACATATTGATCATCTTGAATGGATTTTATGACAACTGTATTGTGTTTTATGAAACCAAAATCCACAGTGTATTTCATATATTCTAATTTTTTATTGTTCTTTTTAAATAGCGCGGAATCTAACTTAATACTTGCTTTGATAGAGTCAATCGTCGCATTTTGAGCCCATTTTCCCCATTGATTTTTAGATTTTCGATGATTCTCTACCTCACGGTGGCACCAATCAATTAACTTTTGCCGGATGGAATTGCGCTCCATTGCCAAGAAATCTTCATTAAAAGCATCATCATTAAAACCGTTTAATTCACTTTTTTCAGTAAAAATTCTTAAATTCGGCTGTTGATTGTTCGTACCTTTTTTCTTTTTATTTTTTTGAAGATTTGAGATGAGAGCATATGCTCCACCTGCGATTAATGCGCCAATGCTAACTGCGATGCTAATTTTTTTCTGGGATAAATGAGAAATTTTCGAGGAAAGCCAACTTTTTTGTTCAGACATCATAATCCTTTCAAAATTAAGAACGCGTTTAGATGGTCAGCAATAAAAAATTGTATTTTTAATTTCATTCATTAACTATAGGAGAAAAGCGTTTCTCTCGTGCGAGATTTTACTTTGTGCAAAATATTTTACATCCGATTACAATGATTAAATATGAGATTAGAACTAATTTGTGAGATAAAAGATTTGGGGATGTCAAAGCTAGCGCAGTTAAGGGTAAAAATTGTTAATACAAGTAAAAATTATTCTTAATAATAGGCAAAATTTTAATCGATTTAGATTAGACAATTGTTCGTATTAGAAAAATAAGAAATCTAGGCGCCTTTCCAGTTGAGAATTTTTATTATTGAATATGGCGACCAGGATTATTGGTTTTGTTCTTGTATTTTTTTTGTGGTTTCAGGTGTTTTATTTTTTTTGAATGTGTTTTATGAGAGGATTCTATATTGTCACAAGATGTTTCTGGTCGGCAAATTAAGCTATTTTTCTGGGAGGAATAGTAGTGATCAAATTCTCTAGCCGATGCTACTGATATGTTTATGAATGTCCATAAGAATATATAAAAAATCCAATAAAGCTTTTTCATAATAATATTTTGATATAGAAGAAGTTTAGAAGGTTTAATTTTATAAGATAGATAAAATTTTCATTATTAATCCCAATAGCGAATTGGCGTTAATCAGCTGTTGGTGTTGTTTCTGATAAAGAATATTTACTACATAGGCGTTCAAGTAGCCCATCATATGCCTCTTTGGGAAAGCCTTTTACATATTCTATTCCTTGCATAAGGGGAATATGCATTGGATCGATTATTTCACCATTGATATTATAAATATTACCTGATGCGGGAAATACGGTTTGAATTGAACAATCAGCCATTGCAATCCCTTTTGCATAGTCGAATAGTTCTTTTGTTTCGGCAACAACTTTAACTTCAATCCCTAAAATATTGGGATCAATATTGTGAGGTGGGTCTTTGATATAAACTGTTTCAATATGATTGCCTGCTAGCTTTTGCCAACCTTCAGCATCGGGTTGGTCAACAGAGTGCTTATACGGTGTAGGTGTCGCGTTTTGTATGAGTCGTTGAGTATGTTGTTCAGGCTTTGTTGCATAAGCAGGGGTTAAAAAGAGAATTGTTATAATTTCTATTGCTAATACTATTGAATAGAGTGCTTTGGTGGGAATGCTCATTATTTTTTGCAATGGATTGTTTGATGATCTGTTTTAATTATGATTGCTTTATATGATAGAAAGTATTAATTGTGCTTGTACTTTTTAATTGGACTCTATCCTTTAGTTGTTTGTTATTTGGGATAGAGTCCATTGTTAATCGTGTTAAAAATCAACGGGTAAATCATAATAGCAACATTTAAGTAGCTTTTCCATTTCGCTTTGAGTTGGGCGGCGTGGATTTGACGCAGTACAAGCATCATCAATGGCATTTGCTGCAATTTCAGGTAGGCGTTTGAGAAAAACATCTTCTGGTATAAATCCTTCCTTGCAGGGTAATGAGTCCTTGCCATATTGATGAATACTATGTGGAATATTAAGTGCATCGCTCATGCAACGAAGGTGTTGGATCAAATATTTTACCTTATCATTATCTGAGCGGCCTTTTAATCCTATAAAATCAGCAATTTTTCCATAGCGTTGTTTTGCGACAGGATCTTTTGCATTGTAGGCGATAACTTTTGGAAGATACATCGCATTTGCTGCTCCGTGAATCAAATGGGCGCCATAATCTGCAAATGCAGCTCCTGTTTTATGAGCCATTGAATGCACGATACCAAGTAGTGCATTAGTAAATGCCATACCGGCCATTGTCGCAGCATCATGCATTTTGTTGCGTTCTTCTATCTTTCCATTGAATGAATGGATTAAGTTATCTTGTACCGATTTAATTGCATACAATGCTAAGGCATCCGTATACGCACAGTTTTGGGTGGAAACGTATGCTTCAATTGCATGAGTCATTGCATCCATACCAGTATGTGCAATTAGTTTGGGAGGCATAGTTTGTACCATGACGGGATCAACAATAGCGACATCTGGAGTGATCTCAAAATCAGCAATTGGATATTTAATCCCTTTTTGATAATCTGTGATAATTGAAAATGCGGTAACTTCTGTTGCGGTGCCTGATGTTGATGGGATTGCGCAAAAGTGAGATTTTTTTCTTAGTTTTGGAAGGCCAAATACCTGGCACATCTCTTGAAAGGTGATATCGGGGTACTCATATTTTATCCACATCGCTTTGGCGGCATCAATTGGTGAGCCTCCACCTACGGCAATAATCCAATCTGGTTGGAATGTCAGCATTCTTTTGGCGCCTGCCATAACAGTTTCAACACTAGGATCAGGTTCAATATGAGCAATAATCTCGACTTGCATTTTTGCTTCTTTTAGGTAGTTTGATATAGTTGTAATGAACCCTAGAGAGACCATTGTGTCATCGCAGCAAATAATTGCTTTTTGACCTTTAAATGATTTTAATGCGGATAATGCATTTTTTCCGTGGTAAATATCGCGTGGAAGGGTAAATCTAGCCATTTCAAATCTCCTCAAAGTACGGGAAATCCCTTTAATTATAAAAAGTTCTCAATTGATAGAATTGAAACCTCATTTAGCTTGCGATAATTCATTTTATCGTTTTAGAAGAACATTGTGCGTAAAAAAGAAGTCCAAAGAAAAAGTTTTGAGAAGATTTCATGTAAATACTAAAAATTAGGTCGAAATCGCGTGCGTATCGATTTTAAGGATAAAGTATTTGGCGATGAATTTCGTGATTGATTGAGAGCAAATTGTATTGTAGGAAATTAAAAAATCAGCAAACCTTTCAATGTGCGAAGTTTGACTATATAGCTCAATTACAGGGGAACTAAGCTGCGTTTTTCAGGGGAGTTGCATTGAAACAGAAATAGGGATGTGTACGATTGGCTCAATAGGAATCTCTTTTTTCAGGAGGATATCAAGACATGGGTGATGCAATCAAATTTTTAAACAGTAATAAAAGTTTTTAGAAGGTGTCGTCTGATGAAGATTAAAGCGCATTAAAGAATCGGTAAATAAACGCCAAAATAAATGCTTGTAGTATTTATTATGCTACAAGCATTTAAAGGATATTTTTGCTAGCAATTGTATTAACGGATATATTTCTGGATTAGTCTTAATTAAGAATATGCCAAATATTGAAAATCACCAAATTCTTGTTCGAAACGATCCACCAGTTCACGAAGGTAATCTTCATCGACTTCATCCCAACTAATTTTATTTTTACAGTATTGGTTGTCAAATGCCTCTAAAAATGATTTTTCATCATTGAAAAATTGTGGAATTGCGGCAGGGTTAGCCATATCAACTAAACAGTAAATATCATAATCCATCGTATCAGGTAGAGATAGCATATCTTTAAAAAAGGCAACTGCATTAGCTGGAGTCCCTTGAGTAACGTCTTCGTGTAAATAGAAAAATTCAGTACCTTTCAAATCATCGTGGGTCAAGCTGCCATCTTTTAACTTAGATCGGATATTTGCCCACTTTTCATCCCCTAATCCTTTTAATTTTAGGGCAGGCCATGATTTTATTTCACAGTCACTAATACCGACTCCAGTCGGGGTGATATATTCATAGCGTAACCCATCTGCAGTACTGACTACTGTTGCACAAACGCCTTGGCGGCGCAAAGTGTCAATCAGGTAAGCTCGATTCATCTCAAATTCCATCTTCATTCCTCTTAGATCAAGATATAACTAGACATTTGCTTTGTTTATGTCTAAACACAATTAGGTATATACATAACATATACTCGCTAAATAGATGATATAGGGATAAAAAAATAGATTACAAGGGGAAAATAGTACTATATTGCGGAATAAGATTAAGATCAAAATGATCAATAGGCGTATCTTGATGAGATTTTTCCAGCATATTGTCAGGAGTATTCCGTGAGACAATATGCTGGAGTTTACGATTCTATTGGCAAATTAAAGTCAAAATTTTGCCATAAACAGTGCCCGTTTTGCCATTTTCAGTGGTAATTTTGTCAGCAGGAAATGGATGCGTCTTTCCAATAGATCCATCTTCATTGATATCAACACCAGCAACCATAGAAACGGTTTGTTTTGAACAATCTGCTTTATAGAGTACAGCAGAATCCGTTCCTTTTGCTTTATTAATGGCACGAACATTCATTCCAATTTTTTTTAGGACTGCCGCATTCGGTAGTGGTTTCTGCAGATATAAACCACCGTTTTCATCTCCCGTTAGTTGCGACCAACCTGTTAACCCCGCAGCAAAAGCGGAGGAACAACCGAGTGTTGCCATACTTATCAAAGCAATAGTCAAAGTTTTTTTCATATTTACCTCAATACATAATGTAATTGAAAGACAATGATTATTCACTACAGAATAATGTATTCAGTTTGCCATAGATTGATCTATCTATGGGCATTGGTTGTCATTTTTTTACGAGTATGGCGTTAGTGTCAATGAATGTTTTAAAAACTTTTGTAAAGATATATTCAAATGATCAATTCAATCAATTTAAGTTTGTTATCCATTAATTCGTAATTCATTTTTATCGCATGTTTTTGAAATAGTGACAAAAAGCTAATCATCGCTAAACCAGTCACTCATTGAATGAACTATCTTCATCAAGAATCCATCCTTTGCTCGGGCTTGCTTTTTTTTAATACGGGCATCGTACGCTTTTTTACGGACAGCCCAACGTTTGGCGGCTTCTGCTTGTTTTTCTTCTATTGTTGTTTTTTCAATATCAGAGGAGCGGTTTGTTTGAGAAGGTATTTCGTTTTTTAGGGTATTGGCATTTGCTGGTAGAGGCGTTTTATCGGGTGTTTTTTGCGAAGGTGTGTCTAGGCTTAACTTTGTTTCACTGTTAGGGGATGAAGTCAGAATTGGTAAAGTTAATTGGTTTTTTGGGGCAATCTGAGCTGTAGCTGGCGAGTTAGCAAGTTGATTATTTTTAGACAGGGGTAATATTGGTTCTTTCGTTAGAATTTTTGAAGGGCGTTTAAATAAAGGATTTAAATATACTTGAATTGATGTATTGCCTCGTAGGATTTCAAATATCATTGGGTTTTGAGTACCAGAATAGCGAGTGGCGATAGCGTGAAAGTGTTGTTCATTTTCAATCGTAATGCCATTTACACGATAGAGGATATCTCCTTTTTGAATATTGGCAGCAAATCCAGGAGAATCATAGAAAACACGTTTGACGATGACACCATGATTGCTACCTAAGCGGCGTTTCTGATCAGATGTTAGTGATTGAGTTTTAAGTCCCAAAACAGGAATTTGTAAGTCGCGTACGAGGAATGTTGCTGACTGATCAAATCTTTGTTTGTTATAAGATACAGGTAAATATTTTAGTCCCCAAAAGAGTTCTTCGTTATCTTTGGCTTTATCTTCAGTAGAAGTATAGCTATTATTGTTATCAAATGATTGACAAGGAGGATGATGGGTGGTCTGCTTTGACATGGCAGATGCTTCTTCTTTTGTCATAATCTGTGGCGCAAATCCAGTAATTTGACCAGCAGGGCTGACTTTATATAGAACATGTGTTGCGCCTACTAATTTTGCTTGTTCTGATAATTTATCGATTTCAACGATAGGCGCATTAAATGAAGATGTTCCAATAATGACCATGCCATGTGCTTGGGCTTCTTCAAGTTCAGCATTATAGTCATTTGTTGAAACGGTTAATGTTGGCGATTCTTTATCGGCTAAGTATTGAAGATGAGCTTTTTTATAGGCAGGAATTGATACAGCTTCATAATAATCTTGGAAAGGATTCGTTGCGCACCCATTAAGTATGAATGTCAAAATGAAAATAGCCCATAGGGTTAAAGGTTGTTTGATCTTCATGGTATTGAATAGAAACCGTGATAACTAAAGCAATAAAAACTGCTTTGGGAATATGAGATAAAAAATTATGGCATTCTTATATGAAATGTTGAAGCTATTGTATTGCCGCATTGACCGGCAGAAACATTGATTGGCTTGTTATCAAGACATAGTACGTGATGTGTTTGTTTATTCAAATTCCCATAAGCGAGACTGATAAATATATGATCTATTTTATTCGCGGAAGCGATATGCCAATTGAATAAAGCAATAGTCGATTTGTCGATAGTTATTGTTCGAAAAGAAGCTGATAATTTTTGTTGAATTATGTTTGCAGGCATTCCTTTTAGAATTTCTTGTTGGCTGAGAAATACAGAAATGGGTTGGCGAAATTGTTTTTCTAGCCAAGATAAACGATTATGACTTAATGGAATATTATCCAGAGGCCCCTTTCTAACAATGACTTGTGCGTTTGCCGAAGAAACGAGTTGTTTAGCAATGGTATCTTGCTGTTTTATTTCCATCCATATCATGACGAATAGACACAAAAGTATTATGGCAATAGCTACAATTTTTATTGTGCGGTTCATATGAATGTTTTTTTGTTGGGTAAAGAATGGGGTTAACCGTAACAAGTCTTATCGTGGAATATAAAAACATTGATTAAATTTGCCCGTGAAAAACTTTTTCAATTTCATTGGCGCAGGAACCTTGGGTTAATGAAATGGGATCATGATCGTAGCAAGAAATGCGTTTCATCGTATTGTCATCAGCATATCCATAGATAATAGTCCCATAGGTCATCGCATGGTTTTGTGTAGAAGGATAATGATATCGGAAAATTGCTAAGCGACGTCCAAAAGTTGGAATAGAAAATGCTTCCATTTCAAGCTGTTTGCGTAAGGAGTCTATTGTATTTTGATCAGATGACGTGTTTTCTTGTGCTGCATTATTTGATTCTGAGATACTTTTTGTTGGTATTTTATTGGCCAATACAAATTCTTGGGCAACTTGTGCTCGTATTTTTTTCCCAAATTTTTTAAGGTCATGTTGAGGTAAATAAGGGATCTGTGTGGTGGTATTGGGGAGATTTATTGTTTTTACCAGCATATCTCTTGTCATTGATTGGTTATGTTTTTGAATCCAATCTCCTAAAAAGTGCCGAATCGTGAAACAGAGGATAATGACCAATACTACAATAGCTGGCAGAATCAGGTATATTTTTCGATTTTGAAGATTGAAAAAAAAATGTCGTTTTGACATTGGTTATTCCTTCTTGATGTCAATTAAAAAGAGTCAATAAAACAGTTAGTGATTGTTTTTTTTAGGTATTTTTCTAGTGCAATATATCTTCCAAATTTTTTATTGTAAAAAATTCAGTATGTTATTGGTGTGAATGCCCCTGTTTGGACTGACGTCTTATTTTATGGATAGATTGTTATTCTTCTTATTCAATAGGGCATTATATTGCATACTTAGCCAGATTTTGCAATCTAATGGGGGAATTAAATAGCCATAGATTTATTGTGCAATGAGATGATTTTTCGGAGATAGATGTATTGTTATAAGTGAATTTGTTGATAATTTTCCACTTACAAAAAGTTAACAAGATTAAATGATTTTTATCTGTACTTAATATAACAATTAGTTTGAGATAGAATCGCCAGCCTTAACACCATTTTTTGCGAACCAACCCGCATTCATTTCCAGTGCATAAAATATTGGACCACTTGTATTGCAATGATTATCGGTTGTTAGTGGTTTCATTTCTTCAATATTAACAATTTTGCCATTGCCATCAATGAATGCAACATCTAGTGGAATTTTGGTATTTTTCATCCACATACAGGCTTTTTCAACAGGAGCCCCATAAGAAAAGATCATACCGTTATTTTCATCCATTTTTTCGACATGCATGAGGCCTTCTTCACGCTGTTCTTTGGTTTCTGCAATCAGTACAGTAATTTCTTTTCCGCCTAATTTTAATCGAGTCATTGACATCATTTGAGGAGAATTCGCAGTTTTTTCAATTGCTTTGGCTTCAGTAGAAGGAACTGTATCGGTTGTTTTTGTAATATCAGCTGCAAATGCTGTTCCCACGCTCAAGGTTAATAAAGATGCGATTAATAATTTATTCATCTTTTTCTCCTAAAACATATTGACATAAAACATGTTATCAGAAAGGAAGTGATTCTGATATGTTTTTTTATTTATTGATTCTTATTTTTATAAGGCTTTTAATGTGCCATATTGCGTCGCAATAAAAACGAAATAAACGCAAACGTTGTCAAAAACCAAGAAAACACAAAGGCCTGACTAGAAAACACTAAAATCCATCATAAAACAAAAAATAACATTCGTAAAATGTATAC
>CAKRSU010000027.1 GCA_934401755.1 uncultured Oxalobacter sp.
AAGCATTTATCGGCTTATGGGGAGTTGGAAACGACGTCTGGCTCTCCTACTAGAACGACTTATCAGGTGTCGGCGGGACTGCGGTGGAGTTTTTAAGTTGATTCTTTTGAGGTAAGAAACTTTAAAAGCATGTCCTGAAAGCGGACATGCTTTTTTGTGGTCACTCTATTAGACAATTTTCAAGACAATTTTGCCAAAATGCTTATTAGACTGCATTAATAAATGAGCATCCATTGCCTTTTCTAAAGGAAATACTTGATAAATAACAGGTTTAATTTTTCCTGCTTCCAATAATGGCCAAATATGCTTTTCAAGATTTCTAGCAATTGCTGCTTTAAATTCATTAGATTTTGGACGAAGCGTAGATCCTGTGATTGTCAATTGGCGATGCAAAATCTGCGCAAGATCTGCAGTTCCTCGACGCCCAGCCAAATAAGCAATGATCACTAATCGTCCATATTGGGCAAGACAATCAATTTCCTTATCAAATACTGAAGCACCAACCATGTCAAGAATAACATCGACCCCTTTACCATTGGTTGCTTCCATCACATAGTCTGAAAAATTAGCCGTATTGGTATTAACGCAATGCTCTGCCCCTAATCTTTCACAAGCGCGACATTCTTCATCCGTTAATGCTGTCGCAAAAACACGATGTCCCATCGCTTTGGCCATTTGAATGGCAGAAACCCCGACACCCGATGCACCGGCTTGAACCAGGAATGTTTCATCCCCTTTTAATTGACCAATATCAAAAACATTCGTCCAAACCGTGAAATATGTCTCTGGCAAAGAGGCCGCTTCAACTGCAGTTAATCCTTTAGGGATCGGCATGCAAAGCTGAGCAGGCGCCGTACAATATTCAGCATAACCACCGCCTTGTACTAAAGCACAAACCATATCGCCTATTTTCAAATGGGTCTGAGATAAATCTCCGCCAACAATTTCGCCGGCAATTTCAAGCCCTAAAATATCTGATGCACCTTCTGGTACAACGTAATGACCAATACGCTGTAAAACATCCGGACGATTAATTCCAGCAGCATGAACCTTAATAAGAACTTCCCCTGCTTTAGGCTGTGGAATTTGACGTTCTCCGATCTGAAGATAAGCCTTTGACTTTTTATCAATAATCTCAATTGCTTTCATCTTATTCCTCTTTCTTGTTCTGGTTTTAAGAAATAATTATATAAACATTTACTGGATAGAGATCATATTCAGTCCTTTTAAATAATTTCTGTTCTTAATTATTCTGCACAAGGACTGATCCATTCCCCATAATGAAATCCTCCAGCAAAAAAATGCTGGAGGATTTTTTTAGGCAATTAAAGCAGTAATCAATCAAATTTCCGCTGTCGTTTCATTCGATGCATTATCGGCGGCTTCTTCTACAACCGCTTTCATCGATAATTTGATACGACCACGTTCATCTGTTTCAAGAACCTTAACACGAACTTCTTGCCCTTCTTTGAGGTAATCAGCCACAGCATTAACATGCTCATTTGCAATCTGACTGATATGAAGTAATCCATCTTTTCCGGGTAAAATCTGAACGATCGCACCAAAATCAAGTAGTTTCAGCACAGTCCCGTCATAAATTTTGCCCACTTCAACAGAAGCGGTCAATTCTTCAATTCGACGCTTTGCTTCTTGTCCGGCTGCCGCATCAATAGAGGCAATGGTTACAACACCTTCATCAGTAATATCAATCTGCGCACCTGTTTCTTCTGTCAATGTCCGAATAACAGCGCCCCCTTTACCAATAACATCACGAATTTTTTCTGGATTAATTCGAATGGTAATTAAGCGAGGTGCAAAATTTGACAATTCTGTCTTGAAATGAGGCATTGCTTTTTGCATCAATCCCAAAATATGCATACGGCCTTCTTTTGCCTGAGCCAATGCCACTTGCATAATTTCTTTAGTGATCCCTTGGATCTTAATATCCATCTGCAAGGCAGTAACACCTGTTGCCGTCCCTGCAACTTTAAAATCCATATCACCCAGATGATCTTCGTCACCTAAAATATCGGTTAAAACAGCGAAACGATTCCCTTCTTTAATAAGCCCCATCGCAATGCCAGCGACATGGTTTTTAATAGGAACACCAGCGTCCATCAAAGCCAAAGAGCCGCCACAAACTGATGCCATTGAAGAGGAACCATTAGATTCCATAATTTCAGATACAAGGCGAATTGAATAACTAAATTCTTCTTGGGAAGGTAACAAAGCCTTCAGTGCCCGTTTTGCTAAACGACCATGTCCAATTTCACGACGTTTTGGTGTTCCAACTCGTCCTGTTTCACCTGTTGCAAATGGAGGCATATTGTAGTGCATAATAAATGAATCACTATATTCGCCAGTTAATCCATCAACTTTTTGAGCATCTCGAGCCGTCCCTAACGTTGCAACAACAAGTGCCTGTGTTTCACCACGAGTAAATAATGCAGATCCATGAGTCCGTGGAAGCACACCAGTACGAATTGTAATTGGCCGAACCGTCCGAGTATCTCGACCATCAATACGAGGTTCCCCCTCTAAAATCTGAGAACGAACAATTTTTGCTTCTAATTCAAATAGAATATTACCCACTTCAATAGCATCAGGAGCATCAATCCCTTTCGCTTCAGCTTCTACGGCTAATGCTTGATTAACTTCTTCATAGATATGATGCAACTCCGTAGAACGAGATTGCTTTTGACGAATCTGATACGCCCCACGTAATCTTTGTTCAGCCAAACGCGTTACATCAGCAATCAATTCTTCATTTTTTGCTGGTGGCTGCCAATCAGATTCTGGTTTTCCTCCTTCTTCAACCAAAGCATCAATCGCCTCAATGACCTTTTGCATCTGCTCATGGCCATAGACAACTGCCCCTAACATAACATCTTCAGGCAATTCTTTCGCTTCCGATTCAACCATTAAAACGGCTTGTTCAGTCCCAGCAACCACAAGATCAAGATCAGACGCTGGTAATTGAGAAGTTGTGGGATTTAAAACATATTGACCATTAATATAGCCAACACGACAAGCTCCCAAAGGACCATTAAACGGGATGCCTGAAACACAAAGAGCAGCTGATGCTCCAATCATTGATGGAATATCGGGATCCACTTCTGGATTGACTGATAATACATGGATAATAACTTGAACTTCATTAAAATATCCATCAGGAAACAAAGGACGGATAGGACGATCAATGAGTCGAGATGTTAGGGTTTCTTTTTCAGAAGGACGACCTTCCCGTTTAAAATAGCTACCAGGAATGCGACCTGCGGCATAAGTTTTTTCAATATAATCAACGGTCAATGGAAAAAAATCTTGACCTGGTTTTGCATCTTTTTCAACTACAGTTGCCAATACAACGGTCTCATCCATAGAAACCAATACTGCACCACTAGCTTGACGTGCAATCTCACCGGTTTCCAGCGTTACTGTATGTTGACCATACTGGAAAGTCTTGCTTACTTTGTTGGACATGGAATTCCTTTCAGTTTCTGCCGATAGAATTTCAGGCGCTACCGTACGCCTCATTAACCAAACGTTGGATACGCTTCCAACATTAAAATAATTGCTGCATTGCTATGAACGGATTTTCTATATAACGAAATGCCTACGCCAGATAATTGACGCAGGCATTGTTAAAATTTTCATTAGGCCGAAATTATTTTCTCAAGCCCAACTTAGCAATCAGATCACGATAACGGTTGACATCTTTTCTACGCAAATAAGCTAATAGATTTTTACGGCGATTAACCATTTTAATCAAACCACGACGGGAGTGGTGATCTTTCTGATGAATCTTGAAATGACCATTCAAATCATTGATACGAGCGGTCAATAATGCCACCTGTACTTCAGGAGATCCGGTATCATTTTGGCTACGTGCATTTGATGCAACGATTGCAGCCTTATCTTCTTTTAGCAATGCCATAATATTAATCCTTACATGCGACATAAAGAGTACCTACCCTTTTTGTCGTGTTAAAAACTCAAATAATCAGCTCTTAAGCTGAGCAAAGAGTATAGCGGAAAAGCCTATTCTACACAATAAAAATTCCGACAATACCTTCTTCTTATTCTATTGGAAATTTTTAATGAACACTATCAATATCATACGAAAGAAATCAATGCTCCTTCTAATAAAATAACCCAACCATTAAAATAACTTTTAAATTTCAACCATAATGAAGTAATTATTTTATCGATTCCTTTAAAAGGCTTTTTATGTTTCGATTGTTCCATTGCACAGGTATTAGCTTAGCATTTGCGGTGATTACTCTTTCGGCCTGTTCTTGTTTTAAAACACCTAAACCCGGTATTTCCGAAGCAGATCTAATTGCCATGCGAGGCCAACCAAACGCTCAATTTCAAGAAAATAATATTCGTACACTTGAATGGTCTGCCTCTAACGCCAATCAATACACATATATGGCAAAAATTGGGCCGGATGGTAAGATGATTTCGTTTGAACAAGTATTAACCGTAGAAAAATTTTCTTTGCTAAAACCCGGAATTTCTACTAAAGAGGACGTACTAAAAACAGTAGGGCATCCTAACCCATTTGAAACAGATTATCTTGCATTATCAGATAGTGAAACATGGTCTTATCGCTATAAGGAAAATGGTGTATGGGACTCAATGATGCATATTTATTTTGATCATCGCGGTGTTGTTAAACGCTTAGAAAATGGCTTAGATCCTCTCTATCTTCGTGATAACTAATCATCCGCTATTTTTATGCGTGCTCTAACTTGGATTTTAATATTATCTCTTTTGTTATCAGGATGTACGGCTTTAACTCCCCCGCATCCAGGTATATCTGAAGCTGAATTAATTGCAATTAAAGGCAAACCCGATGTTATTTATCAAGAAGACAATCAACGTCGTTTAGAATGGTCAGCAACAGAATGGGGGCAATATGCTTACCTTGCTTATATCGATCAAAACGGCAAATTGATTTCCTATATGCAAGTATTAACCGATGAGCGATTCGCCTCATTACAAATCGGGAAATCAACAATGTCAGACGTTATTCGAACCGTAGGGCATGTACCGAAATGGAATCGATGGGTTTTTAACGATGGCGAAACATGGTCCTATCGCTACAAAGAAAATGGCGTATGGGATGCCATGATAACCATTTATTTTGATAAAAATGGCATCATCGAATCTATTGAAAATCATATGGATCCTTTATTCCTTCGTGATTAATCAAAGTCTGTTACACTCCAATTAATATCATTTTATTCTTAGCTCTTATGGATTTACGCTCACTGATTTCAGCTGCTCTTTTATCTACCTTAATCACTGGTTGCGCTCTCTTTAAACCACCTATTGAACCCGGTATGACATCAGAACAAGTATACATTGCAATGGGAAATCCAAGTGCAGTATATCCCGATGGAAAAGGTGGTCGTGTTCTAGAATGGCCCACCAATGATTATTCTCAATATGCCTACATGGCAGAAATGAATGCGAATGGACAAGTTGTTTGGTATGGCAATGTACGAACCGAAAAACGTTTTGCCCAAATCAAAATTAATCGCTCAACAAAAGAAGATGTCTTAAGAACAATTGGACATCCTTCTGAGGCAGAGTACCTTGCTTTACGAAAACAAGAAGTCTGGTCTTATCGCTATAAAGAAGAAGGAATCTGGAATTCCATGATGCATTTTTATTTCAATGCCAATGGCATTGTCACCCATATGGAAAAAGGGATGGATGATTTAGATCTCAGAGATGGGCGAGGATTTTTTGGACGCCTTTAATTTTTGAAAAAGCAGGAATAAATACCTGCTTTTTCAAAGTCATATCATCTACAATCAGATAACTTTAGATACCGCATCAATATAAGCTTCGACAGATGCAGTAATAATATCCGTATTGGCAGAAAAGCCATAATAGACTTTCCCTTTATTTTCAACTTGGATATGTACTTTACCAACATCATCTGTTCCCCGCGTAATTGCTTGAATCAGAAATTCTTCCAAAGTCACTTGTTGTTGGATCAATTGACGAACAGCATTTAAAGCCGCATCAATTGGACCATTTCCTGCAGCGGTTGCTAAATGCTTTTCTCCATCAATGATCAAACGAATTGTGGCCATTGGAATCGCACTCTTACCGCAAACCACCTGCAAATAATCCAGTTTAACCCGACGAGTATCTTCAACGGTTTCTTTATCGGATCCTGCTAAATTACGCAAATCTTCATCAGAAACAGATTTCTGAATATCAGCCAGTACCAAAAATTTCTTATAAGAAACTTCAAGTTCTTCAGGAGAAAGAACATATCCTAAGCGACGAAGATGATGATCCAATGCAGCTCGTCCACTACGTGCTGTTAAAACAATCGAGGAATCACTATGACCAACATCAGCAGGATTAATAATTTCGTAATTTTCACGGAATTTTAATACGCCATCTTGATGAATACCTGAAGAATGCGCAAATGCATTACGACCGACAATCGCTTTATTCGGCTGAACGGGCATACGCATCAAGTTTGAAACCAAACGAGATGTTTTAACAATCTTAGTCGTATCAATATCCGTATAAAATGGCAAATCTTTACGACATTTGAGAATCATTACAATTTCTTCAAGCGACGTATTCCCGGCACGTTCTCCAATCCCGTTAATCGTACACTCAACCTGACGAATCCCATTCATCACACCCGCTAATGCATTAGCGGTTGCCATTCCTAAATCGTTATGACAATGTGCAGAAAGAGTCGCTTTATCAACATTAGAAACATGTTCTTTCAGATAACGGATTTTTTCACCATATTCATAAGGCGTGCAATAGCCTGTTGTATCGGGTAAGTTAATGACTGTTGCACCAGCTCCAATCACAGCTTCGACAAATTTTGCCAAAAATTCATTATCCGTACGTCCAGCATCTTCACAGAAAAATTCGACATCATCAATATATTTTCTAGCATAAGCCGTCATTTTAACGGCACGCTCTAAAATCTGATCTGGTGTCGAATTAAACTTGTATTTGATATGATTAGCCGACGTTCCAATCCCTGTATGAATCCGTCCGCGTTTTGCGAAACGCAATGCTTCTGCCGCAACATCAATATCTTTTTCCCGAGCACGGGTTAATGCAGAAATAACAGGCTTATCAACAATCTTAGAAATTTCGACAACAGATTTATAATCCCCTGGACTAGAAATCGGGAAACCTGCTTCAATTACATCTACGCCCATCGCATCAAGTGCTCTAGCGATTTCAAGTTTTTCAACAGTGTTCAACTGACTCCCAGGAACCTGTTCACCATCACGCAACGTGGTATCAAAAATGACAATTTTTTCTGCAGAGTCTGCTGGTGTGCCAGCCATGATGTACTCCTTTGGATTTTCTAATTATTTTTTATAAGCTTCAATAAAACATCATCTGATTATGTTAAACAACATAATCAGAAACCATTGAGATTGTGGATAAGAAGAGATAGCACGCTTAGCGTGCTAGGAAATTTAGTCGCTGAAAGAATCTTTCCGTTTGAGGGATATTGATGAAATCAAATGCTTTAGTATTCATAGTGGATAACTATAAGCCTCTTTTCCATTTGACGCAATCATTTTCAGGCATATCCCTCAATCCGTTTACTCACTTCAATACCACAAACAAAATTTTTTATTACTTCACCTCTGTATGTATTTGGTCTTCTGATTTAATAATATTGACAACTTGCCCTGTTAATTTTCGATAAGCAAAAATGACATATCCCGATAAACTATAGAAACAGAAAATACCGAACAATGCCGTTGGCGGATCAAAAATAATTGCGGTAAGGATCAAAGCAACCAGAATTAATGCAAGAAAAGGGACGCTTTTTTTAATATTCATGACTTTGAAACTGAAAAAAGGCACATTAGTGACCATCGTAATGCCAGCATAAAGCGTTAATACCCACGCAATCCAACAAACAGAGTCCCCACTAATTCCTATATCTTCCATCAACCAAATAAATCCAGCGACAAGTGCTGCAGCAGCAGGACTCGGCAACCCTTGAAAATATCGTTTATCAACAATCCCAATGTTGGTATTAAACCGAGCAAGACGCAATGCGGCACAAGCTGCCATCACAAATGCAGGGACCAATCCTAAACGGCCATCCATATATTTAAGAGACCATTCATAAACCACTAACGCCGGAGAAATCCCAAAAGCAACCATATCCGCAAGACTATCTAATTCGGCACCAAATGCACTTGAAGTATGGGTTAACCGAGCAACACGACCATCCATACTATCTAATACCATCGAAATAAAGATAAGGACTGTTGCTTGTTTAAACTCCATACTCAATGCCATGATAATGGCATACATTCCACAAAATAGAGAAGAAATCGTAAATGCATTTGGCAATAAATAAATACTTTTATTACGAGGTCTCATTATAGGATCCTGTTTACCAGTTTCTTCGCTTGATTTCTGATTACTCATAACATTTCTCCCAAGCTGGCTAAGCTTATGCTTTTATCGATCAAATAGTCTCATCATTTCGTAATTGTGCAAGAATTGTTTCTGTTGCTGACACCTTGTCCCCAACCGTTACCATCGGTTTTGCATTTAAAGGAAGATAAACATCAATTCGGGAACCGAAACGAATAAACCCATAACGCGCCCCTCTGGTCAATTTTTCTCCCGGGTTTACATAACATAAAATACGTCGTGCAATGAGTCCCGCAACCTGAACACTAGTCACTATTTGACCATTTTCTGCGGTCATAATCACCGCATTACGCTCATTTTCTGTTGATGCTTTATCGAGTGCCGCATTCAAAAAAGATCCTGGAAAATATTGGACCTTTTCGACCTGTCCATCAATCGGAGAACGCTGAGAATGCACATTAAATACATTCATAAAAATACTAATGACCAGTGCATCTCGATTAGCGTAGATATCTCTTTTTTTACCAACAGCAACAATCCGACCATCTGCTGGCGCTAACACCGCATCGGCCATATTGGGTACATCCCTTTTAGGATCTCTAAAGAACTGAATAATAAATATCGTTATTAACCAAAGAGGAACGGACCACCAACACCATTTCCATGTCACTATTGCTGAAACAATAAGTGCAATAAAAATAAAAGGCCATCCCTCTTTTGCAATAATAGGATGTGGGTAATTCTTCAACGGAAACTCCTGATACAGACTGCTGTCGCTAAATGGATCGATTTTAAGATAGAATTCTACCCTTAAATAAGGCATATCAGGAAATATCCGTTGCATTTCCCACGATTAAATAACGATATGCCTTAAATTTAAAGGTTATCTTAATTATTTTTGCGTTGTTTTCTGCCGAATATAAAGACCAATTAACTCTGATTGAGCCAAAATATGCCCTTCCATTTGGCTTAAAATATCGGGTTTCTTCGCTTGATTAATATGAGGTAAAACCGTATCTAACGCATAAAGTTTGAAATAATAGCGATGAACCCCAATCGGCGGACATGGGCCCGTCCAGCCTGCATGCTGACGATCATTAATGCCAGCCAATGTGCCCTTTGGCAAAGCATCATCTGTAACGCCTTCCGGTAAATGGCGTATATCTGGCGGTAAATTGTAAAGCACCCAATGTACCCAAACCATTTTAGGGGCTGCAGGATCTGGGGCATCTGGATCATCAGAAATTAATACAAAACTTTTTGTGCCGATCGGTGGTGCTGTCCATACTAATGGGGGTGAAATATTTTGCCCTTCACACGTATAAATAGAAGGCATCATTTCATTATGATTAAATGCTGGTGAACTAATCTGCATAGCCATTATCCCTTTCTCTGACCTTAGAAATTTATGATTTTTCAGGCGTCCATCCTTCAACCTCTTTAACCGTACCATCTCCAAAAAAATGATTCTCCATTTGTTCTCTAAGATACTTTCTTGCTGTTGGATCCATCATATTTAAACGGTACTCATTAACCATCATCGTTTGCATGCGTTTCCATTCTTCCCAAGCTTCTTTGGAAACATTATCATATATTTTTCGTCCAATTTCTCCTGGATAAGGAGGATATTCTAATCCTTCTAATTCTTTATCTAATTTAATGCAATGAATCATCCTTACCATCTTGTCTCCTTCAACTTTTATAGAATTTATTAACTCTTCTTTCAAAAAGGAAATGTCTACTGAGCTAACATGCGCACTCCCGTCTTTTGGCATGTTTTTCATTTAACGGTATCATTTACCATTTATTTCACAGGCTAGCCACATCTCCAATTTCAGTCTATTTTATTATTTGTCCGCCATATCAACACTTTCTTGATAGTTGCAACAAACAAAATGTATTACAGCTTTTTCGTTAATACCTGAGAACGACGTTGCCAATTATAGATACGCTGTTTATCTTTTGGCAGATCATCAACACTGGCATAAACAAATCCTTGTCTTAAAAACCAATGCGCTGTTTGTGTTGTCAAAATAAAAAGGGTTTCAACGCCTAAACTACGAGCTCTATTTTCCATATGATTGAGAATGCGTTCTCCATCCCCTTCTCCTTGCGTATCCGGATCAACAATCAAACAAGCCATTTCTGCCATTTTTTCTGAAGGGAAATGGTAAAGCGCCGCACAACCATAAATAACACCATCATGTTCTAATACCGAAAAATGCTCAATCTCACGCTCAAGTAACTCACGACTCCGTTTAACTAATGTGCCATTTTTCTCATAAGGTTCAATTAATTTGAGAATTGCCCCAACATCTTTGATCGTTGCCTCTCGCAAAAATTCAACATCTTGCGGAGTCACCATGGTTCCTACCCCATCATGAGTAAACAATTCTAGTAAAATAGCGCCATCTGTCTTATAAGGAACAAGATGAGTACGCGGAATTCCGCTAAGACAAGCTCTCGCCGCATATTTCAGATAATAAGCTGCATTCTCTTCAAGATTACCTTTTGATAACAAAGCTTCGACTTGATGAGGCGTAATATCATGAACTTGATGATGATCAACGTCCATGACCGCAGGGGTTTCTGTCAAAAAAATTAATTTCTGCGCATGAAGTGCATTAGCCGCAAATACCGCCACTTCTTCCATTAAAACATTAAACGCTTCTCCCGTTGGAGAATAGCCTAATGGAGAAAGTAAAACGATTCCTCCTGTATCCAAAATCATCTGGATACTTTCTGACGCAATACGACGAACCTTACCCGTCCATTGCAAATCAATGCCTTCGATAATCCCCAATGGCGTTGCCGTTACAAAATTTCCAGAAATAATACGTACTTCAGCATGAGCCATCGGGGTGTTCGGTAATCCTTGACTAAAGGCCGCTTCAATATCCAAACGAAGTTCTCCTGCGGCTTCTTTTGCACATTCTAGCGCTTCGCTATCTGTAATACGAATCCCTTTATAATAGCGATTACTCACTTTCCTTAAATTTAACTGTTCTTCAACTTGCGGTCTAAGTCCATGGATTAAAACAACCTTAATCCCTAACGCATGTAATAAGGAAATATCATGCGCTAATACGGTCAATTTATCATCCTTGACCAACTCTCCTGGAAAAGCAACCACAAAAGTCTGTCCGCGAAATGCGTGTATATACGGAGCAGCGGCGCGCAACCATTTTACAAACTGTTCTTCCATTTTGAACTTAAAATCAATCCTGAGATGAAATGAAACGCTAATCAATCGAACTTTTTTCAATATCGTCTATTAAAAGACATTTAATTGGATTTTATGATTATAATGCCCTCCGATATGAGTGCTTCTGAATCTTTATTGAAAAAAACGCGTCCAAGGAAGTCTTCTTGGCCTAAACCTGAGAAAAAATTACCGGATAATCTTTTTCCGATTCATTATCCTGACGAACTTCCGGTATCGGCTAAACGCCAAGAAATCGCAAGAGCGATTGCTCTAAATCCCGTCGTTATTATTTGCGGAGAAACAGGATCCGGGAAAACAACACAACTTCCCAAAATCTGTCTCGAACTTGGCAGAGGAATAAAAGGTTTAATTGGACACACTCAACCTCGCCGTATTGCCGCCACATCCACAGCGACTCGAATTGCAAAAGAATTAAACACCGTAATCGGCGACATTGTTGGTTATAAAATTCGTTTTACCGATCACACGAATCCCCAAACTTGTATCAAATTGATGACAGATGGGATTCTGCTTGCAGAAACTCAAACGGATCCGCTATTAAAACAATATGATACGATCATTATTGATGAAGCCCATGAACGTAGCCTTAATATTGATATTCTTCTCGGTTATTTAAAACAAATATTACCCAAACGACCTGATTTAAAAATCATCGTAACGTCTGCAACCATTGATGCAGAACGTTTTGCAAAACATTTCACCTTAAATAATAATCCCGCACCAATCATTGAAGTTTCTGGGCGATTATATCCTGTCGATATTTGGTATCGTCCTATTAATAATGATGCGGATAATGACAACAAAAATGTCCCTTTATCTCGAACAAATCGGGATTTAATGGACGCAATCACAGACGCAATTGATGAACTCTTTAGAGTAGGATCAGGAGATGTTTTAGTTTTTTTACCCGGTGAGCGAGAAATTCGTGAAACCGCTGAAATCTTAAAAGGCCATCATCCACCTCATGTTCAAGTGCTTCCACTATATGCTCGTCTTTCGGCAAAAGAGCAAGAAAAAATCTTTAAGCCAGGCAATGCTCGACGCATTGTTCTTGCAACCAATGTTGCGGAAACCTCGCTAACAGTTCCTGGTATTCGTTTCGTAGTCGATTCGGGGCTTGCACGTATAAAACGTTATAGCTATCGGAATAAAGTTGAACAATTACACATTGAACCCATTTCACAAGCTGCCGCCAATCAACGGGCAGGACGTTGTGGACGAGTAGAATCCGGTATTTGTATTCGTTTATATGATGAACAAGATTTTCAACAAAGACCGCCCTATACAACACCGGAAATCTTACGATCTTCATTAGCATCTGTTATTTTAAGAATGAAATCGCTGCAATTAGCAGATATCAATGCTTTTCCATTCATGGAAATTCCTATGAAAAAAGCAATTGCAGACGGCTACCAACTATTACATGAATTAGGGGCATTAGATGACCTCAATCAAATGACTCCTATTGGCCAAGAACTCGCTATGCTGCCACTTGATCCGCGCATTGGCCGAATGATTCTTGCCGCAAGAAACCATCAATGCTTAAAAGAAATCCTCATTATTGCGTCTGCACTCTCCATTCAAGATCCAAGAGAACGACCTTTAGATGCTCAAGATGCAGCTGATAATGCCCATAAAAAATTTTCGGCACCCCGATCAGAATTCCTAGATTTCATCAAAATATGGCTATGGTTTAAAAATGCCATTGATCATAAGCAATCCAATAAAAAATTACAGGAAGAATGTCGCCAACAATTCTTATCTTTCCTGCGTCTTCGAGAATGGCGAGATATTCACACACAACTTAACGCTATTATTCAAGAAAGACATTGGCATATTAATGAAGTTGACGCAACCTATGAAGAAATCCATTTAGCATTATTAACGGGATTATTGGGCAACGTTGGTTGTAAAACCGAAGATGCTGCAATATTTTTAGGCGCACGAGGCATTCATTTTAGAATTTGGCCTGGCTCTTCTCTGACGAAAAAAAATGGGCACTGGATTGTTGCTGCAGAACTTGTCGATACTTCTCGTTTATATGCACGATGTATTGCTCAAATTCAACCTGAATGGTTGGAGCGTATTGGCAAACACTTACTTAAAAAATCGTGGAGTAATCCGCATTGGGAAAAAAAAGCCGCCCAAGTTTGTGCCATGGAACGAGGAACATTATACGGTTTACCCGTTTATAGCCAACGCCGTATCCATTATGGGCGTATTGATCCCCAAAAGGCGAGAGAATTGTTTATTAAAGAAGCTTTAGTCAATGGTGATTTTGAAACAAAAGCTTCATTTTTTCATCATAATCAGCAGCTTATCCATGAAATCGAAATGCTTGAACATAAATCTCGAAAAAATGATGTTCTCATTGATGAAAGTCTTATTGCTGCCTTTTATGACAAATTAATTCCTCAACATATTATTAATGGTTTTTCTTTTGAAAAATGGCTAAAAACCGCTGTTAAAGAAAATGCCCAAATTCTGTACTTAAATCGTAATGATTTAATGCGACATGAAGCAGCGGGCATTACAACGGATTTATTCCCAAAAACAATCAATCCTGCGGGTATAGAAATGGAACTATTCTATCATTTCGAACCCGGCAATTCTCAAGATGGCGTGACGTTATCCATTCCAATTTATGCGCTTAATCAAGTATCAGCTGAACGCTGTGAATGGCTTGTTCCCGGCATGCTCAAAGAAAAAGTCCATCTACTGATTAAATCACTTCCCCAAAAATTGAGGCGACATTGTGTCCCTTTACCAGATTATGCCGCTGGTTTTATAAAACGAATCCATACAGCAACAGCATTTGGAAAAACAACATTGTTATCTGCCATAATTCATGATATTCACGAACAAACACAAGTTATTGTTCCCAAAGAAGCTTTTAGACCTGAAACACTCCCATTACACTTATTCATGAATTTCCAAGTGATTGATGAGCACGGACGAATACTCATGATGTCTCGTAATCTGGAATCTTTACAGTCTAAATTCAATCGGCAAGCACGAAATGCTTTCCAACAATTAGCCAAAATCCGTTCTTTAAGTGCATCCAAAAATCAAACAGAAGAACCTTCTGAAAACATACTAGAAAACCATCAAACGATTGATACTTTGCCTAATGAAAACGCCTTTAATCAACTGCCTTTTTCACCCCATGAAAAATTAACGACCTGGACATTTGATTCACTCCCCAAATTATTAGAAATCAAGCAAAAGAAACAATCTCTTATTGGGTATCCTGCCCTAGTTGATAAACAAACTCATTGTGAAATCAATATATTTGATGAACCCATTCTTGCAAAAACGATGCATCATGCCGGATTAAGACGACTTTTTAGCTTGCAAATTAAAGAGCAGTTAAAATTTATGTCTAAAAACATTCGAGGCTTAGCGCAAATCGGCGTACTGTATTTAAAACTTGGAACGCAAGAAGAACTCATCGAACAGATTTTACAGGCATCCGTAGAAGCCGCTTTCATGTATTTGCCTTTACCTGAAAAAGCAATCGACTTTGAAAAAAGAAAAACCGATGGAAAAAAACGAATCGGCTTGCTTTGTAATGAAATTATCGGAATCGTCCAGCAAATACTCGCAGAATATCAAACAATACAACGAAAAATGTCAATTCTAAAAGGGCATGACAAAATCACTCAAGATATCAATGAACAATTATCGCTTCTAATTACCAAACAATTTATTACTGAGAATACTCTTGAACGGCTAAAACATTTCCCGCGTTATCTAAAGGCCTGTAGTACCCGTATTGAAAAATATCTGAATAATGCTCAGCGAGATCTCACTCAAATGACATCCTGGCAACAAGCTGCATCGCCTTATTTTAAAATGCTGAAAACATTACACCAGAAAAAAAATAATGTTATCGATTCAAAATTACAAGAATATCGTTGGTTACTTGAAGAACTACGCGTTTCCCTCTTTGCACAGGAACTGAAAACGCCATTTCCCGTTTCAGTTAAACGACTTCAAAAAGTCTGGCAATCTATGCAACAATAACATCCAAATTAATTCATCTCTTGTTGCCGATTAATTTCTTGCAAAGCTTCATCCACATAGGTTTGACGCAAACGAGGAGATAACATTTCAATAAAATCATAAATATATCCTCGTAAATAAGCATTACTACGCAACAAAATACGAGAACTGCCTGATCCCAGAAGATGTCCTACAGGAATGACTCGAAAATTAGCATCTTCTTCAATCATTGATTGACCGACAATGACGCCAACCCCCAACCCCATACTGGCATACGTTTTGATTACATCAGTATCCGTTGCTTCAAATCGAATATCGGGTTTGATGTCATATTGAAGAAAGAGACTCTCTAAACGAATCCTTCCAGGAAAGGCCTTATCATATGTTATCAATGGATATCGGACAATTTCTTCAAAAGAAAGACGTTTTACAGTATTTAATGGATGATCATGGCGAATAACGAGATGAAACTCCCAAGGACGACATGAAAAAGAAGCCAATCCTTCAATATCATTTTCACTACAATCGGTAACAACTGCCAAATTCGCTTTATCTTGGCGAACCATTTCAGCCACTTCTTCGGTTCTACCTTGAATGACAGATAATTTTACTTTAGGATATTTTCGAGTAAAAACAGGAATCAGTTTCGGCAAAAACCATCTTGCCTGCATATGAGTCGCAGCAATAATAAGCGTTCCAGAATCTTGTACAGCATATTCTGTCCCGATACGCTTTAAATCATCAACTTGCTGCATGATCAATTCAATCAAATTAAGAATCACTCTACCTGGTTCCGTCAAACCTCGGATTCTTTTTCCATGACGTCGAAAAATATCGACACCAAGTTCATTTTCTAACTCAATAATCGCTTTAGATACTCCAGGCTGTGATGTAAAAAGAACCTTAGCAGCCTCTGTCAGATTAAAATTCTGTCTAACCGCCTCACGGACAAAACGTAACTGATGTAGATTCATGATTTGATCGCAATGGCTCCTTCAATAATTTTCAATATCAATGCTTTTCGACCCACCAAAGTGCATAAATGGCGCATAACAAAAACAACAAGCTAGGGAAAACAGCTGTTAAAAATGCGGGCCATCCATTGAGCAACCCAATGTGAGAAAACAAATTATTAAACAGCACAAAAGCAACCCCGATCATGATACCAACAAAAATCTTTAAACTAATGCCCCCTGATCTAAAATGCAAATAAGCAAACGGTAAAGCCAATCCCATCATGACAAAAATGGTAAATGGAAAAATAATTTTTTTCCAGAAAGCGATTTTATACAACGAAGCATCTTGTTTATTTTCATCAAGATGATTGTTATATCGCATCAATTCAATGGCAGACATTCTATTCGGATCCATTGAAGTTACCGACAAAATTTTAGGCGTTACTTCTGAAATTAATCTCATGGAATCCAATTTTTTACGCTGAACTAATGGCGCAGAATCAGGGAATACCTTAGTATTCGAGCGATCAGGTGGTCGAATATCTTCCACTTCAACACCTGTTAATTCCCATGTCCCATTACTTTTGAATTTTCCTTTATCAGCTGTAATGATTCTCACCAATTCATGCTGATTATTAAATTCAAAAATCCGAGCATATTCAAAAGATTTCCCATTAGGATTCATCACTTTAAAATTCATATAACGGTTACCCACTACGACCTCAGAATCCCCTTCTTTATGGATAATATCCTTACTCCACATCCCAGTTTTAAGTTTTTCTGAAACATTTTTCCCGATTAATGCATTTTTAAAATCCGTTGCTTTTCGAGAAGTAATCGGAGAAATCCCTTCCCCAACTACAAAGGTAAAAATTAAAAAAATAAGGCCGACTTTAACCATCATCTTAATCGCATCCAAAGTCGATAATGATGACACTCGCATAATGGTGAATTCCGAATTATTGGCAAATGTGGCCATCGCATAAATAGCACCAATTAATACGGCAAAGGGCATCAGCTCATAAATATAAGCAGGAATCCCCATAACAATATAAAGCATGGCCTGAAATAGCTGATAATGCCCCTTTCCAATATTCGGCATCTCATTAACCAAATCAAAAAAAGCAAATAATCCTAAAAAAGCAATCAATACAAAAAAGACACACTTTAGAATCTGAGTTAGGAAATAGCGTTGAAGAATCCTCATTTATTTCCTCCCTTTTGATCAAGTTTTTGGATACGTCTGCGTCGCAATCTAGCAAACCATGCATAAGGATGATATGGACTATTCATCCCCAATCTCCATGCAAATAAAAGAAAAACAATTACAGCAATAAGAAGATGCAAAGGCCACCACGCCATACCAAACGATATGCGGCTATGCGACACATAACTTTGAAAAAAGCTTGTTAAATTACTGTATGCCAGATAAAGCAATACGGCGATAATTAAATTAAACGAACGACCTCCCCTAGGATTAACAAACCCTAAAGGAATCGCCAACAACATTAACAACAATGACATAAACGGCAACCCAATACGCCAAAGTAATTCTCCCATTTTCTTCGGCGTTGGATTTTTCAATAACTCTTGCATCGTTAATGATCTTGTCGAAGTTTCATCTAATTCATAGACAAAATCATTTTTATCGGCAACATACGCGATATATTTTTCGAACTCCATGAAACGTGCATCGGAATGATCCAGCATTTCATCATAACGAATCCCTTGTTTTAACAACAAAAAACGATCTCCCGTATCATCATTAAAAATACGGCCAGATTCTGCGAAAACAGTTCCAATTTTATTTTCGTGAATCGTATGGATAAAGACATTATTAACATCTTCTCCATTGTCATCAATGGATTCAATATAAAAGACCTTATCTCCTGAAGCTGACTCCTGAAATTTTCCAGGTGAAAGTCTGGCTAAATCTTCCCGCTTTTCAAAACGCTCACGAAATTCTGCACTTTGTCGATAAGCCCAAGGTGTTGCATAAAACCCCAAAATTCCGACCAATATAACAATAGGTAAACCAAACGTTAACACTGGTCGTATCCAACGAGACAAACTTAATCCAGAAGAAAACCAAACGACCATTTCAGAATCTTGGTAACTTCTTGTTACGACTAATAAAACAGCAATAAACCCTGTCAGGATTAAAATAATTGGCAAATAATTTAACGATGTAAATCCAATCAATGCCAAAACATCATCTGAAGCAATTCTTCCTTTTGCAGCTTGACCCAAAATACGGATGAGCATCATCGTAATAGTAATTGTAAATAACGTCAGAAAAACACCCAATGCCGTACTGAAAAGCTCACGTTTTAACGCACGTTGAAAAATCATGAGAAGTTTATAATGATAGATGGAGGATATAAAAAATGGACTTTAGCACAAAATCAGCAGATAAAAAAAACTCTCTGCAAACAATTAAGACAGATTGTCTTGTAATCGGCATTTATGACAATGGAAAACCTTATGATGATGCCATTCCTATTCCCTTGCAAAAAACAATACAAAAACTTTATGACACAGGAGATATCAATGGAGAAATCGGTTCTGTTTTACTAACCTATGCCCCCGAAGACTGTGCTTACAAACGGATTTTGCTTGTTGGTCTTGGAAAAAAATCAACGATAGAAAAATCTTTTTGCAAAGCAATTGATGCCTGTATCACAACACTGAAAACACTCAATACAGCCAATGTGCTCATCGCATTTCCTATGGATGCAGTAAATGGCAGTATTTCCCAAACAATTTATACCATAGTGACAGAATTCTACGAGCAATTCTACCAAAGCAATGTCCTGAAAAAAAGCAAAGCATCTCTTAATAGAATCCGCGAAGTATCACTATATGTTCCATCCCATATCATACCCGCTGCCAAAAACGCTTTAATCAATGCAAAAGCTATCAATGAAGGACGTCAATATGCCAAAGAACTGGGAGATCTTCCTTCTAATATTTGCACCCCTTCTTATTTAGCGGATCAAGCCAAAAAGCTCGCAAAAACCTATGGATTTGATATTGAAATTCTTGAAAGAAAACAAATCGAATCGCTGAAAATGGGATGTTTGTTATCTGTTGCAAAAGGGAGTGATGAACCTCCACGGTTTATTATCATTAAACATCTAAAAGGTAAATCAAAAGCCGCGCCTATCGTTCTTGTTGGTAAAGGCATCACATTTGATTCAGGGGGTATTTCTCTAAAACCTGGTGCTAATATGGATGAAATGAAATATGACATGTGCGGCGCGGCTTCCGTTTTAGGCACTTTTAAAATGCTAGGCGAACTCGCATTAAAACAAAATGTCATTGGGTTAATCCCTACCTGTGAAAACATGCCTTCCGGCAAAGCCAATAAACCCAGTGACATTGTGACTTCAATGTCGGGACAAACCGTAGAAATTCTTAATACTGATGCAGAAGGTCGACTCATCTTATGTGATGCCCTAACCTTTGCCGAACGATTTAAACCTGCTGCCGTTATTGATATTGCAACACTAACCGGTGCTTGCATTATTGCTCTTGGCTATGTCAATAGTGGTCTATTCACTCGTATGGATGAAACTCATGATGCTTTAGCCAATACACTATCCATTGCGGCAAAACATGCGAACGATCCTATCTGGCGTTTACCGATTGAAGATGCATATCAAGCTCAATTAGATTCTCGTTTTGCGGATATTGCCAATGTTGGAGGCCGACCTGCAGGAAGTATTACTGCGGCATGTTTTTTGGAACGTTTTACGAGAAAATATACTTGGGCTCATTTAGATGTTGCAGGCACGGCATGGACAACTGGTGCAAAAAAAGGGGCAACAGGCCGACCGGTTCCCCTTCTTTGTCAATGGTTGATTGAACGAAAGATCTAAAAGACTAATGAGAAATGTGCCTTATTCTTACTAAAAATTCAGAATAAGGCACAACCTCAAGAATCCCTATTAGAGTCCTCTAAATTGCGCACACGTATTAAAAACACTGACGGATGGCTGTACTGACTTCTGGCGACACCATTTTGCAGTCAACTTCAACAATTCTTTAATATCCCTCCCAGATATTCCATTAAAGCGAACAATCAACTCATCAATTAAAGCATCAGACAGATCAAACTTAAATTGATCGGCCAATACACGCCAAATTCGTTTAGCATCTTCTGGAATAGGAACCGTATATCGAACCGTTGCAATACAGCGAGAAATGATGGCATCATCGACATCATCAACTCGATTTGTGGTCAAAAATAACAACCCATGGAAATATTCTAATGTCCTCAGAAACGATGCAACGACAGCATTATGGTCGATATCATTACCACGACGTCGGATATAAACATCTGCTTCATCAATCAGCAAAATAGCCCCCCATCGCTGAGCACGTTTTAAGACTTTTTCTAAATTTTTTTCAACCTTATCTGAAGCAACTCCTAGCTGTCCCGAATGAACCCGATAAAGCGGTCTACCGACAACTTCTGAATAAACTTCCGCTGTTAATGTTTTCCCCAATCCGGGAGCGCCCATACAAAGGATTGTCGTTCCGCCTGATTTTCCTGAAACGATATCATCCATCAAGATATCCATATCCAGGGTCAAAATATCAATCAGATCGCTATGTTCTTCTGGCAAAATCAGCTTATCTTTCATACTGCGATCATATTCATATTCAGTCAGATTTTTGACATGCAACCACATATGAGTATGGGTATCCAAATTAAAACATAGGATCATTGGATGAATTGGGATATCGCTTTGGGCTTTTCCCATTTTTTCCCACCAAGGATAAACCCCTTTAGTAAAGAATTTACGCTGAATTAATCCTTCATCGTTAATAACACGGCATGGGGCATCTAATGGAATACGTTCTGGATAAGGTGTTCTTTGCTCCATATCCACTTCAAGTCCTGTTCCATGGGCCCAAAACTGAGCATTTCTTTTTGGCAAAATATCTGCAAACCGTTGCATTGCCAACAAATATTCTTCTTTTAATTCTTCAGTTTCTTTGACAAATCCCTTGGTTGCAAGTAATTCAGATACCCGTCTATTTTGCAAATCTTCGGCAAAGAAGAAAAAATTCTTAGTAGTCGCACGAATATAATCGTCTCTTCGAGTGACGATGCTATTTGCTGTTAAATATACAGCAACACAAGGCGGTGCATTCGATGCCTCAAGAAAAGAAATCTCTGTAATCAACCATGGTGTATGTTCACCATTTTCGCCAACAGAATAAATCCAACCATCAATACAATCATGACGAATATATTCGCGCAATGCCTGAGCAAGAACCATCAGACTTCTAATCCGAATATTAGCGGGGCTCCGAGACGCTTCACGAAGTCCTGCTAAAGTACCTGCCATGGCATGTTTACCACTTTTAAGTAACTCAACATGTAACCAATCGCTAGCTGCGTCATCTAATTCATCATAAGCTACCGTAATATCCGCATCTGTACGCATTAGAAGATAATCAGGAATATTTTGAGCCCATTCTGCTTCTGCAAAAATCCTTTTGGCCGCTTTAGCAATATCAGATGTGATACTAATTGAAATAATATTGCGCACCAATTCATCTTCATAGCTTAAATCAGTATTCATAAATTCTCCGGATATTCATCAGTAATCCCATGATTTTTTCATTAATAAGCATCATTATTATCTGTATCCAATAAATACAGAAACGGAATTATCTCTCTGAAAAATGATACTGGTATCACGAGTAACCAGTCACATCATAGATTATTAATAGAAAGGCTCACATCTACTTTAAAAATAAGCCTATAACGATCCAACATTAGCTCCTACTTGTCGGCGATGATATTCGATGAAAGTATAAGGAATAGAAGCATCGACTTCTTTTCTTGATATTTCAACGAACTGATCTTTCGGCAGTTTAGGATAGACTGTTTCACCTTCAAAAGAACGGCGCACAACTGTCAAATAAATTCTATCAGTTATCGGTAATGTTTGGGCAAACAATTCACCACCACCACCAATAACAATCTCATTATTTTCAAGTTGCTCTGCTAATACTAACGCTTCGTCAATACTATGAACCACATAAGCTCCAGTGACAGTATAGTCCTTTTGCCGGGTTACAATAATCGTTGTCCTATCGGGTAATACCCGACCAATTGATTCGTGAGTTTTTCTCCCCAAAATTAAGATCTTGCCAACGGTCAGGTTTTTGAAAATTTTTTGCTCGCCTGGAATATGCCATGGCATTTTCCCATCTTTACCAATCACATAGTTCTCAGCCATTGCAACAACATGGGATATTGTCATGATTAAATACCTTTTTTGATTAGAGCCTGATTTTCAGGCGTTTTAATGTCTTTTTTAATAATTCATTTGAGGCGTTTTTTTGATGAATCTTATGAAATAACGACAACGCCTCTTTTTTCTTATGATTAACCCAAAGTATTTCAGCAAGATGCACAGCAATTTCATCATCTGCACGCAATGTATAAGCTTCTCTTAATTTTTTCTCAGCATCATCTAGTTTACCTTGTCGAAAATAAACCCAACCCAAACTGTCCGTAATGAAAGGATCATCTGGAGCAAGTTCCAATGCTTTTTCAATATAAGTCTGTGCTTCTTCTAATCGAATATTTCTATCTGCTAATGAATACCCTAAAGCATTCCACGCATGCTGATAATGGGGATCCAGTGCGATCACTTGCTTGAGTACTTTTTCCATTTCCGCATATTGCCCAATAAATTCAGCCGTTAATGCAAAATCATAAAGAACATTCGTATTTTTGGAAAAATTTGAAAGCTCTGCTTTTAATAAGACATATGCCTTGCGATATTGTTTCACCTCCCGCAGAATTTGTGCTTGTGCTAATAAAATCTTTTCTGCTTCTGCAGGATATCGTTTACGCAATTCGGATAGAATACGTTGTGAGCAACCAAAATCATCTTTTTTTGCATAAATCTGTGCACGGCGCATATCCCGTACTATCGTTATCTCATCTTCAGCATCAGAAGGAATTTTATTTAGCCACGCTAAAGACTGATCATAATGTCTCTGATCTTCTGCAATTTGTGCTAATAAGAACCAGATTTGGATCGTTTCTTCATCTGGAGATTTTGCCTTAGTTTTATCAATCTCCCCCGCATTTAGCCATTCAATCAAATATTTTTCAGCCAGTGTGGTTTTTCCCTGCTGCATTGCAAGTAATCCTAATGAATACAATGCTATTTTTTCCTGAGGCGATTTTTTTAAAACCTGTTCAAAAACTTTTTGAGCAGACTCATACCGCTTTACACTAATTAACAGACGTGCGTAAGCAATTTGAACTTCTTGAGCATCCGGATATGTCTTCAAAAAATTATCTATTAATGAAAGCGCATGTTCTGTATCTCCTTGCATTTGCGCTAGCATTAAAATAGCTATCTGTGAATCGGGTTTTAATGCTAATGCACGTTCTGCCTCATCAGCTGCTCGCAAACTATCGCCTTTTTGCAAAGCAGCAACAGCAAGTGCAATATGAGCATCAGCTTCTTTATCATAAACTTTTACGACTTCTTCCAATGCAGTAAATGCTGCCTCCTTATCTGAAAATTCCGCTAATGTTTTTTGCAATTGAACAAACAAAAATGAACGCTCATCCTCTTTAGATGTCGTTGCTAGCTTTTTTAGATAAAAAGTCTGTACTTCATTGATTCTGCCATTTAATACCATAAAATTAATCAGATACTTTTCGGTCTCCTTGGATTTTGGCGCTAATCGCGTCCACAAACGAACAGCATCCAATGCTTTTTCTGCATCTCTATCTTTTACAGCCATCTCAGCAGCACGCTGCGCTAGACGCGGATCTTGTGTTTGCTGAGCAACTCGCATCATCTCATTATAGGATTCTTCTTTTTTGCCATATTGTCTTAATATATCTGCATGTAAAATCCGATACATTAAATCGCTCGTTAGAGACAATGCTGGTAAATCTGGATTAAACTTTACGGTATCCTCATCTTCTGAAGATTTCTTATCTTTCTCTATATTTTCTTGTCGATGAGTTTCTTCTTGGTGCTTTTTATCAATTGACTGTTTCTGACTCTCTGAAGCAACTGATATAGGGGACAATAAAAACAATGATGTCGATAAAAACATAGACAGTGTATATGCTATCAACTTAGAAAAATTCACTCTCATAATTTTTAACATTAAAAGTGGCAAAATTACTATTTATAAACACCCTTTAATTTGTTAATGATAACCTCTTTTAGCTGATTCATTGAATAGTTTGGAATGGAGTGACCCCCTTTATTTGGCGTAGAGCCTGATTCCTACCAAACTTTGTGAAACAGAATGGAATAATATAGGACGATATGGAATAAAGAAGTGGATTAATGTATTGACCAAAAAGAAAATCCCACACAGTATTGAACTATGTGGGACTAAATCTGGCGCGGCTGGCAGGAATCGAACCCACGACCCCTTGATTCGTAGTCAAGTACTCTATCCAGCTGAGCTACAGCCGCGAAAGACTTAATTATACTTGCTATTTGTTTTTTGTCCAACTATTTTTTGATTTTTTATTAGAAAATTTCAAATTCTTTGTTAGAAAGAGAGGGAAAGGAAAAATATACAAGTGAAGCAATAAGACTCTATAACAAAAGAAGGATACCATTCCATCATTCCAAAACAACATGGATGAAACATGTATAATCGGTACCCTTCCGTAATGCCATTGTTATAGGTATAGAAACATGGCTTTGGCTTGATGCAGATTCTAATAATTTTTATAATGAAAGATTACTTTACATATTACATATAGATATATACCAACAACCAACAACCAACAACCAACAACCAACAACCAACAACCAACAACCAACAACCAACAACCAACAACCAACA
>CAKRSU010000028.1 GCA_934401755.1 uncultured Oxalobacter sp.
GCTTTCACAAAAGGCGATGTATTGTCCGTTTGCTTTTTGAATGCCGAGTTTTGTGGAGGCTGGTAAGCCTCGATTTATCCCGCCTTGGTGTTGGTAAAGGTGGAGGTTGGGATATTTCCGACAGTAGTCTTTTATGATTGCAACGGATTGGTCTTGACTGCCATCGTCAACGACGATGATTTCTAGGTTAGGGATGCTTTGTTTTGCTAATGACTCAAGGGTTGCTCCGATGTATTTTTCGTAGTTGTAGGAGGTGACAACAACGGATAATGGATTATTTGTGTTCCCCTTTTCTTTTGATTGGGATTGTTTTTCTGTTTTAACAGGTGTTGAAGCACGAGGTGATGTGACAATAGGCTCTTGTGTGTCAGTATCTGTTAAAGCGCAAAGGGTTAAGCTTTTGAGGGCTTTGGTTTTGATAAGTTGGTTTTTGTAGTACTGGCGTTGTTGTTCCCAATAGTCTTTTTTCTCATTTTGGCTGAGTTTGCTAAATAGTTTGGCTTTGATGTAGTTAAGGCGTAGACGATAGGGGTGTTTTTGTTGGGCAACGAGTTGGTTTTGGCTTTGTTGGGCTTCTTGTTCGAAGTCATGTTTGTAGGGACTGGTTTTGATGTATTGCCAGTAGGTGTCAAAGTGTTTGATGACAGGTGTTTTGAGGTGCCAGGGTTTGATGGCGCCAAAGTAGTGGAGGATTTTGGCGTTATGACTGCTTTGCTCAAGGGGCTTGTGTTCGAGTTTTTGGTAGTTTTGTTTAAATGTTTGACTGGGGTTTATTTGGATTTGGTAGTTGTTTTCAAACGGCATTAAGGTGACGTTTGTTTGGTATAGGATGTTTAGTAGGTCTTGTTCGGGACAGTTAAAGGGCCCTTTTTGGGTGTAGGTGCTAATGAGGTTTTGTTGGTATTGGTCGATGTCGATTAATGCATGGTTGTAGCGAAGAACACCGGCATTGAAGTAGTTTTCGGGGTGTTCAATACCAATGTTTTTGAGGTATTGGGCGGTTTTTTGGTTTTCTGGCGCATGAATGGTATAGGCCAAGACGTCTCTAACGGCAGCTAATGGGGTGTTTTGCTGGTCATCAAATAAATTAGCAATGTCGGTTTGTACGATGGCATCAACGTCAAGGTAGAGGGTTTGACGGTATTGGCGCATGACAAAGGGTATGAGGCATTTGTACCAGATGGCGTTTGTCCACCAGGACCGTGTGTAAAGGGTGATGCCTTTTAGGTCGGTTTTTAGGCGATGGGTGACATCAAAGAAGCGCAAGCTAATGTTTTTAGGACATTGGGCTTTGAGTTGGTGACGGTCTTTTTCGCTGAAGGTATTTTCATAGACGATGAGGTCGTATGTTTTTTTGTTATCCGCATGCTCTATGATGGATGCCAACATGACGCTCAGTTGTTTGAGGTACCCTCTGTCTAATGTGAAGACGATTCCTGCTCGATCTTTGCTTGTGGGAGAAATGGAGTGTCCGAGAATGTCATCTTTTTTTGTTTGAGGTTGAGCTGGAGAATAATAGCTATCAGTCATTAAGATAAGTTTCGTCATGCAGATACCTCTTGTTTTAATTGTTCTGCATGATGGTTAATAGATTTTGTTGAATCTGAATGCTTTTTTAATTCGCATTCCCATTGTTGTTTGGAATGCATGTATTCAACGAATTTAAGCATTCGTTCATCGAAACTGAATTGAACTTTAATGCCCAATGCCTCAAGAATTTTCTGAAGTGAATCAATTCTAGGAATGCGAGTCCCATTCATAAATCGCCAAAGGGTTACTCTGGAAATCCCGGTCTTTTTTTCAAGATTCACAACACCATATACTCCCATCAGTTGAGCAATGATGTTCATAAAATCTTTGATATTTTCTTGACTGAATTTTGATGAGATGATGCTTCCGATGTTTTGCGGAGTTACTTCTTCAGCAATTGCTTTGCCTTGATTCACAATTTCGTACCTATTGATGTCTTTTAATAGCCATTAAAAGTCACAATAGGATGAATAAGTTTTTATGATTCAAATGGTTATAGAAGCAAATGTTTCCTGAAGAGTTATTTTTTTGAGTTGTTCAATCTAAAATATTAGGAAATGAAATTGTTACAATATAGAAACTTATACGTTTCTATTTGTTAATGCTATAGAATATATAAAAGTGAATTAATGGCTATTAAGTAACATCCAATCTATATTCTAATTTGTGTTTTCTTTACGACATAATGTTGCTATGTTTAGTATTTTGAAAGATAAACTCATGGCAACGGTTTCATGTCTTACTGATTTTTCTTTTCTGATTTCTCGTTTTTTTGAAGTCGCTGATTTTCGATTAACAACAAAAGCGACTTATGCTTCTGCACTAAAAGCTTTTTTCAGGTGGTGTAGAAATGAGAAGATTTCTGTTCCGGCTGAATCGGATATTCGACATTGGCGCAGTTTTCTGTTGAAACACTATGCACTAGCAAGTGCACAGACTTATCTAACTGTTGTGAAACTTTTTTTCAGATGGACAGCATTAAATGGTTTTTATCAAGATATTAGTTATGGGATTCGGAGAATACGTTTAGGAAAGTCACCAACAAGGGATTTCTTACCTGTTTCCGATGTCAAACGTGTTTTAAGTTTTTTAAAAAATAGTCGTCATTTTAGAGATTATGTGATGATTTCTTTAATGGTAACTTGTGGCCTTCGTATCGGAGAAGTGAGTCGTTTGGATAGGAGCGATCTATTTTCTATTGGTAATCAAACGATGTTATTGATTCATGGCAAAGGACATGATGGTAGATCGGAATCAATTGCTGTTTCTGATGAGATCGCAAAATTATTGAAAGACTATTTGAAATGGAAAGAATCGCTCTTTAAGCAATCCGTTTCCCCAAAAGATCCTATGTTTGTTTCTTTGGGGCATCGATCTATAGGGAAGCGATTGTGTACGAGAAGTATTAGCCGTATTGTCAAATCAGCATTGCGTCATGCTAGTTTTGATTCTCCTAGATTAACCGCTCATTCTTTAAGACATACAACGGTGACTTTATCTTTACAGGCAGGCGCTTCTCTACAAGAGGTACAGCAATATGCACGACATAGCCGCATTGAAACCACTCAAATTTATGCCCATAACTTACAAAGACTAATGAATCCTTGTTCAAGATTAGTCACAAGATTGATTGGTCAATTTGGTTGGAAAAAGAAAAATCAAAATAACTTTTCTTCGAGTACTTGTCCCCCAATAACATACTCAAAAACGTAGCAATTCATTCAATAATATCGTTGTTTTCAATTTTTCAAGTCTAAGCAAACAATAAAACAAAAGTAGCTCTGTTATTCCCTCAAACATCAGCGATTTTATTTTTTGTACTTGCCCTGATTGTTGAGCCGTTTGATGGTTGCAAGATAAGCCTCTTCCACAAGAGAGAGCGTCTTAATTTCCCATTTTCGGTATTCGCTCTCTGCTTTTTCCATTACCTGTCGGTGACTTGCACTTTCCGCACTTAAAGTAAAGTTGGCAGAAAGAATTTTGTCCAGATGCTCAATATAATCTGCCATATACATAGGACGATGCCTTTTGGCTTGCGTCTCGGCAAAATCGAAATATCCTGATACTAAGTTATTAAGTACATCCAAATAATTCTTGGCATCACGAAGCGTGGGATGATCGCCTTTAAACGAAGTCATTCCCATGATAGGCTTATCGGCATCGGCACGGTAATAGATAATTTCCGCTGCTGTATGACCGTGCGCGGCAAAGTAAAGTTTATTTTGCACGATCTTGAAAAATTCCACGGACATATCAGAGCGAGGATCATAATCTACCGCTGTGGCATAGATATCGAATACCTGACGATACATTACCTTCTCTGAAGAGCGAATGTCGCGGATGCGGTTGAATAGTTCCTTCCAGTAACTGCCCCCAATTGCTTTAAACGCTCGTCATCTAAAGTAAATCCCTTAATGAGATATTCTGTCAATCGCTGCGTTGCCCATTGGCGGAAATGCAAGGCAATGAGTGAACGAACACGGTAACCAATGGAAAGAATCATGTCAAGATTGTAGTATGTTACATTGTAATTCTTTCCATCTGTGGCAGTTGTTCGGAAATTCCGAACAACTGCATCTTGTATCAGCTCGCCATCCTCAAAAATGTGTTTGATATGCTCACTTACATTCGACTTGCTTGTCTGATAGAGTTCTCCTATCTGCTGTTGGGAAAGCCATAAGCTTTCCTGTTCGTATTTCACTTCCAAGTGAGTCTTTCCATCCTCACCTTGGTATATCACAATACTTCCGTTATTACTTTTATCCGTGTGCGAGCAACTATACTCATATATTTCATATCTCACCAACATTGTTTCCAATGTCAAAGAAATATTGCATTTTTCATTTTGATTGCACAACTAAGCTCAAAATATCAGAATTTTTGAACCTTAAATTTCGAAACTTATCTTTTTCTTATTCAAGATTTTGTACCTGTTCTCGTATCTGCTCAATTAATAACTTCAAATCTATAGAAGCATTCGATAATTCATTAATGGCCGCTTTAGAACCTAAAGTATTGGCTTCACGATTAAGTTCTTGCAACATAAAATCCATTTTCTTGCCCAAAAGCCCCCCTGCTTTAAAAATTTCCTGGGTTTCAGCTAAATGAATCTTCAATCGAGCCAATTCTTCTGCAACATCAACTTTCATGCCATACAACAAAACTTCTTGTCGAATCCGTTCTGATGCTTCTTGTTGAGTCATTGTCTGAGGCACCTCATCTGCTACAGCAATTCCTAATAATTCTTGCATACGATCAAGCGCTTTTTGTTTAAACTGCGCCAACATTTGGGGAATCAATGGCTCTATACGTAAAACAATCGCCTGCATTTCAGCAATTTTCTGCAAAAGCACATTTGCTAATGCAGCCCCTTCTCTTTCACGCTCTCTGACAAAAGCCTCCACCGTTTGTAAAATTGCAGCCTTTACTTGTTCTTGAAGTACATTTTGATCAGGGACCGATTCTTCAATTATGCCAGGCCAACGAAGAATTTCATTGACTGTCATACTTTGCGCTTGTTGATGGTGTCCTAACACTTCACTTTGTAATTTCATTAATTCAGTCATCAATGATGTATTGAGGCACAAAGAACGCTCTGATAAAGTTTTCTTACCAAAAGAAAGCCGACATTCCACTTTTCCGCGTTTAACCTGTTGCATAATGATTTCGCGAAAAATAGGTTCATACAGACGAAACTCGTCATTCATTCTAAACTGCAAATCCAAAAAACGGGAATTGACGCTCTTTAATTCAATCGTCAATGTACCTGCTACCGTTTCAACTGTCGTACTTGCATATGCAGTCATACTACGTACAGCCATCTTGTCTCCTTTTCCAGCCCAACCCAAAAATATTATATTTTTATTATTATGAATATTATGAAAAACGGCACGCATAAGCGTGCCGCCACATAGTAGTCGTAATCACTAATTATTTACTACGGCTACGATATTCGCCAGTACGAGTATCAATTTCAATCTTATCGCCAATTTCAACAAACAGTGGCACCTGTAAGGTATAACCACCTTCTTTACCACTTGAAATGCGAGCAGATTTCATCACTTTTCCAGAAGAGGTATCCCCTTTAACGGCAGGTTCAGTATAAACCACTTCACGAACAACCGTATTTGGCAATTCAACTGAAATCGCTTTTTCGTTATAGAACGTAATTTCACAAGGCATTGCATCTTCTAAGTAATTTAATGCATCCCCCATGCTTTCTTCTTCCACTTCATACTGGTTGTATTCAGCATCCATAAAGACATAATAAGGATCGGCTTGATAAGAATAAGTCACTTCTTTCTTATCCAAAACAACCGTATCAAACTTTTCATCGGCCCGAAAAACAGCTTCCATTGGAGAACCTGTTAAAAGATTCTTCATTTTCATTTTACAAACGGAAGAATTACGACCAGATTTAGAATATTCAGATTTCAGAACAACCATTGGATCATTATTGATCATCACAACGTTGCCGACACGGACTTCTTGTGCTGTTTTCATAACAATAAATAATTACTCAATTAAAAAATAAATACCTTAGCAATCCTTGCTAAAAAGCATGGCACCCAATTCTATTTTTGAGATTCTTCGCTAAAAAACGAAGATCCCTACGAGTTCCTTACAAAAAGCAAGAAAACTCCTTAATGGATTCTTACTGAACTGTTTACACCATTCACTTTAAAACGCGATGACGATATTTCAGTCCGATTTCTGTTGATGTATAAAAAACCGAGTCTATTCTAACGCAAAGCCTCGATAAACCGAAATAATGCAGTACTTAAATCACACTGTTTTGTTAATTTTTTTTGCCAAAAAAAAGCATATTGCTTTAATTGAGGCAACACATTCATTAAATTTTCTAAAGCGTCTTTAAAACTCCTTTGGTCTGCGCATCCATTCCATTGATGCCAAAAATCTTTGACACAAACTCGAATATTGTCTGGCATGCCTTGTAAATATAAAGCTAAAAACGCATTTAATTTATCAATATGAACTTGCTCTTCTTGAGAATAGATTTGCCATACAAAGGGAAGTGATGCCCATTGTGCCCGCACAAAAGAATCTTCACCCCGTACAAAATTCCAATCACAAGACCATAAAAGATGGTCATATTGACGTTGTTCTAAAACAGGAAATATTTGAACCTCTAATGATTGCTTGAAAAACCGTGTTCCAGCAATCGGTGCTTTTCCCATGAATTGTTCAAGCGCTTGAGAAGCCACGCCTTCAGGAATCAAGCATAAAATATCTCGATTCATGTTCGCGAATTGCTCTAACAATTGACCAAGTGGCGCCGTTGGATAACAAAAGATCGAAATGATTAACTGTTCTTTATCACAAACAACACCTATTGATGACAAAAACTGAATAGCGTTTTTTCGGTCTGCCTGAAAAATTGTACGCGTTTCAATTAAATCTTTTTCTCGAATTAATCCACCCGTTTTTTCGGTAAATCCCGGAAAATAAAAATACTTCGTCAATGGTAATTGACGATGCGGCGATGGCATCTGATGCATTGATTCCACCCAAGGCTCTGCACTTAAATATTCTAAATTCATCCAAATGGGTGCAACCTTGCGTTCTGCCATCTGTTTCACATAGTTATCCGGAAGACGGGTACCAAACCCTTCAATCACAATATCAGGAATCGCTCCAATCTCTTCGGAAGATAAATTGTCTTTCCATCGATAAATATCAACAGCATCAACACATTGTTGATCGATTCCTATTTGCACCCAAGGGCAGATTTTCTGCAAAACCCTTAACTGATCAATCCACAAGCGAACCTGACAATGCTTTTCAACAGCAAGTTGCCTTGCAAGACGCCAACAAACGCCAGCGTCCCCATAGTTATCAATCACCTCACAAAATAAATCAACCGTGAGAATTTGTTGATCGGACAATTTCAATCTTTAAAATCCTTAAGAAATCGTCTGAAGTAATGGCAACATTTGAGCAAAAACACGAGGAGAACCAGCCACAATATGACCTGAATCCAAATAATTGGCTTCCCCCTCAAAATCTGACACAATCCCCCCTGCTTCAGAGACAAGCAATGCGCCCGCTGCGATATCCCAAACTTTCAAATTCTTTTCATAATACCCATCATAACGACCGCAAGCCACATTGGCCAAATCTAAAGCGGCAGAACCCGGTCGGCGAACCGCTTGACTATTTAAGGTCATCACTTCAAACATTTTTAAAAATGTTTTTAAGGCATCTGGATCCTGATGACGCCCTGCATATCCTGTTCCAATTAAAGCACGAGAGAGTCGATCGGTTTTTCCGACACGAATTCGACGATTATTTAAAAAGGCGCCACTGCCCTTTGATGCCGTAAATAAATCATTATGAACGGGATCATAAATCACCCCATGGGTAACGACGCCATTTTGCTGTAATGCAATCGAAACACAATAACAAGGAAATCCATGAATAAAATTTGTGGTTCCGTCAAGCGGATCAATAATCCAAACATGTTCACTATTATCGCTATTAGAAGCGCCTGATTCTTCAGCTAATATGGCATGATCAGGATAAGCTTCCGTTAAAACCTCAATAATTGCGGCTTCAGCGGCACGATCGACTTCCGTTACATAATCGTTTTGATCTTTTTGTTCAATTTTAATTTGCTCCAAATCAAATGAAGCACGATTGATAATAGATGCCGCACGGCGAGCGGCTTTCACCGCTGTAGTAAGCATAGGATGTTGCATAGTATTTTTGACAAAGAAGCATTCACACCAAAAACCGCTTGGTGTCATAATAATCGATAAAAATTGCCTTAACTGAGAATAGTCGGCACCATAATTAGAAACCTATTGTTTCTTTTGCCTCATATTTTAAATGAACCAACAAAAAACTGACACATCCATTTTTCAGACACTACGTTTTGTCCTCGTAGAAACGAGTCATCCGGGCAACGTGGGCGCTGCCGCTCGTGCGATTAAAACCATGGGATTTAAAAAACTCATTCTTGTTAATCCCCGATTTAACAATGTGCTTACCCACCCTGATGCACAAGCGTTAGCCAGTGGCGCTCTTGATATTTTGGAAAATACCCAAATTACCGATTCAATCGATGAAGCGCTTAACGGCTGTACGCAAGCAGCTGCTGTCACTGCACGCCTTAGAGAATTTTCTCCTAAAGTTTTAACCCCGAGACAATTTGCCGAGACACTCTCCTTTCCTTATCCACAAGCCTTAATCTTTGGCAGTGAACGATATGGACTGCCTAATCATATTGTTGAGCAGTGTCAGACCTTGATTCATATTCCAACTAGCCAAGCGCACACTTCGCTTAATTTAGCGCAAGCTGTTCAAGTTTTAGCTTATGAATGCCGAATGTCTCTATTAGCATCCCGTCAGTCCCATGATTTGCCCCCTTTAAATCATTTTAAAGGGACGCCTGCAACCATCGAACAAATTAATGAGATGTTCAAACATTTAGAAAAAGCATTGATCGATGCCCAATTTCTCAATCCTCAAAATCCCAAAAAATTAATGCCACGATTAAGACGCCTCTTTTCTCGATGCGCTTTAGAAACCGAAGAAATCAATATCATTCGAGGTATTGCAAAGCAACTTGAACTATTAGCCAATCCTAAAAAGTCTTCGCCTCAAAAATAAGCCTTTATTTTTAATTTTCCCCGAAATTTTAAAATGAGGCTTTATTTTTTCAATTGTTTTAAGGCCATAAAACTGATAGAATTTAGAGTTTCTTCTTCCCGTACCTGACTCGACGCTGGGGCGGGCATATTTTTAACGTCCAAAAGGAGTACACATGCGTCATTACGAAATCGTTTTCATCGTCCATCCGGATCAAAGCGAACAAGTTCCGGCTATGATTGAACGATATAAGAATAACGTCATCTCAAAAGGTGGCAAAATTCATCGTGTTGAAGATTGGGGCCGTCGCCAATTGGCTTACATGATTAATAAATTTGCCAAAGCACACTATGTTTTGATGAACATTGAATGTGATAGCGAAACATTAAATGAATTGGAAACCGCATTCAAATTCAACGATGCCATTTTACGTCATCTGACTATCAAGATGAAACACGCTGAAACAGGTCCATCCCCAATGATGAAATCTGCTCAGAAAGAAGAAACTAAAGCCCCTGCAGAACAATCTGCTTAATATGGGGAAATGGAAATAGGAGGTTTTTCTGATATTTGATAATAAGCTCGAATTAACGGCAAGTATCGCTGAGCGTGCTTCTCTTCGTTATACACCTGCTGGTATTTCCGTGCTTTCAATGACTCTTTTGCATCAATCGATACAAACAGAAGCGACAACTCCAAGGAAAATTGATTTATTAGTGCCTGCAATTGCAATCGGAAATATTGCAACTCAGATTGAGACAATTCCTAGCGATCGTTTGTATCACTTTGAAGGATTTATCTCTCAAAAGAGTTTAAAAAATCAGAACCTACTCTTTCACATTACAAGTTTCACGACGATAGAATCTATTTAAATTTGAAATACAGGAGCCGAAAAAAATGGCATTTGGTAAAAAATTTGACAAAAATAAAAATAAAGACAAACGTAAACAGCAGAACCCTTTATTCAAACGTAAAAAATTCTGCCGTTTCACCGTAGCGAAAGTTGAACAGATCGATTATAAAGATATTGATACTCTGAAAGACTTTATTCAAGAAAACTGCAAGATTATGCCGGCTCGTCTAACTGGTACAAAAGCGCATTATCAGCGTCAGCTTGATACCGCCATTAAACGTGCCCGTTTTCTGGCTTTGCTCCCTTATACTTCCCTGCATTCCGCATAATTTTGTCGATTATCTAAGCAATATTGGAGAAGAATATGCAAGTAATTTTATTAGAAAAAGTCGGCAATCTTGGTAATCTCGGTGATGTCGTCAAAGTTAAAGATGGTTATGCTCGTAATTTTCTGATTCCTCAGCGTATTGCCCGTCGCGCAACGGCCGCTGCTATTGAAGAATTTGAAACAAAACGTGCAGAACTTGAAGCAGCGGCTGCTGCAAAACTCGCACAGGCTCAAGAACAAGGCGAAAAACTCGCTGGCTTGACCGTTCAGATTTTGCAAAAATCCGGTGTCGATGGTCGTTTGTTTGGTTCTGTTACCAACTTTGATATCGCAGAAGCTTTAACGAAACAAGGATTTGATATTCATAAAGCACAGGTTCGTCTGCCACAAGGTCCATTTAAATCTGTGGGTGATTATCCAGTATCTATCGCATTGCATTCTGATGTGGTTGTCGATATCACGGTATCTGTATTGGGTGAACACGTTTAATACGCCGACCAATCGGAAATAAAACCCTTAATTAAAATGCCCTGCAGTTTTTGCAGGGCATTTCTCATTTCATGATCATTGAAATTACTTTATAGTAATTCTTCCAACCTGATTCTTGTGACATTTCCCATCACAGTCGGAAGGCATTCTATTTTCTCAATTGCCGCATTCATATTCTTTTCTTGTGTTTGGTGCGTCAAAATTACAATATCTACCAACGTTTCTCCTTCTGAAGGTTCTTTCTGAAGGAATGCATCAATCGAAATGCCAAGATCCGCTAAAATTCTCGTGATATCAGCAAGCACCCCAGGTTTATCTTCGACTTGAAGTCTTAAGTAGTAACTGGTTGTCACTTCATCAATGGAAAGTATTGGGGTATCCTTCATGGCATCCGGCTGAAAAGCCAAATAAGGAACCCGATGTTCAGGATCGACAGAATCCACACGAGCAATATCCACTAAATCCGCAATAACAGCCGAAGCAGTCGGTTCAGACCCCGCGCCTTTTCCATAATACAAGGTTGCTCCAACCGCATCACTATTAACCAATACGGCGTTCATTGCCCCTTCAACATTGGCAATTAAGCGCTTAGCAGGAATTAAGGTCGGATGAACACGAAGCTCAATCCCATTTGCCATTCGTTTGGTAATCCCTAACAACTTAATGCGATAGCCTAATTGTTCGGCATATTTAATATCCACGGATTCGAGCTGAGTAATCCCTTCAATATATGCTTTTTCAAATTGAACCGGCACCCCAAACGCAATGGCCGACATAATGGTCGCTTTATGAGCCGCATCAAATCCTTCAATATCGAAAGTAGGATCCGCTTCTGCATATCCGAGTGATTGCGCTTCTTTTAAAACCGTATCAAAATCCAATCCCTTTTCGCGCATCCCTGACAAAATGAAATTGGTGGTTCCATTAATAATGCCGGCAATCCATTCGATCCGGTTAGCGGTTAACCCTTCACGAAGTGCTTTAATAATTGGAATACCACCAGCGACTGATGCTTCAAAAGCAACGATGACTCGTTTTTTCTGAGCAGCTGCAAAAATTTCATTCCCATGAACGGCTAATAAGGCTTTATTGGCCGTTACAACATGCTTCCCATTTTCAATTGCTTTAAGCACAAAATCTTTAGCAACGGTATATCCCCCAATTAATTCAACCACAATATCAATATCTGGGTTATTAACCAGTAAATTGCCATCAGCAACGACATCACAGGCTCCGTTGACAATGCTTTTTGCACGTTCAACATCACGGTCTGCTACCATTACCACTTTAATTTCACGCCCAGCTCGTCCTAAAATTTCTTTCTGGTTGCGCTTTAAGACATTAAATGTTCCGGAACCAACCGTTCCTAATCCAAGAATACCAACTCTAACAGGCTTCATTTCTTTTTATTTCAATTCTTAAACAATACGTAATTCTTTTTTCTGAGCATTTCCATATTTCTCAATAGCAAGCTGCTCCGTTCCAAATTTCTTTCTCAGATATTCGAGATAATTCGCAATACGACCTATTGCCAATTTCAGATCATCAGAGTCTGGCAAAAAGGTAATCCGGAAATGATCTGGAGCAATCCAATTAAAGCCGGTTCCTTGAACGATCAATACTTTTTCACGTTCCAATAATTCATAAGCAAATTGTCGATCATCTTGGATCGGGTAAATATCCGGATCTAATCGTGGGAAAAGATAAAGTGCCCCCTTTGCCTGAACACAAGTGACCCCAGGAATATCTGTCAATAATTTATGCGCCAATGTACGCTGCCGTTCAAGACGCCCACCTGGTGCGACTAAATCATTAATACTTTGATATCCCCCAAGCGCCGCTTGAATTGCAAATTGCCCGGGAACATTGGAACACAATCGCATCGAAGAAAGCATTTTAAGCCCGGTAATATAATCTTGAGCATGTTGCTTTTCTCCAGAGACAATCATCCAACCCACACGATAACCACAGGCACGATAATTCTTTGAAAGTCCATTTAATGTCAAACAAAGCACATCACTCGCTAAAGAGGCAATCGAAGTATGCACACTCCCATCATAAAGGCACTTATCATAAATTTCATCAGCAAATATAATTAACTGGTATTTTCGAGCTAATTCAACGATCTGCTTTAATAACGATTCAGAATACAATGCCCCTGTTGGATTATTCGGATTAATCACCACAATGGCTTTTGTTTGAGGGGTAATCTTTGATTCGATATCCGCAATATCAGGCATCCAATGATTTGACTCATCACAAATATAATGAACAGCTTTGCCACCAGCTAGCGTCACTGATGCCGTCCATAATGGGTAATCCGGCGTTGGAACAAGCACTTCATCACCATTATCTAGCAAGGCTTGCATACCCATTACGATCAATTCTGAAGCGCCATTTCCAATATAAATATCATCAATGGTCACTTTATCGATCTGCTTTTGCTGAGAATACTGCATAATCGCTTTACGCGCAGAAAACATTCCCTTCGAATCGGAATACGCTGATGCGTTCTGCATGTTCTTGATCATGTCTCGAACCAATTCTTCTGGGGGTTCAAAACCAAAAACACCGACATTGCCAATATTAAGCTTAATGATCTTTTGACCTTCGTCTTCCATTTGTCTCGCCTTTTCAAGAACAGGACCACGAATGTCATAACAAACATTAGCTAACTTCTTTGATTTGTCAATTGAACGCATTTTATGCTCACTCAGAATTAGTCAAACAAATCCCTAATAAGAGGGGAAAATATCATTGTGACGATTTGACTTCGAATAATCAAGTATCTCCCCAAAAATTCAGTATTCATTGACAATCATCTTTTGAATTTTCAGGTTACTCAATTAACTAACAAACAATCGGTCAATCCTTTAACGACCAGTTATCGATTATGGATGAAGTTTTAAATTTGAAATGGTTAAAAGAACCTCATTGATATGACCATCTACTTTGACATTTCGCCATTCATGAACGAGCTCTCCTTTGGCATTAATCAAAAAAGTACTCCGCTCAATACCTCGATAGACTCTGCCATAACGCTTTTTATCTTTAATGACGCCAAATTGGTGACAAAGGATTTCTTCGGGATCAGCAATTAACGGAAAAGGTAAATTAAGTTTTTTAGAAAAATTTTCATGCGATTTCAAACTATCTCGACTGATTCCGACAACTTCTGTATTTGCCTTCAAAAAATCGGAATAAGCATCTCGAAATCCGATAGTTTCCATGGTACAGCCCGGTGTATTGTCTTTCGGATAAAAATACAGCACCAAATTCTTTCCACGATAATCCTGAAGACGAAAAGATCCGATTGTCGCGTCTGCTGAAAAATCAGGAATACTTTCATTCATCATAATCACCTAAACATCCATTAATCGTTTGATTTAAATACCACCCATATTCATGCGAATTTATGACTCTTTTTCTCATATTTTTCCGATGGAAAGTCATGAACCCGAAAAGAGCTTATACGTTGCAATTCCCATTAAACATAACAAAATAGCACCTGCGACATGTAAGAGTAATTGAACCGCCATCCAAATATATTCACCACGCTGCAATAACAAAACCGTCTCTGAGGAAAAGGTCGAAAATGTCGTCAATCCCCCCATAAATCCTGTAATAATGAATAATTTCCATTCCGGACTGATCTGAGGATGTCCATTAAAAAAAGCCGATGCGATTCCAATGAAATAGCCACCGACTAAATTAGCGGCTAATGTACCAAGCGGGATCATGCCATGAAGATGATTTAAAAAATTTCCGAGTAGCCATCTTAGCCAAGCGCCACATGCCGCACCAATACCGATTGCCATCCAACTCATATTCTTCTTTCTGAGGATTCTATCGTTGTCTCTAAAATTAAATTAACCACTTAGAAGAAGCTTGATCATCAGATGCTTTTGCTTGAACCCAATGACTGCCTGTTTCTGTTTCTTCTTTCTTCCAAAAAGGCGCTTTTACCTTTAGCATATCCATCAAATACTCACATGCACAAAAAGCCGCACTGCGATGTTTCGAACAAACAATCACTAATACAATTTGATCCGTTGCTTTAAGCTTTCCCACACGATGGATAATTAGCACCTCTAAAATATCCCAACGTTGCCTTGCCTCTTCTTCCAGTTTTTGCAAAACTTTTTCAGTCATTTCTGGATAATGCTCTAATTCCATCGCAAAAACTGCTTGTTTTCCTGAACCATCCATATCTCTGACGGTTCCTAAAAAGGAAACAATCGCACCGGCTGATGGACATTTTTTTCTTAACTGGGTCAGTTCATCAGAAAGATTAAAATCTTCTGATTGAATACGAATACTCATAAGTCAAGAAAAAGCGTTTCTACTGAGAAATGGCAGCAATCGTTTCTAAAACGGCATTAAATTCAGGCGGTAATGGGACTTCTTTGACGGTTTTTTGCCATTCAGGTTTAGCACGCAACATATCTAATTGGATATCTAAATTACTAATTAACAACGATAACTGAAATAATTTATCTTGGTTTTCCATTGTTTCCATTTGATTAGAACACTCTTCATGCCAAATCTTTAAAAAATCAACCAAATCTTTCCATTCGATTTTGTCTTTCAATAATGTTTGATTGACCGCATATTCTTTTAAAGCCTCTTCAACACGCTGTTTTGCCAAAACCAATTTTTTAGCCACAATTTCTGCTTTTTCCATATCTGTTTTTTTCATAATTATTATTGATTAAATAATACGAAGCGAATAATCCGTTGCCTTGATATGCTTCGTCAATTCTCCAATTGAAATACGATCAACACCAGTCTCTGCAATAGCACGAACCGTCTGTTGATTAATGCCGCCTGATGCTTCAAGCACAATATTGGCAGAATACGTTTTTGCCATTCGAACCGCTTCTCGCATTTTTTCTAACGAAAAATTATCAAGAAGAATTAATGCTCCCCCCGCTGCAATCGCTTCTTTTAATTGAGACAATGTTTCAACCTCAATTTGAACCGGCACATTATGCGCTTTTAACGCTTGAGATAACGCTTGAGAAACACCGCCTGCTGCTGCGATATGATTTTCTTTAATTAAAATACCATCATAGAGCGCAAAACGTTGGTTATTTCCCCCGCCGATTCGAACGGCATATTTTTGAGCAAGGCGCAATCCTGGAATGGTTTTTCGGGTATCATAAATGCCCGCTTGCGTTCCTTGAACTAAATCCACATATGTTTTCGTTTTAGACGCAACGCCTGAGAGCAATTGCAGAAAATTTAACGCCGTTCTTTCGCCCGTTAATAAAGATCGAACGGGACCTTTTAAATGGCAAACTAAACTATTTGCCGCCATAACGTCCCCTTCTTCATAGGCCCAATTAACGGTAATACGATCATCAACATGTTTCATCACCGCTTCAAACCAAGGCCCCCCGCACAGTACCGCTTGTTCTCGCACAATGACATCGGCAGAAACGTTTTCATTGTCTTTTAATAATTGAGCCGTCAAATCGCCTGAACCAACATCTTCTAATAATGCCAAACGAACATTATGATCAATTTCTTGCTGTAATTTTTCTTGTGACAATACATCTAACTGCTTCATGCACACCCCATTCCTGACGTTAGCATTTGATTTTTGCTTTTGGCAATTTTTAATTTGGCCGAAAAATCTAACATCCGTTCGATACAAACAATGGCTTTTTGTCGAATGTCTTCTTCAACAAAAATCTCATTTTCTTCGGTTTCAAGTACCTGCGCTAAATTTTCCAGTGAACTCATTGCCATCCATGGGCACTGCGCACAGCTTTTGCAAGTCGCCCCATTCCCCGCCGTTGGTGCTTCAATAAAGGTCTTATTAGGAATTTGTTGTTGGAGTTTATGAAAAATTCCTTTATCCGTTGCAACAATAAACGTTTGGGCATCCATATTTTTAGCTGCATTTAAAATCTGAGACGTTGAGCCAATGACATCAGCTTGTTCAACGACAGAAGCGGGAGACTCAGGATGCACCAGTACTTTCGCATCAGGATATTCTTCTTTTAATAAATACAATTCAGCGGCCTTAAATTCGTCATGCACCAAACAGGATCCTTGCCACAACAACATATCAGCCCCTGTTTGTTCTTGAATATAACTGCCTAAATGACGATCAGGCCCCCAAATAATCTTTTTATTCTGTTCTTTAAGATATGAGACGATTTCAAGACCAATAGAAGAAGTCGCCATCCAATCGGCACGCGCTTTAACCGCAGCACTGGTATTGGCATAAACAACGACTTCCCGATCTGGATGCTGATCACAAAATGCCGCAAACTCTTCAGCAGGACACCCAAGATCTAGCGAACAAAATGCCTCAAGATCCGGCATTAAAATTTTCTTTTCTGGGCTTAATATTTTGGCCGTCTCCCCCATAAACCGGACGCCTGCAACAACTAACGTTTTAGCAGGATTATCTCGCCCAAAACGGGCCATTTCTAAAGAATCTGCAACACATCCTCCCGTTTCTTCGGCAAGATCTTGGATATCCCCATCAACATAATAGTGCGCCACTAATACTGCTTGTTTTTTCTTAAGCAGTTTTTTTATCCGATCCCGATAAACGGCTTTTTCTTCTTGAGATAACGAGCGAGGAACCCGCGCCCATGCATTTGCAACCGTCCGTTTACCAGACATCATTTCCGGTAAATCATATTGAAATTCTTTGATATCCTTCATCCTACTTCCCCATTTACGCCCCAATCAAAAACTTTTCTTGCTATCTTTACTTTAAGCCGCTATTTAGAATCGCTCTCATTTTTAATGATTGGATAATCACTCAAATGCAGTATGACCTGATCTGAATGCGATTGAAGATGCGCTTTCGCGCCAACAGGCAATGTGACTTTGTCTTTGGTATGACCAAAAGGTAGCCCGGTTATAACAGGAATGGTTAAGCGATGACGAAGCCATGTCAACATCGTATTAAAATCATACCCATTATCAACGTCAGTTACCCGATAATTCGTAAAATGCCCTAAAACCAACGCTTTTTGTCGGCGTAAAATCCCAGCTTCATCTAATTGCAGTAACAAACGCTCAATTCGATAAGGCTGCTCTCCCACGTCTTCAACAAAAAGAATGCCGCCTTTGATATCTGGCAGCCATGGTGTTCCTGCTAAATGAGCTAACATCGTTAAATTGCCCCCCCAGAGAACACCTGAAACATCAACGTCTGGATTGTTTTCTGCCGCCCATTGAATGGTGTTTTCTTGATGAGAAAGGATTTTCTCGAAATGTTCCATGGTATAACGGCTAGGCACTTCAACACCATAATCACTACAAACCATAGGCCCCGCTAAACTGACTGCCCCATATTTCAGCAATCCCATATGAATCACGGTAATATCACTATAGCCCACAAAAATTTTGCCTGTTTTTGCCATTTGCTGAAAATCAAGATTTTTCAGCAATCGACTGGCTCCATATCCTCCTCGCAATGCCATAATAATTGAGACATTCGGATTGTGATAAGCATCTTTTATTTGCTGTAAACGATGAGCGTCCGACGCCGCAAAACGTTCAACATGTTGATTAGCATCATAATAATTGGTCACCTTAAACCCACGCTTATGAAGGGTATCGATTCCCTTTTGACAACGTTTGGCATCAAGCGCATAGCCACTGGGCGCAACAACCGCAATATTCATATTATCTATCTGTTTCAAAATCGAAGCATTTTTTTCAGCTATTTCTGTTTTGACGAATGAATCATGAGGATCTCCAACATTTTCTGCATAACTATTTATGACACAACATACAAATGTCAAAAATATGAATAGGCTGTTTTTCATCAAAACGTCCTAAAAATATCCATTTAAACGCAAAATCATGAAATGATTCGATTGATTCATTTTATTCACTATTTTTTAGCATCCGTTCTTGCTGTCTTTTGGCCTTAGCTTCCATTCGTCTTCTTAAAAAAAATTGCTGGAGCAATTCTGTTGATTCACTCGCAAGAACGCCATCAATAACTTCAACTCGATGATTCAATGAAGGATTATCCACTAAATCAATCGCACTACCGCATACCCCCGTTTTAAAATCTTTCGCTCCAAAAACAATTCGTTTGATCCTCGCATGAATCATCGCCCCTAAACACATCATACAAGGCTCAAGCGTGACATACATTTCACAATGAGGAAGACGATAGTTACCGCACCACCGTGCGGCTTGGCGTAAAGCAGCAATTTCTGCATGAGCGGTCGGATCGTGAGAAGCAATGGGATGATTAAATGCACGGGCAATAATTTCTCCATCTAAAACAACAACGGCACCTACGGGCACTTCATTATGCGCTGCTGCCAGTTTTGCTTGTTGCAAAGCCTCGCGCATATAGTGCTCATCATGCATCGACAGCTTCCTTCGTGACTTCTGCCCAGCAATTCGGTGTCTCGTAAATACGCACTTTTTTTAGTGCCAATGCATTTCCATAAAAATCAGCATAAACCTTTTGTAAAAGGTTAAATGCAATACTGGCCAAATTCTCTGCCGTAGGCACTTTTTCTAAAATAACCGTTTTATGATTCGGTAATGTTTCTAAAAAATTTCGAACAACCGTATCATTTTTATAAACAAGAAACGCATGATCCCATTGAGAGACTAAATGATTCTCTGCCAATCTTTTGACATCCGAAAAATCCAGAATCATACCATTAGCAGCATGCCCTTCTTTATCAACCGGCGTTCCTTCTAAAGTAATATGAATAACATATCGATGACCATGCAAATTTTTGCATTGACTACGGTGATCTGGAATTCGGTGCCCCGCATCAAATTCTAATTTCCTGGTAATTGTTAACATAAAAATTATTGAATATTCAAATATTTATGTGTTTGAATGGATAGCTTCCACCGAGGATTCTTAAGACATAAATCGATAGCTGTTTTGATATTTTCCTGTCGATTTTCCCCATCCATTGGCTGCAAATAAAAATGAGTGAATGAAAGATCCTCATAATTTCGTAAACTTTGTCCAACTTGTGGCACAACCACTTTCAATTCGTCTCCTGCCTGAACAGCCAATTTCGCCCCCATTTTAGGACTGACACATATCCAATCAACACCTTCTGGAACGACGATTGTTCCATTCGTTTCAATGGCGACTTCAAATCCCCTTTTATGCATCGCTTGAATCAATGGTCCATCCAACTGTAATAAAGGCTCGCCTCCAGTAAACACAACATAGCGTGTTTTATAAAAACCTTTTGGCCACAAGGATTCTATCAAAGATGCTAATGACTCATCATCATAATTGCCACCATTAATCCCCGTTGTTCCTAAAAAATCGGTATCACAAAACTGGCAAACCGCTTTGATACGATCATTTTCACGTCCTGACCACAAATTACAACCTGTAAAACGACAGAAAACAGCAGGACGCCCCGATCGTGCACCTTCCCCTTGCAAGGTATAAAAAATTTCTTTAACACGGTACATATAAAAACCATGTATCTATTGGTATATTCAAAAAAAGCCTTGTGTTTTCTAAAGCTTTTCTTTCTAAAATTTTTGCTACATATGTAGGCATACATTATAACTGGCTCTCCATCAAAAAGCGGGATATTGCTAAAAAAATAGGCGTAAGAAAGCTTTCATCGTAAGATGAAGTTAATTCAAAGAAGAGCTTATGGCTTTAGAAACTTTGAAAACTACCGCTTAAGAGTTCGTGTACTCTGCGGCTATTAATACATGTTGTTTTGGAATATTAAATGCGATTAATTAAATAAACTGGAATGGACTGCCCCTTTTATTTGACGTAGAGCCCCTGAGTCCAAACACCATATCTAGCGTTCTTTCAAGGAAGCCAATATCTCTTTTCCAGCTCATCCACATTCGCAATGTTGGAATCCGATGATTTGCTGCTTCATTTTGCGCCTGCATTTCGGACAGATCTTGTTATACTTCCCCTCGCCTTTTAGTTCTCCAAACTGTTTTCATTTAGCAGGAAGTCATAGACACTCATAATCAATACACCCGATTCATTATAATACGGAGTAGGCGTGTCTTTAGTAATGATAATTCGCTTGAAAAAATCTCCAGTCAACATCAAAGATCGCTGCTCCTGCTTCATTTTTGCCTGATCCGGAATCGCATAAGCGGACTGGATATAATAGCGCTTAGAGCCCTGGTTGCAGACAAAATCAATTTCCAACTGCTTGCGGATGCTGTTGCCCTTTTCATTGGTGTCATACTGCACGATAACACCCACATCCACATTGAAACCTCTCATTTTCAGCTCATTGAAGATAATATTCTCCATGCTATGGGTTTCCTCAATCTGTCGGAAATTCAATCTAGCATTGCGAAGTCCCATATCCGTAAAATAGTATTTCACAGGCGTATCAATGTATTTCTTTCCCTTCACATCGTAGCGGATTGCGCTGTCAATCAGGAAGGCATCACAGAGATAATCAATATACCGCTTGATTGTCGTATTGCTGATCTTTTTTTTCTTAACCGTCTGAAATGTTGCTGACAATCTTTCCGGATTGGTCAGAGAACCAATCACAGAAGAAAGAATGTTTAAAAGTTCCTCTAATTCCGCCTTGTTGCGAATATTATGCCTTCCGATGATATCCGAAATATAGGTTTCTTCAAAAAGAGATTTCAAAAACGCAATTTTCTGATCAGGAGTCGAAAACTCAAGTACCAGAGGAATACCACCATAGAGCATATACTCATTCCAACCGTCCTGCTTTGTCCCCTGATAGACTGACATAAATTCAGTAAAGCTTAAGGGATACATATGCACCTCATCACCACGGCCTCTAAACTCAGTAATAACATCCTTGGAAAGGAAACGGGCATTGCTTCCGGTTACATATACATCCACATTTTTCATGCGTATCAGGCTATTGAGAATGGATTCAAACTCGCCCAGCAACTGCACCTCGTCAAGCAGTACATAATACATAGCATCATCTTTGATCTGCTCCTTCAGATACGGATACAGCACATCCGGATCGCGAAATTTCTTATTTTCAAAAGCATCAAAAGCAATCTCGATGATGTGCTTTTCATCTACGCCCTCTGACAGCAGACGCTCCTTAAAAAGCGTAAAGAGAAGATATGACTTGCCGCATCTGCGTATACCAGTTATGACTTTAATAAGGCCATTATGCTCCTTGCTAATGAGTGTATTCAGGTAACGATCTCTTTTAATTTCCATTTATAGCGTCTCCTATTGAAAATTTTTGCGGTTTACTGCAAAAATCTTCAATAGCATTATCCCCCCGTTCGAAGCTGTTTTACAACTTTCCTATAAAAGATTTTTGCGGTTCACTGCAAAAATCTTTTATACAGTTTATGCATAAATGTCTGGAATCAGTGTACCGATTCCCTAAAATAAGCCCATAAAAAAATAGAGACTATCAAAAACAAGGGGAGAAAAAATGAAACGCTCAAAATTTAGCAAAACACAGATATAAAACATACTGAAAACAGTAGAACTAGGTAGAGAGTAAGAGAAGTTTGTCGGGAACAAGGCCTATCAGATGCTATCCTTTCCCAATGGCAGTCCAAGTACGATGGAATGCAACCATCGTATTTAAAACGCCTGCGAGAACTTGAGCAAGAAAACACTCGTCTCAGTGGATGGATGCCGACCTAAGCCTTGACAACCCAATGCTTAAGGAACTTGTTGAAAAAAGTGCTAAGCGTTGATGAAAGACGAAAAACAGTCGTTCATCTCAGACAGAAATTCAATGCCAGTGAAAAAAGGGCCTGCCGTATTGTTGGCATCAGCCTTTCAGACTACCGATATCAGGCAAAAACACAGTACGATAAAGAAATATCGAACCTTCTCCGCACATTGGTCCAAAGTCATCCCGCCAATAGAGAAACATATTGGATGATTATTCTTAATAATTTATCTAGTAATTACATTTTTTTGAATAATTGATCCTTTTTAAGATTAAATTCTTCTTGGGTAATAATACCTGAATCTAATAATTCTTTATATTTTTTTAATTCTTCTGTTTTTCTAGCATTCAATGGGATAATCTTTTTTCGAACAAAATACCATATATATACTGTACCAATAATGAAAACACCAATAATCAAAAAAATCCCAAATTTCCAAATAAAAGCAGCTCCTGTTAAAAATGCTAATAATATTCCTATTGTAGCTAATAAGTTCATATTTCTATCCTATTTTATTATTGGTAAATTGAAATTATTTTTATCTAAACATTAACAATTACTTCAAAATTTCTTTTTAATGCTAGTTTTTTCGAATAAAATAAATAATGAAAACACCAATAATCAGGAAAATTCCAAGCTTACCAATAGAAATAGATCCTAGTAAAAATGCAAATGTTAATAATGTTCTTATCATAGTTAACAACTCCATATTCTATTCCATCTTTAATCCAAAATAATTGAAACTATTTTTCACATAAAAATTAACAAGTTACAAAAATATTTTAGGTAATTACCATTCTTTTTAATGCCAGTGTTTTTTCATATTGGTATTCTTGATTTATTTTATTTTTCTGATTTTTTGTTTCTATGTCTGTTAATAAGCATTACAGGATGTTAAGTTTTTCTGTAATGCTTTGTTTTGATGTGAATTTTTGGTTTGTTGCGTTTTAAAATGCTTGTTTTTTTGTTGGCTGTTGGTAAGATGGGAGGTAGTTTTTGGGTGGAATTTTTTGTTGTTATTTCAGTAGATTAGGCCATTTTTAGGTTTTTCTTGTATAATCTTTTTTGGTCTTTTTATGCTTATTATGCGATGTTCATTCGGTGTTGTTTTTTATGAAATAGTAAATTGTAATATTAAGAGCAACAGCCAGAAAAACAATAAACAGTCAAAATAAAAAAGCTCATAACGTTCTTAGATAAAATGTCAGTTACCACACAAACATTCGAGAAAAAATCATTATAAGCGATAACCATCTTATTCAATAGAACGGACAAAAATAGAAACCTACATGAGCTTAGGTTGCAGTCCATTGAAAAAGTCTTCAAAGCAAGAAAAAACATTGGGAACTTTTTCAACGAGCTGGGATGATATTTCATTTCAGGTTATCTTACGCTACAGTAAAAGCATAACATCTCATGAAATCATTTCCATTATCAATGGATAATTGTAAATTTCCTAGCGTAAAAATATTTGAGTCCCAAAAGAGACTAAAATACTTGTAACCCAACTCAGTAAAAATCTCCTATTCTTTAAGCAAAGGAAGATTTAAAGACTATTTATGTCAACTCAACGTTCAAAAAAAGATATTGCGCTCGTTATTTGTGCTGCCTTCTGTTTCTCAAGTAGTTTTATGATGGTTCCGCCCATCATTACGGGTTTTGCGGAAAGTCTCGGTGCATCAAGCCTCATTATGGGAATTATCGGAGGTCTTTCAAATATCGTATCACTCATCTGTCGTCCTTTTATCGGCAATATGACCGATCGTTTTAGTAAAATTCGAATTTCTTATATTAGCGGAATTTTAATTTTCATTGCATCGGTAGGGTATTTATTGGCAACACACCCATTGATCATTTCAATTTTTCGGATCATTGCTGGGATCGGATACACGTGTTATACCGTTTGTATGGCAACTTGGATTGCAGAAATGGCCCCACCTCATAAAATTGGCTCTTATATGGGAATCTTTGGTGTCGCATTAGCAACCGCAATGGGCGTAGCCCCCGCTGTAGGCGTTGGTATTTACCAATTTTTCGGATACCGACAAGCATTCATTGCTGCGATTATTTTTATCCTATTAGCACTCGTTTTTCTTTATTTCATTAAAAATCCAGGATTTCCGCAATTATCCGATAGCGATAAACAATCCAATCAATTTCAACTTATTGCTTGGAATGTCCTTCCTGTTTCTATCGTAATGATGCTATTTGCGCTTCCCTTTTATGCAACACACGCTTTTTTAGTCCGATATGTCGAAATTCGTGAAATTCCTATTATGGCAGGAATGTTTTTCCCCATTTACTCTGCTGTCTTAGTCACGTTACGGCTTATTCTCAAAAACCTATTTGATACAGTTCCTTTTCAACGATTTATGGGATTTAGTGTTTTTTCGGCCGCACTAGGACTCGTCTATTTCTCTCAATTATCCGATTACTTACTGCTATCTATTGCTGCTGCTTTTACAGCAGGAGGATTTGGGATTATGTTCTCAGTTTCTCAAGCAAATGCTGTGATTTTAGCAGGACCTGGACGGCGAGGTCTTGGTATTAGCACTTTTTTTATTGCTATCGATCTGGGCATGTCTTTAGGACCTATCATTGGAGGTATTATTTATGGCCATTTGCCAATCATTTGGTTCTTTCCAACACTCCTTATTTTCCCAATAATCACCATTCCTTTTTGGTGGATCAGCAAAAAAATATAGCACTAATTGCTTTACATCCAGAAAAAATACCCCCAATAAGCCTTAATTATAAAATTTAAGGGGCTGTATTAGATAAGTCTTAAACACCACACCATTTTCGCAATATTTTTAACTGTTCCGATGGTGAACCAAAG
>CAKRSU010000029.1 GCA_934401755.1 uncultured Oxalobacter sp.
TTCTCAACTACGGCGAACATTTACGCACATCTGGATTACAGCTCGAAGCTGACTTCGGCTGACGCAATGCTCAATGGTTTGGGCTTTGCAGCGAATTGAAAAAGAAAAGCCAGCAGCCGGGAAAACCGACTACTGGCGTGATTTCTGGCGGAGGACGGTGGGATTCGAACCCACGGACCCTTGCGGATCAACTGATTTCGAGTCATGAAGCCTGAGTCAGGATCGGTTTTGCTCCGTTTGATTTCATGGGATTTGCCTTGTCCACTCGCATCATCATCCCGATCAAATGGTTTTCTGCCTTCTGCTTGTCGTATGGCATCGACTTCTCGATCGAGTTCAGCGAGGTATGCCATGGGCTGTTCTTTGACGATTACCGCATCGAACTTCCCCTTGTTCGCATTGGCTTTGATGTGGGTGCTGTCGGTAAACAGGACTTTTCCGTCAATGAGTCCATAGTCTATGCATTGTCTGACGATGTTGTCGAATATTTCTCTAACGAGTTCAGGACGTTTGATAAATCGAAGCCGTCTTGCTTGGCTGAAGGTGGAATGATTCGGGATCTTGTCATCCAGGTCATAACCGATGAACCATCGGTAAGCAAGATTGACTTCGATTTCTTGGACCAGTCTACGCTCGCTGCGGATGCCGAAGAGGTATCCGATGAAGAGCATTTTAAAGAGCGAGATCGGATGAATGGCGGGACGACCATTGTCATGGCAGTAGAGATCATGCGTCAAATCTTCAATGAAGCTAAAGTCGATGTAACGGTCTATTTTGCGAAGCAGATGGTCTTTGGGAACATAATCTTCCAGGCAGATCATCTGGAAGGCGTATTGGGGAGGTTTGTGTTTTATCATAGGTAAAATCATATCATAAAACACTATATATGCTTTGTTATCAATAGGTTACATTAAGTGCTTTTATCTAAAGGCAGTTAGAATGTTTTTCTGACATAATTAAACCCTCGGTATTTAGTGTCCCGAGGGTTTTTCAACAGTCTGCAACATCATTCATGTTTTTCCTTTATGAAAATTTCTATTTCATTATTGTAATCTTTGCGACGATAATTCCATGAATTTCAATAGTTTTATCGTCCGTTATCGGAATCCAGGTGTTTGTCATGCCGGGTTGCTCGTATAAAGAAATCCTAAGTTGATATTATCGATTTCTTGTTCGTTGGAATTAACTTGGTTGATTTTTGGAAATATATTGACAGAATTTTGTACCAAGAGCGTGTTAATTACAATGTCTAAAACATCCAGATGAATAGACATTGATTAAAAATTCAGGGAACTTATGGGAAAATCAGATATTGCTTTGTCTTACGTTAAACTTGACATTGATAATGAGGTAAAGATCAACTATCACACATGATAGAAAGTTTTATGAGTGGGGGATTTCAAAATATTATGGTAGAAGATAGGGGTATTTAAAATGATTTTGTACCATGGAAGCAATGCGACTGTCGATCAACCGAAGCTCATCAAACAGAATCGTTATCTAGATTTCGGGTTTGGCTTTTATACGACAACTAATCGTAATCAGGCTGTAAATTTTGCGCAAAAAGTGACTGAGCGTCGTAAGACAGGTCAAGCAACGCTCAATATTTACTCAGTGTCTGAAACAGACGCATTTCAGGCATGTAGTTTGCTTCGTTTTAATTCGCCAGATGAAGCATGGTTGGATTTTGTCGCAATGAATCGTCAAGGAACTTATCAAGGAAGACAGTACGATCTGATTTATGGTGCTGTTGCCAATGATGATGTGTATCGTACGATTACTTTGTACATGACAGGTGTGTTAAATAAAGAACAGACATTGGCTGCGCTTAAGGTCAGGAAGCTATTTAATCAGTTGGTCTTTACAACGGAAAAATCATTGCAGTATTTGCACTTTGAGGGAAGGGTACTTGTATGAATGAAGATCAATTCAGCGCAATGCTGACCATTATTGTGCCACCTATCATTGAACAGATTATAAAAAATAGCAATGTGAGCAATGATGAAGTGATTTCAAAATTTTATCAATCCAAGCTTTACAAAGAACTTTCAGATGAGAAATCAAAGTTATGGCATTATAGTCCTATGACCTTATATACCATGTATCAAGATGAGCTTTTAACAGGTTCCTATGATTATCCAGAGGAAGCATGAAGTGAATAAAGAATTAAACTTTTTGATTTACTGTATAGAGAGATATCGTTATTTCAAAGGACTTTCTGGGGCAGAAGTCGTAAAAATCTTTAAAAAATATGATATCTATGAATATATCACAAAATATTTTGAAGTGCTGCATACGGTGGGAGATCATTGTATCGTGCAAGATATTGACGATTATATTAATAACGTATCATGTGCTAAGTAATTCTAATTGACTCTCTTCTCATTCATAGGCAGGAGGGCTTTTCCTCAAAAAGCAGCAGAAAAATGCTAAAAATAGGCATAATATGTTTTTTCTGTTAGTTTTTAAGGCGTGCAATTGGTGTTAAAAATTCATTTAGAATTAGACCGTTTAATCACATACCATCATCATGACGGACTGTCGTCTTTTGGGATAATTCAGGATTTTGAAATCCTTTAAGTGGAATCAAATTGATAAAAAATGAGACGCCAACGCCAATTAGCGTGTCAAGAATACGGTTACAGGCAAATTCTGTGATACTGACATCGCCACCATGAGTAATCGTCACACTAAGAAAGGCAATACAGGTAATATTTGTTAATGCACTTTTCTTTAAAAAATCAATCAAAAACTTTGCACCTGGAAATAAATGGGCATCTTCCCAACCAATAGGAATTCTGATTTTTCGAATGCGGTTCGCAAAATACATCAATGGGGCGATGCAACTAGTGATTAGCCCGTATCTTAATAAAGGAGAGTTTAAAATATAATAACTGCGGGTCAGATATAGAATCCCCATACCTGTAAAACCGCCAAGTAAAGTCCCTACAGTACGATTAAGGCCAACACGAACGGTACTTTGTATTTCTGAGTGAAGACAGATAATGGTCGCAATTCCTGCATAAAAAGGAATGCCTGTCCCAATATCAAAGTATTCGTACAACAAGCAACAAATGAAAACAGAAAGTGTTGCTCTAATAATGACCTTATCCATAGCCTCAAATGATTCAACGAATAGAGACTAATCATATGCTGAAAATAAAGAAGAATTCTTGATCTATGCTTTGTTTTTTAATTAGAAATTGATAAAAATGATCATTATTTGACTCAAGTCAATCTTTAATTTGATAGGGATCCTTAAATCCCAGTTTTGCTAAAATCTGGGTTTCCATTGATTCCATGATTTCCGCTTCTTCATCTTTGATATGGTCGTAACCTTGGGCGTGCAGACAACCATGAACGACGAGATGAGCCGCATGTTCAGTGATTGTTTTTTGTTGAGCATTGGCTTCTTTTAGTAAGACATCGGTGCACAGCACAATATCGGCACAGGCGGTTTTTGTTAGGGGCGTTTCACTGTCCAAGAAAGGGGTCGAGAGATCATCATCTGCACAGCAAGGCGGAAAATCGTTGATATCATCATAAGGGAAAGTCAAAACATTGGTTGCATAATCTTTACCGCGGTATGTGCTATTAAGGGTAAGTCCTTCTTGAGCATCAACAAATCGAATGGTAATCATAGCGGGCATTAATAAAGATGCTTGTACCCAACGTCTAATACGCCAACGTGGTAGTGTCTCTTTGAGCCGAAAATCGGGATATTGAATAGAAAGAGAAAGTTTAAATTTAGTCATAATCAAACCTATCGGTTCGCGTTATCGGTCAATTCGTTGGGAGTTTCTGTTGATATCATGGGCTTTTCTGATAAAGCGTGTTTTTTAGTGCGATTTCTCTGTTTTTCAGTCAACTCATAAGCATCAACAATGCGAGCAACCAAGGGATGGCGAACAACGTCTGTACTATTAAACTGTGAAAACGCAATGCCTCTGACATCTTTTAGAATTTGCATGGCGTCAACGAGTCCGCTACGTTGATGGTGCTGAAGGTCAATTTGGGTAACATCGCCCGTGATGACGGCTCGACTACCAAATCCTATTCGTGTAAGGAACATTTTCATTTGTTCTGGCGTGGTATTTTGGGCTTCGTCTAGGATAATAAAGGCATGATTTAAGGTCCGTCCGCGCATATAGGCTAGTGGTGCAATTTCAATGGTTTGTTTTTCAAAACATTTTTGTGTCCGTTCGAATCCCAATAAATCATAGAGTGCATCATATAAAGGACGGAGATAGGGATCAACTTTTTGTGATAAATCTCCTGGTAAAAACCCCAAACGCTCACCGGCTTCAACAGCAGGCCGAGTTAAGATAATGCGTTGTACGGCATCTCTTTCCATGGCATCAACCGCACAAGCAACGGCTAAATAGGTTTTCCCTGTTCCAGCAGGCCCAACGCCAAACGTAATATCATGTTCAAGAATTGCTTTTAAATAAGTGACTTGATGGGGTGTTCGTCCTCTAAGATCTGTTTTTCGGGTTTTTAGAATAGGATTTGTTATTTCTGCTTCTGCTAAAACAGAAGCAGGTATGCCTGCTGCCAGATTTTTGGTGATGGCACTGTATTCAACTAAGGCCAACTGAATGTCATTTAATGGAATAGAATGTGCCGATCGAGCGTAGAAATCTTCAAGAATTTGCTGTGCGGTTGCCGCATTTTTTCCCTTAAGAATAAAATGATCTCCCCGTCGGGTAATATCAACATCAAGTGCAGATGAAATTTGTCTCAGGTTTTCATCAAGCGGTCCACAAAGATTGGACAATCGTTCATTGTCAGGGGGTTCTGGTGAATAATGAAGAATATTTGGATTACCTAAATTGTTGCTCACAGGTTCCCTTTCATTGTGGATTAAGTCATGAACATGTCATGTTTTTTGTTGTTTTAAAACGAAATTTTAAATGATTCAAATAGTATCTGTTTAAAGATACCATTAATAAATCTGCCATAAAATAGATTGACTGAGCAAGTGCGATCAATCGATTAACTTTCCTCTCAGTGAAAAGTTCACAGATTCTGTAATGAAGACATTTTTCATTTGACCGATAAAATGTTCGGGATTTGTTTCGACAGGAACGTGAACAATCCGATTATTATCAGTTTTTCCTTGAACCGCGTTCGCATTTTTATGGGAAATTTGTTCAATTAAAACCTTTTGCACACTACCGACCATTATCTGATTATAGTGACGCGTATGTTCGTCAATTTTTGCTTGCAATTTCGCTAATCGTTCTTTTCGAATAGATAATGGAATATCAATTGGTAATGAAGCTGCAGGTGTTCCCGGGCGAGGGCTATATAGGAAACTAAAACTATTATCAAACCCGATATCATCAATGAGTTTCATCAATTGATTAAAGTCTTCATCGGTTTCTCCGGGAAATCCAACAATAAAATCGCTAGATACCAGCAGGTCAGGGCGAATTGCTTTCAATCGCCTAATAATGGATTTATATTCTAATGCCGTATATCCTCTTTTCATGGCTGCTAAAATTCGATCTGAACCATGCTGAGCCGGTAAATAAAGATGGCTAACAAGTTGAGGAATTCGCTCATAAGCATCAATCAGACGTTTTGTAAATTCTCGAGGATGGCTCGTTACAAAACGAATGCGTTCAATGCCAGGAATTTCAGCGATGTATTCAAGTAGCATTGCAAAATCGGCAACTTCTCCCGTTTCAAGTTTGCCACGATAGGCATTGACGTTTTGTCCGAGTAGGGTAATTTCTTTAACGCCTTGTTCTGCGGCTTCAGCAACTTCCGTTAAAACATCTTCAAAGCCTCTTGAAACTTCAGCACCGCGAGTATACGGAACAATACAGTAGCTACAGTATTTACTGCAGCCTTCCATGATGGAAATATAAGCTGTTACCCCTTCGATTCTTGCAGGCGGAAGATAATCGAATTTCTCAATTTCAGGAAAACTGATATCAACTTGCGGATCTCCCGTTTTCTCAAAAGCGCGAATCATTTGAGGCAAGCGGTGAAGCGTCTGTGGCCCAAAAACTAAATTGACATAAGGTGCGCGTTTAACAATTGCTTGTCCTTCTTGTGAAGCAACACAACCTGAGACGGCAATCATAACGCCCGGACGCGCTTTTTGAATGCGTTTAAAGCGCCCTAAATCGGAGAAGACTTTTTCTTGTGCTTTTTCTCGAACAGAGCAGGTATTAAGGAGAATTAAATCAGCGTCTTCTGGCTCATCGGTACATATGTAGCCACCATCAGACTCTAAAAGCGCTGCCATTTTGGATGAATCATATTCATTCATCTGGCAACCAAATGTCTTGATAAAAACTTTTTTCTGAATGGCCATTGAATCGTTAAGAAATTTTCTAGTCGTTAATTCGCAAGTTTACTCTATTTGTTAGTAGGGCTGAATATTTAAGTTCAACGAAAAAGCGAAAGTTGTCATTTTCTTGTCATTTACTTTTGAAATACTAAAAATGTTATCGTTGATTGTTAAAAATAAAATGGATACTTTCTATATTGTTCTCCTCGTTTTTTTGGCGGGTCTTGCTGTTTTTGACCTGTTTGTTGGCGTCAGTAATGACGCGGTTAATTTTTTAAATTCAGCATTAGGTTGTCGCATTGCTTCATTTAAGACAACCATGATTGTTTCTTGTTTAGGTGTTCTTTTGGGGGCAACTTTTTCATCAGGTATGATGGAAGTTGCTCGTTCTGGCGTTTTTCATCCTCAAATGTTTACATTTCATGAAATCATGATTGTTTTCTTTGCAGTGATGGTTGCCGATATTATTTTGCTAGATACTTTTAATTCATTGGGATTACCGACATCGACCACGGTTTCTATCGTGTTTGAATTATTAGGTAGTGCATTAGCAGCGGCTGCTTATAAGTTGTTTTCAGATGGCGCATCTTTAGCCATGGTTGTTGAATATATCAATAGTAGTAAAGCACTTGCTATTATTTCGGGTATTTTAGTTTCGGTGGTTGTGGCATTTATTACCGGGGCTGTAGTTCAGTATGTGGTTCGTTTAATTTTTACTTTCCATTTTGAACGAGCTTATCGTCGATTTGGCGGAATTTTTGGCAGTTTCGCCATCACGTCGATTATTTATTTCTTAATTTTTAAGGGCGCAAAAGGGGCTAGTTTTATGCGTCCAGAATGGCTCGCATTTTTGAAAGATCATAACTGGACATTGGTGGGAACATTATTTGTTCTATTTGCCGTTATCTTTCAGGTTTTAATTAGCTATTTTAAAGTTAATATTTTTAAGATTGTTATTTTAGCGGGGACTTTTTCTCTGGCGTTTGCCTTTGCAGGTAACGATCTTGTTAATTTTGTTGGGGTGCCTATTGCCGCTTATGACAGTTGGAAAGAATGGATGGCATCCGGTCTTTCTGGTGATGTTTTAACGATGGGTGAACTATTAAAACCAACGTCTGCTCCAACCGCATTATTGCTGTTATCCGGATTGGTGATGGTTTTAACCTTGTGTTTTTCTAAAAAGGCTCATCGGGTTATTCAAACATCGATTAATTTATCTTCTAGTCAATCCGGTGAACATGAACAATTCGGGGCATCATTACCCGGACGTTTGATTGTTCGTGCTTCTTTAAATGTGGGCAATCTTCTTCATCAAATTTTGCCGCAGTCTCTTCAAAAAGGATTAAATAGTCGGTTTAAGCCGAAACAAAATGTTCCAGGTGAAGCCGTTCTTCCATTTGACTATGTGCGTGCATCAATTAATTTGGTGGTAAGTGCGATTTTAATTGCTTCTGCAACATCGCTTAAATTACCATTATCGACCACTTATGTTACATTCATGGTTGCTATGGGTTCCAGTTTTGCTGATGGGGCTTGGGATCGTGAAACGGCCGTTTACCGAATTTCTGGCGTACTTGCGGTCATTAGTGGTTGGTTCATCACGGCATTTTCCGCATGTATGTTGGCATGCATTGTCTGCATTGCCGTACTCTTTTTCGGTCCTTATGTGGCGGTCTTACTGGGATTGGTTGCTATTACTATGATCGTTCGATCCAATCTTAAGAAAGATCCTAATTTAGTCCCATTATCTAAAATGGGGAATAGTCGTTACGATGCGAAAGTCATTGAAAAACTCGTGAATGACAAAACTCCTGTTGCACTGAATAAAACACTGCATATATTTTCTGAAATTGTTGATGGTTTCTTAGGCGATAGTGAAAGTGCATTGAAAAAAGCAAGACATAAAAGTAATGAATTATTTGAATGTTTAAGACGTGATAGAAGCCTTTATTACACCATGGCAAATTCATATATCAAACCGTCTAAATATGACGATGATAGCCGTTATTGTTATTATCGAGCTTTTACCGGCATGCAAGAAGTGGCTCGCTCACTATTACGTTTAGCAGGTCTTGCAACGGATCATGTGGCAAATCGGCATAGGATTTATGATGGACATCTTCGTTTAGAATTGCTTGAACTTCGAGATATGTTAAAGGCTGCCATTGAAGGTCAATCAACATCTTTGGATGCGTTACATGCTGAATCCGAAATGATTAGAAATCACATTGAAGTATTGTTAGCGAAATTTTTAAGATCAATTCCTGATGAAAGGCTATCCATGCGAGGTTGTGAAATTTACCTCAATTGTATTATTTTTGCTAATGAATTATTGAGTCATTATGAAGTGGTTTATATGCTGAAAGCGAGAATTTCGACATTATCAAATCGAAGTCAACTTGATATGTCATCCCAAGAAACAACAACTTTAGTCAAAAATGGGGCTTTAATTGCTCGATCATCCGCTTATATGTGTGGGTATTTTGATCATCATGATGATGTCATTAGAAAAAATCATATGATTCAATAAATGATTGATTAATCATACAATGAACAGATTGTATCGATTGGATATCGGTACAATCTGTTTTTATTAATGAATCACGAAAGTTAAAAAAATCAAATAATGAATAAAGGTATTTCGATTCTTATTGTTGAAGATGAGCCTGCTATTGCAGAGTTGATTGCGTTTACGGTGAAGTCTTCTGGATGGCATGCTGAAAAAGTGTATTCAGGAGCCGATGCCTTGACGGTTTTAACGCGTATTCAGCCAACAGTTGTGTTACTTGACTGGATGTTACCAGATCTTTCGGGATTAGATGTATTGAAAAAAATCCGTTCTGACAATCATTTGAAAAAATTGCCGGTGATTATGCTAACAGCAAAAACCAAAGTAGATGATAAAGTCATCGGATTGGATAATGGCGCGGATGATTATGTGACTAAACCTTTTTCGCCCAAAGAATTAATTGCTCGAATCAATGCATTGCTTCGTCGTCAAGTGCCTGAAAAATCAAATACTTGTTTTAATATTGGTGCAATATCATTAGATACAAGACGTTGTCAGGTCAGTATTGGTGGGGATTTTATCAAAATGAATCCCTCCGAGTATTTATTGCTTAAATTTCTTATGGCAAATCCTGATCAAGTTTTTTCCAGAGGGCAATTATTAGATAGTGTTTGGCATGATGTTTTGGATATTGAAGAGCGGACCATTGATGTTCATATTTTAAGACTTCGAAAAGCATTGGGGAAACATGGCAGTATCATTCAAACGGTAAGAGGAATTGGTTATATGTTATCGTCTCAATAATTATATTTAGAAGCGTTAGCAAAGACTATCCCAAGGAGCAGACAAAGTAACGGCACATTGAATAATGCCGACCATGGTTGATGTTGCAGGGAAGATGCCAGATAAAGAACCATCTTCTTGGGAAAAAGAAGACGATAGTAATCCTAAATGATTTCGATAAGACAATATTTTTTCAAAAGCCTCTCTTGCTTCTTGTTTTTTTCCGATAGCAGCCATTGCTAAAATCCACCAGAATGTGCCAATAAAAGGCGTATTTTCCGTTTCTAAATGGGATGGTTCTTCACAAGGCCATAAAATATCTTTTTTCAGGAGTTTTTTTGCGATTGTTTCGACGGTTTTTAGGATTCGTTCATCATTGGCCGGTAAAAAGTGTAAGTCGATCATGCGCAGTAAACTGGCATCAACACGATCTCCTTGCCATGTTGTTGTGAAAGAACCTATTTTGGTATTCCAAGCGTTTTCTAGAATGTAACGGCGAATAATATCAGCTCGGTTGTTCCATTCTTTGGCAGGTTGCTGAAGACCGAGTTTTTTAGCAATAGTTGAAAGGCGATTGCAGGCAGTCCAACACATGATGCTTGAATAAGTATGTATGGCTGTATTTTCTGTAGGGTTCCAGATATTATGATCGGGTTTTCGGAAGTTTTCGAAAGCAGCCTCTCCTAAACGTTCTAATTGATTAAATACATTTTTATCTGCCGGATGATATAGACGAGCATCAAAAAAAGCTTGTGTGCAGGCAAGGATTGCCGCGCCATAACTATCATGATGCTTTTGTATTTCCCAAATACCCGTGTTATTTTTAGTGACAATTGTTCGATGATGAATATCGTAGACCGCTTGAAAAGGAAGGCCATTAGAGTCAGCGATAACATTCATGAGATATTTCAAATATCGCTCCATCGTTCCTGTCGCTCCTAAACGATTTAAGGCACTGATCACTGAAGACGCATCGCGTACCCAGCTTAAGGTTGTATTATTGATTAGAGCGTCTTGGCTTAAAGTATTTAAAGTACCATGACCAGCAATAATTGCGCCAGTATCATAAAATGTATTAAGTCGCAAAGTAATCGCAGCTCGGATAACCGCATCTTGCCATTCTAAGGGAATTGAAATATTGTGAATCCATCCATGCCAGTAAGCAATTGTTGATTCGTAGGCCATTCGTCCAAAAGCTTTGGGTTCAAAGTCAAGTGTTTGGTTGGTTCCCATAACAAGTGTTACGCTGTCTTCAAGATAGAAGGCTTGTTCTTGTAATAAGGCATCAATTGAACAATCTGTGGTAATACGAAAGTCTTGTTCGCCACCTTTATAAATCAAGTGATTGGCGCCAATGATTTTGTTCGTTTGATGGCTATTTGAACAATTAGGGCGTATTCGGATCGCAATGCGTGGCCTTCCTGCAATTTTCCGAATGATACGAATGATCGTCGATGGCGTAAATAAACGACCATACTGAATATAGCAGGGGGCAAAATCAATGGTTTCAATGACATTATGGGCATTATCGGCAAAACGAGTCACGAGTACAGGCGTATTTTGGATATAGTACTGATCTTTGCTACGGATATGATCAAATACAATATCAATAAAGCCCGAGTCTTTTTGTAAGGAACAGCATGGCGTCGCTAAAGCATTACAGATAGGCATACTGTCAAAAAATGGAAAGCGCCACCAGATGAAACGAGCGTGATTGTCAATAAGAGCACTTGTCCGTGAATTACCGACTAAGCCTGATTCCTGTAATTGCATAAATTCCTCGCAAAATGATGAATGAAATCGATCAATGTTTGGTAAAACCTATTTTGATAGAAACATAAAATAAATTACCAATAATTGTAACGGTTTGTATGGTTTTACTGTACACCGAATCAAGATAACGTCATACTATTTCCTAATGGTTTAACTGAATGGGAGATTCGCGTGAAATCAATGCTCATGGCCTGTTTTCTGGCATTACAAATGCCCTTTGCGTTCGCAGAATGGTCTGGCGTTGTTGAGCAGGTGGTTTCAGGCGATACGATTAAGGTAAATTATGAAGGGCATTTATATTCGGTGAAACTTTATGGTGTTGCCGCGCCCAAATTAAATCAACCTTATGGGACGGCTGCTAAAGAAGCGACACGTAATTTAGTGTTAGGACGATCGGTTACCGTTAATCGAATCTATGCAGATGGTGCAACTGATGTGGGCGTCGTCTATGTCCATGACCAGTATAGTGTGCAAGCTTATCTGGCAGGGTCTGGTTTAGCATGGGTGCAAAATTCGGCTTGTAGCTATGAATATTGTGCAAAATGGCAGTCTATGGAAAACCAGGCCAGAAATGCTGGGCGAGGTTTGTGGAGTCGTTCAAATCCGATTCCGCCATGGAATTGGGGCGCGAAAACTCAAGGGGCTAAGAAAAAGATAGCACCTAAATATATGAAAAAATCGGTCAAAAAAGCCAAAAAACGTCGCGTTTCTCATCAACCCAAAAATACAGAAATCATGACGGAATCTTTGAATCTTCCTTTAAACGAAACAAAAGAACAAATGCAAAAAGGGGAAGCTATTGTTCCCGTTATACAGCAGAGCAAACCTTAATAATATAAAGAGATATTCTTTTGTTGAAAGACAAAGATCAAAAAAATGGTTAAGAGACAATTTATTGAATATCCACTTAGCTAGTTTCTCCAAGAACTTCGTTTATTTAATTGCTTTTAGTGCTAATACCGCATAAGTAAAGAAAGTGAACGCGTTTTTATTTTACTTTTTCGTATTTTCTCCAAAAGAGCATTAAGGCAGTACAGCCTGCAGCTGTCATGACTATTGCGGGTAAAGTGGTATAGTTATAGTTGTAGCCTGCAGATATAGGCACTCCTCCTAGCCATGCGCCTGTTGCATTTCCCAAATTAAAGGCTATTTGGACACACGCAGCCCCCAACATTTCTCCCCCTTTTGCATGTTTAATTAGGAGTAACTGTTGAGGAGAAGAAAGCGAGAAAAGTCCGAATGTACAAGTGACCATCAATAAAATAGATAAGACGGGGTTATTGGCAAAGAGAAATATGCCAATGAGTGCAAAGCACATGATTCCTTGAGCAACCGCAGCAGTTAGCCCTGGGCCAAATTGATCGGATAATTTCCCGCCGGTTAAATTACCGAAAAACATACCGAGCCCAGCTAATGCCATTAAAAATAATAAGTGATCCGGAGAAAAGCCTGAAACTTCGGTAAGCAGTGGGGAAATGTAACTGAACCAACAAAAAATCCCGCCATTTCCTAATATTGTTGCGATAAGTACCAGCCAAGGTGCTGGTTTTTTAAAAAAGCGAAATTGTCCTAAAAGTCCTGTATCTTGAAGAGGAGAGATGTCAGGGATCCATTGTTTGATGAGTAAAAAGAGAATGCCCCCACAACAAGCAATCGCTAAAAAAATCAAACGCCATGAAAAATGATGACTAATATAAGTTCCAATTGGAATTCCAATTAAATTAGCAATTGTCATGCCAGCTGTCATGATCGCAATGGCTTGTGCACTTTTGCCATTATCAGCCAGTTTTTCTGCGACGATTGAGCCGACTCCAAAAAAAGCGCCATGAGGAAGTCCTGAGAGAAACCGAGAAACAATCATCATCGGATATATTTGCGCACTGGCAGTTAAAAGGTTTCCAATGATGATGAGTAAGGATAAAGCGAACAAAATCTGTTTTAGTGGGCGTTTGCGAGCGATTAAAACAAGTAAAGGGGCACCCGAGCAAACGCCTAGCGCGTAGGCGGCAATAAAATAACCAGCCGCTGGAATCGATACATTAAATCCCATTGCTGCATCAGGAAGAATGCCCATCATGCCAAATTCAGCCATACCTAGCGCAAATGTACCAGATGCTAAAGCGAGAAGACCTTTTTTCATGGTGATATGATTAAAAATAATGGGAACGAAAAAGTTTCTGTTCTTAGGCTAAAAAAATTTTGATTATAATCACTTTTAGTCATGAAATAGATCATGGAAAATCTGTGGGATAGTCCATAGAAATAGAGAGTAGATCAATGAAGCCACCGAAAATTAAAGCGGTATTTTTTGATGTTGATGGTACTTTGATGAGTTTTAAAACTCATCAAATACCGCAGTCAACTCAAGATGCATTGCATCTTTTGCGTGAAAAGGGGATTCGTTTATATATTGCAACGGGTCGATCGTCCCATTCTATGCAGTTTATGGATCAGTATTTTAAATTTGATGCTTATGTTTTACTAAATGGTCAATATTGCTATGGTCCTTCTGGGCTTATCCGTAAACATACGATTGATATTCAAGATATTCGTCGGCTTAAAGAATTAATTGCAAAATATCAGTTTCCTTGTCTATTTTGTCACGAAAGGGGAAATAGCTTAAATCAAGTCGATGATCGTGTTTTGAAATTTTTTCATGCTATTAATTGCCCGATTCCTGAATTAAAAAACGTTAATTTAGTCGCTGAAAATGATGTACTCGGATTCGTTTCATTTTTGCCAGAAGGGGATGAAAAACTTTTAATGAATGAATTAAATCATATTGAATTAACTCGTTTTATGCCAATGTGTTTTGATGCAATGCCTGCAGGTGGTGGTAAAGATGCAGGGATTAAGGCCGTATTAGATTATGAAAATATTCATCCAGAAGAAATTATGGCATTTGGCGATGGGCATAATGATTTGAGTATGTTGTCATATGCAGGAATTGGTATTGCGATGGGGTCAGCCGAGCAAAGGGTCAAAGATAAGGCCGATTATGTGACCGCTTCAGTTGATGATGATGGTATTTTCCAGGCATTAAAACATTTTAATGTTATTTGATTTTTAATCATTTTGTATTAAAAAATCAATCATTATCATGTTTTGAGTTTTTCAATTGATGTTGAGTTGATGAGGATTGATAAAATTTTTGATGATAAAGCCTCTAGATATCGATATATTTACTATATAATCTTAAGTTTATCAAAATGCTTTGAAAAAGCCTGGTTTGTCTGAAAATAGGGCAAGAAGGATCGGACAGCGAAATTGTTAAAGGCATCTAAAGCTTTTGTATTACGATTAATACATGATGCTATCAATTAAAGTAGGGTTTTTGTCGAAAATCAAGCATGATTTATTGACAAAAGTTTTTATTTTGAGCCGGGATAAAGGTGAGCTCTGAGCATTCTATTTACTGAAAAGTGCCGTAAAGAATTGATTTAATGGATGTTGAATGAAAATGAATGATTCTGTATCGAAAGCGACGTTGATATTTGAAGATGGTACGCCGTCAGTTGAACTTCCAGTGTATAAAGGTACGATGGGCCCAGACAGTATTGATATGCGCTCTCTTTTTCGAAAGACAGGGAAGCTCTCTTATGATCCGGGGTTTATGGCGACAGCATCTTGCCGTTCTTCATTGTCATATATTGATGGGGATAAAGGAGAATTACTTTACTGTGGTTATCCGATTGAAGAGCTGGCTAAAAAATGTAATTTTATGGAAACAAGCTATCTGCTCTTAAATGGTGAATTACCAACAAAAGAAGAGTACGACAGTTTTACCCATGATATTGCGGAATGTTCAATGGTTCATGAGCAGATGCATTTTTTCTTTAGAGGATTTCGGCGTGATTCTCATCCAATGTCACTGCTTGTCGCTATTGTGGGGGCGTTATCTTCCTTTTATCATGAACAGGTTGATGTTAATAATCCGGAACATCGCAAGAAAGTGGCAATTCGGTTATTAGCAAAAATTCCAACATTAGTTGCCATGTCTTATAAATATACAGTGGGGCAGCCATTTGTTTATCCTCGCAAAGATTTGTATTACACGGCAAATTTTATGCGTATGATGTTCTCTACGCCAATAGAGGATTATAAGATTAATGATGTCTTAGTTCGTGCATTAGATCGTATTTTTATTTTGCATGCAGATCATGAACAAAATGCATCCACTTCAACCGTTCGATTAGCGGGTTCTTCCGGGGCAAATCCATTTGCTTGTATTGCAGCGGGTATTGCTGCTTTATGGGGACCAGCGCATGGTGGGGCTAATGAAGCCTCTTTGCAAATGATTAAACATATTGGATCAGTTGAGAATGTTGCACCTTATGTTAAGTCTGTCAAAGAAGGAACTGCTGGCAATCGTTTAATGGGATTTGGGCATCGTGTATATAAAAACTATGATCCACGGGCGACTTTAATGCGCGAAACTTGCCATGAAGTACTTGAGGAATTAGGATTAAAAGATAGTCCATTATTTAAGATTGCCTTGGAAATTGAACGAGTTGCTTTGGAAGACGAATATTTTGTTAAACGTCGTTTGTATCCAAATGTTGATTTTTATTCTGGTATTGTTCAATCCGCATTGGGTATTCCTTCGTCATTCTTTACGGGAATTTTTGCATTAGCAAGAAGTGTTGGATGGATTGCGCAATGGAAAGAGATGTTTTCAGATCCAGAACACAGAATAGGACGTCCGCGTCAGTTATATACCGGAGCTCCTCGGCGTAGTGTTCCTGATCGAAATATTCGCTAATTTTTTAGCGGTTATTTTGATGATAAGGAGAGCTTCCTGTTTATTAAAAGGGTCTTATATCCTTGTTTTTAATCGAGGATATAAGGCTCTTATCCTTATAAATTTCAATAGAGTTGGCATGAGGGCAAATCCTTTTTGTATTCTTCAATATTCAAGAGGGGTAAATACTTGTATTCTGGTTCGGTCAAAGTTTTCTTGTTTTAATCGAAATAACTGATCGTTAATTCTTGACTTAGATGCGTTGAAGTTAAAAACAGGAAAGTGCTTCTTTTGATTTCTTTTCTTCGTATTCGTTATTTTTTTTAATGATCTTTTCTAAGGCAGCTTGGCGAAGGATACTCGTGGGTTGTTTTTTTTTAAGCTATAATTAGATTTTCCCGTAAAGTGCCTATAGAAAATGACCAAATATGTTTTTGTCACGGGCGGTGTTGTATCTTCCCTTGGAAAAGGGATTGCTGCCGCATCATTAGCCGCAATTCTTGAGTCTCGCGGTCTTAAAGTAACTATGATTAAGCTGGATCCCTATATTAATGTTGATCCAGGTACGATGAGTCCATTTCAGCATGGTGAAGTTTTTGTCACGGATGATGGGGCTGAAACAGATCTTGATCTCGGACATTATGAGCGATTTATTTCGACCCGTATGCATAAGGTCAATAACTTTACGACGGGCCAAATTTATGAATCTGTTATTCGTAAGGAACGTCGAGGAGAATATCTAGGGAAAACGGTTCAAGTGATTCCTCATGTGACAAATGAGATTCAGAATTTTATTCATCGAGGGGCTAAAGGCTATGATGTTGCTCTTGTTGAAATTGGTGGAACCGTTGGCGATATTGAATCTTTGCCATTTTTGGAAGCAGCAAGGCAGTTAAGTCTTAGAGCAGAAAAGAATTCGACGGTCTTTATTCATCTCACATTAGTACCTTATATTGCATCTGCGGGAGAGCTAAAAACCAAACCAACACAACATAGTGTTCAGAAATTGCGAGAAATTGGTGTCTATCCAGATGCGTTACTTTGTCGAGCAGATCGCCGTATTCCAGATGACGAAAGAGCTAAGATTTCGCTATTTTCGAATGTTCGTGAAGATGCGGTCATCTCGGTTTGGGATGCGGATACGATCTATAAGATTCCTCAAATGCTTCATGATCAGGGACTAGACGATATTGTTTGTCATAAGTTGCAATTAAACCCTCCTCCTGCTGACTTATCGATTTGGACAAAATTGATTTATGCATTAGAACATCCTGAAAAAGAAGTTTCTATTTGTATGGTTGGGAAATATGTTGATTTGACTGAATCATATAAATCATTGATTGAAGCCATTCGACACGCTGGAATTCATACCCATTGCCAAGTTAATATTGATTATATTGATTCGGAAGAGATTGAAAAATCAGGATTGCCTGATATGTCTAAGTATGATGCAGTCCTTGTTCCTGGTGGATTTGGAAAGCGCGGAATTGAAGGCAAAATCTTAGCCGCGCAGTATGCTCGTGAAAATAAAGTCCCTTATTTAGGTATTTGTCTTGGGATGCAAGTGGCTTTAATTGAATTTGCTCGTCATGTTGTGGGATTAAAAGGTGCAAATTCAACAGAATTTGATCCAAATGCAGAAAATCCAGTGGTTGCCTTGATTACCGAATGGGCAGATCGTGCAGGAAAAGTTGAAGTTCGAAGTGCAGATTCTGATCTTGGTGGGACCATGCGTTTAGGCGCTCAGACTTGTGCTGTTGAACCAGGGACGATTGCTTCTGAAGTTTATGGCAATGTCGTTACAGAGCGGCATCGTCATCGTTATGAAGTGAATAATTTGTACTTAGATCAATTGCGAAAATCAGGATTAGTTGTTTCTGCATTGACACCAACAGAAAAATTATGTGAGATTATGGAATTGCCAAGGACTGGAGAGAATGCTCATCCTTGGTTTGTTGGGGTTCAATTCCATCCGGAATTTAAATCAACACCAAGAGATGGTCATCCGCTTTTTAAAGCTTTTGTTGAGGCTGCTCTCTCATATCGTGCTGCTAGAGGAAATAAAGCATGAAGCTTTGTGGATTTGAAGTTGGATTAAATAAGCCCTTTTTTTTAATTGCTGGTCCATGTGTTATTGAGTCCTTTCAATTGGCTATTGATACAGCCGGTACATTAAAAGAAATCACAGGGGAGTTAGGAATTCCTTTTATTTATAAAGCATCCTACGATAAAGCTAATCGCTCATCCTCATCTTCATTTCGAGGACTTGGAATTGAAAAGGGGCTGGAAATTCTGTCTGAAGTTAAGCAACAATTCAATATTCCCGTATTAACGGATGTGCATACAGAAAAAGATGTACCACAGGTTGCTCAGGTTGTTGATGTCCTTCAAACGCCTGCGTTTTTGTGTAGACAGACTGATTTTATTCAGGCATGTGCCCGTTCTGGAAAACCCGTGAATATCAAGAAGGGGCAGTTTATGGCTCCTAGCGATATGATTAATGTTATCGCTAAAGCGAAGGAAGCTGCCGTTGCAGCAGGTGTTAGCGTCGATAATTTTACTGTATGTGAAAGAGGGGCATCATTTGGGTATAACAATCTGGTTTCTGATATGAGATCATTATCCATTATGCGTCAAACGGGATGCCCTGTCGTATTTGATGCCACTCATTCTGTTCAATTACCTGGTGGATTAGGTCATGCATCGGGAGGGCAGCGTGAGTTTGTACCGATATTAGCCAGAGCTGCATTGGCTGTGGGTGTCGCTGGTATTTTTATGGAAACACATCCTGATCCTGATAAGGCATTATCTGATGGGCCGAATGCTGTTCCATTAGATCGTATGAAGGCGTTATTAATACAGTTGTTGGCTTTAGATCAAATCGTTAAACAGAATAATATGGCGGAATTCTGTTTCTAATAATAGAAATAGTTAAGAATAGTTGAGGAAGATTATGAGTGCTGTCGTTGGTATTATTGGTCGTGAAATTCTTGATTCTCGTGGAAATCCTACCGTTGAATGTGATGTTCTTTTAGAATCTGGTGTTTTAGGTCGTGCGGCGGTTCCTTCCGGTGCATCAACAGGTTCTCGAGAAGCCGTTGAATTAAGAGATGGTGATTCAAAGCGATTTAATGGCAAAGGGGTATTAAATGCTGTTGAGCATATCAATACAGAAATTGCTGATGTAATTGTAGGTCTTGATGCTAGTGAGCAAGTTTTATTAGATAAAATATTGATTGATTTAGATGGGACTGAGAATAAAAGTCGTCTGGGTGCAAATGCAATATTAGCCGTTTCAATGGCAATGGCTAAAGCTGCAGCAAAAGAGGTAGGGTTACCTTTATATCGTTATTTGGGTGGCTCTGCGCATATGCAGTTACCTGTGCCAATGATGAATATCGTAAATGGCGGGGCTCATGCGAGTAATAATCTCAATATTCAAGAATTCATGATTATTCCAGTGGGATTGCCAACTTTTTCGACGGCATTGCGTTGTGGTGCTGAAGTTTTTCATGCATTAAAACAAATTTTACAATCAAAAGGGTTACCAACAGCTGTTGGTGATGAAGGTGGGTTTGCTCCTTCTGTCGCTTACCATGAAGATGCGATTCAATTAATTCTATCAGCTATTGAAAAGGCAGGATATACCCCTGGTAAGGATGTGTGTCTTGGTTTAGATTGCGCGGCCAGTGAATTTTATAAAGATGGAAAATATTGTTTAACGGGTGAAAATTTAGAACTTTCATCAGAAGCATTTACGTCATTGCTTGAAAGATGGTGTGATAAATATCCAATTATTTCAATTGAGGACGCAATGTCTGAAGATGATTGGAAAGGTTGGGAATACTTGACAGCAAGATTAGGAAATCGTGTGCAATTAGTTGGAGACGATTTGTTTGTAACCAATACAAAAATCTTGAAAGAAGGTATTAAGAAAGGGATTGCTAATTCTGTATTAATCAAAATTAATCAGATAGGAACATTAACAGAAACTTTTGCTGCTATCGAAATGGCAAAACAGGCAGGATATACGGCGGTTGTTTCTCATCGATCCGGTGAGACTGAAGATACAACGATTGCAGATCTTGCTGTTGGTGCGAATGCTTTGCAAATTAAAACAGGATCTCTTTCTCGTTCGGATCGAATTGCTAAATACAATCAATTGCTTCGTATTGAAGAAGATTTAGGCAGCGTTGCTAGTTATCCAGGATGGGATGCTTTTTATTGTATAAAATAATATTATTGTCTAGATTGATTTCTAATTAGAATCATGTTTACTTCTAGGCGTGCTGTTACGATCATATTGGCCATTTTGGTTGTTATTATTCAATATCCTCTTTGGATTGGTAAAGGAGGGTGGTTACGGGTATGGAGTTTGAACAATCAATTGGAATCCATTGAACACCATAATGAAGAGCTTAAGGCAAGAAATGAAAGGCTTGCATCAGATGTTAGGAGTCTTCAAGAGGGAAATGAAGCGATTGAAGAACGAGCTAGAAGCGAATTAGCAATGGTAAAACGTGGTGAAATTTTTATTCAGCTTATTAATGTGAAAAATTCGCCTGTTTTAGATAAAGATCTAGAAAAAAATGATCATAGTGATCAAAGTCATTAAAAGATAGTTGCATAAAATAAGATAATAATATTATAATAGCCAGATTGGCACACCTAATAGGTGATTAAAATTCCCCGATAGCTCAGTCGGTAGAGCGACGGACTGTTAATCCGCAGGTCCCTGGTTCGAGCCCAGGTCGGGGAGCCAAAGTCTATTGAAAACATCAGATTAGTCTGGTGTTTTTTCTTTTTGTAGTCTGATTCAAAATTAAAGGTTATATCTTTTCTCGTCTCTACACCAAATAAAGGGGCGGGCTCCATTCCAAACGATTCAATTAATCGTTAATAATATTCCAAAACAATATATAACAAATATCTGTTAATGGCCACAGAGGACTCTGTTTCTTAAACGATAGTTTTCAAAGTTTCTAAAGTCATAAGCGCTTCTTTAAATGAGTTTCATCTTACGATGGGAACTGGTAAATCACCAAATAAAAAGTACTAGCATTTCATATCCCATCTGCTAGAATAGCGTTATTCATACATTGAATAGCGCTATTCTAGCAGAATAGTTTTGTTGTAAATGAAAACTGAATCGTGCTCTGCAGATATTATAAATTTCAGATACTATATTGAAACACCGTTAGGATTGTTATAGAAAAATTTGTCGGTCAATCATACGGTAAAACGCAGACATAATTTATTAATTTTTTTAATTTATGGAATAGACGGTTATGAAAGACAAAAAAGACAAGAAAGAAAAAAGAGCTAAAAATACAATCAGACAATATGAGTTGCTGATTAATGGACAATGGATTACACCAGAAACAGAACAATATTCAACAATTCTAAATCCGGCCACTGAAGAGGTTATTGCAACTGTTGCAGCAGGCGGTGTTGGGGATGTTGACTTGGCGGCCAGAGCAGCAAAAGAAGCCCTCAAAACTTGGAACGCAATTACAGCAGCTCAGAGAGGAAAAATTCTCAATAGATTTGCAGATCTTTTAGAAGAGCATCAAGATGAATTGGTTGAGATAGAAAGTCTGAATGCGGGTAAACCAATTGCCAGTGTTTTGCGCCAGGATATGCCAGCTGCCATTGATACAATACGTTATTATGCAGGTTGGGCTGATAAAATTTTGGGCGAAGTTGTGCCAGCTAGAGTTGATGCATTGACTTATACAGTTAGAGAACCGATTGGCGTTGTTGGTGCGATTGTTCCTTGGAATTTTCCATTAATGATTGGTATTTGGAAAATTGCTCCAGCATTGGCTTGTGGTTGTACTTTAGTTGTGAAACCAGCAGAAATTACTCCATTATCTGCTATTCGTTTAGGAGAATTGGCGCTTGAAGCAGGTATTCCGCCAGGGGTACTTAATATTGTGACAGGTAAAGGTAGTGTTGTTGGGGATGCTATGGTTGCACATAAGCTGATCGATAAAATTACTTTTACAGGGTCTCCTCGTGTTGGTCGTGGCATTATGCAAGGAGCATCTGTTAACTTTAAAAAAATTACGCTTGAACTAGGTGGAAAATCAGCCAATATTATTTTTAATGATGCTGATATTGATGCTGCGGTTAGAGCCGCGACTTCTGGTATTTTTTTCAATGCTGGGCAAGTGTGTTCTGCTGGGTCTCGCATCTTAGTTCAACAAGATATTCATGATGAAGTTGTTGCCCGTTTTGTTGAGCGGGCAAAAAATATTAGAATGGGAAATACAACAGAAAAAGATACCATTATGGGCCCTGTTGTTTCAGAAAATCAGATGAAGACGGTGCTTCGTTATATTGATATTGGCAAAGGAGAGGGCGCTACCATTGCTTATGGAGGGAAGCGTGTTGGGAAAAAAGGTTTTTTTGTAGAGCCTACTATTTTTACAAATGTCAAAAATGAAATGCGTATTTCACAAGAGGAAATTTTTGGTCCAGTTGCTTGTGTCATTCCATTCGAAACAGAAGAGGAAGCTATTGAAATTGCTAATGGTACGGCATTTAGTTTAGCTGCTGGTGTTTGGAGTGCAGATGTAGCTCGTGTCCATCGAGTTTCACATGCTTTAAAAGCAGGAACTGTATGGATTAATACTTATGGTTTTACTGATGTCCGATTGCCTTGGGGAGGTGCAGGAGAATCTGGTTTCGGTCGAGAACATGGTGATGCCGCAATTGATAATTTTACTGAACCAAAAACAATTTGGGTTTCTTTAAAGAATAAAAATTGATGCTATAAGATCCTATTAGTTCAATATAATTAGCCTAATAGGATCTTTTTAAATTATCTATTATTTCAGTTTCTATATTGAAAAATGTTTATAACGAAACTACAACTAAAAAAAAGACTTGTAATTGGTTTAATAGGAATAGTCATGGCTTTTTCTGTTCATGCCAATCCTATTTGGACAGGATTTTCACCAGATGGTGGAGCCGAAAACTTAGTGATTAGAACAATTGATACAGCTCGAACTTCAATTCGCATGGCTGCTTATTCTTTTACTTCTCCTAAAATTATGAAAAGTTTGATCAATGCAAAAAAACGAGGGGTTGATGTCAGAATTATTATTGATGAAAAGGGTAATCATGGGCAAGCAAGTCAAGCTGCTATGAATCTTATTGTAAATTCAGGAATCGAATTAAGGACTATTAAGCGGTATAAAATTCATCATGATAAATATATTATCGTTGATGGTCAGCATACAGAGACAGGAAGTTTCAACTATACAAATTCTGCCGCAAAAAATAACAGTGAAAATGTTATTGTTATTTGGAATGATAAAGAAGTTGCTCGTAAATATTTAAATCATTGGACATCTAGATGGAATCAGGGCAGTGTATGGCACTCTTCTTATTAATGTTATCTGATTTTTTTATTTATCGGTGAATTGTGATATTCAGGAAAATTATTCGATAATGGGGCGGGTATACTGAAGCTTTAATTCTATTATTACGAGATGGTAGAAAAGCCAGAGATAATTTTGACTTGAACGAGAACAAAAAAGAAGGTCGAGTTTTTAATCGTGAACCGGGTGCATTTACCAAGCGCGAACAAGAAATCTTTGATGATTTCATGTCTAATCGCCATGATGCAAACCGTATTAAAGAAAACCTGAAAAAATATGCAGGCACTGAATGGGCAAAACAAGCCGTTGAAGCAATATTTGTTCGGCAGGCGATAAATGATTTAATAAATGGTGTTGAGCCTAATTATGAATCCAGTATGGATTCTTCAAACGTCAGAGGAATGAGAAAAGACCTATTGGAGGATGGATGGTATCGAAGCATTGCGAAATCGAGCGATTGAAAATGGTCTTATTGGTAATGCATCAAAACCTATTAACAACGTTAATAGCTCATTCTTGAACTGTAATTCTTCTGCATCCTGTGCAAAATATTGTTATGCAACCAAAGGTAATTACCGTTACGCTAATGTTATTGTAGAGTCTGAGATGACCATAATATTGGTTGAAATGGATCCTAAATGGACAGCAGAACAAGTTGCAAGTCAGCAATGACCGCTCTTGTCCCATTTTATTAAAACAGACAAAAGGACAATGAGTGCTAATTGAGGGATTATAGAGGTGAGTTTATAGAAAGTAATTTATAGAGAGAAAATTCAAAAAGAGAGAGAAGATAAATCAGTAGATAGAAGATAAAACAGTAAAAAAATTGACTTATGAAAATCATACTTCCATAATGCAGAACCCCTGTGTGGTGCCTATTTTTAAAATTCACCAATTCAAAATAACATAGATAACATAAATTGCAG
>CAKRSU010000030.1 GCA_934401755.1 uncultured Oxalobacter sp.
CGGTTATAGGCGAGATGTGGGTTGTCATGGTCTAAGAACCATTGTTTAAAGCGTTCATTAACTAAACGAATGATATGGAGTCGGTCTGCGACGATTTTGGCCTTGGGAAACCATTGTTTGGCGATATTGCGATAGATTTTGTTCAGGTCCATACAGATGATTTTAACTTGGTTTTTGCCTTTTAATTGAAGGAGATAGTCTTTTAAGGCGGCTTCACTTCTGCCTAAGGTGGTATCAAAGATTTTGTGGTTTTTTAAATCGAAGGTCGGGTAATTCCGATATAATCGGTGTCATGGGAATGCTCCTTTTCTTGGCTTGGAATGGATTTCCCTTAGGCATAACATGTTTTCGATGTTGTGCCTATTTTTTTAGCATTTCCCCTTTTTTTGAGGGAGAGCCTGAAACAGTCATTCAGAGTGACCATCCTCAATCCATTTATCGATACCTTTGATGACTATTTCATTACATTTGATTGCACGTTCATTTCCGGTCATTTTACGCATGGCGGCATAAATTGATGCACCAATTATAGCAATGCCAGCAATTACCCCCACAGGTGCCGCTACTGGAAAAGCCACACCCCCAACGAAGAAGGCAGCAACTGTTGCCAGAATACCAGGATTCAAGATGGTTCCAAGACATATAACCGCTAGTGATGCGCCGCCAACACCTGAGCACAGGGAGAACGCTTTTTTCAGGTTGTCACGCTGACTTTCTTTATTTGGATCAGTGATTGCAACGGCGAATTGCAAGGCTGCCGTTACCTGTGGGGGAAGTGTTTTGAGTCCGTACTTGGCAAATTTAGGATGAGAAGAGAGGTTAGCCATTCTATCGGAAATATTTCTCATGAAACCGTAGGTGAGATTATTCGGATCACCTTTCATTGTCTCATCGAACATTTTGTTAAAACATGCTTTCATCTCCATACCGATTTTTTCTCTGTCATTTCTGTCTTCCAAGTTCATTTTCACCATCCATGTGTAGTTATATAATCTATCTCATCATCCATATAATCTTTTCCAAATGCCTCATTGGCTATCTCTTCAGCTGCGCTTTTATCAGTTGCCAGCATTTTTTCCACAAATTCTTCGCCGAAGTAATCAACAGCAATTTGTTTGGAATCTCTAGCTGTCTCTTCGGATGTTACTGGAAAAGTCTTTAGGTAAGTTTCCGTTTTCTTTGCTTCATCGTAAGCTAGTTTCGCAAAGGAATACGTGGCACTTGCGGTTATAGAGACGGGCATTGAAATGACACTTAATGCAGATAATACTCCGCCAGAGGCAACCCTTTCAGCCAGAAATTTAAATTTTTCAGAGTTGCTCATCTCATTGCGTTTCATATATAGTTCAACACCAGCAAAGAGAGCTGAAAATAGGGCGCCGTACGCAGCCTCGCTCAGAACTTCTGTAAGAGGTACACCACAGATCATGGGCTGTGTGTAGTACTTGTATGCAGTCACGGTTCCACAAGCGACATCAGTCACACCGGATCCTAACAGGATAGGATTATGCGTAGCTAGACCGGAACCGATTTTGATGGCACCTCCCCCAAAAGTCTTCAGTCCATAGGAGAATCCCCATTGAGCCTGACCATTCATGACTTCCATGACATTGCCGTAAGAGTCCCAGACAGAAATGACCGATACACCTAAGTCAAATATATTCATAGATACCCAAGGGGCGATTTTTGACGGACTGATGCCTGTCAGAGAAGAAATCTTTTCAATGTATTGATAGCCTGGTGATAAGAGGGGAACGCCGTTCTTTGTGACCAAGTCGGTTGCCATATGCTTGAGCCAGTCTATTGCTCTGAGTTTTGGGTCTTGTATGACGCGAAGCAAGTCCCCCCAGCTATGGCCGTGGCCTACCCGATGCCATGGGCTTGAAATACCTGTTGGTGTAAGGTGCTTATATGGTCCTTGTGCATCCATCCACTGGGCAGTCAGCGTCGGTGATTTTTCTAGCAGATTCTTCATTCCCAATTCGAGTGATTCATGAATTCCTGGAATTCTTCTGAGGCTTTCAATGCTTAAGATAGAGGGCACACTGACTCCTATTGTGCATAGGATGTTCTTTGATTTGTCAGCCAGCATAGCCAAGGGTATAGCCATTGAGGCTGATATCGTATTTGCAAAAGCTTCCAATAAACGTGCTGAACCTGCCGCTGCTATCGCCTGCTCTTTTTTTCCCATCAGAAACCACCTATTGAACAAAGACTTTGTTGCAATACTGAGATGAACAATCTTTAACTTATGCTTTCCTGAAATCGGTTTACTGCTATCCAGATTTCACTTGAAGTGAAACAGGACATGCCAGCTTTGTTGCTTTTCTTACAATCAGTATTCCTTTAATATCTGTTGTTGCAATACTGGTAGGAATCATATCAAGAAAATCAACAAGCAGCTTAACCATATCGTCCAATACGATATGGTCATACTACCTGAAAGTAGTGAATAAATCTATTGCTTTTCGTTGCCCCTGACTGATAGATACTCATTTCGTAATTTCGCTCTAAACCTGTTATACGAACACTGTCTAAGGCGGTGCTTTATTTAAGATTAGAATTCTTGGATTGTAGAAAAATGGATTTTGACACTTCGTTTTATGTAAGCTCAGGTCGATCGCTATGGCCAGTATCTCTCGGTTATAGTCGTCAATGACGTTGAATCTCCTAAAGCGTTTCCCATTGCTGAGTGCATCGCTCATGAAGTCCATTAACCAGCAGATGTTTTGATTTAACGGAACAGTCAGTGGTTGTGGCGGTCTATTGGGTACTTGTTTCTTTCCTTTTTTCCTGAGGTTGAGCCTTAATGCGCAATATATTCTATGTATCCGTTTGTGGTTCCAGCGGTGTCCAAGGTTTCTGATTAAGTGGAATAGTTTTGCAAATCCATAGATGGGATGGCTGAGCGGCTCTCCCTCAAAAAAGCAAAGCTATGCAAAACAGCAACAATGATCCAACATCGCATAATAAGCATTAAATGATGTAAAGCATTGTAACAAAAATATCCAAAACAAAAACTAACCAATTGAATCTAAAAGCAAATTTTTAGATCTCCCTATCATAAATTTCAAAAAAATAATAAAAGAAATTCAATACCTCTTATTCAAAAATCCAATAAAAACAAACAATTATTAGATTTTTGAATATCCGCTAATGCTTATTAACGGACATTGATCTATCACTCAAAGAATCGAGTCGTTATTCATCAAAGGAAAAAATAGCGTAATTGATTTCTTCAACGATAGAACAGCGATTATGAAAAAAACAATTTTTAAGATAGCACTATGCCAAAAATTTTCTATCGATATTTAACCGTTATTCTGCTCGGAATAATGTCATTAAGTACAGCTTTTGCCGTTGAAATTACTCAAGCGGGTTTTGCCTTTTCAGGAGATGCCGCATCTGCAGCTCAACGATTTCCATATACCTGGAAAATTTATGAACGAGCTAAAGGAAATTCCTCTATTCCCACCATTTCCTATGAAATCAATCAACGTACCAAAACGCTTAAAAATCCAGAGCTTGAATTCACACCTTTAGGTCAGTTAGTCAATCTCAAGAAAAGCGATCGAGCACTGATGTCCGTTTTTGCATTAACAGGAGAAACGGTCTTTACGGAAGATCTTGGTACTTATAAGAAGACTTTTGTCAACTTACGTGGGAATGCCATTATTTTTGATTATAAAAGTCAAACGATTGTTAGCAGTTGGCCAATTAGTATTATTTATCATGATGCTTCAGAAACTTCAAAACCAACACAAGATCAATTATTAGCCATTGTTGAAAATGCCATTCGTCGAAATGATGAACATGGTCTTATTACACAATACATGCGTCGCCTTCAAGAAGCTCGTCTTCCCAAAGAAGGACGACGAACCGTTCAGGTAAAACATGTTGAAATATCTAAAGAAGCACTTCAACAACTTCCTGAAGCATACAGAATAAACAATGGTGCCGCTGCAAAAGCAATGGTTCAAGAAGGCTTTGGGACGATTCTTTCAGCACGATTAAAAATGCCAATGATACCGAGTTCTGTGGGACATTCTGGCGGTGTCATGATGTTAAAACTTGAAAATGGTGCTGATTGGAAATTAGAAGTTCCTGAAGGGGATTATTTATTTGATGTCAGTTTAGACAAACTCGTCAAAAAAGAATTTGACCGCAATAACATTTCCATTACCAATCTTTATGGGGCATATATGACCATCCATTTTTATGGTATGGGCGATTACTTAAATTCTAAATTTAGAAACGGAGAACCCAATATCATGCCAATTTCTCAGGTGAGCTATAGCGATTTTCCCTATTACGAAAACGCGATCAACATGCTCGTTAGGAAATTTGCCTCATCCATTGACAACGATGTTGTGTTGAAAATCAAAGATCCCAATGATTCTTCTCAAACAACCAAATTCGATCCAGATGATTGGCTCAAAACAGCCGCTAAAGAACCCAATATTAAAAGTCAGTTAAGAAAAACCTATGAAATCATAAGGAAATGTAAATGAAGAAATTATTAAATTTTCTGGTTGTTCTTCTTTCATTCACAACAGTAGTAGCGAATGCAACCGTTCAAGTGAAAGCAACCGCATCCACCAAATATGGGAGTTGGTTATCAGATTCTGATAAGCAAAAAACTATTGAAAAAGCACAAATCAATGCAATTGAAAATTTTTTCGATGAGCATGGCGTTGCTGCTACAGAGAATATGGAAGCGATTGAGCAACAATTTAAAGAAGATCCTGACCACTTTATGAGTGGTTTTGAGATTCTTGATGAATCATCTGAAGCCGGCGTTTATACCGTTCGTATTCGCGCAACATTGAAAGATTCTAAATTGCTTGTCGCTATGAAAAAAGCAAGCAACGCTGGGAATACAAATGTTCAGGCAAAATCACCAATCGTATATGTCTTTTATGGACGCGAAACTGATACTCGTCAGTCTTTTCATGATCGAAAAGTTGAAACATCAACGATTAGAGGACGTGTTGATGTCGATTCTGAGACTACAACAAATGGTCATACAACCATTACATCGGATACTCAAGGTCATTCTGCTTATAGCCGTGAAACCGCTAAAGTCAATGCGAGTGCATCAAGACGTGATGCCTATAATGCGAGAGGCAATATAAGGGGAAGCTTAAGTGGCAGTGAAAGAGCCAATATTAGAGGAAGAAATTATGGGGCTTCTTATCGTTCAGCAGGTGCTGCTTCAGGTTCTATGTCGGCATCTTCCTCAGGTTCAGCCCGAACTTCTGTTGGATATTCTGCTGTAGCATCCAATAGTCATTATTCTTCCAATGCTGAAACAAATATTGATTCCAACGGCTATAGTACATCCAATACAACAACGAATATTCGTGGCAATACTCGTGTTGAATATGGTGGTCATACAACACGTCGTGGTGACAAGGTGACTTATCGAATGATGCCAATGGATACCTACAACACGAATATTACCAGTGTCTTTACAAACGCAGGCTATAAAGTTCGTGATCCAGCAATGGTTATGGATGATGATGTGATGGCTGCCCTGAAAAAAGATTTCTCTTCAGGTAATGAAGTTAAACCATCAACAAAACGCGCACTTGTCAGAAAGCTCAGTGTTTCGGGGGTTCCATATATTGTTTTAGCAACACTAGACGTTGGGGCGCCCTATCGTGATCCAGATACAGGAATGCAACGTGTTGACGCTACGGTTACAGCACAAGTCATGGATAAAAATGGAGATGAAGTGGCATCAACCGAAGCGCAACACTTCTTTGGTCTTGGCAATTATAACGACGAAACACAAACAGAAGCCCTTAAGAAAGCATCAATGGCTGCTGCACAAAATGTTGTTTACAGCATGAACAATGCTGGTTTGAGATGATTTTATTCAATGTCCCGAGTTATTCGGTTTTAATTAATTTAATTTTTAAAAGGTTTAATATGAAAAAGCAATTAATCGCCATGGCATTTTCTTTGGCTGCAGTAACAATGGCAAGTAGTTCTGCTCATGCCTTTGGTTTGGGGTCTTTAGTCGGTGGAAGTAGTGCCAGTTCTCAATCTTCTGTCACGCCTGAAATTATCGTGAAGGAATATGCGCTGGGGAGTAAATCTGTCTTAGCAGGCCATCAAAATATGTTAACTGCTCTTGGATTTAAAGAAAAAGCGGCAGCTGCTGCTTTGTTGGTCAAAAAAGTCACAGGTGATCCTAATACATCTGCTGATGATGAGAATATTTCTTTTATTACGGATTCTGCTAAGTTGATCCAAGAAAAGCTCAATGATAAAGATTTAAATTTGACGGCTCAGGGTAAAAAAGAATTTAGTAAATCAATGCTTAATCTTGGCAAAGGTTTGATCGCTTATAAAGCAATGGCTTCTGATGTTTCCAAGTTTAAACCAGGGATGTCTTCCATTGGTGGAGCTGCTGGTGCAGCAGTAAGTATTGTGAAAGCCGTCCCAGAAGACACTAATAATCTGTATTCATTACTGTCCAATGTTGTGAAATTTGCTCAAGACAATAAGATCCCTGTTCCTCAGGATACAACTAAAGCACTTGCTGGTGGTGGCTGGTAATTCTTACTAGTTATAACTCATCATTAGAATGACTAACGCTCAAAATTAAGCGTTTATTCTAATTTTTAAACATGCATATGCTACAAAAATTGGGCATATGCATGTTTTCCATCATTTCTGGAAAATGATAATGCCACTCATCATTATCACTTTTAGCAATTAACATATCGCTATTACGAAGATTATATCTATGGCAAAAACTGATCTTACCTGTAAATTTTGTAGTGCACCATTAAATGTTACAGCAGGGATGACTCATGCCGTTTGCGACTACTGTGGGAAAAGTCTCTATAAAAGATTTTTGCAGTAAACTACACAAATCCTTCATAGCATTCTTCCTCCAAATCATGCAGAAAAAAAACGACACTCAATGGATTAATCACTATCTGGATATGTTAATCAGTCAGCGAATGTTAGCTAATCATACTGTTGAAAACTACCAACGTGATCTCTCTCAACTTATAACTTTGGCAAATGAAAAAACACTACTTAGTCTAACTGATACAGATATACGACGATTTTCTGCCACACTACATGCCAGTGGACTACACCCTCGCTCTATTAGCCGAAAATTATCTGCTTGGAGAGGATTTTTCCAATGGCTACTTGAACAAGATATTATTGCTATAAACCCAGTAGAGACCGTTCACGCCCCTCGCGCTCCTCACGCACTTCCCAAAGCATTATCAGTAGATGATGCCGTATATTTAGTCAAAACACATTCTAAACAGGAACAACAAATTCAAAAAAAACATCCGGATAGAATATTATGCGACCAAGCCATGTTTGAATTGCTCTATTCCAGTGGATTACGCGTTTCAGAATTAACGGGATTGGATATTCACGCAGTCAATAGTCCAGAATATCAATCTGCAGGATGGATTAATCTAGAAGAACAAGAAGTCACAGTTACAGGCAAAGGCAATAAAACCCGTATTATCCCTATTGGTGAAGCCGCTATTTTTGCACTCCGCCAATGGATTCCTGCGAGACACAAACTTTTATCCGTTAATGCTCTTCCTATCCATCAATACGCCTTATTTTTAAATAGCCACGGTAAAAGAATGACACCCCGTACAGTACAATTACGATTAAAAGAACATGCACAACAATTAGGGCTTGCAATGCATGTTCACCCGCATATGCTCCGACATTCATTTGCCTCACATATTCTACAATCTTCTGGAGATTTACGAGCCGTCCAAGAAATGTTGGGACACGCTTCTATTGCTTCTACCCAAATTTACACTTCTTTAGACTTTCAGCACCTTGCTCAAGTTTATGATCTAGCACATCCACATGCCAAGAAAACTGAAGATTAATACTCAACCAATAGATTCATTCCCCTTTATTGACGATCTTCTCAGTAATAGGAGATGCTAGATATTGAAAATGCTTCTTCAAATAAAAGAAATAAAATAGATATAAACTAATTACAACAATCCCCCAAGCTGGAGGTTCACACCACCAAATGCTAGCAACTCCTATATACTTCGCAAGATAATTGGCAATAACAACACGTCCTGCCAATTCAACAATTGAAACAACCATTAAAACCCAACTTTTTCCAATCCCTAAGCAGACTCCTGATATTGGAGAATAAATCGCATATAAAATCATATCGATTGATGCGACACGCAGATGGTCAATAGCATAGTCAGCTGCGATATCACTAATACCAAAACATCTCACTAACCAAGGAGACAAACAAAACCCTAAAATTCCTAAGCAGCCCATAATTATTACGTTCAAAAAAATAGCCTGCTTCATACCAATAATCAAACGATCATAGGTTTTTGCCCCATAATTTTGACCAGTATAAGTCGATACAGCCTGCAAAACTGAAACGAGTGGCATTAACATATAAAGAACGAGTCGTCCCGATACCGCATATGCTGCAGTGGCATTAACCCCAAAACTATTCACCAAATTTTGCAAAATCATAAAACCACAAGAAATTACAAAAGACTGTCCTGCCAACGGAATCCCCGTTTTCAAAACATCACGAATAATTGGCCAGGTAAATCGCCACTGTAATGCATGAAATCGAAAAATAACATAGCGATGCGTCATACAAAAAAAGGCCAAGAGCATAGAAAAAAATTGACTAATCACTGTTGCAATGGCTACCCCAAAAACACCCCAATGTAATCCAGCTACAAATACAAGATCTAAAACGACATTAAGAATTGCAGTGATTAATAAAATATACATGGTGATTGTGCTATCCCCAATAGCCCGCATTTGAGATGAAAAAGCGCAATACCCAAATTGAAAAATAATGCCAATCGCGTAAATACGTGCATAAAGAACTGCATCACCTAAAATAGCTTCTGGAACAGCAATCACAAATTCCAATAATGGTTTACTAACTAGCCAACAAAATCCGGCCATAACGGCACCGATACCAATAACAAGCAAACTTCCCGCTCCAGCAAAATGTTGTGCCAACGAAAAAGATTTCGCCCCATAAGCTTGAGCAACACAAATACCAACGCCCAATGATAGCGATATCGCAACCCCTACAAAAAATCCTACTAAATAAGCACATGATCCCACTGCCGCTAATGCATGCTCAGATTCAAAATTACCAATAATTAGCGTATCAGCTGTGTTATATAATTGTTGAAGCAGACTCGCTGCCATCATAGGTATTGCAAAATTCAATATCACCTTCCATGGTGTCCCTTTTGTCATGACTGTTTCTGCCATGGATACTCCTGACTTATTCGTGTAAAAAATAACTAACGAATCGATATAAATACTTAAAATAAATAAAATCCCTTTTTAGTCGAACCTATTGCATCATTTATCTTGATAGATACAAGCATGATAGTACAGTGAGCCTCCTTAACGATGAAAAGTTTTCCTCTCCTCTTGATTTTTCTATTTTTGCCCTTAGATTGATTTAATCTGGCTATACTATAGTGCTATGCATTTCTGTTCTGCGAGCTAATGCCAATGCAATTTACAGCTGTTCTGATAGAGCAGCTTTTACTTTTCTTTTTTATAAAGGTGCTGTAATGCCTGAAACTATACCTGAACTCATTCCCGCAACCATTATTACTGGTTTTTTAGGTGCTGGTAAAACGACCCTATTAAATCGCATCCTAAAAGATAATATTCACAAACAAAAAATTGCTGTCATTGAAAATGAATTCGGCGAAGAAAATATCGATAGTGGCATCCTTATTCAAGACAATGCTGAAGAAATTGTCCAAATGAGTAATGGTTGTGTCTGTTGTACCGTACGTGGCGATTTAGTTTCAGCATTAAATAATCTAATTGCCAAAAAAGATAACGGTGAGATTCAATTTGATCGAGTTATCATTGAAACAACAGGACTAGCAAATCCAAGTCCCGTTGCTCATACTTTTTTTCTAGAAGATTCTGTCGCTGAACGCTACATGATTGATGGCATTATCACACTATTAGATGGTGTCTTCGGCATGCATCAGCTTGATGAATATGAAGAAGCTCGCCAGCAAGTGGGGTTTGCCGACAAAATTCTAATTTCCAAAATCGATATTGCAGATCCGCATCTCATTACAGAACTCACCAATCGTGTCCGTCATATGAATGCTCATGCTGCAATTATGACTGCAGATTTTGGTCACGTAGATATTGGTGATGTATTGGATTTGCAAGGATTTAATTTAAATTCAAATCTAGACATCGATCATGATGACGCGCATGATAGTACCTGCTCTTGCGACCATCACCATCATGACCATGATGAAGCTTGTCATTGTGGTTGCCATGATCACGATCATGATGAAACTTGTTCCTGTGAGCACCACCATCATCATTTAGATGATATCGTATCATTTGCTTTTCGTAGCTTCCGCCCATTCGATTCTGAAAAATTAAATACTTTTTTTGACGATGTAATCAGTCGATTTGGAACAGATATGCTCCGCTACAAAGGCGTACTCAATGTTAAAGGAACTAACCATAAAGTTGTTTTCCAAGGCGTTCAGCAACTCATGGGATCCGATCTTGTTGAAAAATGGGCAGATGGCCCTCGAGAAAGCAAAATGGTCTTTATCGGGAAAAAACTCCCTAAAGATATTTTCTTACAAGGATTAGAACACTGTTTAACCGATTAATTGATCTTTTACAACAGAAAAGCCAGAAAATATCATTGGTATTTCTGGCTTTTTTTCATTTTATTAACCGATATTTTTGACATATCGCAATAAGTTGATTACATTTACCCATCTTCATTAGCCACTTCATATAAAGTGGTCTAAATTTTCCCTAGTATCATTTTTTTGGGAGGCATTGAGTATGAAAACAAAGCAAACGCCAACTCTTTTAACTGAAGAAGAAATTCTGAAGATGAGTGACGATGACTACATGAATCAGGCTCAGCTCGACTTTTTTAAAGCTCGTCTTCAACAAATGGAACAAGCTTTGCTAAAAAATGCTGGACAAACGACGGAAAACCTTCGTGAAACAACGTTAGTACCTGACCCTGCTGATCGTGCAACAATTGAAGAAGAACATGCTTTAGAACTGCGTACTCGTGATCGTGAACGTAAATTACTAAAGAAAGTTAAAGCTTCCCTTGCAAGTATTGATTCTGGTGATTATGGTTGGTGTGTCGAAACAGGGGAACCCATCGGTATCGCCCGTCTATTAGCTCGTCCAACGGCCACACTATCATTAGAAGCCCAACAACGACGGGAACTAAAACAAAAATTATATAATGACTGATGTTTTGCCAGGCGAAGAAGAAATGCTTCCTTCGCCTTTCTTTTATTGGGCAAAACAAAATTCTGTACGATTATATTTTTAAAATAAATCCTTCAATCCCCTTTTCCTGCATATCCTGACGTGCAAGTAATGCGGCATCACGTGTTGAAAAAGGCCCCGCCATCAGTTTATAAAATCCAGCCATTGAAATAATCTTAATATCAGGATAGTGCGATGACCAAGATTCACCATAACGCATTTGATAGGTCTTCGCATTACTCATATCATGATAGGCACCAAATTGGATATAGTACCCACTGGTAACGACTGTAGACATTGAATCATTTGCAGACAATGCTGTCTGAGAGGAAGATATGGTCTTTTTCTGAGTTTGACTGAACTTGAATGCTGATATAGGCTTTGCTGCCACAGTATTCGTATAAGGCAATATCTCGCCATTTCTAATACGTGCAATCTCATCGGGTAAAAGTAATTCCACTTCAACCGGACCACTGCCTTTATTAACATAACCCAATTTATACGCTGCCGTATAAGTCAGATCAATTAATCGACCATTTAAAAAAGGACCTCGATCATTGACTCTAACAATCACCTGCTTTCCATTTTCAAGACTAGTAACACGTGCATAACTGGGAATGGGAAGCGTAGGATGAGCAGCGGTCATACCAAACATATCATACGTTTCTCCTGAAGAAGTTTTCATGCCATGAAATTTTTTCCCATACCAGCTACCAACTCCCTGCTCTTTATAATAGTTCAAGGCAGTCATCGGCGCATATGTTGTTCCCATAACAGTATAGGGGCGGCTTGGGCCACTTGCAATTTTTTCAACTTTTGGTACTGCATTGGGAATCTGATCAAGATTATCAGGAATATTATCGCCCGGACCATCATCAAGATAATAACCACCTCCCCGCTTTTGAGTGGTTTTATAAGACCCGCTTTTTTTCGATACGGTAGAACATCCTGATAGAATAAATCCACCGCAACAAACAACGAGTAATCCTGTAATAATGCTATTTTGCTTTACAATATGCCACATACCAATTTGCAAATTCTACGAGATATCAAGTTTGAACAAGATGTCGATTACGATGAATACTCATCAAGATTCCAGCTCCTAATCCTAAAGTTACCATCGCCGTTCCACCATAGCTCATGAAAGGCAATGGCACCCCTACCACTGGCAAAATACCACTAACCATCCCCATATTGACGAAAGCATACATGAAAAACATCATCGTAATGGCGCCCGCCAGTAATCGCGAAAACGTTGTCGATGCTCTTAGCGTAATAATGAGTCCTCGAGCAATCAGCAATAGGTACAGTGCCATTAAAACCATATTACCGATCAATCCAAACTCTTCCCCATACACCGCAAAAATAAAGTCTGTCGTACGCTCTGGAATAAAATTCAAATAAGCTTGAGTGCCCTGCATCCATCCTTTCCCCGTTACTCCTCCAGAACCGATTGCAATGATCGATTGGATAATATGAAAACCTTTTCCTAATGGATCAGATGAAGGATCAATCAACATTAAAATACGGTGACGTTGATAATCATGTAAAAGTAACCAAACAAAAGGTAAAGAGGCTGCAAAACAACCAAACATGACAATAATCGCTTTCCAAGCTAATCCCGCTAGAAAAATCACATAAAACCCTGTAGCCGCAACAAGAATTGCTGTCCCCAAGTCAGGTTGTTTCATAATCAATGCAGCAGGAATTGCGAGAATAATAAAAGCTTTAACATATTCTCGCCAAGTAATTTTTCCATCTTTATTTTGAAAAAACCAAGCCAGCATAAGTGGCAAAGCAATTTTCATAATTTCTGATGGCTGAATAACAATGCCTATATTTAACCAACGACGCGCGCCTTTCTTAACCAGACCGAACATCGCAACCGCCAGTAATAAGGCAATACCAATAGTATAAACAGGCACAGCAAACCGCATTAACCGCTGAGGTGGAACACTTGCAGCAATCCACATAATGACAAAGCAAATAATAATATTACGTAACTGATCTTCAACTCGGCCAGGAAAATCAATTCCCGCTGAATAAAGTGTAATAATACCCACTGACATAATAAGAAAAACAATCAGTGCCAATGGGCCATCAAATGTACTCCCCAGTTTTTTAATTCGTGCCAAAAAAGAATCTTTTAGGGTCGTGGTATCCATGATATCTCTTATTTTTCTGTTTTTTTCTCTTCTTTCACGCCAGTTTGAGGAAGTGGCGCTGGGGTAGGAAGCTGTTTTTCATCATCCGGTAAGTCAGTAGGAACCTGTTCATCCATTGCTTTTTTTACAGTATTTTTACCGAGAGTATCGCCGCTTAAATTTGCTGGCTGCTCTGTTCTTCCTGACATGAAATAATCCAATGCACGACGCGCAACAGGGGCTGCTGAGCTTGCCCCAAATCCTGCATTCTCAACAATAACCGCAATCACAATTTTCGGTTTATCCGCTGGTGCAAAAGCCACATAAAGCCCATGATCGCGCTTAAATTCCGTTAATGAATAAGATCCATATGTTCTATTTTGATCGACTGTAAAGACTTGAGCAGTCCCTGTCTTTCCACCTGTAGAATAGGGAGCTCCACCAAATATTCGAGCAGCTGTCCCGCTACGCGCCACGCCAACCATTGCTCGTTTAATAAATTCAAAATTCGCCTGCTTCATTTCACTAAGACGAACCGTTTCTGTTGTAACCGGGGTTCGTTCATGTGTTTCTGGATTTTCAATTTCTTTGACAAGATGAGGTCTTGCTGCAACGCCATTATTAGACAGTAATGAAAGAGCAAACGCCATCTGAACGGGTGTAAACGTGTTATATCCCTGACCAATCCCTAATGAAACAGTCTCCCCTGGATACCAAAATTGCTGACTTTCACGCTTATATGCTTTTTGCTTCCACTCTTTAGACGGTAAAACACCCGTTCGTTCGCCTTCTAAATCGATCCCTGTTTTCTGGCCCCAACCAAACTGAGTCATAAAATCATGAATCGTATCAACGCCCATATCCCGTGCCAGTATATAGTAGTAAGTATCACACGATACAACAATAGAACGGTACATATCTACAGCACCATGCCCTCTTTTTGCATCATCACGAAATACATGATTGCCAAACTCAAAATACCCAGGATCAGCAATTGCTTGCCCTGCTGTTCGATATTTCAATTCAAGGGCAGCCATCGCCATATAAGGTTTATAAGTTGATCCAGGTGGGTAAGCACCGCGAATAGGACGATTGAGTAAAGGACGATTGGGAGAATTATTTAATGCATCCCAATTTTGATGATCAATCCCATCCACAAATAAATTGGGGTCATACATTGGGGAAGAAACATAAGCTAATACTTCGCCTGTATTAGGATCCATTGCAACGACAGCACCACGCCTACCTGCAAGCGATTGTTCAATCACTCGCTGTAAACCAATATCGATTGATAAAATAACATTACGTCCAGGAACAGTCGGACGACTTTCTAGCAAACGAACGGCACGACCACTTGCGGAAACCTCCATTTTTTCGTAGCCAGTTACGCCATGCAATACTCGTTCATAACTCTTTTCAATCCCTTCCTTGCCATAATGAGTCGTTCCTAAATAATTTTCGGCTTCTTCCTCATCCAAATTATCAATATCACGCTGACTCATACGACTAATATAGCCAATAGCGTGAGAAGCAACTTTTCCTAATGGATACTGACGAAATGTTCTAGCTTGAACCTCGACACCTGGGAAACGAAAACGCTGAACCGTAAAACGAGCAACATCTCTATCTGAAAGTTTCGCTTTAAGTACAATACTATCGTAGCGTTTAGATTCTTCCATTCGACGTTTAAAACGCTTTCGATCAAGATCAGAAATATCAATAAAAGAAGCTAAGCGATCAATCACCTCTTCTAATTTACCTTCAATTTTTGCAGGGGTAATTTCAAGCGTATAAGCTGAATAATTACTGGCTAAAACAACACCATTACGATCTAAAATCAATCCTCGTTCTGGCATTGTCGGCACAATAGTGACACGATTATCTTCGGCTTTTGCTGCATATTTATCATAGCGGATCACTTGCAACCATAAAAAACGGAGTAACAAGATAAAAAAACAGGCTAAAACAAAAATCCCTAACGCAACAATACGGTTGCGGAACTGATGCATTTGCCTATTGTTATCGTTCAGATTCGCCATTTTGCATCTTCTTATATTATATTTTGGCTTCAGTTCGTTCAATTTTACGCTGAGGCCACATGAGTAACCAATGGATCAACGGCCAAATAATGGCACCCACAACACAATCAAATATCCAAAATCCATCTGTTATCCAATTCCCCGCAATGAACTGTATGACTATTTCAACAACAGGTGGAATAAAGAGTAATAAAAGAACATACCATATTTGTTTCGCAGGAGAAAACCAAAGTATTTGCTTGTGCAGTGTAATAGCAAAATAGACCATTAGGGTATATGCAAGTGCTGTTTCCCCTAAAAATGTCGCATTATTGACATCCATTAACATACCCAAACAAAACGCCGTCCCTATTCCAATTCGGTGTCCTTGATAAATACACCAAAAAATCAATACTAATGCTAAGAAATCAGGCACACCATACACTCTTCCCCATGGCATAATATTTAGCATAAATGCGATGAACAAGCTTAATATGATGAACCCCAAACCAACCGGCGCTAAGATTTTTTCCTGAGTTTGAGAAAACCCATTCATAAAACATCCTCCTGCTTTTTCTGTACTTCCCCTTTTGTTTTTTTAGAATCAACAGGAGGACGAGCCGGATAATCATCAATATCTGTTAAAAGAATTAGGACATATTTTTGACGATTCACGCCCCCTAATGGGGCACATAAAACGCGTCTATCTTCTTGATCGGTTGCCGCAATGATAGAAGAGACAACAGCAACGTCCATACCAGCAGGATAGACCCCATCAATTCCAGATGTAATAAACCGATCACCCTCTTGGATATCAGACATAGCAGTTAAGAAACGAAGTTCCAAATAACCAGAATCTCCATCACCAAACGCTAAAATTCGCTCACCGGTACGGGTATTTAAAACAGGAATTGCTTGAGAACGATCCGTCAATAAAGTCACTTCACTCGTTGACAGCCAAACATGTGAAACTTGTCCAATAACACCACTTTCATCAATAACAGCTTGCCCAACCTTAACATCATCACTTGCACCACGATTGATAACCACTTTATTCGTGAAATTATTATGAACCTCATAAAGAATTTCACCAGCAAGCGTTGGAATATTCATTCGTTTTTTAAGGCCAATTAATTCGCGCAATTGTGCATTTTCTTGTTCAAGCAATAAAGCTTTTTGAAGAGTTGGGGCATCTTGCAATGCTTTCGCATGCAAAGCATCAATTTCTTCTTGCATATCATCGCCTGTACGCAATAAATCTTTTATGGAATCCGTAAAATCAGCAGGCGCAACAGCAATACTTTGAAAGGGATAAAGCACCGTACTAATTACTGCACGCACATGTCCTAATACTTCCCAACGAATGTCGCCCAATAGTAAGGCGCAAGCCATCACAGCAAAGATGATAAGTTTCACCTTTGCAGACATTCCCTGTTTGAAAAGCGGTGATGATCCGTTTTGCATGAACAACTAAGCGTTAAGGAAAAGGCGCCTAAAGCGCCTTTATCTTATTCATAAGAAAAAATATTTTCGTATTGATCAATATGTTCTAAAGCCATACCACATCCACGAACAACACAAGTTAATGGATCTTCTGCAGTCAGAACTGGTAAGCCGGTTTCTTCCATTAATAAACGATCAAGATCATGCAACAAAGCTCCGCCGCCTGTTAGCATCATCCCTTTTTCTGCAATATCAGCTCCCAATTCAGGTGGAACTTGTTCAAGTGCTGTTTTAACGGCTGCAACAATACGACTGAGCGGATCATTAAGCGCTTCAAGAATTTCATTACTGGTGACAGTAAATGCGCGTGGAATCCCTTCTGATAAATTACGACCTTTCACTTCCATTTCACGAATTTCGCTACTTGGATAAGCGGCGCCAATCGTCTTTTTAATTGCTTCAGCAGTCTGTTCACCCACTAACATGCCATAATTACGACGAATGTAATTAACAATCGCTTCATCAAAACGATCTCCGCCAACGCGAATAGAGCCTTTATAGACCATTCCGCCTAACGAAATAATCCCAACTTCAGTCGTTCCACCGCCAATATCGATAACCATAGAACCTGTTGCATCAGAAACAGGTAACCCAGCACCAACAGCAGCGGCCATTGGCTCTTCAATTAAATAAACTTTAGAGGCTCCAGCACCTAATGCTGATTCACGAATAGCTCGGCGCTCCACTTGAGTAGAACCACATGGCACACAAATGATAATACGAGGAGATGGACGAAAGAATCGAGAATCATGTACCATCCGAATAAACTGTTTGAGCATTTGTTCAGTAACAGTAAAATCGGCAATAACACCATCTTTCATCGGACGAATAGCATCCATATTGCCAGGAACTTTGCCTAACATCTGCTTCGCAAGGCGTCCTACTGCCTGAATACTTTTCCTGCCACCTGGACCATCATAGCGAATAGCAACAACCGAAGGTTCATCCAAGACAATACCTGAGTTTCTGACATAAATTAAAGTATTAGCGGTACCCAAGTCAATTGCTAAATCATTAGAGAAAAAACTGCGAAATAACCCAAACATGATTGTTCTGTAATATTTAAAAAACCGCCATCTGGCGGTAATATTTTTCAAAAAAACAGTCTGCAAAAATGCGATGCAAACAGACAGATATGTAACTCGTTCACATTCTACCTTATAATTCTAAGGATATATATCAGCCGAATCGTATTTCATGCGATTCACTCTCGAAATTTTTAGGAAATATCAAACTTATGGCTCTTGAACTCTCTGATGTGGATCGTATTGCCAAACTAGCACAGCTTGACGTCTCTAACACACAGATACAAAAAACAGCAGAGCAACTAAACCGTATTTTGGATTTAGTTGAACAACTCCGCTCTGCGGATACAACTAATATTGAACCGCTTGCTCATCCTATTTCTGCTTTTGAAGAAGATGTTGCACTCCGGCTACGTCCTGACATTGTAACGGAAGAAAACCATCGTTCAGACTATCAATCTGTTGCACCAGCAGTCGAAAATGGTCTTTTTCTGGTTCCAAAGGTCATTGAATAATAGTCAATGCTTAATGCATATCCCCTACTTATTTTCCCGGTTATTTTTTGCAGTTATATAATCCATGCATACCAAGACTCTCTCGGAACTGTCCACTCTTTTGCAAACTCAACAAATTTCAGCAACAGAGCTGGCTAATTTGTTCCTAAAACGTATCCATGCTAATCAGCTAAACGCTTTTCTACATGTTGATGACACGTTAACAATGCAACAAGCCGCAGCTGCGGATAAACGCATTGCTAAAGGCAACGCTAATCCTTTAACAGGGATCCCTATTGCTCATAAGGACATTTTTGTCACTAAAGGATGGAGAACAACCGCCGCATCTAAAATGCTCGCTAATTATGTCAGTCCATTTGATGCAACTGTTGTTGAAAAACTCAATGCGGCGGGTATGGTCACACTGGGGAAACTAAATTGCGATGAATTTGCCATGGGATCTGCCAATGAAAATTCCGCATTTGGTCCCGTAAAGAACCCTTGGGATACTCGCGCAGTACCTGGTGGCTCTTCAGGTGGCTCAGCTGCTGCAGTTGCTGCGCGCTTAGCTCCTGCTGCAACAGCAACTGATACCGGAGGTTCTATTCGTCAGCCATCTTCTTTTTGTGGTGTTACGGGTATTAAACCAACTTATGGGCGTGTATCTCGTTATGGCATGATTGCTTACGCATCTTCTCTAGACCAAGGAGGAATCATTGCAAAAAATGCGAAAGACTGTGCTTTGCTGTTAGGTGAAATCGCAGGATTTGACCCAAAAGATTCTACTAGCATTAATCGCCCTGTTGACAACTACCTTTCAGACTTAGATAAACCATTAGACAGACTACGTATTGGATTACCCAAAGAATATTTCAGTCAAGGCCTTTCTACAGAAGTCGAACAACCTATCCGTGAAGCTCTCAAAACATTTGAGCAACTAGGCGCAACACTTGTTGATATTTCTCTCAAAAATACAAAACTATGTATCCCAGCCTATTATGTGATTGCACCAGCAGAAGCTTCATCTAACCTTAGTCGTTATGATGGTGTACGCTATGGTCATCGTGCAGCACAATATGATGATTTACAGGATATGTACCGCAAATCACGTTCTGAAGGTTTTGGTGATGAAGTTCAACGCCGTATCCTCGTTGGTACTTACGTTTTAAGTCATGGCTATTATGATGCTTATTACATCCAAGCACAGCGTGTTCGCCGATTAATTGCCAATGATTACAAACATGCTTTTACACAATGTGATGTCATCATGGGCCCCGTTGCCCCGACTGTTGCATGGAATTTAGGGGATCAAGTTAACGATCCTATTGCCAACTATCTCAGTGATATCTTTACCATCTCTACCAATCTAGCAGGTCTACCAGGAATGTCTATTCCTTGTGGATTTGGACAAGGTGATCATGCAAAACGTCCTGTTGGATTACAACTAACTGGTAGTTGGTTTACTGAAGCGAAATTGTTAAATATCGCTAATCGTTTCCAACAAGCAACAGACTGGCATTTGAAGACTCCTGAGTAACTCAGAAAAAATTTTTGCGATAACTTTTACGTTGCCGCACAGAAAAAGGAAATATTATGCAGTGGGAAGTAGTCATCGGTCTTGAAACGCATGTGCAGCTTTCAACCATTTCTAAGATTTTTAGTGGCGCCTCAACCAGTTTTGGCGCAGAGCCCAATACACAAGCTTGTGCAGTTGATCTTGCTTTACCAGGTGTTTTACCTGTTATGAACCGCGGTGCTGTCGAAAAAGCCATTCAATTTGGTCTTTCTATCGGGGCAGAAGTAGCAAATGTCTCCGTTTTTGCTCGAAAAAATTATTTTTATCCTGATTTGCCAAAAGGATATCAGATCAGCCAATTTGAAAAGCCCGTTGTTATTGGTGGGACGTTAGATTGTCTCGTTGAACCTAAAAATCACGAGCCTTATACAAAAACCATTCATCTAACACGAGCCCATTTAGAAGAAGATGCCGGTAAATCCATCCATGATCAATTCCCCAATCAAACAGGGATTGATCTTAATCGAGCTGGCACACCATTACTTGAAATTGTCACTGAACCTGATATGCGTAGTGCGGCTGAAGCCGTTGCTTATGCGAAAGCACTTCATACACTAGTCGTCTGGCTAGGAATGTCAGATGGAAACATGCAAGAAGGTTCTTTCCGTTGCGACGCTAATGTTTCTGTTCGCCCTGTTGGTTCTGATGTTCTTGGTACACGTTGCGAAGTTAAGAACTTAAATTCATTCCGTCATCTCGAAGATGCGATTAATTACGAAGTCGAACGCCAAATTGAATTAATTGAAAATGGTGGCAAAGTTATTCAAGCAACTCGATTATATGATCCCGATAAGCATGAAACACGTGAAATGCGCACAAAGGAAGATTCTGATGATTATCGCTATTTTCCAGATCCAGACCTACCACCATTAGTTATCGAACCGACATGGATTGAACAAGTGCGTAATGCTTTGCCAGAGCTGCCAAACGCAATGAAAGCTCGTTTCATGACTGATTATCATTTATCAGAATATGATGCTGCTGTTTTAACCTCATCAAAACCAATGGCTTCCTATTTTGAAAAATTAGTTTCCCTAACTGGCGCTCAACTAGCCAAACAAAATGCGAACTGGCTAATGGGAGATGTTTCTTCTGCAATGAATCGCGAAAATATTGAAATGAGTGATGTGCCTGTTTCTGCAGAACAATTGTCATTACTCATGAAACGTATTGCCGATAATACAATCTCTAATAAAATTGCCAAAGAAGTTTTCGGTATTATGTGGGAAAATCGATCCACAAATGATAATGTCGTTGACCAAATTATCGAAGAAAAAGGTTTAAAACAGATTTCAGACTCTGGCGCTATTGAAAAAATTATTGATGAAGTTTTAGCAAACAATCAGAAATCTGTTGATGAATTCCGTGCTGGAAAAGCAAAGGCATTTAATGCATTAATTGGTCAAGTGATGAAAGCAACCCGAGGCAAAGCCAATCCTGGACAAGTCAACCAGATGCTAAAACAAAAACTTGGGGCTTAATAATTTTTTATACTAATCTAAAATAAAAAATTTCTTTAAAACCAGAATGAGTGGATCATTCTGGTTTTTTAATATTCCGCACAAAATACTCTTACTTTTTCCTCTTAAAAGATACTTAACTTGCTGTAAAAAGATAAGGCAATAGAACTTGTGTTAAATTGCAACAACAAATGAACATCGCATAATAAACATTATTTGACATTAATCATTCTATCATTTAAGCATTTGTCCTATCCAATTATTTGAATTTAAAAGACAAATTCAGAAATAACTCAATTGGCAACTTCTTAATAATAACTGCTTATTAATAAAAGGATTTTTATTAAATCCAATAAAAACAATCAGTTATCAATAAATTGAACATCCGGTAATGTTTATTAATGGATATAAGCATTCAAAAAGTAGAAAGGAAGCCATATCCGAAAGAAAGGATCCTACATGAACCGGATATTCAAAGTCATCTTCAGCAAGATAAAAGGCATCTTCGTTGTTACAGGCGAGAATGCAAAAGCACAAGGAAAATCGAATCATTTAAAAGCAGTGACCGCTTCTTTAATGCTTATGAACATATTGAGTATTACGGGTACTGTTAACGCAGCAAGCACATCCACTTACATTTCAAATCAATCAGATTGGAATTCTATTGATGTTACAGGGACAATTCCAAGCATTAATTTTCATAATGGCGAAACAGGAAATGATGATCAAGGCCAAACGATTCAACCACACGCTATTCAAAGCAAAATTGAGTTATTAAATCTCAAAGGAAAAGACCTTAATATTGAAACGGGTAAAAATGATAGTTCATCTGCCGCATTTTTATCAGAAAATGGCAATGTCATTATTGGGAATACTGATAATCAACTAGATAAAGTTACATTTAACAATACAGGATCAAGATATCTTCTTCATTTTTTACAGACAGGAAGGATGTCTGTGGAAGCAAAAACAATTGATTTTGTCTATACAAATCGAGTAGTTGATAGTTCTGTTGCAGCAATATCACTTGAAGGCTCTTCACTTCTAAATTTATCGGCAAAAACCATTACAGGTACAGCAAACGTTCCAGAAACCACAACAAAAAATGCAGAATCTTTTTTTAAAGCAACGGGTGTTGGAACAGAAATCAATTTTGGTTCTATAGCAAACAAAGATGAAGATCACTCATTTTATCTAGATACTTTAAACTTAACTGCCGAGCAAAAAGTTTCAACTCTTTTAGGCGTTCGACAAGGAGGCAAAATTAATATTTTTGCGGATCAAGTTCTTTTAGAAAATAAAACAACGAATGGAAGTATTTTAGCAACCTATAATCCTAATGCCGATCATTTAGGACAAATCACGATTGTTGGCTCAAACGTTGCTATGAATAGCGATATTCCAATTAATATTACTAATCCAGGTAATATTTCATTAGGAACCGAGGATTCTCCCATTCAGAATCTAACAATTATTTCTACCGCAGATAATGGAAACGCAATCAATATTCAAAGCGATGAAAAAGGCACTGAAAATCAAGGAACTATAGATATACATTCGAATGGTCAGTTAATAATCTCCGGAAACATTGATGCCGCTACAAAAATGCGAGAAGATGGACGCGTTTCCACCTCTGCCGGATATGCCATTAATATTAATCAAGGAAAAAATGATGGTGGAACAGTTGCCATCGAAGGAAATATTCTCACCGGCTCAAGAGATGGTCTTCAAAGAGATAGTTCTGACACTAGTAATGATACTAAAAATCTCACTGTTAATATTTCTCTTTCAGGAGATCAATCTTATTTAAAAGGCTCAATTATTGATTACAATGAACAAGAAGGAGGCATTGCAAATGGTGCGGGGACTACGTTAAATCTTTCCAATAACGCCACCTGGAACGCCACAAGCGACTCCACCGTCAAAACCATCACCAGTAATGGGGCAAACATCAACCTCGGCCCCAACAAAGCGGCCATCAACGACTACACCTCCGGCACAAAAGGAGCCACCATCACCATGGATGGCTCAAAAAGCGAACAATTAACCCTTAACAACTCCAGTGGCAGTGGAACG
>CAKRSU010000031.1 GCA_934401755.1 uncultured Oxalobacter sp.
GAAGGAAAACGTTGTATTCATAGGGCATACGCAAAGATATGGACTGAATCCTAGATATAAAAAACGGGACTTCAGGAAAAATCTTTTAAATTAGAGATAAGGCATAACTTTAAGTTCTGTTGATGTCAACCTTTCAGTCTAGTCTCAATAAATTAGGAACCATTAAAAAGACCAGAACACTGATGCTCTGGTTCGTAAAAAAACTTCATTTTAATTGCACGTTCTTCATGGATATCCAATCAACTGGATAATTGCGATATTCAATTACCCATAACATTGAACCAAAATAGCTAATATCAATACAATAATTGTTAGCATCGGCAGTAAAATCTTATCATAAGGCATCAAACTAACAATAAGTGGTCTTGATGGAACTTTAAATGATCTTAGCTTATTTGATGTACTCTTCGTATTATCGGCATCATGAATCGCTTTAACAAAAATTTGACATCGTTTGTTATAAAACACAACACTTAAAAAACGCCATACACCATACAACAATGTTGGAACTAATAACATTAAAATAAAATTTAAAGTTGCCCGTTCTCCTAATCCTAAAAAACCAAAAATTGCCATAGCTAAAGCGATTCCTGCTGGAATTGCCCCTACGGCTATTTGATGAATATACCCCGAACCGATGGGAAGTTCATCACAAACTTCATGACTGCCATTAATATCTAAACACCAAAAATTATATTCTTTTCCATGATACTGGAAAGTCACTTGCCCCATAGGAATCCAAACTTGGCGAACCGTACAGTTTAACTGATTGATTTGCCATTGCCATGCTCGTTGATAATCCCCTTTAGCATAAAGCTGCTTAATTTGACGATCAATCACATAAGCGACTTGCTCCTGGCTACGAATAGCCATTTGTTCTTTTAATAAAAAAGTTCTACTTTTTTGAGAGAAATGATCCAATATACTCGTATCAAACTGAAGGGGCATATTTTTAATGCAACATTCGGCTAATAAACGAATGGCATTTTCTGGGAGTTGATCTCCCATATAAACAGGAACATTAAACCACCCTTCATTTTCTCCCTGTTCATGGTTCCAAATGAGATTATCATTGGAAGATTCTCCACAACTCACCATCCATGGAATATAGCCAAATTCAGCCTGCCAATTCGCTTGATAACAGCCGTCATACACTTGACACGGCACATAAAAACATTGGCAATTTAACACAACCATATCGCTCAATACATCTCTTGGCAATTGGTCTTGTTGTGCAATATAGCGGTATAACCTTCGTTTAATCTGATGATCTGTCAGCGAAAAAGAAACAATACCTTCTTGAAGCACCTCAATAGGCTGCAATTTTGTCAAACATTCAGAAACAGCTTTACCATCTTCCGGTAAGGCCCCTAATGCGCCGAGTTTTTCAATTGACGATTTATCCGCAATATTGACATTAATAATTGGATTTTTATTCATCACGTCTACCATCCAAACAGCCTGTTATAAAAAGCATCAAAATTTAAGGCGGTACTTTAATCGATAAAATTCTTTAGGTTCCACTTCAACGATACACTCTCGTTTCCCTGTCCACTCAAATCCGAGTTTCTCATAAAAAGCTCTGGCTCCAATATTTTTTTCAACTACCCAAAGATCCACTTCATTACAATGCCGAAATTTAGCTTCTTTTAATAGCTCTGCCAACATGGCCTTACCAATCCCCTCTTTATGAAAAAAGGGATCAATAAATAATTCAATCAAATGAACCATTTTTCCATCAATTTCACGGCGAAGCATCCCTTTGATTACCCCATCATCATAAACATAAACACCATCTAATTCATGAGGTCGCTTCAGTCGTTCCGCTTCTTTACATACCTGCATTTCATTAAATGACACAATGTCATTATTAAAAATAGGACGGTATGTCATACGCTTTGTAAAAATGAGTATCTCGGCAATACGAGGAATATCACGAGGCCCAGCTTTTCTCATCGTCAGATCTCCCTATCAATCCAATACGCCAACAAAACACCTATTCATGAAGCGCATCAACCATGTTACGGTTTTCCCAAAACTCCATCATCAATTCAAGACGCCCTGTCATCCAAAGTTGATAAACAATTTTAAATAATGCCTGAAATTCCGCATTATTTTCAAACTTCAAAGCCTGGGCACACATTTGCGACCATTTTTCGAGAGTCTCTGAAGTCTGATGCTCTGATGCGTCAATCGCTTTAATGTTTCGCAATACGCGGGAATCAATATCTTTTGTAATATTAGGATTTTGCTGAACTTGTCCCATTATCCAATATCCGATTTGAATCGTTGTTTCTTCACCCTTCATAAGGTTCTCTCTATTTCAAAAATTAACTTTTTAACTAGCGATCTTTATGCGAATTCCATTTGCGAAAAATATTCGCAAGTACCGCGCCTGAAATATTATGCCAAATAGAAAAAACAGCACCAGGAACTGTTGCCATTACTAATCCAGGAAAAGCTAAACTCGCTAAAGTTGAAGCAAGTCCTGAATTTTGCATACCAATTTCAATGGTTAGTGCTTTCGTTTTGTCAGGAGTCATCTTAAAAAGTACTCCGATCATGTATCCACTGACATAACCCAAAAGATTATGCAAAACGACTACGACTATTAATAAAAAACCTGTCTCTAATATTTTTTGAGCATTATGAGAGACAACCGCTGCAATAATAATAGCAATAACAAGTACAGATATTCCTGGTAAAACATCAATCATTTTTTGTGACTGTTTTTTATACCAATAATTCACCAAACATCCCGTAATAATAGGTAACAAAACAATCTTCATGATTGAAATAACCATCGCCATAAAATCAACCGTTATCGATGTACGAAGAAATAACCATATAACAAACGGAGTAAGTACTGGTGCAAGAAGTGTATTGATTCCTGTCAATCCAACTGACAGCGCAATATCCCCTTTCGAGAGATAAGTCATCACATTGCTTGCTGTTCCTCCAGGACATGCTCCCACAAGAATAACTCCTGCCATAAGTGCACTATCAAGTTGAAAGAGCACCCCCAATATATATGCTAAGCATGGCATAACTGTAAATTGAGCAATACAACCAATCATCACTTCTTTAGGTCGTATCAATAGTAATTTAAAATCGCTTGATTTAAGAGTTAATCCCATCCCAAACATAACTAACATCAGTAATGGCGCAATCCAATTTAATGATAACCATAGACAACTTTGAGGATAAAAAAGCGCAATCGCCCCAATTACCACTACGAAAAATGCCATATACCGCCCCAATAAAGAGGAAATCTTAATTAATAATTTCATTTAAAATTATTAAATCCCAAAAATATTCTGCTTTTTCATTTTTAACTAAAAGTCCCTCTTTAATCCAAAACAATCATTATCCATCGCGACCTTTATTCAAAACTCATTTTTAATTTCATAAATCATCATAAATGCGTCAACAGCCAATTGTGTTCGTTTGGCAATGACTGCACGGCTCATAGGTTTACCATAACAGAAAACATGGGGCTCAAAAATGGAAGAACGAATTAAGCCGAATAAATAATAAGCCCCCATTTTTGCATCTGCTTGACGCAACTCTCCGAGATCCATTCGCTTTTGCAAAAAACGCTGTATTCGTCTAAGCACATGATGTTGACCTTCTTCATAAAAACGGCTGCCAATTTCTGTTCTCGTTGATGATTCAACCGCTAATCGATAAACATCTAAAAATTCTGGCTGACAAATGGTTTGCATAAAACGACGTCCAAATTGATAAAGTGTTTTTCGAACATCACATCGTGAACATTCTAATACCTCCATAATTTGCATGACTTGACGATAATTTTCTATAGGAACAATCGAAATGGGAGAACTAGACGTCAAATCTTTTTGTTTTGATTTAATTTCTAAAGAAGCCCCATTCATAACTGCTTCAAATAAAAGCTTTTTAGATTTGAAATAACCATAAATAGTAGCTTTCGAGCCGCCAACTTTCTCTGTAATTTCACTCATAGAGGTATTTTGATATCCTTTTTTACGAAATACCTCACGTGCAGCCGTCAAAATAGCATTCCGTTTTTCTTCTGTACGCTTTCTCATAATCCCGTTTTACTTCATTTGCTATGGCGCTAGTTATTCCAGTTGACAGTACTATTATCCACCTCTAAAATGAACTGTACCGTACAGTTTAGTTACTTTTATTAGATAAGATATTGTACCGTGCAGTACAGTTTATTTAAATATTGTCCAATCATTCGTTGATTTAATACGGAAATATCGTGTCATCTATTTCTTTTCAAAATTGGTTTATTTCGGCTCGAATAGCAACCTTATCAACTTTAATTTGTAGTATTCCCTTTTTAAGCGGTTGTGCACCTATTCCACCTAAAGGGATAACTCCTGAAATAAAGTCCATTGATCAATATGACACGCAACAATCTTTTGCAGTACAAAAACGAAATTGGCCAACAACCAATTGGTGGGAAAATTATCATGACGATCAGCTCAATACTTTAATTGAAGAGGGGCTGGCTAACTCTCCTCCATTAACAGTTGCAGCAGCTAGACTTCGCCAAGCCCAAGCAATGGCGGGCATCACTGAATCAACACTGTATCCTCAAATTTCTGGAAATGCCAATATCAGTTCTCAGAAATTTAGTCGTAACTATTCTATGCCCCCGCAATTTGTTCCCAATGGCACTCATGGCCTTGCATCAATGGGACTTGATTTCAATTGGGAATTAGATTTTTTTGGCAAAAATCGTGCTTCACTTGAAGCTGCTCTTTCTGAAGCCGAAGCTTCTGCCGCCGACTTTGCTCAAGCTCGCCTTATGATTGCTTCATCTATTGCCGCAGAATATGGGGAACTCGCCCACCTTTTCTATACTCGAGATACGTTATCATCTATTGTTAACATTCGTCGACAAAATCAATCTTTATTTAATCAACGCTACAGCCATGGTCTAGATACTTTAACCACGGTCAAACAAGCACAAGCACGTTTAGCACAATCCGAAGAAGAATTAACAGCCATAGATGAACGCATTGCACTTCAGCGTAACAAATTGGCCGCATTAATGGGAAAAGGACCCGATCGCGGATTAACTATCAAACGTCCAGCACTCAGCCTCACAGCAGACTACACATTGCCTGCCGAATTAAAGATGTCATTACTCGGTAGGCGCCCTGACATTACAGCAGCACGACTTCGTGTCGAATCAATGGTCAGCCAAATAGAACGCCAAAAAGCTGAATTCTATCCTGATGTCAATTTATCCGCTTTTATAGGATATCAAGCTGGTATTTCAAAATTATTTAAAAGCGGATCTGATTACTATGGTGCGGGACCAGCCATTACTCTACCTATTTTTACAGCAGGACGCTTAAGTGCGCAACTTGAAGAAGTCCGAGCAGAATATGCACAAGCTGTCGGTCTATATAACCAAACGATAACCAATGCATTACAAGAAATTAACGATACGCTTGTCTCTCAACGTTATCTTGTCGAACAAATGGAAAAAAATCATCTTAGCGTTAATGCGGCAAAAGATGCCCTCCGTTTAACACAAAACCGTTATAAAGGAGGACTAACTAACTACCTAGAGGTCCTCAGTGCTGAAGAAGCTTTATTGCAAACTTTACGCACACAGGCCGATCTTCGCGCAAAAGTCTATACCCTTGATGTTGCAATGATTAAAGCATTAGGCGGCGGTTATGAAAAACCTCATACTGCAACACGTCCAATCACTGAAAAATAATGAAACCAACTACGTTTAAAATACGTTTTATGGTTGATCAAAACATTTGGTATTTGAAGAATTGATCAATAAGGAAATTTCAAAATGAGTGATACAGCGAAAGCTCCCGTTCCCCAGCAAACTAATACGACAAAACGCCGCAAATTATTTGCCCTTTTGATTCTTGTTATTTTAATAGCAGCAATTGGTTGGGGAACCTATTGGTTTTTCTATGCCTCCAAATATGTCTCTACTGACAATGCTTACACCGCAACTGAAGTGGCGCAAGTAACCCCTGAAATTTCAGGAACGGTTGCTCAAGTTAATGTTGTTGACACTCAAACTGTTAAAAAAGGCGATATTTTAGTCGTCATTGACAAAATTGATGCACAACTTGCCCTAAATCAAGCTAAAGCAGACGAAGGCATTGCACAAGCACAGTTATCAGCCGCTCAAGCCGATATGAAAAAAGCCACAATTGATTTACAACGGCGAAAAGCATTAATTCATTCTGGTTCTGTTTCTGCCGATGAAGTAACGACTGCAGAAAATGCAGTTGCATCCGCAAAATCTCGTATTGAAGGCGCAAAAGCAGCAATAGCTCAGGCAAAAGCACGGGCTGAACAAGCAGCGATTGATTTAGGGCGAACGGTTCTTAGGGCACCTATTGACGGCATTATTTCTAAACGGTCTGTTCAAATTGGACAAAAAGTTCAAGCAGGAATTCCTGTATTATCTGTTGTTCCAGTGCAAGATATCCATGTTGATGCTAATTTCAAAGAAGGTCAGCTAAAAAATGTACGACCGGGACAAAAAGCGATTGTGATTTCTGATATTCATGGATCTTCCGTTGAATACCATGGCACAGTTGAAGGATTTTCTGGTGGAACAGGATCGGCATTTGCCTTAATTCCTGCTCAAAATGCCACAGGCAACTGGATTAAGGTCGTTCAGCGATTACCTGTCCGTATTCGTTTAGATCCCGAAGAACTTAAAGCACATCCATTGCAAGTTGGTCTATCTATGGAAGTAACGATTGATACGGCCAGTGACAATCAATAATTCTCCTAAACATTTTAGGAATTCACATTAAGATATCCATTGCTTTTTGTAGGACTTTCTGTATGAATAAGGAAGAAACAAAATGGGAACTCAACGGACATGCTCTGCTCATTACTGCACTAGTATTAGCTGCAGGCAACTTCGTTGCCGTGCTTGATACGACCATTGCCAATGTATCAGTCGCCCATATCGCAGGTGGATTAGGCGCATCCAATAGTCAAGGAACTTGGGTAATTACTTCGTATGCTGTCGCTGAAGCAATTATGGTACCGTTAACAGGATGGCTATCAAAACGTTTTGGTGCTGTCAAAATTTTCTGTCTTTCTTTAATCGGTTTTGGCTTTTTCTCTGCTGTTTGTGGGTTAGCGCAATCATTAAATATGCTAATTGCAGCCCGTGTACTGCAAGGATTAGCAGGCGGTCCTCTTCTTCCTTTATCACTGACATTGATGCTCCGGATTTTTGGTCCTAAACGCTCTCCTGCCGCCAATGGTTTATGGTCAATGACAACTTTAATTGCTCCTGTTGCCGGTCCCATTTTAGGGGGATGGCTCTGCGATGAATATTCTTGGCCTTGGATTTTTTTGATTAATGTCCCCTTTGCTTTTTTAAGTGCTATTGCTCTATATTTTATGTTTCGTTCGCATAAGGAAAATACAGAACAACACCCTATTGATAAAGTAGGTCTCCTATTACTTGTTATCTGGGTAGCTGCTCTTCAAATTATGTTGGATGAAGGGAAAGATAATGATTGGTTTGAATCCAATTACATTATTGCACTGGGAATCATTGCATTGATAGGATTTTCCGCTTTCATGATATGGGAATTAACCGATCCCAACCCGATTGTTGATCTCAAAGTATTCCGTCATAGCGGATACTGGACAAGTGTTCTATCACTTTGTTTAGCCTTTGGAGCCTTTTTTGGAATTAATGTCACCACACCACTTTGGCTACAAACATGTATGAACTACACATCAACATGGGCTGGACTTGCAACTGCAGTGGAAGGCTGTGCAGCCCTTACCGTTGCATCTTTTGCAGCCAAATTAACAGGAACCAAAGATTGCCGTAAATTAATTTTTTGCGGCATTATATGGATGGCATGTGTTACCTATGCAAGAAGTTTTATGGACACTGATGTTAATTTCTGGATTGTTGCTGCACCATTATTTTGCATGGGATTCGGATTGCCTTTCATGTTTGTTCCAATCTCTGCGCAAACAATGATGAGTGTACTCCCAGAAGAAATGGATTCTGCAGCAGGCCTTATGAATTTCTGCCGATCATTAGCAGGCGCATTTGCAACTTCAATTGTTAATACTTTTTGGGAGAATAACGCAAACTATAAACATGAACAACTGTCATACCTTATTGACTCTCAAGGTCATTATTACAACACACTCGTCAATTCTGGCATTGATCGTGAAGTAGCCCGAGGCATTATTGATCAGCTAACAACGAATCAAAGCATCATGCTCGCAACAAATACTGTCATGCAATTTTGCGCTGTTGCTTTGCTCATTGCGGCGTTTTCCATTTGGTTTGGCCCTAATACCAATAAAATCAGAGAAGAAATTGCAGCACGCTCAAAAAAATAAGGGCTCTATTGAGTATTCAAAGTCGCAATCTTTTATCACCACTTTGTTAAGCGGAGACTGGCTATTGCTTTACTTTTTCAGCAATTTTAGCTGTCTCTTTATCAGCTTTCACCACAAAATGAAGTTGATTCAAAGAAGAGCTTATGGCTTTAGAAACTTTGAGAACTATCGTTTAAGAGTTAGAGTCCTCTGTGGTCATTAATAGATGTTTGTTATATGTTGTTTTGGAATATTATTAACGATTGATTGAATCGTCTGGAATGGAGCCCGCCCCTCTTTTTGGTGTAGAGCCGAAAATCCCACACAGTTCCATACTGTGTGGGACTAAATTCTGGCGGAGTAGACGGGACTCGAACCCGCGACCCCCGGCGTGACAGGCCGGTATTCTAACCAACTGAACTACCACTCCTAATTTTTAAGCTGACTATTGGTGGGTGCTGAGAGGGTCGAACTCCCGACATTCGCCTTGTAAGGGCGACGCTCTACCAACTGAGCTAAGCACCCAGTCAACTTGACACTTTCGCGTCATCAGAAGATATTATTTTATTTGTTATTTTAATTTATTGCAAGCACTTTTTTAATATTTGTATAATCTTAAATATCTAATGAATGAAATACCACATTAATTAGCCATTTAAAGCATCCTTTAAAGCCTTACCTGGCTTAAATTTTGGCAATATAGAAGATGCAATTTTAATAGGAGCTCCTGTACGAGGATTTCGTCCCACTCTTTCTGCTCGTTCTCCAACACTAAAAGTTCCAAAACCAACTAAAGTAACTGTATCGCCGTTTTTCAAAGCATCAGTTACCGCTTCTATTACAGCATCTAAAGAACGAGTCGCCGCAGCTTTGGATATATCTGCGGATTGGGCAATGTAATCTATCAGCTCGGCTTTATTCATTAAAATTTTCTCCTTTTTCTTTCTATTTGATTCTTTCTTTCAAAGAACCGTTTATCATACTAATCTTGAATTCTTTCTGTCAAGAATGAGATAATGCCATCTCTACAATAAAAAAATACTTTATAACAGTATGTATTCAAGATAAAAAACAATCAGGCATAGCCTAATACTACGCCTGATTCAGTCTATTTAAAGAATAAAAACAATTAATTACGCCGTTCGCGACGACGATCAATATCCGTCAGAAGACGTTTACGGATACGAATGCTGCTAGGAGTAATTTCAACAAGTTCGTCATCTTCAATAAACTCTACCGCATATTCAAGAGACATCTGAACAGGAGGAACCAAACGAATCGCTTCATCAGTACCAGATGCACGAATATTCGTCAATTGTTTCCCTTTTATCGGATTCACAACAATATCATTATCATGAGAATGAATTCCAATAATCATCCCTTCATAAACGGGATCATTATGGCTTACAAACATTCTTCCACGATCTTGTAATTTCCAAATTGCATAAGCAACAGCAGCGCCGCTAACTCCAGAAATCAAAACCCCATTGCGACGGCGACCAGCCTTATCATTATTAGGATCAACAGGATAGTAGTCATCAAAAACGTGACTCATAATACCTGTACCACGAGTTAATGTCATAAACTCACTCTGAAAACCAATCAATCCCCTAGCTGGTATCCGATATTCGAGACGAACACGTCCTTTTCCATCGGGTTGCATATCTTGCAACTCTCCACGACGACGCCCCAATTCTTCCATAACTCCGCCTTGATTTTCTTCATCAACATCAACAGTCAACGCTTCATAGGGCTCATGCTTAATCCCATTAATGGTCTTATACACAACACGTGGACGAGACACAGCTAACTCATAACCTTCACGACGCATATTTTCAATTAAAATCGTAAGGTGTAATTCTCCACGACCAGAAACTTCAAAAACAGTATCATCGTCAGTCGGCGCAACACGCAGAGCAACATTTGATTTTAATTCACGTTCAAGTCGCTCACGAATTTGACGACTTGTCACAAATTTACCTTCACGTCCTGCAAAAGGTGAGGTATTAACCATAAAATTCATCGTTAATGTCGGTTCATCAACTTTGAGCATAGGTAATGCATCAGGATAATCAGGAGCACAAAGCGTTGAACCAATATCAATTCCATCAATCCCATTAACGAGGACAATATCTCCAGCTGACGCTTCTTCAATTACAGTACGTTCCAATCCCTTGAAAGAAAGAAGCTGGTTAATCCGTGCTTTAACAGGAGTTGATTCAGGGCCATTCATGATAATAACATCTTGATTACCTTTGATTCGCCCCCGATTAATCCGACCAATCCCAATTTTGCCAACATAAGATGAATAATCAAGCGACGAAATCTGCATCTGGAACGGTCCATCAACATCTGTTTCACGCACTGGCACATATTTTAAAATTGCGTCAAATAAAGGCCGCATATCACCAGAACGAACATTTTCATCCAATCCCGCATATCCATTTAATGCCGATGCATAAACAATTGGAAAATCAAGCTGCTCTTCATTTGCCCCTAACTTATCAAAAAGATCGAAAGTCGCATTGATTACCCAATCTGGACGAGCGCCGGGACGATCAATTTTATTGATAACAACGATGGGTTTTAAACCCAATGCCAACGCTTTACGGGTCACGAAACGTGTTTGTGGCATAGGCCCTTCTACAGCATCAACCAATAGCAAAACACTATCGACCATAGAAAGTACTCGCTCTACTTCTCCACCAAAATCCGCATGTCCTGGCGTATCAACAATATTAATATGTGTACCTTCATACTCTACGGCACAGTTTTTAGCAAGAATCGTAATACCACGCTCTTTTTCCAGATCATTAGAATCCATAACCCGTTCTTCAACGGCCTGATTTTCACGGAAAGTACCTGATTGGCGAAGCAGTTGGTCAACTAAAGTTGTTTTACCATGATCAACATGGGCAATAATCGCAACGTTGCGAATAGCACGTTTTGTTTCTGACATAAAAATTATAATTTTAGAAAATTTGGATAACTTAGTATTTTAACTTGAATGCAATACAGCTAAAAGACTCGTATCAGCACAAAATATGTAAAAGAAATACAACCTACACTCTATATGTTTTCATTATACGGTTGAAGATGAAAAAAAAGACATCAAACGTTCTGGAGCAAGTACCCCATGCTGAAAAAGTGCGGTTCCCATAAATATTCCCGATTCTGTATAAATTCGATATCGCCCTTCTCCATTAGAAACAGAAATACCTTCTTTATAAACAGCAAGGCGTTGACCATTACGATAACGAAATGCCAATTTTTCTGTTAAGCGAATCGTTGGAGAATCTTTAAGCAACCAATCTACAGGTTGGAGATAATGTGCACTAATTTCATCAGAAGATGTTGCCTTTAACTCAGATAATTTAATGGCTTTATCTAAAGTTAAAATGCCCACTTGTGTTCGTCTTAACATCTTAAGATGAGCACCACATCCTATAGCTTGGCCAATATCTTCTCCAAGCACCCGAATATAAGTTCCTTTGCTACAAGTAACCGAAAGAGTAAGATAGGGAGACTGCCAATTGATTAATTCTAATCGATGAATTACAACATCACGAGCTTCTCTTTCAAATTCAATGCCTTGGCGAGCATACTCATACAATGGTCGACCATCTCGTTTTAACGCCGAATACATTGGTGGAATTTGCTTTATCTCTCCTCTAAATTGAGTAAGTATTTGTTCAACTTGATGATCATTCAAAGAAGGAACATCCAACTTTGATATGATTTCTCCTTCCGTATCTCCTGTGCTTGTACTTATCCCTAAATGTACTGTTGTAATATAGGTTTTATTTGCATTGAGCAAATCCTGAGAAAACTTCGTTGCCTCACCAAAACAAAGCGGAAGAAGCCCCGTTGCAAACGGATCAAGTGTCCCCGTATGGCCTGCTTTTTTGGCATTTAAACAACGTTTAACTTGAACTAATGCATGATTACTAGATATCCCTGCAGGTTTATCCAATAAAAGAACCCCGTTTATCTCTAAACGGGGAATATATGATATCTGACTTTTTTTCATGAGCTGCGATCAGTCTGAAAGCATATTATTTAGATTCTTCATCCGGCACATGAGTCTTATTTGCTTTCTCAATCAACGCCATTAAGGCCATGCCATCTGCGATTGCATTATCATAAACAAAAGCTAATGTTGGCAATGTATGAATATGCAATCGCCTCCCTAATTGATTACGTAAAAAACCGGATGCTCGTTGCAGACTTTCTTGTGTTAGATCAATATTTTCAGCACTGTCATCAAGCATCGTGTAATAGATCTTTGCATTGGCATAATCAGGCGTCACTTTAACTTCAGTAATCGTAATCATACCAATATTGGGATCTTTAAGCTCTGAGAAAATAATATCAGAAAGATCCCGCTGAATCTGATCTGCGATACGAAGTGTACGGTCAGGAATAGATCGTCTGCGTTTTACCATGATATGGCCTCCTTTCAAGACAATTCCACAGATTACAGTGTACGGGCAATTTCCTGAATTTCAAAGACCTCAATCTGATCACCTTCCTTAATGTCGTTATATCCTTTCAAAGTTAGGCCACATTCAAATCCCGCCTTAACTTCTTTCATATCATCTTTAAATCGTTTCAGAGAATCAATTTCCCCGGTCCAAATAACGACATGATCACGAAGCAAATGAACAGGTGCTCCACGGCGAACTAAACCTTCTGTCACAAAACACCCAGCAATAGAACCGACTCGGCTAACATGGATAACCTGACGAATTTCAACCAGTCCTAATGCATTTTCACGTTTTTCGGGAGCCAACATACCAGACATCGCCGCTTTGATATCATCTATCGCATCATAAATAATATTATAGTAACGAATATCAATGCCATTATTTTCAGCTAAATTGCGCGCTTGCGCATCAGCCCGTGTATTAAACCCAATAATAACGGCCTGAGATGCAACGGCCAAATTGACATCGGTTTCTGTAATCCCCCCTACTGCAGCGTGAATGACTTGAACACGAACTTCATCATTAGACAATTTAAGCAAGGATGCAACCAATGCTTCTTGAGACCCTTGAACATCTGTTTTGATAATAAGCGGTAATGTCTTAACTTCACCTTCTGCAATTTGATCAAACATGTTTTCAAGTTTAGCCGCTTGCTGTTTCGCCAATTTCACATCACGGAACTTACCCTGACGGAACAACGCGATTTCACGTGCTTTACGTTCATCATTAAGCACAATGATTTCTTCACCTGCTGAAGGCACGCCAGATAATCCTTGAATCTCAACGGGAATACTAGGCCCCGCTTCTGTAATGGTTTTACCATTTTCATTAAGCATTGCTCGAACACGACCATATTCAGGCCCCGCTAAAACAACATCTCCGCGATGCAAAGTGCCCGACTGAACCAATACAGTAGCAACAGGACCTCGCCCTTTATCCAAACGAGCTTCAATAACAAGACCTTGTGCTAAGGCATCAACAGGTGCTTGAAGTTCTAATATTTCCGCTTGCAAAAGAACATTTTCAAGTAATTCATCAATCCCTTGCCCTGTTTTAGCCGAGACTGGAATAAATGGCGCATCTCCACCATATTCTTCAGGTAAAACGTTCTCTGCAATCAATTCTTGAGTAACACGATTTGGATTAGCCCCAGGCTTATCGATCTTATTAATTGCAACCACAATAGGTACATTAGCAGCTCTTGCATGAGCAATTGCTTCTTTTGTTTGAGGCATAACGCCATCATCTGCTGCCACAACCAAAATCACAATATCGGTTGCTTGAGCCCCGCGAGCACGCATAGCCGTAAACGCTTCATGCCCTGGTGTATCAAGGAAAGTAATAATACCGCGATCGGTCTTCACATGATACGCACCAATATGTTGAGTAATTCCACCGGCTTCGCCCGAAGCAATCTTAGTACGACGAATATAGTCCAGCAAAGACGTCTTACCATGGTCAACGTGCCCCATAACCGTCACAACAGGAGCGCGCGGTAACTTAACAGCATTCTTGCCCATATCCATATCTTCTAATGCAGATTCTGCATCCTGGATTTTAGCTGCAAATGCTTTATGTCCCATTTCCTCAACCAGAATCATCGCTGTTTCCTGATCAAGAACCTGATTAATAGTAACCATTTGCCCCAATTTCATCATCTGTTTAATGACTTCAGAGGCTTTAACCGCCATTTGATGAGCTAATTCACCCACAGTAATCGTTTCTGGGACATGCACCTCATGTACAATAGCTTCCGTTGGCTGATGGAAATTACTTTCACGTTCTACTGCATGATTATGACGTTTATTCTTATTGGATTTTCCCCAATTTCCTTCACGTCCATTCGAGATATCCCCACCTCGAGTTTTCATCCCAGTACCACGTTTACGACCTTGTTCTTCCTGCCAACCATTATTATTACTATTACGTCCCCCCTTACGATCACTACCGCCTCTTTTATCACTCTTATCTGCAGATTTACTATTTTTACTCGTATTAAGCTGTTGCTGGTTTTGCTTTTTATCTGCCTGTTTTACTGAAGCGGATTGTTCTCCTTTAGATGAGTGATTTGACTTTTTAGTATTTTCTTGCCCAGCAGTCTGAGAAGTCTGAGATGCCTTTTGTTCAGCACGTGGCTTAGCAACTTTTCTAGAAGGTCCATTCATCATCGCCTTAATCTGAGCGATTTCATCTTCCACCGCTTTACGATCCGCCATACGTTTGGTTTCCCGTGCTTCAGCTTCCTTTCGAGCCCGAGCTTCTTCCTCTTTTTTGGTCTGTTCCGCCTTTTTTGCTGCTTCAGCTAACCGTTTAGCCTCAGCAATCTTTTGCTGTTTTTCTTTTTCAATACGTTCTGCCTGCAAGCGTTTTTGCTCTGCAGCTTTCTTTTCTGCTTCAATTCGTGCCATTTCTGCAGCTCTTATGCGTTCAGCTTCGGCTCTTGCTTTTTCTTGCTTTTCACGAGCATCAGCCTCTTGACGAGCAATCAATTCCGCCTGACGACGTGCTTCTTCTTCACGACGCTGTTTTTCAGCAGCATCAATGACTGGTTCAGCCTTCCTACGAGCAATTTCAGCTCGTACAGCTTGTTCATCGCGCTTTACAATAGTTCGTTTTTTACGGACTTCCACTTGAATTGTTCTAGAACGTCCCGTTGCATCTGCTTGACGAATTTCACTGGTTTCTTTTCTTGCGATGGAGATTTTCCGCTTTTCACCTGGAGTATTAATTGCCATGGTTTCCCTTCTTTTTCTTCCTCAATAGACCCTTTTAAACCCTGTCAGGCCTATTTAGTTTCCATCAATTTACGGGCAGTTTCCTGCAGTTCTTTAGCTGAATCATCGTATTTATCATCAATGATTTGCTGCTCAGCATCAGTAACATCTGCAAGTTCGTTATCAAGTAATTGACGCGCACGTTCAACAGGAAATGCAAGAATCGCACCAAATTCGTCATATGCGAGTCCCGCAAAACGTTCTACTGTTAAAACCCCCAAACGCCCTAATTTTGTTGCAATAGCCGTTGTCATACCCGGTAATTCTTTTAATGCGGGCTCCATTTCCTTGGTAGCCTCTTCATAAGCGATTTCTTCACTCACAAAGATATCACGAGCACGCTGCCGAATTTCTTTGACACTCTCTTCATCGAAACCGTCAATTTCAAGCATTTCACTCATTGGAACATAAGCGATTTCTTCAATTGTACTAAATCCCTCATCAATCAAAATATCAGCAACATCTTGTCCGACACCTAACTTTTGCATAAAGAGTTGCTGAAGTTCTGCTCTTTCATGAGCATTCTTATCCTCAGATTCCTCTTCCGTCATAATATTAATCTTCCAACCTGTCAATTCCGTTGCTAATCGAACATTCTGCCCACTTCTCCCGATAGCGATTGCAAGATTTTCTTCATCAACAATAACATCCATTGTATGTTTATCTTCATCAACAACAATTGACATTACTGTCGCCGGAGCTAACGCTCCAATCACAAACTGAGCTGGATCTTCTGACCATGGCACAATGTCAACACGTTCACCTGAAAGCTCCCCTGTTACCGCCTGAACACGGGATCCGCGAATACCGACACAAGTGCCAATAGGATCAATACGCCGATCTAATGCATGAACCGCAATCTTGGCACGAATCCCAGGATCACGTGCAGCAGATTTAATCTCAAGTTGACCATCTTCAATTTCCGGTACTTCACGCGCAAATAATTTTTTAATAAATTCAGGAGAAGTGCGAGAAAGCAATACTTGTGCTCCACGTGGCCCACGCTCAACGCGGTAAATACAAGCACTAACACGATCACCAACGCGAAGATTCTCTTTTGGAATCATTTGATCACGAGGAAGACGCGTTTCGATTTTACTAAATTCGATAATTGCATCTCCTTTTTCCATGCGCTTAATTGTTCCACTGACAATGGATTCCCCGCGTTCAAGAAATTCATTCAAATTTTGTTCTCGTTCCGCATCACGGATACGCTGCAAAACAATTTGCTTGGTATCTTGCGCAAAACGGCGCCCTCGAAAATCAATCGATTCAATAGGCTCTTCGATATATTCACCGACTTCAATATCCGGAAACTGTTCTTTTGCTTCAAAGCAAAGAATTTCTTGATCGGGTTGCTGCAACCCGGCTTCATCCGGAACAACTTTCCAACGACGAAATGATTCACTCTCACCAGTACGGCGATCAATTGCCACACGAATGTCGGCATCCCCTGGATAACGTTTCTTAGTTGCCAGAGCCAATGCATGCTCTAATGCTTCTAGAACAATTTCTTTGCTGACATTTTTTTCGCGCGCCAGCGCATCCACTAATTGAAGAATTTCAAGACTCATGCTTTACGGCTCCTAAATTTCACTTGAGGTACTAAGTGTGCCCGGTCTATATCCGGGATTGTAAAATGTAATACTGAACTAGTTTTACCATCTGGGTTATCAAACTCCAGTCCAATTTCTTCCCCTTGCGGTTGCTGAAGAATACCCTGAAATGTCTTACGATTTAGACCTTCAATAGGACGACGAAGTCTTACCCACGCCTCAGCACCTGAAAAACGAACAAAATCCTGAATCTTTTTCAAAGGACGATCTAATCCAGGCGAAGATACTTCTAATCGTTCATAATCAATATCTTCTACCATGAGAACACGAGAAAGTTGATGACTCACCTTTTCACAATCATCTAACGTAATACTCCCACGTTCTATTTCTTCCGGCAAAAAATCAATATAAATTCGCAAAATTCCGCCGGGAGCATGTTCTATATCAACAAGCTCATAACCACAGCCCGAAACTGTTTTTCCAATCAGCTCTTCAAACAAATGATGCTCCTGTTCTTTTCTATTTCACCGATTAGGTAGGATTTATGTTCAAAACGCCTAAACAAAATGAAAAAAAAATGGGCAAAAGCCCATCCCATTTTTCTTTTGCCTACCCTTACATGACAGGCGAAATCTCTATCAGAATCGAATTATATATAATCCCCCCTATAATTACAATGTTCTTTCAGGAATAAATCCAATAATATCAACATTCTTTTCTCACTTCATAAAAAAGACAACGAAATAATTATTTACGGATTTATAAGACCAATAAGTCCCATCTTACAAAATAGGCCTTTCTACTCAGTATAATATGGTTAATTTGGTGAACAGATTGATCTCATTTATGGTTACGGTAAAAAAAAACACTGAATATAATGAAAATTCCATTCGGGTGTTAAAAGGTCTTGATCCCATTCGGCAACGCCCTGGAATGTATACACGCACGGAAAATCCATTACATATCATTACAGAAATCATTGACAATTCATCGGATGAAGCACTTGGCGGATGGTGTTCTAATATTCATGTCACTTTAAATGAAGATGATAGTGTAACCGTTGAAGACGATGGACGAGGTATTCCTGTTGGTATTCATCCAGAAGAAGGAATTCCTACCATCCAAATCATCTTTACGCAACTTCACTCAGGCGGTAAATTTACAAAAGATACTGAAAGTGCTTATGCTTTCTCTGGAGGGCTGCATGGGGTTGGCGTATCTGTAACCAATGCTTTGTCCAAACGCATTGAAGTAACCGTCTGGAGGGATCGCCAAGAACATCATATTACGTTTACAAATGGAGAAGTTTCTTCTCCCCTTTCATCTCAACCGTTACCCCGAAAAACCCGAAAAACTGGCACCAAAATAACCGTTTGGCCAAATGCTTCTTATTTCGACCATACAGCCATTCCTTTATCCGATCTTCAACATTTACTACGTTCTAAAGCGATTCTACTTCCTGGATTGACAGTCTCTTTAACAATTGCAAAAACGAACCAAACACAATCTTGGCATTATGCTAAAGGTCTGCGTAGTTATCTCGTTGAATCGCTTGGATTAATAACAGATGAAGACACCATTATTCCTATTTTTGAAGGAACGCGTTATGCAACCGATAAGGAAGAAGAATTTGCTCAAGGCGAAGGGGCTTCATGGGTTATTGCCTGGACCGCTGAAGGGCCTCTCATTCGAGAATCATTTGTTAACTTGATTCCAACCCCTGCTGGAGGAACCCATGAAAATGGATTAAGAGAAGGCTTATTTAATGCGGTTAAAAGTTTTGCAGAAATGCATTCTTTAATGCCAAAAGGTATCCGCCTTTTACCTGAAGATGTTTTTGCTAGAGTTTCTTTTCTTTTATCAGCCCGCATTTTAGATCCCCAATTTCAAGGTCAAATTAAAGAAAAGCTTAACTCTCGTGAAGCAGTTCGTTTGATTTCCCATTTTATCCGCCCTCTATTTGAGCAATGGCTTCACCAAAATGTGGAATATGGTAGAAAACTGGCTGATATGGTTATTCGCCAGGCCCAATCTCGTATGCGACAACAACAAAAAATTGAAAAGAAAAAATCATCTTCTGTTGCCGTACTTCCGGGAAAATTAACCGACTGTGAATCCCACGATATTACTCGCAATGAATTATTTTTAGTAGAAGGCGACTCTGCTGGAGGTTCTGCCAAGATGGGAAGAAATAAAGAATTTCAAGCAATTCTACCATTACGCGGCAAAATATTAAATTCATGGGAAACAGACAAAAACCGGCTCTTTGTTAATCAAGAAATTCATGATATTTCTGTTGCAATCGGTGTTGATCCTCACACAACAGAAGATACTCCTGATTTATCGGGATTGCGCTATGGCAAAATCTGCATTCTTTCAGATGCAGATGTAGACGGTTCACATATTCAAGTTTTACTACTAACACTTTTCTTTAAGCATTTTCCAAAACTCATTGAAAAAGGTCATATTTATGTTGCCCGTCCTCCTTTATACCGCATTGATGCCCCTGCTAAAGGACGCAAACCGATACAAAAACTTTATGCTTTAGATAATACCGAATTAACTAATATCCTTGAACGTTTACATAAAGAAGGACATAAAGACAATGTATTAAACATTTCCCGATTCAAAGGACTCGGAGAAATGAGTGCAGAACAATTATGGGAAACCACGTTAAATCCAGATACTCGCCGTTTATTACCGATTACATTAGGTAATATCCTTCAGGAGGACTCAGTAAAACGCTTTCATATGCTAATGGGAAAAGGAGAAGCAGCCGCTCGCCGTTCATGGATGGAAGAACATGGCAATGAAGCTGAAACTGATATTTAAAAAATATCTTAAATAGGAACAATTTTCATCCTATTTTTTACTATGCAGTAGATCATCTCTTACTGTTAAGGTATGTATAGGGATAGTCATTTAATCGCATTAATGATGGTTTATTATTAGAGTGGGGATTTTGAGATAAAATAGACTATTTATTCTCATGATTACCACTCCCCCTAAAAAATCTGTACTAACCTGGCGTCCCGACATAGACGGATTACGTGCATTAGCCGTCTTTGCGGTTTTTGCC
>CAKRSU010000032.1 GCA_934401755.1 uncultured Oxalobacter sp.
TTCGGGATTGAAATTGCGTCGTGCGTCCATCAGGATCGCTTCGGCGCGTTTTTTGTTTCCCTTCACAGTAAGCCCGGGGGAAATCCACTTGGTCTTTCTTTTTCCGAGATTAGATTTGTTAAACCATAGTCGGAGGAGGAATCGTAGAAGGTGAAACAACACACCTACATAGCAATCGACCTGAAATCCTTCTATGCCTCCGTGGAATGCCGGGAGCGCGGCTTGGATCCGCTGGACACAAATCTTGTTGTCGCGGACGAAAGCCGGACGGACAAGACCATCTGCCTTGCCGTTACACCCTCCCTCAAGAGCTACGGCATCTCCGGACGCGGGCGGCTGTTTGAAGTCAAGCAGCGCGTAAAGGAAGCGAATGCCGGACGGCAGCACGACGCGCCGGGACACAGACTGGACGGCACATCGCACTTCTTCTCGGAGCTGCAAGTAAACCCGTCTCTGGCGATTGACTTCATCATTGCACCGCCTCGGATGGCGTACTACATGGAGTACAGCACCCGCATCTATCAAGTCTATCTCAAGTACATTGCGCCGGAGGACATCGTGGTCTACTCCATCGACGAGGTGTTCATGGATGTAACGGACTACCTGAACACCTACCAGCTCTCGGCACATGACCTCGCCATGAAAATCATCCTCGATGTGCTGGAAACAACCGGCATCACAGCAACCGCCGGAATCGGCACGAATATTTTCCTCTGCAAAGTGGCAATGGACATTGTGGCGAAGCACATCCCCGCCGACAAGAACGGCGTCCGAATAGCTGAACTGGATGAGATGAAATTCCGGCGCGAGCTTTGGACGCATCAGCCCCTCACAGACTTCTGGCGCGTGGGTCGAGGCATTGCCAAAAAACTTGAGCAGAACGGGATGTTCACGATGGGCGATGTTGCCCTCTGTTCTGAACGGAACGAAGACCTACTCTATAAACTCTTCGGCAAGAACGCAGAATTGCTCATCGACCATGCGTGGGGCTGGGAGCCGACCACCATTGAAGCGATTAAAGCGTATCGTCCCAGCTCCAACAGCCTCAGCTCCGGTCAGGTATTGCACTGCCCATACGAGACGGATAAAGCAAAGCTGGTTGTGCGGGAAATGACGGACTTGCTTGTGCTGGACTTGGTGGACAAGGGGCTTGTCACTGATCAGATGGTTCTCACAGTAGGCTACGACATTGAGAACTTGACTGACCCGTCACGGAGGGCAAAGTATCACGGCGCGGTTGAGACAGATCACTATGGAAGGCAGATTCCGAAACAGGCGCACGGCTCTATTAACCTCGACGGTCACACATCCTCATTTGATACAATAAAGCTAAAGTCTCCGTACTACAAAAACATTTCCACGAAGGGAGGAAACAATCGTGTGGTGTAATAAATGCAATATTGAAACGAACGATAGCGTCTGCCCGCTCTGTGGCTCAAAGACTGTCGAAGACCTTCCTGTGGAAATTTTTTGGTGCGAGCGATGCAAGACACCAATTATCCAAACCTCTACTCAAGCGGACAAGGGGACTTGCCCTTGCTTGATGATTTAGATATCATTGAGTTGTATCATCAACCAGGGAAAAACAGTCATCTTTCGGAAATTACTAAGAAGCAACGAGGATTATTTGAAGCGATGGAAATAGATGTTCCTGCCTAGATATAATTTTTTCGGGACTTTAGGTTATTATGCGATGTTCATTCGTTGTTGCTATTTGACACAACTATTTGAAAAAATCGGAATATTGTTTGAACGACTAACAAATTATTTAACAAACTAAAATATATTTTTACAAAGCCCACTCATAAAGCCTAAATTTCAAAGTCCTCTAAAAAGTTGTTTTCAGTTTTACTTAAATTTTATTTAAAATGTTAATTGTGGCGATTGTTCACTTTATTGACACCTAAACTTTATTTTTCATGGCAACAATTGACTTAACCAAATGGCGATTTATTGGAGGGGGTTCTGAGAGAAAATGCTACCAAAACCCAAATGACCCGACCCGTCTTATAAAACTCAGTCCTAAAAAATCAGCAAAACAGACATTACGAGAAATTGCTTATTTTCAATATCTCATTGATCATAACGTGCCTTTTGATCATATTCCACGTTTTTATGGAGCCATCAAAGAAGAGCAATTCATTGGCATTGAACAAGAACTAATCCTTGCATCCCCTAAATCCACAGAACCCGCGCCAAACATCGGCCAATACATCAGCAAAAAGCTTTCTAAAGATCAAATTATTGAACTTCATCGGGCATTAATTCAACTCAAAGACTATCTCATTCGCTGGCATATTGTTCTGTGTGATTTACAAATATCCAATATTGTTATCCAAAGAAAAGAAAAAGGGATCCATCTCATGCTCATTGATGGCTTGGGAGGCACTGAACTCATTCCGCTATCTCGTTGGTTTACCAGCATTTGCCATAAAAAGACCAATAAATATTGGAAAAAACTTTGTCGAAAAATTACACGAGCTAATCCCGATATTATCTTCTGACTTGATTATTTGAAACGAACTGATTATTCTAGAATTTAGCCATATCATCGTCTCTGTCGAAGGAATTTATGCCCTATCAGCGTCCTTTTACCGTGCTACTATTTGTTATCGGCTTAATTTGTTTCTGTCCGATATCACAAGGAAATGCTGCCGATAAACATCACTTCACGACAAAAACCAATAAACAAACTTCTGTTAACCAAAACGAATGGACTCAACGAACACCACCACCCCATGAATTTAATATAACACCCTCTAAAACTCAAAAGACTGTTCGTGCTAAAAAGAAAAACAATCAAAATACACTTCCATTAAGCCACACCATTTCTGAGACCAAAACTGTTTCTACTCACTCAATAGCAGATCATCGTTTAATAAAACCGCTATCTCCTGCGCTTAATTTTCATACCCAACAACCAAACAATAGTCCCTCAAAATCCTACTCATTGGGCACCGCTAGTTTGGCGTTTAACTATGAACGGCAAAATGACCGTTCCCAAGAAAAAACACGTGATTTTTTATCAGGCAAAAAAACATTTGGCTTCGATCAAAATCGGTATATTGAATCCCCGCTAGACCGAGATGTCTTTCATGTTGGAATGGATTACGCCATTGGCAAAGGCAATATCAATGCCGCCATTGACTATACACGGATGAAAAATGACAAAAAAGGCAATAACAACATCAATGATGATGCTGATATGAAATCACTAACTTTTGGTTATACCCATAATATGTCAGAAAATACATCTGTTTATGGATCCATTACCCATACAGAATATGATCTCGATAAAAATATGGGAAACACTAATAATACCGATGAAGAAAACCGTATCAATCAAATTAATATCGGAATCAAACATCGTTTTTAAGCCCATTTATTAAATTCAATCATCAATCTAAAAAAACATCAAAATTGGTTCATTTTCTCTAACATATCCAAACGACAATATATCGTCTATAATCCGTTCAAATTTTCTAATATATCGAATTCTCCGTTACTATAACAGTACAATACGGTTTTATTTTTCACCATTTTCCATGGAGGACAGCGATGAAATTCCGCTTTCCTATCGTCATTATTGACGAAGATTATCGTTCAGAAAATTCTTCTGGTTTAGGCATTCGAGCGCTTGCTCAAGCAATCGAAGATGAAGGAATGGAAGTTCTAGGCGTAACCAGCTATGGCGACTTATCACAATTTGCACAGCAACAATCTCGCGCATCCGCTTTTGTCTTATCGATTGATGATGAAGAATTCGGCAATGGAACGGAAGCAGAAGTCTTTGAAGCCCTAAAAGCATTGCGTTCATTTGTGACCGAAATTCGAGCTAAAAATGCCGATATTCCCATCTATTTGTATGGTGAAACGCGTACTTCTCGACATATTCCTAACGACGTACTTCGTGAACTGCATGGATTTATTCATATGTTTGAAGATACGCCTGAATTTGTTGCCAGACATATTATCCGAGAAGCCCGTACTTATCTCGATGGATTGGCACCGCCTTTTTTTCGAGCATTAATGCACTATGCACAAGACGGCTCTTATTCCTGGCATTGTCCAGGACACTCTGGCGGTGTTGCTTTCTTAAAATCGCCAATTGGTCAAATGTTTCATCAATTCTTTGGTGAAAACATGCTAAGAGCCGACGTCTGTAATGCCGTTGAAGAGCTCGGACAATTACTGGACCATACCGGTCCCGTTGCCAAAAGCGAAGTCAATGCGGCTCGTATTTTTCACGCTGACCATTGTTATTTTGTAACCAACGGAACATCCACTTCGAATAAAATTGTCTGGCACTCAATGATTGCCGCAAATGATATTGTGGTGGTTGATAGGAATTGCCATAAATCGATTTTGCATGCCATTATCATGACCGGTGCTATTCCCGTCTTTTTAATGCCAACACGCAATCATTACGGCATTATTGGGCCCATTCCAAAATCTGAATTTGACTTTAACGCCATTCAGAAAAAAATCGAAGCCAATCCCTTTGCGAGAAATGCCGCCAATAAAAAGCCTCGCATTTTAACCATTACCCAATCTACTTATGATGGGATCATTTACAATGATGAAACCATTAAATCGATGCTTGATGGAAAAATTGATGCATTGCATTTCGATGAAGCCTGGCTACCCCATGCTTGCTTTCATGATTTCTATCAAGATATGCATGCCATTAATGAAAAGGGACGTCCCACTCAAAAATCATTGGTTTTCTCCACACAATCCACGCATAAATTACTGGCAGGACTCTCACAAGCTTCACAAATTTTGGTTAAAGATTCAGAAGAAGTCAAACTCGACAAAAATACTTTTAATGAATCTTTCTTGATGCACACTTCCACGTCTCCACAATATGCCATTATCGCGTCATGTGATGTCGCTGCCGCTATGATGGAAGCACCAGGTGGCAATGCATTGGTTGAAGAATCAATTTTAGAAGCGCTTGATTTTCGTCGAGCCATGAAAAAAATTGACAATGAATTTGCAGATGACTGGTGGTTTCAAGTATGGGGACCTGAAAAATTTGCTGATAATGACATTGGTGAGCGCAGTGATTGGATTTTAAAAGCCGAAGACAAATGGCATGGTTTTGAAAATATCGCGCCCAACTTTAATATGCTTGACCCGATTAAAGCAACGGTGATTACACCGGGGTTATCCTTAACCGGCGCCTTTGAAAAAACCGGTATTCCGGCTTCAATCGTCAAAACCTTCCTTGCAGAAGATGGCATCATTGTTGAAAAATGCGGACTATATAGCTTCTTTATTATGTTCACCATTGGGATTACGAAAGGCCGATGGAATACATTAGTCGCATCTCTTCAGCAATTTAAAGACGACTATGATAAAAATCAGCCTATTTGGCGAGTTTTGCCTGAATTTGCTGCTTCTCATCCTCGCTATGAACGCATGGGACTTCGTGACCTTTGTCAGCAAATTCATGATTACCACCGTGAACATGATATTGCACGCTTAACCACTGAAATGTACCTATCCGACATGAGCCCGGCTATGAAACCTTCTGATGCCTATGCAAAATTGGTGCATCGCGAAGTAGAACGCGTTCCCATTGATGCATTAGAAGGACGTGTTACCGCGATTTTACTCACTCCTTACCCACCCGGTATTCCGCTATTAATCCCGGGGGAACGTTTTAATAAAACGATCGTCGATTATTTGAAATTTGCACGAGACTTTAACCGTCGTTTTCCGGGCTTTGAAACAGATGTGCATGGCCTTATTCGTATCACAGAAAATGGCGAAGATGCTTATTTTGTGGATTGTGTCAAAACAGAATTTGTTCCCGATTCCTTTTAAAGCATGAAATTTTTCGTTGCATTGATATAAAGAGAAATCTTCATATTGATGCAACGTTTTTTCAAAATCGATTGCGCACTATTTTCTATCATATTTCGCGCACAGCGCACCATTAAAGTGCATTAAACGGATGACGTGCTTTAATACATGACATTCTATGGCTTGTTATAGACTGATGATGAAAAGGATGCTAAATTTCCAAGCGAAATTAGCGCATCCGTAAGATGTATTTGTTCAATTAATAGGGGAAAATTAAACTATGACAACCAAGGTTGGTATTCTAGGCTATGGCAATTTAGGGCATGGGGTTGAGTGCGCCATTAAAGCTGCCAAAGATATGGAACTCACTGCGATCTTTACCAGACGTGATCCGACTTCTTTAAAGGTTTTAACGAAAGACGCACAAGTTGCCAGCATTCATGATGCAATGAAATTTATTGACAAAATCGACGTCATGATTTTATGCGGAGGCAGTGCAACTGACTTACCTGTTCAAACACCGGAATATGCAAAATATTTCAATGTTGTTGATAGCTTTGATACGCATGCCAAAATTCCAGAACATTACAAACATGTTGATGCTTCTGCTAAAGCAGGTAAAAAAGTAGCTTTGATTTCTGCCGGTTGGGATCCAGGTATGTTCTCTTTAAATCGACTCTATGCAAATGCGATTTTACCTCAAGGGGCCGACTACACTTTTTGGGGAACAGGGGTAAGCCAAGGGCATTCTGATGCCATCCGTCGCATTAAAGGGGTTAAAGACGCTAGACAGTATACGGTTCCCGTCATGAGTGCTTTAGAAGCCGTTCGATCCGGTCATACGCCAACACTCAGCACTCGTGAAAAACATACACGTGAATGCTATGTCGTTTTAGAAGATGGAGCAGATGCTAAAGCCATTGAAAAAGCGATCAAAACCATGCCGAACTATTTCGCAGATTATGATACGACGGTCAATTTCATCTCCCATGAAGAATTACAAAGAGAACACAGTGGCATTCCTCATGGCGGCCATGTTTTCCGTTCCGGCATAACAGGCGTCAATGGAGAACATAAACATATTATTGAATATAGCTTAAAACTCGATTCGAATCCTGAATTTACGGCAAATGTTTTAATTGCTTACGCCAGAGCCGTTGTTCGACTCAATCAAGAAGGCGTATCGGGATGTAAAACCGTATTTGATATTGCCCCCGCCTATCTCTCGCCTCTTTCTGGAGAAGAATTACGGGCAACCATGTTATAAAAGCAACACCCAATGGCCGTCAATATGACGGCCATTTTGCAAAAGTGAAGACCATCTAATCCAACAGGTCATAAATGGCATAAATATTGCGTCAATCACTATCGATGCCTCAAAATAGGCGAATTGCCATTTTTCTGTGTTGTTTTAATCAACACAAAAACTCTATCAATGGAATGATCATGAATGCTTTACTGGATAGATTGCAACCTTATCCATTTGAAAAACTACGTCAACTGTTTGCAAACGTTACGCCAAATCCTGATTATTCGCCCATCAATTTAGGCATTGGCGAACCTCAACACCCAACGCCTGACTTCATTCATCAAGCAATTATCGACAATATGCAGGGACTTAAAAAATATCCTGCAACGCTCGGCACACTCAAACTGCGACAAACGATTGCCCATTGGATTGCTAATCGTTATAACATTCCAATGCCAGATGCGGATCGTGAAATACTCCCTACCTTAGGATCACGAGAAGCGCTTTTTGCCTTAGCTCAAACCGTTTTAGACCCCGCTAAACAAGGCTTTGTTGTCTGCCCGAATCCTTTTTATCAGATTTATGAAGGCGCTGCTTACTTAGGAGGAGCAACGCCTTATTTTGTAAATGCCGATCCCACTCAAAACTTTGCTTGCAATTATGAAGCTGTCCCGAAATCGGTTTGGGAAAAAACACAATTAATTTATGTCTGTTCTCCGGCAAATCCGACGGGAGCAGTCATTTCATTAGAACAATGGCAAAAATTATTTGAGCTGTCCGATCAATATGGTTTTGTGATTGCATCGGACGAATGTTATTCAGAGATCTATTTTGATGAACCACCAATCGGTGTTCTTCAAGCCGCTCATCAATTAGGACGCCATGATTATTCTCGTCTTATGATGCTCTCTTCGCTGTCTAAACGTTCCAATGTACCGGGAATGCGCTCGGGATTTGTTGCAGGAGACGCCAATATCATTAAAAAATTTCTACTTTACCGAACTTACCATGGCACCGCAATGAGTGAAACCATCCAAGCCGCCTCAATTGCAGCCTGGCAAGACGAAGTGCATGTCATTCAAAATCGAGAAAAATATGCTCAAAAATTCCATGAAGCGCTTCCTTTACTCAAACAAGCCGTTAATGTCAAACTACCGGACGCTAGCTTTTACCTTTGGGCTGAAGTCTTTGAAAAATCTCAACTCACTGACACGGCATTTGCCCAAAAACTTTACGAACAATACCATGTGACGGTATTACCAGGGAGTTATTTAGCGAGAACCGCTCAAGGCATTAATCCGGGCGCCAATTACATTCGTATTGCTTTGGTCGCAGAACCCGCAAAATGCTTAGAAGGGATTCAACGCATTGTTGATTTTGTTAACCACTTAAAATAAACCGATGCCTATATTGATGGGGCAATATATGGCGATCATTCTTATTGATATTCAATGTTAATGGGGACATCAATGTCTAATGAAGCTTTAAAACAAATTATCCAAAACGCTTGGGAAATACGCAATACGTTTACTTCTACCACAGTCTCTTCTGAAATTAAAAATGCGGTCAACGAAGCAATTCAAATGCTAGATGCAGGATCGTTACGGGTTGCCGAAAAAATCGATGGAAAATGGACTGTGAATCAATGGGTAAAAATGGCTTGCCTTCTTTCATTTCGACTTCAAGATAATGTCATTATGCCCGTTGGAGACAATTGCTCTAACGCTTTACTGTTTTATGATAAATGTAGCAGTAAATTCACCAATTGGACGCAAGCGCATTTTGCATCGGCAGGTATTCGTGTGGTTCCCCCAGCGATTGCTCGTCAAGGCAGCTATATCGGAAAAAATGTTGTTATGATGCCCTCTTTTGTTAATATCGGTGCTTACGTTGATGAAGGAACCATGATCGATACGTGGGCAACCGTTGGTTCTTGTGCACAAATCGGCAAACATGTTCATCTCTCAGGTGGCGCCGGTATCGGTGGTGTTTTAGAACCTATGCAAGCCAATCCAACCATTATTGAAGATAATTGTTTCATCGGCGCCCGTTCAGAAATTGTCGAAGGGGTCATTGTTGAAGAAAATTCTGTCATCGCAATGGGCGTTTTTATTAGTCAATCAACCCGCATTTATGATCGTGAAAATGATCAAATCTTATACGGACGTGTTCCTGCTGGCTCTGTTGTGGTCCCGGGAAGCCTCCCTTCTGCCAATGGCAAATATAATTTAAATTGTGCCGTCATTGTCAAACGCGTCTCGGCTGAAACGCGTGCAAAAACCTCACTCAACGAATTACTGCGAGATAATTAAGAGAAAAAATCATGACGCTAACCACTTTTGAACTTGCCTGTGATTTAATTCGTCGTCAATCCGTCTCTCCTAAAGACAGCGGATGTATTGCCCGTATTGTTGAACAATTAGAACCTTTAGGTTTCACTTGTGAAACCATCATTTCAAATGGTGTCACCAATCTTTGGGCAAGACAAGGAACACAATCTCCCTTAATGGTTTTTGCCGGTCATATTGATGTCGTACCCCCCGGCCCTCTTGAGCAATGGACTTCCGATCCCTTTACGCCCACCGTTCGAGATGGCTACCTATTTGGTCGAGGGACTGCTGACATGAAAACCTCTGTTGCAGCGATGATTATTGCGGCAAAACACTTTATCAGCCAACATCCCCATTATTCGGGATCCATTGGCTTTATTATTACAAGTGATGAAGAAGATGTCGGTCTTGATGGCACGAAAGTGGTTGTTCAGCGCTTAAAAGAACAAAACATTTTGCCCAATTGGTGTATTGTTGGAGAGCCGAGTTCAGTAAAAACACTCGGGGACACCATTAAAAATGGTCGGCGCGGCTCTTTATTAGGCCAATTAACCATTATTGGTAAACAAGGCCATATCGCTTACCCCGACCGCGCTTTAAACCCCATTAATCAAGCAATGCAAGCATTAGCGGATCTTGCGGCAGAAGTTTGGGATGAAGGCAATGAATACTACCCACCAACCTCTTGGCAAATGTCTAATATTCATGCGGGAACAGGTGCTAATAATGTGATTCCCGGGGAAATGACGGTTGATTTTAATTTTCGATTCAGCACCGCTTGCACGGCAGATAGCTTACAAAAACGCGTTCATGCTATTCTCGATCAATATGGTTTGAATTATCGCATCAATTGGCGGCTTTCCGGAGACCCTTTTTTAACACCTAAAGGGAATCTAACTGAAGCGTTATCTCAAGCGATTACAACTGTTACTCAAATCACGCCAGATCTCTCAACAACAGGAGGAACATCAGACGGTCGCTTTATCGCCAAAATCTGCCCGCAAGTTGTGGAATTCGGTCCACTCAATAAAACCATTCATCAAATTGATGAAAATATTCCTGTTGCTGATATAGAACCTTTAACCGCTATTTATTGCCGTACTTTAGAAAATCTGTTCTTAAACCAATAATCTTTCAAAAATCGGTTAGAATGCTGTCTTTACAATATACAGGTCCGACTATCGGACCTGTTATTTTTAAGGGATTATGCCATGTCTTCCTTACCTAACGAACAACTCCCCTTTTTAACGATTAGGGATTTACTGCGATATGCGGTTTCTCGTTTTACCCAAGAAAAGTTATTCTTTGGTCATGGCACCGATAACGCTTATGATGAAGCGGTTTATCTGATTTTACATACGTTATCTTTACCCATTGATCGCTTAGATCCATTTTTGGATGCTAAACTGTTACCTGCAGAAATTAACCAAGTTCTCTCAATCATCGAAAGACGCATCACAGAACGTATTCCTGCGGCTTATCTGACCCACGAAGCCTGGCTTCAGGGTTATTCATTTTATGTAGATCGTGGTGTCATTATTCCTCGATCTTTTATTGCAGAACTCATTGTCGAACAATTTGCTCCTTGGATTAACGATCCCGATAATGTCTCTGGCATTCTTGAACTTTGTACGGGTTCTGGCTGTCTTGCGATTATGATGGCCGATCAATTTCCAAACGCTCATATTGATGCGGTGGATCTCTCGGCGACCGCCCTTAATATCGCTCACACCAATATTAACCGTTATGATATGAAAGAGCGCATTCGGCTTTACCATGCCGATCTTTATGACGGAATTCCTGATAAACGCTATCAATTAATTGTTTCGAATCCCCCTTATGTTAATCAGCAATCCATGGATAAACTCCCGCCTGAATACTTAGCAGAACCTTCGATGGCGCTTGCAGGCGGATTAGATGGCATGGATATTGTCCGACGCATTGTTCAAATGGCTGGACAACGCTTAACGGATGATGGTCTTTTAATCATCGAAATTGGAAACGAAGCAGAACATGCAATTGCCGCCTTTCCTGAATTGGAATTAACTTGGCTTTCCACATCAGGCGGAGATGATCGTGTTTTTCTATTAACGGCAGAACAATTAAAAGCACTTGATAAATAATGATTCGGTTTTCTCATCTTTCCCTCATGAGGGGAACCAAAATACTCTTTGATCAAGCCAGTGCGGTATTAAATCCTAAAGAAAAAGTTGGCTTGGTTGGCGCAAACGGCGCTGGAAAATCCACCCTATTTGCGCTCATTCAAGGGGAACTTTCTCCTGATGGGGGCGATGTTGACTTTCCGGCTTCTTGGCGTATTTCTCATGTTGCTCAAGAAACACCAGCACTTAATCGCTCTGCTTTAGATTATGCAATCGATGGGGATACGCACTTACGCCAACTTGAAGCTGAACTGGCATCCCTTGAAAACCATCTAAACGATACTCAAAACGGGCTGAAAATTGCCGAATTACACACGGCACTTGCTGATGCCGGCGCTTATACCGTACAGTCTCGAGCTGAGCAACTACTCACTGGACTTGGCTTTTCCATGAAAGATATGCAACGCTCTGTGGCCGAGTTTTCTGGCGGATGGCGAATGCGTTTAAATTTGGCTCAAGCCTTAATGTGTCCTTCCGACTTATTACTACTAGATGAACCCACCAATCACTTAGATCTTGATGCCATTATCTGGCTTGAAGATTGGCTCAAACGTTATGAGGGCACTTTGATCATTATTTCTCATGATCGAGATTTCTTAGATAGTGCGGTTAATGTCATTCTTCATATCGATGATGCGCAATTAAAACGATATACTGGGAATTATTCGTCTTTTGAACGGCAACGTGCTGAACAAATGACTTTGATGCAAGCAACGATTGAAAAGCAAGAAAAGCACCGCGCTCATTTAGAAGCTTATGTGAATCGTTTTCGCTATAAAGCGTCTAAAGCGAAACAGGCTCAAAGTCGCCTTAAGATGCTTGAAAAAATGAAGGAGCTAACACCATTACGTGCTGCCGCTGAATTTTCATTTGAATTTTTTGAGCCAGAATCTTCTCCGAACCCCCTACTCGTCATGGAAAATGTGACCGTTGGCTATACGGATAAAGACGAGTTAGGCAATATCACAGCCACTCATCCTATTGTCAGTACATCACGATTTGCCTTACAAACGGGTGAACGCATTGGAATTTTAGGGGTAAATGGCGCGGGTAAATCGACTTTCATTCGAACGATTGCAGGAGAACTTCCGCCATTAAATGGTGTATTCACAACAGGCAAAGGATTAAAAATTGGATACTTTGCGCAACATCAAGTTGAAACGCTACGTAATGATGAATCGCCTTTATGGCACCTTAGCAAATTAGCGCCCGATACTCGCGAACAAGATCTTCGTAATTTCCTTGGCAGTTTTAATTTCCATGGAGATATGGCAACCCACCCTGTTGCTCCTTTCTCAGGCGGTGAAAAAGCACGACTGGCTTTAGCTTTGATTGTTTGGCAACGGCCAAACTTGCTTCTCTTAGATGAACCAACGAATCACTTGGATCTCTCAATGCGTGAAGCATTAACTGATGCACTCGCTCAATATGAAGGCACTTTAATTTTAGTGTCTCATGACCGACATCTCCTTCGAGCAACGACTGACCGTTTTTATATTGTTGCCGATCATCAATTAAAACCATTTGATGGTGATTTAGAAGATTATCGTAATTGGCTATTTGAAACCCATTTAAAACAAAATAAAACAGAAACACTTTCAAATAAACAGCAAACCATTTCTCCCCCTACTATTGATCGAAAAGAGCAAAAGCGATTAGAAGCTCAAGAACGCCAACGTCTTTCTACTTTAAAAAAACCATTAGAAAAACGAATTACTCAGCTTGAAAAAGAAATGGAACAATTAAATAAGACGTTGTCATCCATCGATGCCCAAATGGGAGACGCAAGTCTTTACGATGCAGCAAACAAAGATAAGTTGAAATTTATGCTTAACCAGCAAATGGAATGTAAAAAACGATTATCTGTTATTGAAGAAGAATGGATGGAAAAACAGGAAGCATTGGAAGATGTTTTGACAAACCGCCATATTAATACGACTAACTGAATGGTTTGAAATGGAGCAATACTCCACGTTTTGGTATAGAGTCTCTTTAACCTTTTCTTTAGTTTTTATATCGAATACCGCTGAATTTATTCTTATCAACATAGAGATCAAAAGCTAATACGGTCAGTTGGATATTCACATTCACGAATTGAAAGGATTGATTTTCTTTACTAACGATAATCACCGATACTTTTAAATCTCTCCATGTCGAATAATTAATAACTTTTTGAATTGCTCATTGAAACAGATTCTTTCTATCCATATCTTATATTCTCCAATAAAAGTTGTTTTATTCTTAAATTCAATATGGATATCAGTTTTATAATTTCACGAAAAGTCTCCCCTGTTACAGCTTAATAATTCGTATTCAACGTAGCTAACAAATGATCTCTAAGCTCTTTTCAGTATTAGCAAAATATGTTCTCACTGTTCTTTCCATAGTTATTCCGTCCATAGAAATGATGTTATTAATATTTTTATAATTACTATCACTAATATATGGTTGAAAATTCTAGGATCAACTATTGGTATCACAGAAAATTGACTGGCAACTGTATCGGCTTTGTATTAGGTGTATTTTTGCTAGCAGTAAATGGATTTATAATACCTTACAAATAAGAAAAAGAAATCCGCGTTCTTTTTTGTTCCTCTAACAATTGCATAGCAAAAGAGATAAACTCACTATTGAATAATAGTAACCTCGATATTCACATTTCCGACCATTGTTTTGTCTTGTGATGTTCAAATTTATTTTCAAACTGTTTTTGCACATAATCAAGAAGTATTGCTTCTTTAGCTTGAAACTCTTGCTTTGTATATTCAAAATCAAAAGTGAAACTGCCATATTCTTCGTTATGAGAACATACAACTTTATATGGTAAGCCTTAACAAAATGCAGCTGTTTAGCTTTACATCAAATAAATTTGTCTCTTCGTCAACTGGAACTTTGAATATTACTCGAATCTCTTCTATCTCGAAAAAATTTCTTTCAGACAGATATCCATAAAAGGGATTGTTTTTACTTTCGTTCCAGAAATAGTTTTTTCAATATTCGTATCAAAAAAAGAAATAAGAACAATATAATATTTGTTAATAAATTAATTTTGTATATCAATTCTATTAAAAAACTCTTAGCTACATTTCCATTCTGCTCTGCGATACATACATTTATTCACATTCCTTTCAATTTTAGTTAATGAATATGCACAATCAGTGATAATAAATATCAGCCTTATAATTCCTTACAATATCAAATTCATAGTTAAAATTTGACTTTGATATCCTTTCTAAATATATTAGCAAATTTGAATAATCAAATTGTAATTCAAATGGAAGTAAACTATTTGATAACCCTAAACATTTTAGTCTCTCTGCTGGAGCTCCAAAACTAAAACAAGCTATAGGTAATCCTGTAGATATCATTTCAGATAAAGTATAAGAATACGTCTCAGGCCATATCGAAGGTAAAAACAATATACTAGGTTCAGCGCTCTTTAATAAAGCTTTTAATTCATTAAAATTTTTATATTTTCCTAAAAATTCAATATTTTCATCTTCTTCCATACCATAGCCAATAATTTTAATTTTTGCTGGATATTTATTTTCTTTTATAAATTTAGCAAATTTTCTTAGTAGATCAAAACCTTTATGAACGCCTATTGCCCCAATAACACAAATATTTAATATATGCCCATTATTTTTTTTAATTAAATTTTTATGTAAATGCTCAATATGAGGAATAACCTCGAATGTTATATCACTAAAAATTGTCAAAAAACGCTTCTTAACATCTAAAGATGGAACTGTTATTTTTGAGCAATTCTTAAATAATTCATAAGAATATTTTCTTAATTGATCCGTTGACAATTTACTTGTAATATTTTTTTGACATTGAAAACAATTTGTATTTTTTAAATTAAAGCAAACATATCCTGATGAATTTAATAAATTAATTTTATTACAAATCCAATGATAATCATGAATAGTTATTGTAATTAAATTTTTCTTAATTTTTGAAAGATTAATAAATGAATTAAAAATACTAGAAGAATAATCTGCTAAAGAATGTATATGAATATTACTTATTCCTGCATCCACAACGGCCATAATTTCATCAGTTCCAGAAAACATATTAATTTTCCACGCATTAGGATACAAAGATTTATCAATAGATAACATTATATTACTATCATTTTCAGGAATAATTTTAATCGAAAAATAATTTATTTTATTTAAATCATGAATTAAATCATTAACAAATTTTTCAGTTCCTCCTCCACGATTATGCAACACATGCAATACAACTTTTTTATTTTTCAACTTAATTAATAATCGTGCAATATCAATTCGAATTCTAAACACTCTTAGAGGATCGTTAAAAATCCATTTATTAACCTCTATCTGATAATTTGGATACTTATTGTTTAAAATAATTGAGTTTTCCCTACAAAATCCATTAGCCATTTCTTTAAAAGAAACTGATCCATAATGTCTAACAAATACGGCTGGAGTTATAACATTAATATATCCTGATTTTATAAAGCGTTGGCATAAATCATTTTCTTCACCATATCCTTTATTAAAAATTTCATCTAATAAACCTACTTTTTTTAAAGCCTCACGCCTAACATACATACAAAAACCAACACCAGTCGGAGATTCAACATATTCATCACAATTCAAATTACAACAAATTTTATCTATTTCTTTATCATTTATATCAAATTCCCAAAAATTATCTCTACACATGTATGGATATGAACATATCGTTGCATTATTTGATAATGGTGTAATTGTAGCTATTTTTTTATTTTTATCAGCAACCGATAAGATTCGATCGATCCAATAATCAAATACTTCTGTGTCCGAATTTAACCAAATTACATCTCTTTCATCATGAATTTGCATACTTTTGTTCATTGTTTTTAAAAAACCTAAATTTTGATTATTTTCAATTAAAGTAAACAAATTTAATTTTGATAAATATTTAAGTTTCTGAATTAATCCTTTTTCTGGGGATTTATCATTTATAACTATAAGCTCATAATTTATTTTAGTCTTAGCACTAAGTACACTATAAATACACCGTAATGTTTCATCTTCACCACGATACACTGGTACTAGAATATCAATACATTTTTCTACACCTAAAATATTCTTCTTTTTAATTAACATCCAATCTTTCAATTCAGGCCTTATAGCTTTTTTTCTTAATTTATTTTTTGTATATAATTCATATATATCTTTCGAAGATTCTTTTGAATTTACATATTTATATTTTTTCTTATAAACCGGGATTCCAAAAAGTTTATACTTTTTCTTCTTAGAAGAATAATCCTTCTTAAACAAACTAATTCCAAAGAACTTATATCTTTTAATAGTTCTATCACCTTGAACTTTTTTTGTTTTCTCAAAAATCTTCATTATGACAACTCTTATTTCTTAATTAATTTTTCTTTTCTAAGTTCAAATACCAATCAACGGTTTTAACAATCCCCTCTTCAAAACTTTCTTCCGGCTGCCAATTAAGCGTTTGAGTCAGTTTTGTGGCATCAATGGCATATCGGTAGTCATGCCCCGGACGGTCAGCAACATGGGTGATGAGTTCAATGTAGGATTGTCCGTTTTGTCTCGGTCTTTTTTGATCCAGAATTGCGCAGATGGTTTGTGCGATTTGTAGGTTGGTTTTTTCGTTATTTGTGCCGATGTTGTAGGTTTCTCCACTTTTGCCTTGGTGGTAGATGAGGTCAATGGCTTTGCAGTGGTCTAAAACGTAGAGCCAATCTCTGATGTTGGTACCTTTTCCATAGATGGGAATTGGTGCTTCGTTTAGGCATTGACGGATGATGGTAGGGATGAGTTTTTCGGGGTGTTGTTTGGGCCCATAGTTGTTGGAGCAGTTGCTGGTGGTGGTGTTGAGGCCATAGGTGTGATGGTAGGCTCTGATGATATGATCAGATGAGGCTTTGCTGGCGCTATAAGGGCTATTGGGTGCATAGGGGGTGTTTTCGGTGAAGGTGCCAATAGGACCTAATTTGCCATAGACTTCGTCGGTGGAGATGTGATGGAATCGCGCGGTTTTGTACTGGGGTTTGGGTTGGTGTGGGGCTTCCATCCAGTGTTGTCGGGCGGTTTCGATGAGGTTGAAGGTGCCGATGATGTTGGTTTGGATGAAGGTTTGAGGGCTTTTGATGGAGTTGTCGACGTGGCTTTCGGCCGCGAAGTGGATGACGCCTTGGATGTTGTGTTGGGTAAAGAGGGTTTCTATGAGGGTTTTGTCACAGATGTCACCTTTGATGAAGGTGTAGTTGGGGAGTGTTTTGGTTTCTTTGAGGTTGTTAAGGTTGCCCGCATAGGTGAGTTTGTCGAGGTTGATGAGGTGGTATTGGGGGTATTTTTTGGCAAAGTATGGGATGAAGTTGGCGCCGATAAAGCCTGCGCCGCCAGTGATTAAGATGTTTTTTTTGTTGTTCATGGTGTTTGTTTTTGTGTTTTTTTAGGTTTTGTTATTTGTTTGTTTATTTAGGTTTGTTTATTTCGTTTTGTTGGTGTTTGTTCTTTTGTTTTGTTCTTTTTAGGATTGTTGGTATGTTTTAAGACAGTCTCTTAGGGCGTCTCGCCAATGCCGAATGGTGAGGTGGTATTGGTTTTTTAGGGTGGTTTTGTCTAAAACGCTGTAGGCGGGTCTTTTGGCTTTTGTGGGGTATTCTGTTGTCATGATGGGGTTGATTTGACAGGTTTGTTGGGTTTCTTCGATGATGGCTTGGGCAAGGTCATACCAGCTGCAGACGCCTTCGTTGGTGTAGTGCCCAATGGTTTTGGTGTTGGGTTGGATTTGGGGCAGAATTTGAAGGATGGCTTTGGCAAGGTCTTTGGCATAGGTAGGAGAGCCAATTTGGTCAGAGACGATGTTTAGGGTGTTTTTTGTTTGGCTAAGTCTCAGGATGGTTTTGACGAAGTTGTGACCATAGTTGGAGTAGACCCAGGCGGTACGGATGATGAGGGCGGTTTTGGCATGAGCGAGGATGGCTTTTTCTCCGGCGAGTTTGGTTTGTCCATAGACGGAGATGGGATTAGGAATGTCTTGAGGTTGGTAGGGGCGATTATTTGTGCCATCAAAGATGTAGTCGGTGCTGATGTGGATGATGGTGGGAATGTGTTTGGCAAGTATTTCAGCACCGATATGGTTGATGGTGTTGGCAAGTTCCGGTTCGTCTTCGGCTTTGTCTACGGCGGTATAGGCGGCGCAGTTGATGACGATGTCGATTGGGTGTTGGGCGATGTAGGCTTTGACGGCTTTTTCATCGGTGATGTCGAGTTCTTCTCGATCGGTGTAGTGGATGTTAGGCGCTTCTCCCAATTGATTTTTGAGTTCGCTGCCGAGTTGCCCTTGACTGCCGGTGATGAGGAGGTTTTTTTTATTGTTGTTCATAATTCTACATTTCTTAAGAGAGCAATAGGTTTTTCTTACTTTGAGAAAACGCTTTCTTCAAATAATGTTTTTTTCTTTTTCCAAAGGTTAAATGCGACAGTAAGTGGTATTTCGCTTCTTTTAAGAAGGATCTTTGGGTATTTAATAGAAAGTCTTTTCGTATTAATGCAAATGGATATTCTGTCTGCGCTTTGATATGTTGTTTGATGGCTAATATTCCTTGTTCAAAATCCTGATCAGG
>CAKRSU010000033.1 GCA_934401755.1 uncultured Oxalobacter sp.
GGGAATGTTCCTTTTCTTGGCTTGGAATGGATTTCCCTTAGGCATAACATGTTTTTGATGTTGTGCCTATTTTTTTGGCATTTCCCCTCTTTTTGAGGGAGAGCCCCTAATGCTTCAAAAACCACCAACATCCTCTGATAACAACCTATAATCGGATAATGGGTATTCAAATCTCTGCCTTTAAATTCATCAAATCGCTTCAAATTATCGATGATAAAATGTGCAATATTGAACTGCTCAGACTCCTCATTACCATCAAATCCAGGAAATTTTGTTTTTGGATATTCTTTCTTAATTTCTTCTTGCTCTACTGATGACAATTGGAAAATAGCACTTTCAATCTGCCGCCACATTTCCAATATGCAAAATACCTCATTAACATTTTTTGGCAGAGGTTCTCCCTTGAAAAGATGATATTTCATCGGAATTCCCCAAGAATGACCACTACAAACAGCAGATTCTATGAAGGAAGGATCAAATGATATTTCATTTCCTTTCGATTCAAGCACCTTCATTACATCACAGAGCATCAACACAATCAATTTCTGTTCTTCAGAAAATTTCATAACAATTCCTTTTTTTATTTTAGAATATTTAAAGACCCCGCATCTGCGGGGACGAAAGCTTACATCAAGATCTATTTCCTGATGTAGATTTTGAACGGTTTTTTCTTAGCATGAATGACACGACCATCTCTGGTTGTAGTCTTCCAACGAAGAACAAACGTACCTTTCTTATCAACGTAGTAATACATTTAACTCTTTTAAAAAAGGGATTGCCATCACTTGCCAATCTGGACAATAGGAACGTTTTCTTGTATAAAGAGAGACGATTTTACGTTTGACATCCCTGCTGTTGAATGCGGATGGAAAACATTCATGATGGTACTGCGCCAACAGTTCCATCACCATATCAAGGAGCTTGCTATGTTACAGTAGCGAGCTCCTTTTCTCTAAAATCCCTTCCTTTCGCAAATTTTTCATACGACATTCGACTGCTTGAGATCCGACTCCACAGATCTGCATTATCAGAGATGATTCCCTTCCAAAATCCCTAAATATCTCAACAGGCATCATTATTTCAGCAGCCAAGTTATTTGCCTGCCACTCGCTATCTTCATACCATTTATGAGCACCATTCACTGTATCTCGATGAAAAGTCTGTCCATGGCAAAGAAAAATATGCGAAAACTCGTGAATGACGGTGAACCTTGAAAAAGGATCATCGTAAGATAGTCCATCGTAAACACTTTGCCTCATAACGATGAGCTTTTTTGTGGGATCTGTGTATGCGGCAATACCCGGCAATTGATCATCTCCAATGATATGAGGTTCGTACCCAACCTGCCGAAGTGTTTTTTCAAGCAATTTGTCGATATTGATGAAGTAACCACCCTTATAACACCCCTCCTCTTTCAGAATTTTCCTGATAGCATCACTGTCTCTTCGCAAATCTAATTTGCTAACAGGTGCGACTTTATACCCATGAGGGCTACGCCCTGGTAAATGCTTTTCATTTATTTTTATCATTCAGTTCATTTCTTTCAATCCAATTTTTCATATCTGGAGTAATTTTGCGCCCTTCAGATAAACGTCTGGCAAACATTGCCACTAGGTTTCTGTCACAGCCAGACAGATTTGATACTGGAACCTCTTCCAAAGTCTTATGGCACGCTTTATCCAATCCTTTTAGTTCTTCTTCAGAAATTTTTGGACGCAAAAAATCCATCGTTAATTCCATTATTTTCTGGGTCAGCTTTCTTTCGCCTAATTCAATTGAACTTAGGTATGGAGAACTAATAGACAGTGCTTTTGCCATTTCGCGCAATGTTATTTCATGCTTCATCCTAAGCGTTCGAACGCATATTCCAAAGTCTGTCAGTCTCATTGTCGCCTCCTGTTAGTCATTTAATCCCTTTAAAAAATTAGCTCAATAGTTATCACTCCTGTTTATATGTTTACAATATTGCAAAGTATATCACAGTAAAGATAACAAACTCTACATCAAAAAGCAGGGAAATGCAAAAAAATAGGCACAACACCGAAAAAATGCTGTGCCTAAGGAAGAACCATTTTACTATTTACTTAACAGCAAATCATTCATTAAACGGACATATTCCGCTGGATTCTCCAATGCGCCACCTTCAGCCAAAACTGCCTGACCGAATAAAAGATTGGTCCAATCATCAAAGCGATCTGTTTCATATTTTAAACGCTGAACCAATGGATGATTCGGATTAATTTCAAGAATTGGCTGAGTTGCTCTGACATTTTGTCCTGCCGCTTTAAGCATACGCTGTAAGTTGCTTGACATATCTTTTTCATCCGCAACTAAACAACAAGGTGAATCTGTCAAACGAACTGTTGTACGAACATCTTTCGCTTTCCCATCCAAAACTTTTTTCATTTTCTCAATGGTATCTTTATAATCAGAACGACTTTCCTCATTCTGTTTCTTTTCTTCCTCATCTTCAAGTTTTAGAAGATCAAGACTACCTTGAGCAACAGAAACTAGATTTTTTTCTTGGTATTCTGTTAAGAATGACAACATCCATTCATCAACACGGTCTGTAAGAATCAGGACTTCAATTCCTTTTTTCTTAAAGATTTCCAGATGTGGACTATTTTTAGCCGCATTATAATTTTCAGCCGTAATATAGAAAATACGAGTCTGCCCATCTTTCATTCTAGAAATATAATCATCTAGAGATACATTTTGAACATCTGTATCATTATGAGTTGAGGCAAAACGGAGTAATTTTGCAATTCTATCTTTATTCGTTGGATCTTCAGCAATCCCTTCTTTTAAGACTTTACCAAACTGTGTCCAAAAAGTTGCGTATTTTTCTTTCTTTGCTGGATCATCTGAATGGGCAAGATCTTCTAACATGGCAAGAACTCGACGAGTTGAACCTTCTCTGATCATTTTTACATCACGAGATTCTTGCAAAATTTCACGCGAAACATTTAACGGTAAATCACTCGAATCAATAATCCCACGAACAAAACGCAAATAAAATGGCAACAACTGTTCAACATCTTCCATAATGAAAACGCGTTTAACATACAGTTTTAAACCATTACGCTGTTTACGATCCCAAAGATCCATCGGGGCTTCTTTTGGAATATAGAGCAACTGACTATACTCTGTTCGCCCTTCTACTTTATTATGAGTCCAAACGAGTGGATCGTTAAAATCATGGGAAATATGTTTATAGAATTCCTTATACTGTTCATCAGTAATTTCCGATTTATTACGTGCCCATAATGCATTGGCCTGATTAACCGTAATATATTCTGATGTTGTTTTGGTTTCTTTCTTTTCAGGATCCCATTCTTCTTTTAGCATTTGGATCGGCAAAGAAATATGATCAGAATATTTGCGAATAATATTCTGTAATTCCCAATTATTCAGGAAACTTTCTTCCCCTTCTCTTAAATGCAAGATAATATCGGTTCCGCGAGTTTCTTTTTCAATATTTTCGACACTAAAACTTCCAGTTCCATCTGATTCCCAACGCACGGCTTGATTTGAAGGTAATCCTGCTTTACGACTTTCAACCGTGATTTTATCAGCGACAATAAATCCTGAATAAAAACCGACCCCGAACTGGCCAATAAGTGCATCATTTTTTTTCTGATCGGCAGATAGACGCGATAGAAACTCTTTCGTTCCTGATTTTGCAATCGTTCCCAAATTATTAATTGCATCTTCGCGACTCATTCCAATACCATTATCTGAAATAGTGATGGTGCGAGCATCTCGATCAAAACTAATACGAATTCTTAGCTCTGTATCTCCAGCCATCAATTCTGGTTTATCCAACGCTTCATAGCGAAGACGATCAATTGCATCGGATGCATTAGAAATCAATTCACGCAGGAAAATCTCTTTATTCGAGTAAAGTGAATGGATCATTAAGCGCAATATTTGCTGCACTTCCGTTTGAAAACCCATTGTTTGTTTTTCTGTATCTGCCATTTATATTCCCTTTATGGATCACTATTTATCAATAATAGCTACAGATATATGGACACTCTTATTAATTTCAAGTCCCAATGTTTCAGATGGCCAATAAGCCTACCTGCCATATTTATTATTTAACAGGATTTTCCATGGTTATCGTAAAAATGGTCCCCTTTCCTTCAATAGAATCCATTGCAATTTGCCAATCTAATATCGCGCATATACGCATTGCTATCGCCAGACCTAATCCATATCCCACTTTGCCTGAATTTTCCATGACAGATCCCCGATATCCAAAATCAAAAATATGCTCTTTATCATGGATTGAAATACCAACACCGGTATCTTCAATGCTTACTTTCGTTTCACTTAATGAAACAATAATGCCACCTGTTTCAGTATATCGGATCGCATTCATAACAAGATTAGTAAATAATGCCGACACTAATACAGCGTTGTACTGTTTTGCACCTGAAACTTTAGGAAATACAACATCTTCTCCAGTCCGCCACACCATTTCATTAGAATCGGTATAAATGAGACTAAGGCCCTTCGCTTTTGCTTCTTCCTGCCAGATGGGCAACATTTCTTCAATAATTTCTGCAACCGTTGCCACTCTTCCTGTTTTATTGCCCCCACCTCGAGAAATATTTAAAAAAACTTCCAAGAGCTCATTCATCCGAGAAGATGTCCTTTTTGCTCTTTGTACAATTGCTTTTTGGCGATCCGTTAAATTATTGGCATTCTCCAATAACTCAATAGACATCCCAATGACGGTCAATGGCGTACGAAGCTCATGACTGACTTCAGAAGCAAATCGACGTTCACTTTCCCACAATCGAGTCAGCCGTTGAGTTAATGATTGAAAACTAGCTGCTAATTCTCCAATTTCATTATTTTCCCATTGTCCAGAAAATAATCGGTCATCAAAAATGCCTTCTTGTAACTTCCGTTCCAATCCTCTTGTCTCTATCAGCAAACGATCAAGCGGTTCAAAAGACTTACGAATGGCCCAAAAACCAATACCAAATGCGATTAACATAACAACCCCAAGAAGAATAATGCCTCTCATCAGTTGTTGATGTTCCCAGTTCTCAAAATCTTCCTGTAGGCGCGTTAAAACATAACGCTTGCCATTTACAGTTTTGATATAAACATGCAATTCTTCATCATCAATATATTCGCTATAGCCTTCCGGCAGATTTTTAAACTGATAAGGAATAGGTCGAATGGGATCATTTTCAATATAAAGTTCTGTTAATGCATCAAGCTTAGGTTGTTCTCCTTTTGCCAGATCATCGTCAATAGATTCCATTAGTATGCTATCTAAAGTCGATGTCATTAGCATGGCTTCCGTGTTGAGCTGAATATAAATCATGCATCCACTATAAAGCGCCGCTAAAACTAATGCCGTTATGGCATAAAACAATGCAAATTTTGCTTTAATTGTTTGAAACCACTTCATTACTTTTCTTTCAGTCTTCTCTAAGTGTCCAACCAAATCCTGCTACTGTTTTCAACATACTTTTTTCAAATGGTAAATCTAAGGCAACACGCAATGAATGGATATGAGTACGTAAACTATCGCTATCTGGACGATTATCCCCCCAAAGTTCATTTTCAATTTCTTCTCGAGAGACAACGGAAGGACTTTTCAACATTAATATTTTTAATATCTGAAATGCTTTAGGATTCAGTTTTATTAAAACGTCGCCACGTTTCACGGTGTAACTATCCAAATTCATTTCAATATCTGCGACATGCAAAACATGCCCTGCTGTTTTTTGAGAACGTTTTAGAATTGCTTGGATACGCAAATTCAATTCTGCTAATGAAAAGGGTTTAACTAAATAATCATCCGCCCCCTTAGACAATCCTTCAATACGATCTTGCACTGTATCCCGTGCGCTCAAAAAAAGCACGGGTGTATCATTTCCTCGACTACGTAATTCATGACAAAGGGTAAACCCATCCATTCCTGGCAACATAACATCTAAAACAATTAAATCGTACCGATTAAGTGTCAATAGCGCTAATGCTTTTAACCCATCATCAATATTGTCAGTTTCATATCCTTTTGCCTCAAGATAATCTACCAAATTAAATCGAAGATCTTGGTTATCCTCAACGATAAATATTTTCTGCATATTTATTCTCTTTTAACCGTTTTTTAACGCCTGTCATTTCTGCTTAACGCAGCATTCACAATGAATTGCCCTATTAGGGCACATAGTAACGCCATAGAGAAAATTGGAACCATGGTATGTTGCCCCTTAAAACCATATTAAATTTTAAATATTTTGGAAAGCGCTCTTTACAATGGCTGTTTAGAAAGCAATATTCTACCCAACCATTTTGTGACAGTCTTTCTATTTTTCTCCCCCTCTGGTTATTTTTTTATAGCATCATTTGGGGATTTCCAGCCATTGATCAATGGCTTAATCATATCTCTATTCGATATAGATTTTTCTTTCAAGATTTTCCTTATTCCCCTATTTATTTGAACGGCCTGACAATTAATATGACTGAATGCATATTACTTTGTCTCGTTTTTTATTTTGTTTGGCGAAATTCAAGACCTCATTTAGCAGCCGTTATTTTAGGAAGTGTGCTAGGCGCGACTTTTCTAATGGGCAGTATAGAAATTCTTCGTGGAAATGCTTCATTTTCTCAAGAGATTGCTCAAAGTACTATGATATGGACTCTCTGTAGTAGCCTGTATCGTACTTCAATTGGACGTCACCTATCTCAGGCTACTTTTCCTAAAATCCAGCACCCTTTATCACTTATTTTTTTCGCATTATGTTATCTCGCTCTATTTTTTGGAACGGAATTGAGAGAAATTCATTTAACAAACTATTTAGGCACAATCAGTTTAGTTATCCTAGGTTTTATTGCGGTTTTATCTCATCTATCTCGTAAATTACTTAAAAGCACGCTACTTGGGTTACTAGGCATAACAGCACTTTATTCATTAAACGACAGTCTAAATAACATCGAAATTATTTCTTATTTCAATTTATATGATGTTTTAGACATATACGGATTTTTAAACACCGTTCGTATCTATCTAGCGGGAATTCCATTGGTACTTTTCATTATGTTAAGCCCAACGAATTCTATTCCCTTATCAAGTCCCCTAAAACAAAAGCATTCTGATCTCAATTTTTATCACGGTGATTTAAATGACTTCCATCAAGCAATTTTTTAACCGTTTTCCTCTTTTTCATATCTTTCATATGAAAAGTTTATGGTTAAGTATGGTAATTGCTTTCTACTTTGCATCATGCCTCAATTTAGGACTATGGCGATACGTCTTTACTCGCATGGACTTTTCATGGGGATTTAATGCTTATCTCGTTTGTATTACGCTCCCTATATTTCTCTTTTTATTATTATTCTTGATAATAAATTTGGTATTGCTCCCCTATTTTGGAAAGCTATTTTTCATTCCTCTCATCATCATTTCAAGCATTGCTAACTATGCAATGTTTAATCTCGGTATCACAATCGATGCCGATATGATCCAAAATGTTATCGAAACGACACCCCGTGAAACATTGGAACTCGTGACATTTAAAGCGATCCTTTGGATTTTATTCACAGGACTTGTCCCTGCCACACTCCTTGCGATCACACAGATTGATTATTTGCCGTTAAAACAAGAGTTCTTCTTACGATTAAAATTCTTTGTGGGAGGATTGATTTTATTACTCATTACAACCTTTGCTGGCATTAGACAATATTACTTTTTTCGCCATGATAATCGTGCCATCTCTAGTCTTGCTAATCCTTTTAATATTTATCGAGCCATTCAACGCAATTTACGTCGACAAACACTGATTGACCAAGATTTAATTCGTTTGGATCCCAATGCAAAACGTATTAGTGCAAAATCAGATAAACCCTCTGTTTTCATTTTACTTGTTGGCGAAACGGCCCGTGGCGATCATTTCTCACTCAATGGCTACAATAGAGAAACTAATGCTGAACTCGCCAAAGAAGATGTCATTTCGTTTAAAAACGTGTTTTCTTGCGCTACATCAACCAGCATTTCGGTTCCATGTATGTTTTCTGCGCAGGGACGTAAATCCTTTAGCATCAAATCAGCACCTTTTACAGAAAACTTTCTTGATTTGCTCAAACAAACGGGATACGACGTACTTTGGTTAGACAATGATGAAGGTTGTAAAGGCGTTTGCAAACGAATAACAACGGAACAATTAGATCAAAGTAAAGATAAGCGCTTTTGCTCAAATGGAACCTGCTTTGATGAAATTCTTTTAGATGGTTTAGAAAAACGATTAGCGAATATTAAACGGGATACCTTTATCGTTATGCATACGATCGGCAGCCACGGTCCCGCTTATTATTTGCGTTATCCAGATAGCCAAAAGAAATTCAAGCCGACTTGCGATTCAAGTGATGTTCATGGATGTGATCCCGACGCATTGCGTAATTCATATGACAATACGATCCATTACACCAATGTAGTTGTCGCAAAAGCGATCAACATTCTCAAGAAATTCCCACAACTCAATCCTGGTTTGATTTATTTATCAGATCATGGGGAATCTTTAGGTGAAAACGGTATTTTCTTACACGCTTATAACTATTCCATTGCGCCAGATGGACAAAAACACGTTCCTTTTATTCTATGGATGTCAGACGGCATGAAAAAACAAGGCAATTATAACTACCACTGTCTTGCTCAAAAAGCAGAATCTGAGGATTTTTCACACGACAACCTCTACCACACCATTCTTGCCATGATGGGTATTGAATCAAAAACCTATGACAAGTCACTCGATATGTTTGCAAGTTGCCGCCAAGACAATATTTAACTGAAGAAGGATTCTGTATGTTTTTATCATTTTCCAACGTTAATGCCCAAAAGCCTTCTTTTAACTTTCGTCAGTTTAAAAATTGGGCAATCTCTAGCAGATGGTTAGTGATACTTGCTGCGCTTTATTTCACAACCATTCTCAATTTGAGTCTTTGGCGCTATCTCATCGATCATATTGAGTTAACAGGATTTAAGATGGTGATATTTGCCTTCAGTTTTCCTGTTGTCATTTTCTGTGCAATGACTTTCTTTTTTAGTCTCATCACTTTGCCTTATGTGACAAAACCTTTATTGATTATATTAACAATCTCTTCAAGTGCGACAAACTACTTGATGTTTAATTTAGGGATTGTCATTGACGCAGATATGATCAGAAACGTCATGGAAACGAATGTTCGTGAAGCCTCGGATCTTATTACTGCCAACGCGATTATCTGGGTCCTAATTACCGGGATTATTCCTGCCATTGGGATTGGTATCACAAAAATTAACTATTCACCATGGCTTCAAGAACTCAAGAGCCGATCAATTACCATTGCTTTAAGTGCTGTCATAGTCGGACTCATTGCGGGTGCCTTCTATAAAGAATATGCAACTTTTGGACGGAATAATAAACCTTTACTCAAACTGATTAATACAACAAATTATCTGCATGCCATATTTCGCTATTATCGTATTGTTGCTATGGCTGATCAGACTTTCACCATTCTTGACGAAGACGCTCAATTGTTACCTTATCCCGATACAACACCAACCGTATTAATACTTGTCCTAGGAGAAACCGCACGAGCCGATCATTTTTCTTTAAATGGGTACAAACATAATACAAATCCTGAACTCTCTAAAGAAAATATTATTTCCTTTAAAAATGTGCTTTCTTGTGGAACCGCAACCAATATCTCTGTTCCATGCATGTTTTCAGATATCACCCGCAAAGATTTCTCCTCGCGAGATCAAGTACAAAATCGTGAAAATCTATTAGACCTTCTCCAACGAGCAGGATATGACATTATTTGGTTAGAAAATGACGATGGATGTAAAGGCGTTTGCAAACGTGTACAAACCGAAAATCTTTTCAAAAGTAATCATCCTAAATATTGCTCAAGTGATGGCAGCTGTTACGATGAAATCCTATTAGATGGTCTAGAACAGCGTATTGCTAACCTTAAAAAGAATTCCGTTATTGTTTTACACACTATAGGAAGCCATGGCCCAACTTACTACAAACGTTATCCAGATACCTTTAGGAAATTTACACCAACATGCGACACGGCCGATTTGCAAAAATGCTCTCAAGAAGAAATTATCAATACTTATGATAATACGATTCTCTATACGGACTATATTGTCGCTAATGCTATCAAAACATTGAAAAAATTCCCTAAATTAGAATCAGGGCTTATTTATATTTCTGATCATGGTGAATCCCTTGGAGAAAATAATATTTATCTGCATGGAATGCCTTATAGCATCGCCCCACAATCTCAAAAACATGTTCCAATGGTCTTTTGGATGTCAGATCGTATGAAAAAACAAGATCATCTTGACTTCAAATGCATTGAGAAAAAAGCGGAAGAAAATAACTTTTCTCATGATAATTTATTTTCAACATTACTTGCCTTGTTAGAAGTTAATTCAACAACCTATAACAAATCATTGGATATTTTAGACAGTTGTAGAACGGAACCACTCCCGACAAAAACAACTCAAAATAAATCATGATTGAATTGATATGTCATGCAAAAAACACATTACAAAACATAAACACACAGGAATAGTTCTCACTCATTTTTAATAATAGGGATCAAAAATGTACGCTCAAATTTCATATCGCCAAGAACTTTTTAGAAAAGCGATTCATATTAGTTCTCTTTGGATGGTCATCGTTATTGCTATTTTCCCAAAACCGATCAATATTTTACTGTTCTCTCTATTACTAATTGGATGTATTTTGACGGAATACGGCAATTATCGACGGTGGTCTTTATTTACTATGACATACGGCACACTTTTTGGTCGAATCCTTCGAGGAAAAGAAAAAGAAACAACGACTTTCCGTCTTAGCGGTGCTCCTTATGTTATTGCTGCTGCGCTTCTTTCTGTCATACTTTTTCCCAAAATTATTGCGATGACAAGTTTTACTGTTATGCTACTAGGAGATACGGCTGCCGCTTTGATTGGCAGAAGATTTGGTGTTCATAAAATTAATCATGGTACAAAAAGTCTAGAAGGGAGTATCGCCTTTTTTATTACCGGTATATTAACCGTATTCTTTTTCCAGTTTTTATTTAATACAGGATTACTGTTTACAATTTGCGGAATTATCGGGGTCTTTTTAGCTTGTCTAGCTGAAGTCTATGAAAATCGCATTCATATTGACGATAATTTTTCAATCCCTTTAATTGTTGGAATCATAATGTGTCTCCCTCTATTATTTTAACCATCCCTACAATTATCCATTACCTTCTTGCATAGATGATAATTTCTGATAAGCTCTTAGGGATTCAACAAGGACACAAAACATCATCAATAAAACTTGTTGTCTTTTAATAAGGAGATTTCTGATGAATGAAACAATCAGCAATATGATCCATAGACGCAGCATTCGTTCCTATAAAACGGATCAAATTTCAGATGAAGCATTAAATGCTATTCTCGAAGCTGGTCTTTATGCCGCGACTTCACGAGGGCGAGAAGCTTGGTTTTTGACCGCTGTTCAAAACCCAAACTTATTAAATAAAATTTGTAATGCAGCACGAGATACTCTTGCAAAAGAAGGCGATGATAAAAGTCTCGCCAAAGCAAAAGATCCTAATTTTTCTCCATTTTATAACGCGCCTACTCTCATTATTGTATCGGGCAATGAAACGCCTAACACTCGTATTGACTGTGCAAATGCTTGTCAAAATATGTGCGTTGCCGCCTATTCATTAGGACTTGGCTCTTGTTATCTGGCGGGTTATACCATTGCATTTAAAGATCCTGTTATCGCAGCAAATTTAAAACAAGAATTAGGAATTCCTAAAGAATATACTCCTCAATTTGGCGTTGCAATCGGCTATGCAAATGAGCAACCTGCTCTACCGCAACGCAATAGAAATAAAATGAATATTATTAAATAAAGGAATTTATCGATGCGTTTTTTTCGAAAATACTGCTTTATTGCAGCAACCATTTTAGTGAGTGCTTGTTCAACGATGCCAGATATATCCAATCCATCGGATACGCAAACACCCCAAGTCACTTCTAATTTGAATAACACCCGATGGAAACTGATTAATGCAACAGATTCACAAGGAAAACGTATCGATGCTTTTTTTGTTCAATCCAAAGCGCCCATTGAACTAGTTTTTACGGACAAGCATTTTGCAATTGAAAATGCATGTAATATTTTAAATGGCTCATGGCAAATTAATCATCAACAAACGATTACTTTTTACAATACACTCTCAACAAAAATGCTATGTTCTCCTGAATTAAACAAATTAGAACAGCTAGTTATCGAACATCTGCATTCAGTAGAACCCGTAAAAATCACTTTTAATGATGCAAAACCATCTACGATGTCATTGCATTTTTCCAATGGCAATGGGTTAGTTTTCGAAAAGAATTGAGAAATTATGGCACGAAGATCCTAATAAAATCATTCGTGCCACAGCATAACTCGTGCTCAAAATATGGTAAAAAGCCCATCATTATTATTCAACAACTAAACTCCGTTTAACTTTTCTAAAAAGATCGAGTGTTTCGTTTGCACTGAACATAATTTTTCTCATTATTTCATCTTGAGAATGCACTTGAATTATTTTTTCAAACTTTCGTAAATCTCGTAGTTGATTCAATGCTTTATTAAGCCGTTGTTGATTGCTTTTACTTAACGCACTTTGTTTTGCCAAATCTAATAGCTGATTGCGCCATAAGATATTATCAACACAGACAAATTGATGAAATTGAGTTAACGCAAAAAAGCAGTCACGTTGGCATTTATATTCAATACTATCCACTAAATTTTCAAGATGAGTCATAATGATCGTCAATTGGCCTTCCATAAGCGTCGCATTCATTCGCTCAAAAACCAATGTATTGTTTTTTTGATGAGATTTCATCATTTGATAGAAGAAACCAATGATGATAAAAACAAATATCATCCCACTAATAGCGAATACATCCCCTTCATGTCCATCATCGGCAACGGCAGGAGAAATTCTTAATCCATAAAGCAAAACTCCCATTATCCAAAGATGAAAAAGGGCCTTGAGCTCTGCGGATTTCCGATCATTTTTATTGGGTTCTATCCATTTCATCATTAAAAATCAAAATACGATCAAGCTTCAATATGCCAGATAACTAACTTGAACGATGCTAACGCTTGTTGGGTTATTTTACATAATTGAGTTTGCCATGCTTTCATTTCAATCGAATCAATATTTTGAATGCGTTTCAATTTTTCAAATGACTGCCATAAATTTGTTAATTGATCCAATGCCCTCTTAAAATTATCCTTCTCTTCTTGATGAAGACCACTCTCTCTAGCTAAATCTATTAATGATTTCAACCATTCCTCATTCATTAAAGTAGGCAACTCTTTTTCAAGAAGATGAAATATTTCTGAGGATCCCGTATTTTTAAAAGCATTAAGCTTTTTTAAAAATACCATCAGCTTAACATTGATAATATTGAGTCGCCCATAGAGGATATGGGCATTCATTCGTCTAAGAATCAATAACCGATTAAAATAACCAGCAAAAAAACGTTGAATGATAAAAAAGACAACTGTGAGACTCCCTACGACACAAATACTGCCAATAACAACGCCAAGATCTTGCCATTTTTGAGGAACATATCCAGCCATAATTGCTGCTATCCATAATAGGATAACCACTCCAATATCACGGACATTATTGGGTATATTATGAAAAATTTTTCTAATTTTCATCCCACTTCCCCAGCAATCTATTCGCTATATCATGAATAACAACTGGATATGTTCCAAAAATTTTTACATTTTTCGATTTAATATCAAATTTAATGCTTCCAAATCTTTACCACTAGGCTGTTGATAAATAAAAAGGCCAAATCTAGGCAAAATAGCATAAATATGATCAATAATATCGGCTTGAATCGATTCATAACGATTCCATTCTACCGTTGTAATGAAACAATATATCTCAATCGGTAATCCTGTCACACCAGGATCCATTTGTCTGACAAGAATCGTATCCTTTTGATCAACGTTAGCATGCGTATAAAGATATTGCTCAACATAAGCCCGAAATACACTAATATTTGTTAATTGGCCAATATGAGCTAAATCATCTCTCCCAGTACTATTTTTTTCTTTTTCTTGTAACCAATCTTTTAACAAAGGTATTTGTCGAATCTGAAGATATTCTTGATCAGTCAAAAAATGGATACTTGATTGATCGATATATAAAGCCCTTTTCATTCTCCGTCCACCGGACTCTTGCATTCCTCTCCAATTTTTAAAAGGGTCTGTCACCAAACGTCGAACAGGGAAAGTTGTTACACTTCGATCAAGATTTTGCACTTTAACAGTATGCAATGCCATATCAACGACTGTCCCATCGGTATTAAGACTTGGCATTTCAATCCAATCGCCAACTCGTACACTACCATTTGCAGAAATTTGAATACTAGCAACCAATGAAAGCAAGGTATCCTGAAAAACTAACATAAGAACCGCAGCCATTGCGCCCAAACCAGATAACAGCAAAATAGGCGATTTATCAAATAGAACAGATACCATTAAGATGATTGCAATTAGGTAAACAGCAAGCTTAAGTAATTGTATATACCCACGAATCGGTCGTTCTATGGAGTTTTGACGAATGTTATACAACGCATTAACGATATCTAAGCCTCCTGTTACAGCTCTTGCTAAAGTTAATACAATGAATGCAGCAGCCACATTATGAATAACGGTTGCTAATGCGGGGAACATATTCGGTACCCAATGAACACCTTGAGTAAATGCTGTTGCTGGCATTACATTCGCTAATCGAGAAGCCACCCGATCAATTAGTTCATACCCAATACCGGAAATACCGCTCATGCTCAGAACTTTTCGAACAACACGTAAAAGAATCTGTTTGAACAATACGTATAAAAATACTGAGAAAACAACTAATACAATAATAGCGGCTACTGTATACAGAACGGGAGAGCCTTCAAAAAAGGATAAATATTCTTGAACAAATTCAATCATTTTCTATCACAAATAATATTAATTATCCATCACATTAAATAACGAAAAGTGGAATATAACATAACTCGAATCAATAGAATATTTATACACTCGTATTGGAATACTCCGTTCTTTCAAAATTTTTCATCTAAACAAACTATCTTCCAAATTGGAATTGGTATGATATATAACGTTTTTTAAAAATTTAATTTTCATCATGACAAGCACATTCAATTCCAACAATTACCCTTTCAAAAATTTAGAGCCTAAACTGGTCTGGAAACATTTCGCTGCGATCAGTCTTATTCCACGACAATCCAAACACGAAAAAGCGATTGTAGCCTATCTTAAAAACTGGGCGGATCAACAAAATCTCGAAAATCTGATCGATACTGGCGGAAATTTGATCATCCGAAAACCTGCAAGTATTGGACATGAGCATTCTCCTGGCATTATTTTGCAAGGGCATTTAGATATGGTCTGCCAAAAAAATGAAGGAATAGAACATGATTTTTCAAAAGATCCAATTTGTCCTCAAGTAACTGGCAATATTGTGACAGCAAACAATACAACCCTTGGTGCTGATGATGGCATTGGTATTGCTCTTGCCTTAGCGATCTTAGAAGATAAAACATTAGTACATGGCCCTATTGAAACGCTTTTCACAGTCGATGAAGAAGAAGGCATGGGAGGCGCAAACAACTTACAAACAGGAATTCTTCAAGGCAAAATCTTACTCAATCTTGATAGCGAAACATGGGGAGAGTTTTGCATTGGATGTGCCGGGGGATTAGATGTCAATGTCTCAAGAGAACATCAATCTGACAATATTTCAAGCAATATGAAAACCATTCAGATTAATATCTCTAATCTGCGAGGTGGACATTCTGGCGTTAACATTCATGAAGGTCGCGGAAATGCCATAAAATTGCTGGTTCGATTATTAACGGCTATCAATCAAACAATTCCATTTCAACTTAGTAGTCTTTTTGGAGGAACCGCACGCAATGCCATTCCACGCGAAGCCTCTGCTGTGATCGCTTTACCTCCAGAAAATCTTACGTCTCTTAAACAATTACTTCAAACATATCAAGCCATTTACCGCAATGAACTAGCGGGCATTGATAATGCTATTCTGATCAGTAGCAAGGATATTTCTGCATCCACTGTAATGTCAGCACTAGACCAGCAACTATGGTTAAATTCATTAAATGCCGCACCTCATGGTGTTTGGCGAATGAGTTCTTCTATCCCTGGTGCGCCAGAAACGTCTAATAATATTGGGATTGTTAATCTACAAGCAGACAAAGGCTCTTGCATATTTATGGTTCGTTCAACCATTGATAGTGCTTGCGAGGCATTGGCTAATGAAATAGTTAGTTTATTTGCACTATCAAAAACATCCGCTAAAAAAGAAAATGGCTACCCTGGATGGGAACCTCATTTTGATTCCCCTATTCTAAAAATCTGCAAAGAAGTTTATCAAAGCGTTTTTCATGAATCGCCATCCACACATATTTTCCACGCTGGTGTTGAATGCGGTATTTTAAAAGCAAAATACCCAATATTAGATGCCATTTCGTTTGGACCAACAATTCACAATCCCCATTCTCCCAAAGAATCTTTAGAGATTGATACCGTTGAGAAAGCTTGGAAATTATTAGTAGCAATACTAAAAGCCGTTGCTTAAACCAATTATAGAAATCTCTCTAGAAAATTCTAAAAAGAACCCTTTCCATAAATCAAAAGGGTTCACAATTAAAAAATATTCAAATGTTTCTCTTTTTCATCAATTCTAGAAAAAATGCTTTTTGATGGGGCCAAAAATCTGAAGTGTCAAGCTTTCCTGCCTTTAACGCTAACAAATAATCCGTAATTTGAGATTGTTTGATATAACGAAACATTTCGAGTTTATCATCATCTATCCAAGCATCTAAATCATTACCATACCATCCAAGTGCAGTTTCGCCATCCATTAGATCAGAAACATCTTTAGCTAATCTTGCTGGATTATCATACACATGACAAAAGTCATCATCGGGTACTTGTAACTGAAGATGCCCACTAGGATAAAAGATAATACTTAATTCCATTTAATCTCCATTTTCTCTCTGAGAATAACTATGACTAATGTTTCAAACTAAGAAAATTCTCTTTAATTAGGATATCCGGATCTATCTCCTTAGCATAAGCCGTTTCAATACATTCAATAAATATTTGTTTACCGCCTATCCCCGTAATTAGTGAAGTAGGCCGACACTCTTTATCAAGCAATACCTGCACAATATATACATAGTAATGCAGAATGCCATCAATATAATCCCACCGCTTCGGAGCGATACTTGAGTATAACCACCTATCTGTGAAACGCATAGGATTTTCATGCGAACGATATGCCTGGGTTAATGTTTTGTTATACGCTGAACCAAGAAGATTTTTTATAATATCAATATCAGCTTGTTGCTTTCGTAATTCCAAAATAATAGCATTCTCATAATCCGAAATATTTGGATATTTCTCTTGAAAATTTTGTATTTGATCAACACACTCGCGCATCTTCTTTAGATGAGGAAGATTTTTATACCAATTTTTTATCAGTTTTGGCAAACAAACAATAGCTATTGCAATAACAACAGCCACAACAACCATCCATATCTCCATTAAATATTCCTTAATAATTACCTAAAGATCATTTCAATACAAATATTATCTATTAAACAATCTCAAGACAAATACAATCAAACCCAAGAGATTAACGAATTGGAATAAGAATTTAAAGGCATCAGAGGGAGAGTAATGGAGTAAGTATAAAGCGTGCTAGAGGAGGATCGAGTCGCTTAGCGGCAAGTTGCGCGCGTGTGTACGTGCGCTGAAGAGAGGTGTGTGTGGGGGGGGGAGAGGGAATAAAAAA
>CAKRSU010000034.1 GCA_934401755.1 uncultured Oxalobacter sp.
CTTATCGAAAATCCTTTACGGTTTGGACGGTATGGCAAAACTAAAACGATTATGCTTTTTTTGATGATGGTTGGGGTGGGGATAGGTGGATTTTTCATCTACAAAAATAAAGGAGAGATGGTTCGATTAAATATTGAAATCGTTGATAAAGAAAAAGCAAAGGAAATTGAAATACTTTGGAATGAATCTAAATTGAGATGCAATCGACAATTCCCTGATTGGGATGGTCTATCTGATAACAAATGTGCCATGCAAAAGGATAAAAATACGATTGCAATTATTGGTGATTCACATGCGGGGCATCTTTTTTCTGGATTGGCTGAACAAACCCGAGAAAATGAAGGTATTGCAGTATTTCCAATCAGTTGTGGTGCCCCTCTCATTGATATAAAGACTGGGACGAAAGCTCCAAAAGCAGGGTGTATGAGAGATCAAGCAAATATTTTGCATAAACAAGCTTTTGATTATATTTTTAAACATCCTGAAATAAAGACCGTTGTATTAGCACATAATCCGCATTGTTCTGCTAAAGACGCCATTGATACTCAAAATCCAAATGAGAAAAATCCTCTTAAAGTTATTGAAAATGGAATGAAGCGAACTTTTAAACGCTTATCGGATGCAGGAAAAAAAGTTGTCGTTGTTCTTGATAATCCTAAAACGCCTAAAAAACCTAGTGGGTGCATCCGATCTGGCATAAATGAAGATAAGTGCAAATTTAATAAATCAGAATATATCGGCTTTAAACCTATCCAAAATTATAATAATTTAGCGAAGATGATTGCCAAAGATTACAAAAATATTTCTTTTGTTGATTTGTCGAATATACTTTGTGATAAAGATTTCTGTTATATCTCAAAAAATGGAAAAGTCTTATATCGTGATAATAATCATCTGAACTATAATGGATCAGCTCTTGTTTCTTCTGAAATTATGAAAGTGATAAGACAATAAGTTTAATTATCGAATGATTAATAGAAATGAATGAAGGTTCTTCCCTTCATTCATTTTATTTCTAAAAGATTTGCTGAAAAATAAGAATCAATTTTTACTTAAAACAGAGCCTTAAAAAAGTAAACAAATAGGATGAATAACCAACCTTCCCTTTTTGATGCCTCTCAAGTCCCCGAAACACAACAAGAAGATCATGAACGATTGGTATTAGCCAATTTCGCAGAACGCGCCTATTTGGATTATGCAATTTCTGTTGTTAAAGGACGAGCATTGCCCGATATTCGCGATGGACAAAAACCTGTTCAACGAAGAATTCTTTATGCAATGAATGAGTTACGTCTCTCTTTTGAAGCAAAACCCCGAAAATCTGCCGCTGTTGTTGGCGATGTCCTCGGTAAATTGCACCCTCATGGCGATCAATCCGTCTATGATGCGCTCGTTCGTATGGCACAGGATTTCACATTACGTTACCCATTAGTCGATGGTCATGGAAATTTCGGTTCCCGTGATGGTGATAGTGCTGCGGCGATGCGATATACAGAAGCGAAATTAACACCAATTGCTCAATTACTATTATCTGAAATCGAACAAGGAACCGTTAATTTTATAGATAACTACGATGGTTCTTTCATTGAACCTGAAATACTCCCGGCACGTCTCCCAATTACCTTAATGAATGGCGCATCAGGAATTGCTGTTGGAATGGCAACAGAAATTCCTCCTCATAATTTAACAGAAATTGCTAATGCTACGATTGCCCTCATTAAAAACCCAGAACTAACACATGATGCATTGATGCAAATTCTTCCTGGCCCCGATTTTCCGGGAGGGGGACAAATTATCACCGCACCAGAAATCATTTCTTCCATTTATGCATCAGGTAAAGGCACCCTCAGAGTTCGTGCAAAATGGACAATTGAAGAGCTTGCTCGGGGCCAATGGCAAGTTGTTATCACTGAATTACCCCCAGGCGTTTCTGCTCAAAAAATTCTACAGGAAATTGAAGAACTTACTAACCCCAAAATTCGTTCAGGTAAAAAAACACTAACTCCTGAACAAACAACACTAAAACAACAATTTTTAGGATTACTCGATACAGTCCGTGATGAAGCTGGAAGAAAAAATCCCGTACGAATTGTCATTGAACCCAAATCAAAACGCATCAGTCCCGAAACATTCATACAAACACTTTTTGCTTATACCTCTTTAGAATGTAATACTTCTATTAACTTGGTCATGATTGGTGTAGACGGTCGTCCTCAGCAAAAAGGGCTCAAAAAAATTCTAAAAGAATGGATTGAATTTCGCTTTGATACCATCAAATGTCGGTCAAAATGGCGTCTTGATAAAGCCAATAAGCGCATTCATATTTTAGAAGGAAGAATCACCGTTTTACTTAATATTGATGAGGTTATCCAAATTATTCGGGAAGCAGACGATCCAAAAACAACGCTTATCATGCGATTTAATCTATCAAATCAACAAGCTGAAGATATTCTGGAAATTCGTCTGCGACAATTAGCTCGGCTTGAAACCATTAAGATTGAACAAGAATTAAACACTTTGAAAAAAGAAACGCAACAACTACATGATATCTTGAATAAACCTGTAACAATGCAACGTTTATTGATTCGAGAAATAGAATCAGATAAAAAGAAATTTGGCGACGCCCGTCGAACATTGATTCAAAAAGATCATCAAGCCTTAATAGAACAAAAAATTTCTAACGATCCTGTTACTGTCATCATCTCAAAAAATGGATGGTTACGACTGCGACATGGACATGCTATCAATACAGCAACCTTAACATTTAAGCGAGAAGACGATCTCTACGATATTTTCGAATGTCATATGCTCGATGAATTACTCGTATTTTCATCAAAAGGTCGAATCTATTCCATTCCTGTTCATCAATTACCTAATGGTCGTGGTGATGGAACACCTGTAACAACATTGATAGAAATTGGGCTTGACGAACATATCCTTCATTATTTTGCGGGTAACAATAACATTCATATCCTGCTTGCAACTTCTACTGGCTATGGATTTATCGCTTCTATTAGCGATATGATTAGCCGAACACGTCGCGGAAAAGCGTTTATCGCCCTTAATAAAAAGGATAAACTTCTAAAACCAATTGCCTTAACAGATACCCAACAATGGATTGCAACACTTTCTAGCAATGGTCATCTATTAGTATTTGAACGACACGAATTGCGAACGCTAGACTCTGGCGGTAGAGGCACTCGGTTAATGAACTTAACTGATGATGAACAATTGATCGCATTTCTACCGCTTGATGAAAAAGGCTGCTTAGTAATCTGCCAATCAAAAAATGGCAAACGCTATGAAGTCAAAATTCCATCTGGAACTGATAGCCTTTACAGTGGTCGACGAGGTAAAAAGGGTCATCTTGTGGAATCCCGCTTTACCCCAATAGATTTAGAATATACGGAATAAATAATAATGACTTTACAGAAAAATTAAAGCAATATGCCATGCTTTTTATTAAAGGGCTTCTGCCTAAAAGACAGAAGCCAAACATTAAGCAATTTCTGCAATCATTTCGATTTCAAGGCATGCCCCTGTTGGAATTTGCGCAACCCCAAATGCAGAACGTGCATGTTTTCCTGCTTCGCCAAAAACTTCAACCAATAAATCCGATGCACCATTTGTTATCAGATGATGGTCTGTAAAGTCTCCCGTTGAATTGACTAAAGAAAGGACTTTGACAATTCGTTTAACCTTGGTCAAATCTCCTTCACAAGCATCTTGTAAAGTACCGATCATATCAATTGCTGTTTGACGAGCAATTTTTTGCCCTTCTTCCACGGTTATATCTTTACCGAATTGTCCGACATATGGCTTACCATTTTTTTTGCCAAGATGTCCTGATAAGAAAACAAGATTTCCTGATTTTACATACATAACATAAGACGCAACAGGTTTTGCTACAGGAGGTAACTCAATATTGAGCTCTTTTAAATTTTCATAAACTGACATATTTCACCTTAATCGTTAAAAATTCTCAAAAATACACAATTCTAGTTTATAAATACATTTCTCAATGACTAATCATTAAAAATACTTCTTAGACAATATTCGATATACACCATAATATTACAAAAACACGACGACTCACCTGGACTTTTTGCTTTTATCTAAACATCCTCTTTTATATTAAAAATAACTCGACTAAAATTTATTTAATCTATAACAAATAGGATTTCTTATCTGATTTTTATGCCGTCACTTTGTTCCAAATACATGTCTTCGTTCAATTAAATTTATCTACTTTTACAAGATACAAATATTCGGCTAAAAAAATAAGATACTCTTAATCATAACGCTATCTTACTTTAACATGTTGTAATTTAATATTAAGGAATACTGATGAATCAGCAACAAATTAATCTTAATGATACTTCCGATTCTGAAGTTGAAAACCATTTCTATAAATTATCAAAGAAAAAACCAATTCCTTGTTCAATGAATGAATGGGCAATCTTTATGACATCAGCATCCAATCGAATTATTGAACAAAATCAAATTGGCCCCTTATTGATCTCTACTATTTTTACTGGAATCGATCATTCTTTTGGGCATGGTGAAAAAAAACTATTTGAAACAACCGTATTGGGTCTTAATAATGACATTCAACTACGCTGGCATTTTTCAACTTACAATCAAGCTATCAGAGAGCATCGTCGCCTAACCTTATTAATTGAGACAAAGGGAATCGATGCTGTGCTTGAAGAAATTGAATAATCTTATCAATAATATTTAATAAGTATCAATTATCATCCGTTAGAATTTCTATCCTTACAAATCATTTTTTTCTTAAGAAGAATGAATATTACAACGCCAATTCCATTAGTTGTTTTTGATACAAATATTTGTCTTGATTTTTTCGTCTTTCATGATACGACTTCATATCCCTTATTACAGGCCGTAAAATCCCAAAAATTTCAAGCGATCACTCGCCAGGATTGTCGTGAAGAATTTCTACGTGTATTAGATTATCCAAAATTTAACTTAACGCATATTGATAAAACAAAAGCAACTACAGATTTTGATCAATTGATTCAAGTTATTCAATGCCCTCCTAAAAATCACCATTTTCTACCTATTTGCACGGACCATGACGATCAAAAATTTATGGAAATTGCTTTTGATGCGAATGCACAATTTCTTTTTTCTAAAGATAAAGCTTTATTAAAGCTTGCGAAACGCAATAAAAAATACGGGCTTTTTAGAATTATGAGTCCAACAACTTGGATTTCTGAATCAAAACAATATCATTTCAATTAATAAGATTTTATTGTTTTTAATCAAATACTTTATTTATTGAAATAAATTTATTACAATGATTTTTATATTTTCGTATTGATAATTTAATAGGAGAGGTATATGGCAACGTATCTTGAATTAAAAGCTCAGATTGCTAATCTGCAAGCACAAGCTGAAGAAGCGAGAAAACAAGAAACTGCTGAAGCGATTGGAAAAATAAAAGTATTGATGGATCAGTATGGTATTACTATTGCAGATTTAAGTGCAAATCGGAGATCTTCATTTAGACGTGATCCTGTTCCTCCTAAGTATCGTGACCCATTAACAGGCAATACTTGGACTGGTCGCGGTAAACCGCCTAAATGGATCGTCGGTGTTGCTGATCGTAATATTTATCTTATTAAATAATCAGTTTGATCCTCCGAAAATAAAAAAAGATCCTAAAATTTTGGATCTTTTTTTATTTTTCATCAAAACGCATCTTTAACATAAAACTAAACTCAATATTCAATAATCCGTCTAATCATCGATAAATAACAAAACAACTTTCATCACACCTTATACTTTCGGCAATTATTTTTAAAAATTGAGATGAACTTGTTTTGGCATGCAACTGACATGACTTCAAAAATTGATAGATAATATTATCTATTATTATTGATCTTTGGATTGTACTAATGACTTCTTCTAACTCCTCAACAATTTATCGGCTTGATTATAAAGCGCCAACTTTCTTAACAGAACATGTTGATCTTAATTTTGACTTAGATCCATCAAATACTATTGTCACGGCAGTTATGACATTGCACAAAAATCCCGATGCGACTGGCAATGAACTGACGCTTTTTGGCACAGAATTGGAACTCCTTGCCATTTCAATGAATGATGTCGCTTTAGAAACGAGTTGCTATACCCTTGGTGAAGATCAGTTAACCATTCATAACGCACCAGACAATGTAAAACTGATTACCAAGACACGCATTCATCCCGATAAAAACACCTCCCTTATGGGACTTTACATGTCCAATGGCAACTTCTTTACTCAATGTGAAGCAGAAGGATTTAGGAAAATTACTTATTTTCAAGATCGTCCTGATGTTATGGCAACCTATACTGTGACATTAACAGCAGATAAAGCACGTTATCCCATTTTATTATCTAATGGCAATATAATAGATCAAGGCGATATTGCTAATGGACGTCATTTTGTCAAATTTGACGATCCATTTCGAAAACCCTCTTATCTGTTTGCACTGGTTGCAGGAAACTTGGTTTGCCAAGAAGAATCTTTTAAGTTAGCAGATGGGCGCGATGTTCAGCTTCAAGTTTGGGTTGAACACGGTAATCTTGATAAAACAGCCCATGCTATGGAATCATTAAAACACAGTATTCAATGGGATGAACAACGTTTTGGTCTTGAATTAGATTTAGATCGATTTAGTATTGTTGCAGTCAGCGACTTTAATATGGGCGCGATGGAAAATAAAGGATTAAATATCTTCAATACAAAATATGTATTGGCAAATCCACGCATTGCAACTGATGCTGATTTTGCTAGTATTGAATCCGTTGTCGGTCATGAATATTTTCATAACTGGACAGGAGATCGTGTTACCTGTCGTGATTGGTTCCAACTGTCATTAAAAGAAGGACTCACTGTTTTCCGTGATCAAGAATTTTCTGCCGACAGAACAGGAACTATTTCTGGTCGTGCTGTAAAACGTATTGCTGATGTTCGTACCCTACGACAATTACAGTTTCCGGAAGATGCTGGTCCTATGGCGCATCCTGTACGTCCTGATTCTTATCAAGAAATTAACAATTTCTATACGGTTACCGTTTATGAAAAAGGAGCCGAAGTTGTTCGGATGTATCAAACATTATTAGGCCGAGAAGGCTTCAAAAAAGGAATGGATCTGTACTTTCAACGACATGACGGACATGCAGTAACTTGCCATGATTTTCTAATGGCGATGGCTGATGCCAACCATAAAGATCTCACACAATTTGAACGTTGGTACAGTCAAGCAGGAACACCCCGAGTCAAATTAGAGAGTCAATATCGAGCTGATACAAAAGAACTGTCTATTACCTTATCACAATCTTGTCGAGCAACCCCGGGACAAGATAAAAAATTGCCATTTCTCATTCCAGTTGCAATCGGTTTACTTGATAGTACCGGTAAAGATATAGCAATTACTCTTGATAAGAAACAAGCAACAACCACTTGTATTTTAGAACTCACTCAAGAAAAGCAAACTTTTACATTCAAAAACATAACTGAAAAACCAATTATTTCTGCGCTGCGTAATTTCTCGGCTCCCGTTATTTTAGAATTTGAACAATCTGATAAAGAATTACTCTTTTTATTGACGCATGATAGTGATCCTTTTAATCGTTGGGAAGCTAGTCAACGACTTGCATTACGCCGTTTAGAAACACTGATTCAATCCATCCAGAAAAATGCACCTTTAGATCTAGATCAAGCCTTTATTGATGCATTCCGCTCCGTTCTAATGGACAACACACTTGATCCTGCATTGCGCGAATTAACTCTAACACTACCAAATGAAATGATGATTGCAGAAAATATGGTTGAAATTGATCCGCAATCTATTCAAACTGCCAAACAATTCATGCAACAAAAACTGGCAAGTTCTCTTGAAACTGAATGGTTAATGACTTATAAAAACCATCAAACGCCAGGTTCTTATCATCCGACCCCTCAAGATGCAGGAAAACGTGCTTTAAAAAATAGAGCATTAGATTATTTGCTTCATACTAAAAAGGATTACTCCCAATTAGCGATTGATCAATACAATCAAGCCAATAACATGACGGACCGATTAGCCGCTCTAACCCACTTAGTTCATTCAGGCGTTACGCTCAAATCTAGCCAAGCTCATGCCTTATTGGATCACTTTTATCATGAATTTAAACAAGAAGCACTCGTTATTGATAAATGGTTCTCTTTACAAGCGACTTCACCTACAGCGACAACCGCTACAATCCGAAAACTAATGACACATCCTGCATTTAACTTGAAAAATCCAAATCGTGCTCGCAGCCTGATTTTTGGTTATTGTTCGAACAATATGGCACAATTTCACTCATTAGATGGTAGTGGATATACATTATGGCATGATGTCGTATCTGAAATTGATACATTCAATCCTCAAGTTGCGGCAAGACTTGCTCGCACAATGGATCAATGGAAGCGCTATATTCCAGCTTTACGTCAAAAAGCAGAAAAAGTACTTCACCAAATTGCTGAACGTGCATTGTCACGTGATACTCGTGAAATCATCAGCAAGTCACTCGGCCAATAACTAAAAAGGAAAAATACCATGGCAGATCGTTTTATTAGTCTGACTCAATTTTTAATCGAAGAAAATCGCCGTTCAAATACAGTGCCTTCTGATTTAAAACAATTAATTGAAATCGTTGCTCAAGCCTGTAAATCCATCAGTACGGCGGTTGGAAAAGGCGCACTAGCTAATGTGTTGGGGATTCAAGGTAATATTAATGTTCAAGGCGAAGTTCAAAAGAAATTAGATGTCATGTCAAACAACATTCTTTTGGAAGCAACACAATGGAGCGGTTGCCTTGCAGGAATGGCATCTGAAGAAATGGAACACGCTTTTCCAATTCCTAATGAATACCCTAAAGGTAATTATTTATTGTTATTCGATCCATTAGATGGTTCCAGTAATATTGATGTCAATGTATCTATCGGCACCATTTTTTCTATTTTGAAACGTCCTGAAAAAACAACAGACGTCACAGAAGATGATTTTTTACAAACAGGTCGACACCAAGTGGCCGCTGGCTATGCTATTTATGGGCCACAAACCCAACTCGTATTAACAACAGGAAATGGTGTTAATGCATTTACTCTTGATCGTGAAGACGGCATTTGGAAGTTAACATCGCGTCAGATTCGAATTCCAGAACAAACAGCAGAATACGCCATTAATGCGTCTAATCAACGTCACTGGTTCCCACCTGTCAAACGATATTTTGAAGAAGTTCAAGCTGGCATTGAAGGTCCTCGTGGCAAAAACTTTAATATGCGTTGGATTGCTGCGATGGTCTCTGATATTAACCGGATTCTGACTCGTGGCGGTATTTTCATGTATCCAGCCGATGCTCGCAATATTAAAAATGGCGGACGCATTCGTTTAATGTATGAAGCCAACCCAATGTCAATGCTAATTGAGCAAGCTGGTGGCGCCGCAACAAACGGACTTATTCCATTAATGGATGTTAAACCTGAAAAATTACATATGCGTGTTCCCGTCTTTTTAGGCTCAAAACAAGAAGTTGAATTGATCACAAAATACCACCACGAAGCGCAATAATACGACTTGTTAGCGAATGAAAAACGACCACTTTAATCCATGAAAAAATAAAGTGGTTGTTTTTCAAATGAGTGATCCTCATTATTATCATTTCTGAAGTTTTCCTTTCCGTTTTTCTTCAAAAGTGAAACTAATATCAGAAAGTTTTAGGTCGTTCATGATATATCCTATTTCTTCACGAGCAGGAATTATTCCACTAGGCGCTTAAAAAAGTTACAATTCTCTCTTATGACTAAAATTCCTGTTAGTTATGTATCTCATAGCTTTCATGCAGGATCAGGAATACACATATGATCACTTTCCAAGAAATCATTTTTAGACTCAAACAATATTGGAGTAAACAAGGTTGTGCTTTACTTCAATCTCAAGATATGGAAGTTGGCGCTGGGACGTCGCACCCTGCAACATTTCTTCGTGCTATTGGTCCAGAACCATGGCGTGCTGCTTACGTTCAACCATCACGTCGTCCTAAAGATGGCCGCTATGGAGATAACCCCAACCGTTTACAGCACTATTACCAATTTCAGGTTGTCTTAAAACCTGCGCCAGAAAATATCCTCGAACTTTATCTCGGTTCTCTCTCAGCATTAGGGCTTGATCTAAAGCAAAATGATGTTCGTTTTGTTGAAGACGATTGGGAAAATCCAACACTTGGAGCATGGGGACTTGGTTGGGAAGTTTGGCTTAATGGAATGGAAGTGACCCAATTCACTTATTTCCAGCAAGTTGGCGGAATTGACTGTAAACCCACATTAGGTGAAATCACATATGGTCTAGAACGTCTTGCGATGTACTTACAAGGTGTTGAAAATGTTTATGATTTGGTCTGGACAGAATGGGAAGATCGCGGTGTAAAGCGTCAACTTACCTACGGTGATGTCTATCATCAAAATGAAGTTGAACAATCTCATTATAATTTTGAACAGTCAAATACCCCTTTTCTGTTCACATTATTTTCTAACTTCGAGTCTGAAGCAAAGCGTTTGATTGAAAATAAGCTCACACTACCTGCTTATGAAATGATTTTAAAAGCAGCTCATACCTTTAATCTATTAGATGCGCGTGGCGCCATCTCGGTGACAGAACGTGCTGCTTATATTGCTCGTATCCGTACACTGTCGCGCATGGTAGCGCAAGCTTACTATGAATCTCGTGAAGCACTTGGATTTCCAATGTGTCATGAAGAAGATCATACGCTCTAACCACTGTAAATGACTGGAAAAGGTTAAAACATGAACAAGACTTTACTTGTCGAACTTCATACCGAAGAATTGCCACCCAAAGCACTTGCAAAACTGGCCAATTCATTTGCTGGTACTATTGAAAAATATCTCAGAAAGAGTGACTTTCTAACCGATACATCAAAAACGACGGTCTATGCAACGCCACGTCGTCTAGCCGTTACTATTACAGATGTTCGTCCCGTCTCTCCTGATCGCGCTATCCATAAAAAAATATTACCTGTCAATATTGCATTTGACAAAGATGGCAACCAAACTCCGCCATTAAAGAAAAAATTAGCCGCAATGCACATTGCAGATATTGATGTATCAACTCTTGAAATTGCACGCGATGGTAAAAATGACTGCTTATTCTATAACTATACAGCAAGTGGTATTCCACTCGCGAATGACTTGCAAGTAGCTGTTGAACAAGCGGCCGCATCTTTGCCCGTTCCCAAAATGATGACATACCAGCGTCCTGACGGAGAAACGGTTCAATTTGTTCGCCCAGTTCATCAATTGATCGCAATGCATGGCGATCAAGTTCTTCCTATTTCTTTTCTTGGATTAACTGCAGGACGGACAACACAAGGACATCGTTTCTTATCCCCAGGCAATATTGGTATCATCTCAGCGGATGCTTATGCTGTCTTATTAGAAACTTATGGGAAAGTCATTCCCAATTTTGAAGTTCGTAAAGAGCGAATTCGAACCATGCTTTTAGAAAAGGCACGTGGTGACAAAATTCTAATGCCAGAAGCTCTTCTTGATGAAGTCACTGCATTAGTTGAATGGCCAATTGTTTACGAATGTCATTTCGAAGAATCTTTTTTGGAAGTTCCTCAAGAATGCTTAATTTTGACCATGCAAACCAATCAAAAATATTTTGCAGTAACGGATCAAAATGGAAAATTGCGCAATCGCTTCTTAATTGTTTCCAACATTGAAACAGCAACCCCTCAGCGTATTATTGATGGAAATGAACGTGTTATTCGGCCTCGATTATCTGATGCTCAGTTTTTCTTTGAGCAGGATAAGAAAAAAACATTAGAATCTCGTCTACCAGGGCTCGCAAATGTTGTTTACCATAATAAACTAGGGACACTTGCTCAGCGCGTTGCACGAATCCGATTATTAGCGATTGCTATTGCTCAAAAGCTCAATATTGATACAACGCGAATTGAACGGGCTGCACGCTTATGTAAAGCTGATTTGCTCACTGAAATGGTCGGTGAATTTCCAGAACTTCAAGGCACAATGGGAACTTATTATGCTCGCCATGATGGTGAAGATGAAGAAGTTGCACTAGCATGTGCGGAACACTATCAACCACGTTTTGCGGGTGATGCCCTTCCAGCAACCCAAACAGGTACGATTTTAGCTTTAGCAGACAAGTTAGAAACTTTAGTCGGTATTTGGGGAATTGGTCTACAACCAACAGGAGACAGGGATCCGTTTGCACTACGACGTCATGCTTTAGGTATTTTACGCATTCTCATTGAAAAGAAATTACCATTATCTTTGCGTGAAATCTTAAAAGATTCGGTCAATGTTCTATCTTCTAACACGATGTTTTCCGATCCAACTCAAGCAGTTATTGAATTTGTCATGGATCGTTTACGTGGATTACTCCGTGATAAAGGATACTCTATCACCGAAATTGAATCGATTCTTGCTCAAAACCCAGACCGTTTTGACAATATCATTGACCGTCTTGATGCTGTTCACAAATTTGCTGAACTACCTGCTGCCGAATCGCTTGCTGCCGCCAATAAACGTATCACTAACATCCTAAAAAAATCAGGCATTACTGCTGGCGATGTGTATCGTGATATATTAATTGATGATAGTGAGAAAAAACTGTACGCTGATATTCAATCAGTGAAACCCATTGCAAATCAGCAATTCGCTGCAGGAGACTATACAGGAACCCTCCAAACGTTAGCAACTTTGCGAGATGATGTTGATGCCTTTTTCACCAACGTTATGGTCATGGCAGATGATCTCAAACTTCGTAACAATCGAATCGCATTACTAAAAGAACTGCATGATATGATGAACCAAGTTGCAGATATCTCTAAACTCGCTTCTTGACTTGAAAAAACGATTATGAAACTCATTATTCTGGATAGAGATGGGGTCATTAATGAGGACTCCGATGCATTCATCAAATCGCCTAATGAATGGATCCCTATTCCAGAATCTATTGAAGCAATAGCCCGTCTAACAAAAGCGGGCTATACCATAGTCGTTGCGACAAACCAATCAGGAATAGGCCGAAAACTTTTTGATATCACAACACTCAACGCCATTCATAAAAAGATGCACCTTGCTGTTAAAGCAGCTGGCGGTACCATCTTGGCCATTATGTTCTGTCCGCATTTAGCTATTGATAACTGCGATTGTCGAAAACCAAGAACTGGAATGTTTACGACAATTGCTAAGCGTTTTGATGTGAGTCTCAAAGGAATTCCTTCGGTCGGTGATTCACTGCGAGACCTTCAAGCAGCATTCTTGTCAGGCTGTTCTCCTTATCTTGTACTAACGGGTAAAGGAAAAATCACCCTTGAAAAAGGTGGACTTCCGCCGGGCACCCAAATCTTTGATAACCTTAATGCATTTGCAACTCATTTGATTGAAAAAGATCAACAAGAAACCATTATTAAAGCAACAACACTGACTCCTTCTATTGAAGAAAACACCCCTGATATTGATATCAAATAAAAGAGAATAGTCATGTATTTTTTACGTTCAATTTTCTATTTTATAATCTGGTGGTCTTTCACTTTTTTTTGGGGATTCGTTTGCTTATTGACATGTTGGTTACCATTTAAAGGACGTTACAAAATTGCCTTTATCTGGGCTTGGGTCACAATTAGATTAGCCAAAATAATCTGTGGCATTAACTATCAAATCAAAGGAACCGAAAACTTCCCCGATGGCCCAGTTATCCTTCTTAGCAAACATCAATCTACTTGGGAAACCCTTTTTATGATGTTGGTTTTACCAAGACCCGTTTCTTTCGTCTTAAAAAAATCCCTACTATACATCCCTTTTTTCGGCTGGGTTCTTGCATTCATGCGTATGATTCCAATTGATCGAAATAAACGAACCAACGCTTTCCGCCAAATGGTCCATGTCGGCAGTGAACGATTAAAAAATGGCCATTGGATTATTATTTTTCCAGAAGGAACTCGTGTTCCTCCTGGAGCTCAAGGAAACTATCAAAATGGCGGTGCGATGCTAGCCATTCGAACTAAAGCACAAGTCATTCCTGTTGCATTAAATTCTGGAGAATGTTGGCCCAAAACGACCATTGTAAAAACACCTGGCACTATTACGCTTTCGTTTGGTAAACCTATTGCCACAGAAGGGAAAAAAGCAGAAGAACTCACAAAGGAAGTCAAAACATGGATTGAAAGTGAAATGCGAAATATTTCGCCTTATCTTTATTCTGATACAAAGTAATATGTTTCGCTTTGATGCACGTAATCATTTCCCTATTTCCTCTAACGAGATTCATTTTAAACAGGAGAAACCCTCAAAGAAATTACCATCCAATCAAAAACAGATATCCATTCAAGGAAACCTTATTAACTATACATTAAAGCATTCTGCAAAACGTCGTATTATTTTGAGTATTACCTCATCAGGATTGATTGTTAATGCCCCCCAAAATCAACCCATCACGATAATAGAAAATATTATTCGAGAAAAATATAGTTGGATACAAAAAGCACTCAACACCCTTAAGCAACAATTAGAAACGACTTCATTTCCTGTCTGGAAAAACGGAACTTTATTTCCATATCTGGGCAAAAATTGTCATCTACATCTCATTCAAACAAATCATTTTCAGCATTCTTATCTTTATACTGATAACCGATTAATCATTAAAACGCACAATACACCTTCATCTATTGCGAAAATTGTTAAAGAATGGTTAATCACTCAAGCAACTGATTTTCTATTAACACGCCTTGCTAAACAAGCTAACATAATGCATCTTTCTTATACGAGTGCAAAATTAAGCAATGCAAAAACGCGTTGGGGATCTTGCACAGCACAAAGACACATTCGACTGAATTGGCGACTGATCATGATAGACTTATCTTTGATTGACTATGTTCTTATTCATGAATTATCGCATCTGATTGAACTCAATCACAGTCACCGCTTTTGGACACTTGTAGAAAGATGGTATCCCAATTGGAAGCAAGCTCGAAAAAATCTTAGACTCGCAGGATTAAAATGTTTTACCTTTTTTCCTGATTAATTTTGCTTGTTTTTAGCATTAAATACTCATCTTCTTAGTCAATCGATTATTCTGTTGTTAACTTTTTTCTGAAAGGATAGCCATGATGGATTATGTCACACTAAATACTGGTGCCAAAATGCCAATGATTGGTTATGGTGTTTATCAGATTTCTCCCAAAGAATGTACTCAATGTGTATTAGATGCATTAGAGGTCGGTTATCGGCATATTGACACAGCACAAGCCTACTATAATGAAGCGGAAGTCGGACAAGCTATTATATCCAGCGGCATTCCTAGATCCGAATTATTTTTAACCACTAAAGTTTGGATTACAAATGCAGGAGAAGAAAAAGCATTTATATCCATTCAAAAATCTTTGGAACAATTAAAAACAGACTATATTGATTTGCTATTAATTCACCAACCATTTGGCGATTATTATGGGACTTATCGCGCCATGATAAAAGCGCAACGTCAAGGACTCGTCAAATCCTTTGGAGTTAGTAATTTTTTTCCAGACCGTTTTGTTGATCTTGTAGAGACGACTGGTATCGTTCCTGCCGTCAATCAAATCGAAGGACATATATTCAATCAACAAACCAAAGCCCGTGCTATTTATGCACGATATGGAACAGCAGTAGAAGCATGGGCTCCTTTTGCTGAAGGCAAACAAAATCTTTTTCGGAATCCAACACTTGCAAAAATTGGTCAAAAAATAGGACGAACCAATGCACAAATTGCACTTCGCTTCCTTTTACAATTAGGCATAACAGTACTACCAAAATCTGTTCACAAAGCCAGAATGATCGAAAATTTTGACATCTTTGACTTTTCACTTTCCGTTGAAGATATGCAAATGATTGCAGAATTAGATGGTGGAGAAAGCCTATTCATTTCTCATACTGACCCTGATATGGTGAAATTCCTTATCAATTACTCAAAAAATCAATAAATTGTTTAAAACATTCAATTGGAGAATAATATGCGATTTTTACATACCATGATTAGAGTCGGCAACTTGCAACGTTCTATTGATTTTTATACGAATATTTTAGGCATGAAATTGCTTCGCACAATGGATTTTCCCGAAGGGAAATTCACGCTAGCTTATTTAGGTTATGAAAGCAATCCTGCTCAAGCAGAACTTGAACTCACTTACAACTATGGTATTAAATCCTATGAAATGGGAAATGCTTATGGTCATATTGCTCTTTCAACCGATAACATTTATGGGCTTTGTGAAACAATCCGAAAAGCTGGAATCACAATCACTCGTGAACCTGGTCCTTTAAAGGGAACCAATATCGTTATCGCATTTCTTCGCGATCCTGATGGATACAATATAGAACTTATTGCAGAATGAAAAATTTTTGTGACTCTTTAAGAGATATAAACAGAATACTGTGTTTTTTAAAGGATTTTCATTGACCCATATCTAATAACCCCCTATAATTTGATTTTTACTGAGCTTAATGCCAGTTCGGAGACATGGCCGAGAGGTCGAAGGCACTCCCCTGCTAAGGGAGCATACGGGCTAAAACTCGTATCGAGGGTTCGAATCCCTCTGTCTCCGCCATTTTCCAGTAACAAGCCGTCTCGACGACGGCTTTTTTATTATATAAATCAACACATTCCCTTGCAAGGCGGTACAATCAAGTATCATCACATTCCGTAGAATCTTGCATAAATTAGGACAGAAATTAGGGGCTCTACACCAAAAAGAGGGGCGGTCTCCATTCCAAACCACTCAATTAATCGTTAATAATATTCCAAAACAACATATAACAAACATCTATTAATGCCCACAGAGGACTCTGACTCTTAAACGATAGTTCTCAAAGTTTCTAAAGCCATAAGCTCTTCTTTGAATGAGTTTCAT
>CAKRSU010000035.1 GCA_934401755.1 uncultured Oxalobacter sp.
CATAGAAAAACGTGCGCTTGAAAAGCTCCGTGAAGCATTGGGAGAAGAAGCAAACCCGGGATAAAGTTTACATATTTCATTATTCATAATACAGTATACATAATATAGACAACGTAATAATAGAATGAATCATAGAACATGCCCGGAAAGCAGTTGGAGCTTTCCGGGCATGTTTTATGGCTAAAAGATAAGAGAGGTGCTTGGGCTGATATATGTGTGATGCATGCAAATTTTAAAGTAATATTGTTGTTTACAAAATATGTAATAATGTAACAAAATAATACATTTTATTGACAGTACATACTACACAGTATATAATAAATTTTAAGTGCTTACCTAAATTGGCCTTTTTTGTATTTGGTCAGTTAAGCAGTAAATCTGATTTTGCCTGCTTGAAAAAGAGTGTGAACCAGACAGAATAATTGCCCCGGCAGGGTATACATGCGTGATGGTAGTGCGTATTTTACATACAATGGTTATCCAGCGAAAATGTGGCATTTTATGACAGATAATGTGCTAAAATTTGTAGAATTATGGTTTAAATTGTATTGACATAAATATGTATAATGGATATACTTTACTAAAGTGTTCCCGAAATCAAGTGCAGTCATTATGCAGAAATGCATAATAAAATAAAGTTTAGAGACAGGAGAAAAAGAGAAAATGAGAGGCAGACCCAAAAAACTACTTGCGTTAGTATTAGCGGTGTTTTTAATGGCGGCTATATTTCCGCTGTCCGCTTATGCTGATGAGGATCAAGAGAGCCAGGCTAAACGCTGGAATATCATGCTCGTGGTTGACGGCAGCGGATCTCTGTTTGCTACCGACGCGAACAAGCTTAGATATGATGCAATAGCGGCTTTCCTTGACATTATTCAGAGTGATGGGAACAATGTCGGTGCAATTGTCTTTTCTGCAAATCCTACGGCATACGACTCGGATGAGGCCATGCGCCGCGGCATAATGCTCGACACGGGGCTTATCCCGCTGGACAAGTCTGCGCCGACGGGCGGGGACGCAAAAGCATATTTGGTAAATGCGATCCGCACGGCCGGTGTCAGTGTCAGTAGAGATGGCGCCACTGATATTGGCACGGCGTTGCTTGTCGCGCAGGAGCATCTCTCCAGCATGAATAATGGCAATGATTCGGCGATCTTCCTGTTTACAGACGGTGAGACCGATCTGAATACAGATGCTACACGCAGAAAGTCTGGGGAAAATCTGAAGACTGCCACTAGCAATATGTACGATCAGGGTATAAAGCTGTGCGGCGTGTTTCTGAACAAGGATGGCAAGTCCCAGTCCAAGGAAGTGCGCAGTATTGTATGTCAGGCCAACGGTATATCTGACAGCAGCCTCAATCTTGGGGATATGTATGTTGAGATCACTGATGCAGCCAGCTGTGCAGACTCTACTGATAAATTCATGTCCATGCTTGGATTCAGCATTCCGGAGGGGGGGCCCGGATTTGTAATCTATGACAGTGCGGACATGAGTTTCCGTATTCCCGGTGTTGGCGTTGAAGAGGCCAATATCCGCCTGAGAACTGTTGATGGTGTGGCGCTCCCTGCGGGTGTTGATGTGACGATCACAGCGCCTGATGGCACGGTCTATTCGGGGGCGTCCGCTGCGGCTATATGCTCAACCGGAAAGACATACAGAGTATATAAGATATCAAATCCCATGAGCGGCACTTGGAAGATACATATAGAAGTTCCCGAGGGGAATCAGGTAGGTATTTCCTATACGCCCGTGTTCAGCATATATATCGGAGCCAAAATGAATATTGAGCCTGCTGCTGACAAGCTGCATGTGAATATGAGTGCAAATGTAAGCGGAGTGCTGACACGCGGAGACACAGAGATCACTGACGCAAACGCATATAAGGAATATAAGTGCGTCTTCACGCTTACCGATGTTTCAAGCGGCGAGAAAACGGAGCACGAAATTCAGATGAACGGCAATGGCAAGTTCATAGACAGCATACCGCTTGATACATATGGCATATTTGATGCGCAGATCCGCTTTGAGTGTGACGATGTTAGCGCAGTATCGGATATACAGACTTTGGATCTTACAAACAGAGCTCCGAATGGACCGTCATATTTGGACGCTAAAGTAAAGTATGGGCTTTTCCAGAAAAAGATTTATGAAATCGACCTTTCCGATGAATTTGTTGATCCCGAGGATGGCGGCAATATTACACTGAGCGTTGATGATGCACAGTCTACCTGCAATACCTCAGCAGTGTCGATTGATGGGCTCAAACTGAATATTGAAAGTAAAAATATCAGCGACCAGAAGAAGTCATACCTTTATGTTGATGTCAGCGATACTTTAGGGGCGAGCTCGGAAATAAGCATAAATATCACTCATAAAAACATGACGCTCCCAATTATCCTTGCTTTTATTGGTGCAGCAGTCGCAATATTCCTGATCGTCTTATTTATCACCAGAGTAATAATACAGCGTCTTGACGGTGAGTGCACTCTTGAATTCAGCTGCAAAGACAAGCTTGTTGACTGCCTGCTTCCGCTTCCAGGAAGCGAATGCAAGCGCCATACGAATCTTGCAACTATGATCGCTGCCGGCAGACAGGAACTCAAGGAGGGTTGCAGGCAGGCAAATGTCTCCATAGAGGATGCCGAAAGTGCCCTTCAGGAGTTTGGAGATCTCTCCAAGGTGAAAGTGTCTGTTGTCAATGGAAAAGATGGGCGTAAATTAGTGGCCAAGCTCCGGGTTTGCCAGAGCAAGGCGCAAGTTCTCTATAACAGCCAGATGGATGTTGATAGCAATGGCGTGAAGCTCACGATCGGATACTACGCTAAAGCGGATGGTGGTGCTGATGAATCAGGGATGTTTGATTTTGACGATGACAGCGTGACCATGAAAGATGACGACGATACATGGAGCTTCTTTGACGATGAGGGTTGATGCCTTCTGATAAACCCAAAGCAATTAAAAATGCAAAGTAAATATAAAAACAGATATGGAGGATAATTATGCCAATTATACTGGATGAAAACAGGAGAAAGCAATTCGAGAGGCAGTTGGAGCGGCTTCGTGAGGATAAAATATTCCCGCCCATGAAGCGTGATATGGTAAAGGGAAACCGTTATCTTATAATAAGCCTTGGCGGTACCGGTGCAGACGCGCTGTTCGGTATAAAGAAAAAGTTTGAGGAGGCAATACCGGCTGACCAGCTTGAAGAATATGTGAGATTTCTTGCTATCGATACCGATAAAGCCACAAAGAACAGCGTAATAAAAGAAACCAGGCCTGACGGTACGGTAGGTACGAAAATCGTTGATTCGCTTAACGATAAACAGTTCTTCCTGCTGTCTGGCGCCAATGCCAGAACTGTTGTGACACATTCTCTGCCGATGGTTGACGACTGGATAAATCCTCAGCTCCCGGACATCATAAAAAATAATTCTGATATGCTTAGCGGAACAGGAGCGTCTGCCACAAGACAGATAGGCCGAGTATCGTTGTTCCCGGCGGAGACTGTTGCGGCTCTCGATGGGCGCATCAGCAATCTTGTTGGGGAGCTCACTAACAATACGGCAGACAATCTCCGGGTCATGATAGTTTCCGGTATAGCAGGTGGCACAGGGTCAGGCACGGTTATTGATATGTCATATCTTATAAGACATTTTATTAATCAAATGCCGGGCAGTATTGGCTCTCGTACCAAGTACGGCGGCTTCATTCTTCTCCCGCCGACCGGAAACAGCACAAATCATGTCGATATTGAAAAGGGCAATCAGAACGGTTACGCCGCTCTCAAGGAGATAGATCAGTTTATGACGCTTGCTGAGCGTGGCGAGGTATATTCTCACAGGTATGCCAACCAGGTGGTCAAATCAGGCAGCAATATATTTGATGCCTGCTATCTCATGGACGGGGTTCGTAAAGGCGTCGCACTGGGTAAAAACGCCAGAAAGTATGTTGTAAATGTCCTGTCAGAGTGCATGCTGGATATGGCGACATCCCAGCCGGTTGATAGTGATGATAGCGCGCCGCAGACTGTTGACTCATTCATGAACGATGCGTCTCCATATGCTAGCAGCATGCTGAGAAGTAAGTCGGAGAGTGAAGCGCCCAGAGATGCCAACTATAAGTACTGCGCACTTGGCCACTGCGAGGCAGAGATCCCGATAGCGCTCATGAAGGCATATGTCGCGGAGAAAGTGTACGAAAAAATGCACACTGTCTTTGAAAAATGCGACAACCTCAAAGATGAGGATATTGAGGAGTTCGTCAAGAGTGTTATTGTACCGGAAAGAAAGTACACAGCGCAGGCTGTAAGAAAAAATGTTAATGAGAAGGTAGAAAGTATATTCAGGGCAGTGAACAGCGCATATAAAGGCGGACCGTACTATGCCTGCAATCTGCTCGCGGATGTTGATGTCCCTGTGGAGAAGTTAAAAAAGCAGTGGCCGGTATTCCGCCCGGGTAATGCAAGTGATGAGCAGCTTGATTTTATAGTGAATTACTGCTCTAAGCTTAATCATGATACTTTTGGTGTATTTACCGCTGTCATGGATGGAATGGCAGACATAATGGAACAGGAGGCTGATATTGAGAGTTATTCCACAAAGACGGCAAACAGCTACGCATTTTGCCCGATAAATGTTACTGATTCGTCCGGGGCTGTCAGAAAATATCTTGATGGCCTTATAAGCGGGAAACGTATTGGAGAGCTTACCAATGCTTTGCTGGACGAGATGATAGAGAATAAGGATGAATGGACGCAGATATACAACAACGATAAGACCACAGGTGCGATGGATCTGCATAAAGTCATCCGAAAATTCTGGAATGAACAGCTTGACAGTGTTATTAATGCAACGCTTGAAGATTTCCTCATTAAATTCTATTCTGGTGATGAGAACGCATGCTATAATCCAGATGATCCGCAGAGCTCTGATAAACATCTTGAGACTGCGGCGAATGCAATATATGATCAGATGTTTGGCTCGGCGGGAAGAGCGCACCCGATGGCCGACTTTACGAATATTGCCGGTCTTAGCGAGGCGGATTTCAATGGTCATAATTTCATTTTAGTTCCGGCGAAGGCCCCGCACCTGATGGCAAAGATAAAAGCCGTAGCGGCTTCAAAATCCACTCCGCAAAACAGCGTGGAAGTATATAGCAGCTTTGCAGATGACCGTATTTCCAGCTATGCACAGTATACGGGTATCCCTGCCTTTAAACTCAACTGGGTATGCCGCGCAGAAAAAGACTATGAAGTAGCTCTTGCCGGGGCAAAGCAAGGCCTGCATATGTCAGAGTCCGTAAAAGGCCGGCTGTGGCGTGAGTTCCCAAATCTTCTGCCTGAGAGCACATGGAAGTTTGTTCCTGGGGAGAATTACAATAATAAGCGTGAAAAGGGCCTTGCCGATATGGCGCATAGCCTGTTTAAGGATGCGGATGAGCTGGGACTCACCAGGTCAGAGCCTGAGGAGAGCGGCAGTAAATTTATGAGGTACTCAGTGAAGCTGCTGCCGGCTGAGCTGAGACCGGATAATCAGCTTTTCAAAGAACGTGATCTTGCGGCCGATAACTCCAGAACCTGGGAAGAGAAGAACGGTGAAATAGAGCGCAGCACGGAAGCGTGCGCCCAGGCGCTGTTTGATCGTCTGACTTCATTAATCGCCTCAGGAGACACAATTGACTACCTTGATACAGCGCTTGAGGGTTGCCAGAAGCCGGTGAGCTTTGTATCCAAGAACCTCTGGGCTGCTGAATATGTCCTTACCAGTGGCCATAAAAATGCTGCTGGAGAAAATGAAGAACCCAGTGGTTGGTGTGAATATATAGCTGGTTGTGTGCTGCGTAAAATGCCGGATACGATGAACGATCTTCGCGGCACTATAGAGGTTATGAAGAAGCTCCGCGCAAAGGTGGACGCTGCATTTTCAGCCAATCAGTTGAGATGCTGGTTTGCGCGTTATCTTACGGTTGGACTCTTTAAATATAATAAAGCATACTACCAGTGGGAGTATACTGCGGCGGATGGATGCGAAGCGGTGCTTGTTGAGCTTGAACCGGATGATAAGATCCAGAAAACTGCTGAGTATTACTTTATGTTCAATGCCTTAAAAGCCCTCGAAAAGGAAGAACTTGATGCGCTGCAGGCTGGTTATTATGAAATAGCTTCTTATGATAATAGAAAAGAGCATGTTGAAAAGCAGCAGGCGTTGAAGGCCAAAGCAGTGGAACTCGGACAGGAAGTTCAGACGAGATTCAACGGTAAGAACCCTGACAAGCTGTGCGTACTCGGGTCGACCGAATATGAAAGAGCAGCGATGAAGAGAGGTTATGATGTCGCGGCTATTCGTGCGTTCTACAGGGAGCTTGCGAACGAGCTTTCTGATCTGACGTTTGACATGAGGCAGAGGGGCTGACTCTGATCCGGATAGACAACTGAGAAGTGTAAAGGCCGCCAAAATCGCGGCCTTTATGCGATATACAAAAGCTATGTGCGAAAGGACATAAAATGAAAATCTCTGAAATGATTCAGGCAAAATATCCAATTGAATATTATGTCAATTCTGAAAATGCCGACCCTGTTGCGATCCGTTTTGCAGACGATGTCAGTGCTGCGCTTGCCGGGAGTATAGAAAGAGGACTGAGCAGGATGCTCGTTGATATTGCGGATGAGGGCGGGAATGGCATTGCGGAGATCGTCATTGAGGCCGGCACAGGCGGAAACTCTTGCTGTGTGTCTGTATCCAGCGGAGAAAGGTATTTTATTGCGGATAAAGATCCGGTCGATGCCGTGACCTGGATAGTTTATGCGGTATCCACGCGGTGTGACTGGCTCAGGCAGCTTGACGGCTGTGATATATCCACGCGTATGTTCTCGTCAAATCAGCAGTATATATCCGCAGTCCTGCTCAGAAGCGCCAATGAGCAGTATGAATCTTCCGTCATCCCCGAGAGGATCAATGAGATTTTCAAAGAGCTCTGCACCGTGCCTGAAAGGTTTGCTAAAACAGCGCCGCGTTTTTCTGAGCAACCCATTAATGACGAAATCTATAAGCAGTGGGCATGTGGCGGCTTTCTGCACAGGAAGCGTACTGTGCAGCGCACGAATGTTGGCGAACTGGCGGAAGAGCTGTATGACAGAAACAGTTTTATGGAGAAAATACAGGCTTTCTGTAAGTTCATAGAATCTACAGAAACATTCAGCAGGGGATTAGAGAAAGCAGCGGACTATTTGCACGGGAAATTGGAGGATACACCATGCCTTGCAATACAGAATGCATTAGTAAGTCTTGAAAATCTTGCTGCAAATCAGTATCCGGCGCCAGATCGGAGCGCACTGGAAAGGCTTATGGAAGACAGCATAATGAGCTTTAGTCTTACAAAAAGTAATCTCGCGTCTGCATTCAGAAGGCTGGATGAATACTATATCGAGGCGGCTCGGTATCAGCTTACGCGCGATTTCTTTTCCTCGCTGCTTCATAGTCCGCTTATTGAATCCATCAGAGAGGAACGCGAGGAGACATTGACAAAACTTAACATGCTTCGCCGCGATCTGTCAGGCTTCTGTAGAGTGCCGGACGCCGAGCTTGATCCGGACGCCAAACATATCGGTTGGAGCAAGCTTGTAAATATTCAGGACAGTTACCTACGTTGTGAGGACAAACTATGGACGCCGGGGTTCGCAAATGAGCTGCGTATGACCATACTTAACACGAGGCCTTGTAGAGTGTTCATTTGCCCTCAGGCGCTGTATCATGACGCAGAGTCTATATATTTGCGCGAGGATGTCACCGTCAAACCTGTACCTCTGACTGACAACAGAAATATTTTCTGCATATGGGCGGATATGCACAGCGAAGGCGGTATATAAAATGAAAGAAGAATTAAGAGAACAGCTGCTGAAAGATTTTTCCGATTTTTCCTGTTATGTTCAGAAGGAAAAAAGCGGGAACACCCTCCGCATGAGCTCTAATTGGAAGGGCCGGACTCCCGGTGTTAAAAAGATCGCGGTTCATCTCACAGGCGTCAACCCGCTGACCGGAGAGCAGGTAGACAAGGCCGGTATATGCGCTGTTTTTACAGCCGAAACGTCAAGCTATAGATCGGATATTCTAACATATCATGGCCGGTATAAACTGCGCTTTTCGGCTTATCTCGACAACGGCGAGGTTATAAGCGATTTTAGAGAACCAAAGGAAGTAGAGTTTGTCAGCTCAGCAAAGAAACCGTACATCAAATATGGACTGAAAAAACTATCAGAGTTTACTCAGATAACAGTCGAGTGTAATTGCTGGAGAATGGTGGAAAATAATGTGTGGTTGAAACTTGGCAGCCGCGGTCAGCAGCGCTATCAACCGCTGCCTGTTCAGAAGCAGTCTGGGCAAAAAATGACATGGGTATTGCCGACTGTGGACGATATCGGGGTCGAGGTATCAGATGAGCTGAAAAAATTTCAAATTGAAGTTAAGGACGAGAAACAGAAAGGTTGGACACGGTAAATGGAGTTCTTTTGCGCAAAATGTCAGAGAAAACATGAAGTATCTGAAATTGCTGCTGATATATGGAGCATCTGCAAGGAAGATGTGAACGCGTGCCTTAGCAATATTTCAAGTGAAATGGATGCACACAGGCCTGAACACGGGGAAGATAAAATCGTATACCGTAAGTTCAGGAACCTTGTAAGTGAGTCCAGAGATGCTGAGGATGTCAAGACGACAATAAACGGTTTCCATGCATATCTAATTAAATTCATAAATGAAAATCCTAAAGTTGCTTTTGAATTTATGATGCGCGGCAGTGAAATCAAAGAGTATCTAACGGATGCGCAGATCGTCGAGTCAACAGTGACCGGCAACATGTGTATAAGCCTTGGCAGAATTATAGAGCTTTATCGGCAATACGGAGCGAGAACTACGAGTGAAGATGAATTCTATAATAAGTACCTTGATATTATTACAGACGATATTCTGCGGGAGAATATCTATGAAAAGAGAATGACGTTTTATTATAACAAGGTACGCTTTCAGGACGAAGTTGATTATGTACTCGAAAGAGGCACAGATGAAAACAATGTTCCGTTTGCAATGGGCGGCGAAATGCTTGGCTTTGTAAGAACCTGCCCGTATTGCGGAAGCAGGGTCTCACAGGCGGTCGGCAGAGCGCCGGAAATAGTTATCGCACTTGCGGGTGGTCCGCGTGCCGGAAAAACGTCCTGTCTTACCGCTCTCACAAGTGCGCTCAGTTCCGGTAAATATGCCGAGTATGATCTTGGAATTCAAGCCATGCAGCACGATAAACTCTGGAAAAGGCTTTCCGAGGAGATACAGCATTATCAGAAGTGTGTTAAGGTCACAAAAACAGCGACTGACCAAAATGAGGTTTCATCTTACTCCGTGCTAGTCCGTTTTGGACGGCAGAACCGTGTTCTCACTTTTGTGGATATGCCCGGTGAGTTCTGGGAGAGCGGCAGCGGCTTGTCGCCGGCGTTTTTTCAACAGTATTCTGGACTTTACCAGAGTATTGACTGCATTTGGTTCGTTGCCTCGAAACTTTCCGTCTATGAATTCGATTTGGGAACGCCTGGACGCCAGTCCGAGCTTCAGGAGCTTCTTGCTAAACAGACTTCTGAAACGTCAACGCTCATTGAGCAGTCCAGACCGTCCAATCTTGACGCTAATTTCCGCACCCTGCGCAGTCAGCTTGTAGCGTGGGGTAAGGATATGCCGCCGGTTGCGGTTATTATCAGTAAGCCCGATGTCTGTACCGGCGATGAAGATAAGAATTCCGTAAAGCAGTATAATCTATTTCCGATTGACGGCGATGTCCCAAGCGTGAATCTCAGCGACCTGATGAATGTGCTGCAAAGAGATAGAAGCGGGCAGTACTATCTCAGAGAGAAACGTTTTTATGACTGCGGCATGAATGTACGCAAGTTTGTTTATAAAAAAAATAATGCTCTTTTCAGAGCTATAGAGGATAATTGCCCGGATCGGTTCTACATCTCAATGGCGGCCTATGGCTGTCCGGCTGCTGACTCGGCGGACAAAGCGCAAAGTGGGCCGAAGCCATTTCATGAGATGTTCCCGCTCATATGGACGCTCGCGGTGACCGGAGTTCTCGGAATCGCTCACCAGTGTGTTTGGAGAGACTATGATATTTTCAAGAACTTTAAGAGTGCTACTAATGGCGCTGAGAAAGTTGTTTTTGATTATCGCGTTGTACCCAATACGTCAAAGCGCGATAAGGAGAAGAAAATTATATTTGATGATGTCGCAAGCAATCTTCTAATGAGAAGCAAGAGTTATAAGATCAGCGAATTCGAACATTGAGCAGGGGGCGATTAAATGGATTATCAATATATAAATACAATAAAAGATGAATCTTACATAGATTTACCAAGCAAATTTCCATTCCCATCCGCAACTATGGGCGACATTCATAAATATGGCTGCTGCGATCACTTCCTCAAGTCAAATTTACCCGGATTGGTGATATATTTTAAGCTTTGCTACGATAGGAAACCTCCGATCGAGGTGCTGTCAAAAGTGGCCAGAAAGGAACACTCGGTATCTGTTGGACGTTTTACACAGTGCGTAGGCTGGGCTTGGAATGGGGATCTGCTGCTCAATAACTTTGACGATATTGTGGATACGGCTTTCTACACCGAGGACGAGATCGATGCTTTTGCGCAGTCCGGCGAGGCTGTGCCAAAACGGGAAGAGCGGGCTGTTAATCCGGTTCAAGAGATAAAACTGGATGTACAGGCCATTAAAGCAGTATTTTTCGCCGCTATGCTTCGTTGGCTGCGCGGCGATATGGCGGTGCAGATCGCTGTGCCGGGTAACGTGGACTATAATGCTTACGTTGCTGCCGCTGTAAAGAAAATATATTCCTATTTTCCTGTCGGACTTCGTGCAGAGGCTGGGTTCTGTTCGTATCTGCCCAGAGATAAAGCAAATGAGTTTCGACCGGTGTTCATAGGCTTTGTACCCGAGAGCATGGCGGATGGAAAGACGGTATTTCTTGACGGCTCGAGCGTTGCTGCTATAGAAGCGCTCACGGCTGGTACCGGTCTAAAAAATCTTGATTTGTTTATAAACTATGTGTGCAGCTTGGAAGACGAAGAGAGAGCCCGCTTTTTACATACTGTATATGTCGATATGGAGAACTCAGGCGCTCCTGAGGCAGCAAACGACCTCGCGGCGATAAAGTATTCCTATCTTGGCGACGCTATACGGCTTGTTTCCAGTAATGGTGCTCCGCATGAGCTTATTCGTCAGTGGATGCAGTTCTATTCGAACCGCAGCAAATATCCGTTGTCCATGAGTGATGAAATAGATGCCCGGATACGTGAGCTGCTGACGGATGAGGTCGTTGCAGAGTCAATTCGCGCAGACTGCGAGAATGAGACGTCAGCGGACGGCATAGGTGAGGTGATGATAACCTATAACGCTCTGTGCGGTGCGAAGAAGAGCTGGTCGGATATTGCATGGTCGACTATGTGCTCCGCACTCAGAACCAAGCTGGGACTCGGTTACAGGGAAATATATGATTTTGCCCGCAGCTGCCGTGCAAAGCTGAGCAATATTGTTGACGAGGAGAAGATAACGTCAATAGCGGTTTCTTTCCTGCGTGAGAAATATAATGAGATCAACGGATATGAGCTTGAGACTTCCGCACAGATCGAAGCTGCCGCCCGGGAGGCAAAAAAATTGCTTGATGCCTCCGAAAAGCTCTATGAAACGCAGGATGCGCTTGCTTTTGCTGCGCAGGTGCATGAGCTTGTACAGCGAATCGAAGACAAACGCTATTCAAATGACGTAATTTACCGTGAGATAAATGAAAAAATTGCCGGGGCCGGCAGTTATTTTGAGGCGCTCAACATCTACGCAGATAGCGCTCCCAGCGTTGCAGCTATGGATCCCGCGCAGATAGATGGGCTGAAACAGACGCTGGCAGGCTTGCGTCCCGGAAATATCACGGATTATATCAAAGCTTTTAAAGCGTATTACAATATAGACATAAATAAGAAGCCTGTGCTGGCTGATGTTGCGGCTCTTCCGGAGTTCGTGAGTTCAATGATACTGACGGACCTTTCATCTTTCAGAGTGGTGCAGGTAACACTTTCCAGCGAAAGAAAAGCAAGAGAAATAAACGACTATGTTGTAGACACCGAGGGACTTGCGGCCAGACTTTCGCATGATTGCAGGATCAACGTAAGATTTAATAATAAGGAAGTCAGCGCTGGATGGCTGAAAGCGCTTGCCGGATGCACACTTACGGCAAAGAATGTCGGAGACAAGGCAGAATTCCGGCGGAGCCTTTTTAGTCTTATAGAGAAAGGCAGCTACAGGGTACGCGACATTCCTGCAATATGTGCCATGACAGAGGCATGTGGAGTCGATGTGGTTGAGGATATTTTCTGTTTTGCGCTGGAGGGGAGATTTACTAATAGCTCTGACAAGGATTATTTTACTGCATTTGACTGTTTGCGCAGAAATATTGGTATGCAGGATGACGCTGAGACGCTTGAGACTCTTATAAAATATAGAAAAGACATGCGTACGGTCGATCCTGTAGCGGGAAAAGCATTCAGCAGCTATGTAAATGACTGCAAGCGTGCACAGAAGAATGGAAAGCAGCAGGGAAGCCCGGCCATTCTGATTGCTGTAGGTGCTGTGGCAATGTGCCTGCTGGTATTGTCAACTGTGCTGTTTATCTGTTTCAGGCATCTTAATGCAAAATCAATAGAGTTAGATGCGCAGAACAAGCAGCAAATTGAGATGCTGGAAAAAGAAGTACACGACAGTTATGCTGTCAACCTCTTTGATCGTGAGTTTGATGATTATGCGCAGCGTTTCAGCGATATTATCGCAGAAGAGGAAAATCAGAGTATTGTAAATGATTACAGCACCCAGCATAAAATCGACGACGAAATTTCAAAAGTCGGAGATCAGCAGGTTAAGTGGGGAGAATATGTGTTCTGGACATTTGTTCTTGCTGCCGATGAAAACAACATTGTAACGCCAGAGTCGATTGAAGCCGTGCAGTTGAGGGTAAATAGCGCTATTGAGCTTATGCACCCTGATTTGGCTGTCCCAGCAGTGCCCGAATCGACAGAGTCTCCGGAAGAATTGACAGATGGAGAAAATGAGATGCCGTCTGATGATACACCGGAGCGGGCGATTGATAATAACAGCTATGATGATTCTGCTGCGGCAACAGAACCTGAACCAAGCTCGGAGATAACTCATGAAGTTGAACCCACGCCAGAGGCTGCTGAAGAAATAGATTTGGTTGACCAGATAATTGAGATGATGAGACATATATTTGAGGCAGCAAAAGAACACTGCAGTATATCATATTTATTAAATTGAACCGGTAGTAATTCCGCACGCTCTTCTATATACAACAGAACGTGCGGAGAATATAAAGGAGAATAGCAGTGGCGAGAAAGAGAAATCAAGATAGACTCGGAAGTCCGTTTGATGATAAAGAGAATAAATATGGAAGCGATATTTATTCGGATGACACTGATAATATAAGCCCCTACGGTCAGGGGAGCTCTATTAGACGTTATAGGGAACAAGAAAAAAAGAAACGTAGTTATGAACCGTACATTGTTGCCGGGATTGTTGTTTTAATTAGTATCCTGATTTTCCTGATAATAGGGAAATCCCTCGGAACATGGCACCATACAGTGATTGTAACACCACCTCCCCGCCAGACTGCAAACTTGAGTACACCCGTCCCTACTACGGCACTGTCGAAGCAGACACCTGTGCAGGAAAACATTGTGGCAACCCCCGTTCCAACTGCTGGACAAACAACTCCAGTTGAACTTACAGACAGATATTTTGGCAGAAAGCTGGGCACTATTCAGAAAACCGCATATGAGAAAATCAGAGATGGCGTTGCGGTACACGATGCGCAGATCGATATTAAGCTTACAAATATTGACGACGTAGTGCTTGTAGCGGATTCAGTTTGCTGGGATTATCCGGAGTATTTCTGGTTCACCACTGAAATCAAATATTCATATTCCATGAACGGGGATACATATAGCATCACTGTTGAACCGGTATACCGGTTTGATGCGAACGAATATATTTCCTACAGTGCTGAGGTTGATTCTGTATTTCAACCGGTGATAAACAGTCTCTACTCAGCGTCAGACTATGAAAAAGTCAAAGGCGTCTACGAGTTCCTGATTGAGTATACAAAATATGACTTGGAGTACCATGGAATGTCGATATATGAGCTTGCCCGTGACGGACGGGCAGTGTGCGAAGCGTATGCCAGAGCAACGCAGTACATGCTTACGAAGCTCGGAGTAGAGACATTGTTTGTTGTAGGTGACAGTGATAGCGACGGCACGGGAATGGAAGGGCATGCGTGGAATATTGTTAAGCTGGACGGGGAGTACTACAATGTTGATACTACCTGGGGTGACCCGGTTATGACAGACGGCTCGCAAAAGCTTGTATATGACTATCTCTGTGTGACAGATAAGGATCTGCAGAAGACGCACCTACCGGATGATAACGGCTACCCGGAGTGCACGGCCACAAAGTATAATTACTACCGTCTTAACAACAGATATCTTGATAGTTACGACGAGAGCGTCATAGCCAACTGGATAGCACAGGCGAATGGCGGCGAGGTAGCGTTCCAATTGGCCTCGGAGGACTTGTATAATGAGACAATGAGTCAGTTATTTGATAAGGGTAGAATATTCGATATTGCCGAGACTGCGATTGGAGAAGGAAATATTTCATATGTGTATGGCAACAACCAAAACATGCGCACGATTTCACTGAAGATAAATTGAAAGGAGTGCGGCTTTCGGGCTGCGAGGAAAGATGGCAGAGGATAGACGTAAATTTAATTGGTTGATGTTGTTTATCACGATTTTCTTCGGGGTTGTGTCGTGGGTTTGTGCGGCACTTGTACGAGAGAAGTTGGGACCGTTTGTGCCGAGAATTATACTGGTGGGTATATGCTTTGCTGTTACTGCGCTGATCGTATGCAGTATGATCTGTCTTGTCAGTAAAGGCGCGGGCACTTTTGAAGCTAATATTATTACTGGCCGCCGCAGTGCAGGTATGATTGCGGTATATATACTCATCGGTACAATTATAATATTTGGCGCAGGCGTTCTTATGGAATACATATACGAAGTTAACTTCAAAAAAGCGGGTGGGGAACCGACGTCTTATATCTTTTTGATAGACGACTCCGGCTCAATGACCCAAACCGACGAAGAGTATTCCAGATATTCGGCAGTAAATGAAATGCTCAAGAGTAAAGAGCCTGAGTTCCCATATGTTGTATATAGCTTTTCTAATGATGTGACGCTTATGCACTCAGGGAAAGCTGCTGACGGCGGGGTAGAGTTTTCGGGCGAATTAGGCGATGAGACGCGTGTACGTGGTGCCCTTGAGACAGCGTTTGATGACTATGGTAAAAGGAAATGGGATGGAGGTACAAATCCCAAATTCGTGCTCCTGACAGATGGCGTGGCAACCGATGTAGAGTATTATACGGAGCTTGATCCCATCTTGGGGAAGTATGCTGCTAAAGGTATGACTATAAGCTGCGTAGGGGCGGACAAGGCGGATGAGAAATTGCTTAACTATGTTGCAGAAGCTACAGGCGGTGTGGTGGTGAAAGCGGACGAAGGTGCCAAGCTCAATTCTGCTATATCGACAGCTGCGTTAAGCGCTGCGGCAAGAGACCTTTTCTCGTTTAGGCACGGTGTTCGTATGGGTTTTGTCTATGCGATCATAAGAGTTTTTACAATTACACTCATTGGTGTGCTTATCGGCGTGCTGTCGGCTTTATGTTATGGCGACAGCGATAGCGCAAACAGCGTACTTGTCATAGCGGCCTGCAAATCTCTGGTAGCGGGACTCGTCCTCGAACTGGGCATAAATAAACTGGGCTTCGACGAAGCGTGGTGCTGGCTGATCTCGTGGTTATTAATGTGCATGCTTTTTGTCCAACACAGTGTGAGAGCAGCAAGTCCAAGCGTAGATTACAGCGCGCCGACATCCATATTCGAGAATTGATTTTTTACTGAATAGTTTCAATCAGCCAGCGACACGTATCTGAAAAAGGATTTGGCAATTCCTCCGTTTACGGCTATTTGAGCGCGATATGGACTGCCAGCTCATGCTAAGCTGGACTGAACGAATTAATAAGAAAGGCCCTCGGGTTTCCCCGAGGGCCTTGTGTTGATAGTACGTTAATAGTAGAGAGAAACCAAGCAAAATAGAAACGAATAAAAAAAGACAGAAATTCAGAAAAAATCCAAATTTCCGTCATTTTTGGTCGGAGTGTAATTATAGGATTTCAGAAAACGCAGATATATCAACGGTTTGCTGGCAGTCGGCAAGAGGTTTTTATTCTAAAAATTCAAAATGACAAGAACAACGCCGCCCAACAGGACAACGGGCGGCGTTTTCATATATAAAACCATGAAGGGAGGTCACTTCCACCCGGC
>CAKRSU010000036.1 GCA_934401755.1 uncultured Oxalobacter sp.
ATATCAAGCGAGAAGAGCGGGAGATCCCGCGATTCTCATTGCAGACAACCGTAAAGCTAAAGAACAACTGAATTGGACACCGGAAAAGACTCTCACCGATGCGGTGAAATCGGCTTGGAAGTGGGAAAAGAAAAACTGATAAATATGGCTAATTCTGTAAAAATTTTAGTTGCATACCACAAGCCATCTCCATTATTGCCATCTGAAACATTTGTTGCCATTAACGGAGGACGTGCCTTGCTATCTGGTAATGGAAAAGATGTTGAATGGCTTAAAGAAAATACCATTGGTGATGATACTGGTGACAACATATCTAAAGAAAATCGTCGTTACAATGAAATGACTGTCCTCTATTGGGCTTGGAAGAACTATGAAAAATTAGAAAACCCAGAATATATTGGCTTCATGCATTACCGCCGACATTTCATTTTCAAGGAATGGACAAAGCCTGATGGAGGGCAATGGGAATTTAGACCTGAATACAATGCAGAAAAATATACCGATTATTTAGCCTGTTCTCAAGAAAATATCCGTCGTAATCTTGAAGGTAATGATTGTATTTATGCTTTAGCTGAAACAGAGGTAACGGTATACGAACAATATCGTAATGGCCCAATGCATCTTATTGAAGATCTAGATTTAATTCTAGATATTATTAGACGTTCTGATAATCAGATGATAAAAATTGCAGCGGAGAAATATATTCATGGAAAACGGAATTACTTTGCAAATATGTTCATCATGCGCAAAAAACTGTTCCATGAATACTGCCAATGGATTTTTCCAATACTAGAAGAGTTTGATAAACAAAGAAATTATGAAAATCTTTCTTATGAAGAAATAAGATTCTTCGTATCTGAACGTTTAACTGGGATTTTCATCCAATACTTAATGGATAAAGGAGCTAAGTGCAAGCCATTGCCAATAACTCTGATAGATTTTCCTGACAATCCCGAAAAATTGGAACCGGCTTTTGCTGAAAATAATATTCCAGTCGTTTTTTCTGTTGACGATACCTATGCTCCAATGCTGTCTGTAACACTGCAATCGTTGATAGAACATAGCTCAGCCCAAAAAAATTATGATCTTTTTGTTTTGACTGAGAATTTAAATGCCTTTAACAAAAATATGCTTCAGAAGCAAGTTGCAGGTAGAAAGAATTTTTCTCTCCGTTTTTTCAGTGTCAAACATCTTATAACAGATGAGATACGAAAAAAACTATATATAGAAATACATGTTTCTCTAGCAACCTATTTTCGTTTTTTTATTCCGAGGATATTTAATCAATTCAAGAAAATCATCTATTTGGATGCTGATTTACTAATTTGTAATGATATAGCGAAACTCTTTGAGATTACTCTCCATGATAATTGGTTAGCGGCAGTTCTGGATATTAGAGAAAGCATACCGGTCAAACTAAAAATGAAAGTGTCTGGACAGAATTGGCATGAATATGTAACCAAAGTGCTAAAACTAAAAGATCCCTATAAATATTTTCAGGCCGGTGTTCTAATTTATGATATCCAGAAGTTTATTGAGAATAATTTGGAACTTCGTCTTTTCAAAGCGTTAGATATTATTAAAGTTCCAATCCTTTCTGATCAAGATATCATGAATGCAGTTTTCTATGGACATGTTGAATTTATTCCGACTAATTGGAATTTGGAATGGCAAATTCCATTGGAATTCAACGATTATCGAAAACTATTACCAATAAAATATTTTGAAGCTTATCAAACCGCTTTAGAAAATCCTTATATTATTCATTATGCATCTTCTCGAAAACCATGGAATGAACCAAATATTGGTTTGGCAGACAAATGGTGGGAAGTCGCAAAGAAAACAATTTATTATAATTATTTTTTAAAAAGAGATTTTTCTAAAGAATATTCCTTAAATAAAGAACAACTCAAAATTATCAACTCATTACTTAATAAGAAAGCATTGTTTTATAAAATTTCTTATAAATTATCTATTGGAAAATTCAAAAAAAGATTAAAAGAAAAATATAATAATATAAAGAATATGACTAAATAAATATTCTATGTTTACCATAAAAAATCTAGATATTGGTAATATATAAAGCTAATTATTAATAAACCAATTAACGATAATCATTCAGATTACAAAGTTTAATGAGAACAACTAAACTATGTTATTTCAATACATTAAAAAACGATTAAAACCATTTTTTGAGCATAGATTAAAAGATTTTACTATTCAAGAAATTAATCCCAAATTTAATGAATTAAAAAATAATTTATCAGAAATTTCTAGAAATCAAGAATACTTAAAAAATCTTCTAACACTAACCGTAGATATTACAAATCTTCCTAAATCAGTAGGAATTTTGCGAGATATCCAATTAGTTTCATTTTCTATACTGAAAAAATTCGATCAAATATGTCGAAAAAATCAATTGAGATATTGGCTTGACTATGGAACTTTACTAGGAACAATTCGCCACAAAGGATTTATCCCTTGGGATGATGACCTTGATGTTTCTATGCCAATTAAAGATTACAAAATTTTTAAATCTATTGCAAATGAAGAATTGAAAAATTCACCATTTTCTTTTATTGATGTCCCGTCTCAAATCGTAAAAATTGTGCACAAGGAATTTATGCCAAAAACAGAAGAAGAATATTCAAAATTTATTTTTTGGCAAATGAAAGAAAAATTATTTTTTGCATTAGATATTTTTCCTTATTATCCCGCAAAAAGCCGAGAATCTGCAGAATTTCTATTAAAAAATGCATGCGATTTAAAAAGTGCTATTTTTAATAAATTTTCATCCTTTAATGATTTTAATCAAGCAGATATTCATGTTAAAAATGCTGCAGCTAAATTTTTACCCTCTGAAAATAATGCAAATTTTTTATGTCAGGGAGCCGAATCAAGAGTTTATCAACCCGTTATTAGAAGTATCAATGACATTTACCCCTTAAAAGAAGCTAGATTTGAATCTGGTTATTTTTTCGTTCCAAATCATCCAGAAAATATTTTGACTGATTTATATGGGGATTATATGCAATTCCCTAAAGATATTTGTCCACATCATCTATTTATAAATGAATTAAATCGAGATGAATTAAAGAAAATCAAGAAAGCCGCCTATGAATCGATATAACAAACAAGAAAATATTAAGTATTGGAACAGTTATTATACAAATAAAAAAATGACAACTGCTCCAAGCCCTTTTGCTATATTTTGTGCGCCATATCTATTTCATCGTCATACCAAATTATTGGAACTAGGATGCGGAAATGGGAGAGATGCTTATTATTTCTCTTCTAATGGCGTTGATGTAACAGCATTAGATATGTCTGATGTTGCTATAAACGAATTAATAAAATTAAATAGTAATTTATTACATTTTGAATTAGCCGATTTCACAGAATACTCAGCACCAGAAACTTTTGATGTTATTTATTCGAGATTTACTATTCATTCTATTGATGATGAAGGTGAACAAAAAACATTTTCCAATGCCTATAAAAACCTAAAGGGGGGGGGAATTTTCATGATTGAAGCTCGTTCTCTAAAAGATAAAATGTTTTCATTATCAACCAAAATATCCAAAACTGAAGGCTTTACCGATCATTATCGCCGTTTTCTAGATTTCTCGATTATTGCCAAAAAACTAGAAGCTGAAGGCTTCTCTATTCTGTATAAAATAGAATCCACGGGCCTTGCTAAATATAAAGAGGAAGATCCTGTTATTATCAGAATAATTGCTCAAAAATTATAAAAACTTTTGTTCTTTGAAAAAAATTATTTTGACAATGATTCAGCGCTCTCATTCCTTCACATCCAAGTTCAGAAACTGAAAAATAATTCTACATATTCTGATCTTTAATCCTTTTGTTCACCTTGAAAAAATTCAATGGATTCACCGTTACTTTATTCTTTGCAGTAATTTCGATGGAGATGAATTTGCATTGGTACAAAACGAAACCAGAAATGAACTTCTTTCTAGTGTGGGAACTTTTATGTGATGCCATACTCGCATAGAAACGCTTTCATTGGCAGGAAAAGCTCATTTCAGTTAAACAAAGCATAGATAATTTGAACAATAAAACCCCTGAAATACTATATTTCAAGGGTTTTCAACAATCTGACTCCTTATTAAAAGAGCTTCTTACTACTTTGGTCTATAACTTAGAATGGAACATCGTCATCCATCACCATATCAGGCGGATTACTTCCTACCTGCTGCGATTGTTGGAATCGATTCTGATTTGGCTGGCGAGAAAATTGCTGCTGGTATCCGTCATTACTTCCCATAGGCTCACCGCTACCTTGACGGGATCCTAACATTTGCATCTGATCTGCAATAATATCAGTCGAATAACGCTCTATCCCATCTTGCCCTGTATATTTACTCGTTCTAAGACGTCCTTCTATATAGACTTGAGACCCTTTTCTGAGATATTGCCCTGCAATTTCCGCAAGTTTGTTAAAGAAAACAACGCGATGCCATTCGGTTCTCTCAATCTTCTCTCCTGAATTCCGATCTTTTCGTGATTCAGTCGTTGCAATAGAAATACGAGTCACTTGCTCTCCGCTAGGTAAAGAGCGACTTTCTGGATCACGTCCTAAATTACCGACAAGTATTACCTTGTTGATTGATGCCATGAAATTCTCCTGATTAAAATTTAGTTCAATTATATGTCATCTTTATAAATGCAGAATCATAAGAACGGCAAAAACGATAATATTTGATCCCACCGAATTTTATAACTAGCAACCGAATACTAAGAAAGACTGCAAACTAATCTTAAATCACACCTTAAAATTAGAATAAGAATACAAAATTTAAATAAAAGTTGGATACGACTAAGTAACATAAATACGCTATTATTATGGGTTTCACTATCAAGCAAATAGGTTCTGGAAATTAGTACATGGGTATTGTTATGCAGGATTCAGAAGCAAAAATCACGATTCGAGGCGCACGTACACACAATCTCAAAAATATCTCTCTCGATATCCCAAGAAATAAACTCATCGTTATTACAGGACTCTCTGGCTCCGGTAAATCATCATTAGCATTTGATACCCTTTATGCAGAAGGTCAACGCCGCTATGTCGAATCACTTTCAGCTTATGCTCGTCAATTTTTACAATTGATGGAAAAACCGGACGTCGATCAAATTGAAGGGCTTTCTCCTGCAATTGCGATTGATCAGAAATCGACTTCACATAATCCTCGTTCAACCATTGGAACTGTCACAGAAATCTACGACTACCTTCGTTTGCTATTTGCTCGTATCGGGACACCGCATTGCCCCAATCATCCCGAACATGCACTTGCTGCTCAATCTGTTTCTCAAATGGTCGATACCACACTGGCTTTACCAGAAGGAACCCGCTTGATGATTCTGGCACCAATTGTGACTTCTCGTAAAGGAGAACATATTGACCTATTTGAACAAATGCAAGCTCAAGGCTTCATTCGGTTTAGAATAAAAAGCGGCACAAAACCAGCCAACATTTATACTGCAGACAATATTCCACCTCTTAAAAAACACGAAAAACACTCAATTGATGTTGTCGTCGACCGCATTCGCATCAATGCCGATATTCGCCAACGGTTAGCTGAAAGTTTCGAAACCGCTTTACGTATTGCAAATGGTCGCACCATTACATTTAATATAGATACTCAAAAAGAACAGATTTTTTCCAACCAATTTGCTTGCCCTGCATGTGGTTGGTCATTAAGTGAATTAGAACCTCGCCTATTTTCATTCAATAATCCCATGGGCGCATGTCCTGACTGTGATGGAATCGGGCATATCGAATTTTTTGATCCTAAACGAATCGTACAACACCCAGAACTTCCTTTATCTGCAGGAGCATTAAAAGGGTGGGATCGCCGTAATCCTATGTTATTTCAAATGCTACAATCCTTAGCAACACATTACGGATTTGATCTAGATACCCCCTATCAAGACTTACCAGAAAACATTAAACACATATTAATCTTTGGTTCTGGTCAAGAAGAAATCCCTTTTATTACGCTCAATCGACAAGGCATGCCTTGGATCCGAGAACATCCCTTTGAAGGCGTTTTACATAACCTTGAACGGCGATTTAGAGAATCTGAATCAATGTCTGTTAAAGAAGACCTTGCTAAATTAATCAGTGAGCGTCCTTGTCCGACTTGTGGTGGTGCACGACTCCGTAAAGAAGCGTTATCCGTTCGTATTGGAGAAGGAACGCAACAACGCTCCATTCATGAAATCACTCGCATGTCACTGAGTGATGCATTATCTTATTTTGAAAATCTTTCACTGTCTGGTGCTAAAAAAACCATTGCCACCCGAATTCTTAATGAAGTAATTTCACGCCTTCATTTCTTGAACAATGTGGGATTAAATTATCTCTCATTGGAACGCAGTGCTGAAACGCTTTCAGGCGGAGAATCTCAACGTATTCGTTTGGCCTCTCAAATTGGTAGCGGACTAACGGGTGTTATGTATGTTTTAGATGAACCTTCCATCGGATTACATCAGCGTGATAATGACCGCCTCATCGCAACCTTAAAGCATTTACGAGATATCAGTAATACGGTCATTGTCGTTGAACATGATGAAGATGCCATTCGTTCTGCAGATTTCATTGTCGATATGGGACCTGGCGCGGGGGAACATGGTGGAAACGTTGTTGTAGCTGGCAATTTAGAAACGATCTTAGCCTCTCAAAAATCGCTGACTGCGCAATATCTCAATGGGATACGCTCTATTCCCATACCACAAAAACGGATCCCTCCTAATTTTGAACAAACGCTTATTATCCGTGGCGCGAGTGGTAATAACCTAAAGCGCGTTACAATGACTTTGCCTATTGGGCTATTAACCTGCATTACAGGCGTTTCAGGTTCTGGCAAATCAACCTTGATTAACGATACGCTATATGCTGCTGTTGCGCGTCATATTAATGGCGCACAAACCGAACCTGCCCCATATACATCCATTGAAGGAATCGAACATTTCGATAAAGTCATTGCAGTCACTCAATCCCCCATTGGACGAACACCTCGATCAAATCCTGCAACCTACACAGGATTATTTACACCTATTCGCGAATTATTTGCCGATGTCCCTCAATCTAAAGAACGCGGTTACGCAGCTGGACGCTTTTCATTCAATGTAAAGGGGGGACGTTGCGAATCTTGCCAAGGAGATGGCGTCTTAAAAGTTGCAATGCATTTCCTCCCAGATATTTATGTCCCCTGCGATGTTTGTCATGGGAAACGCTATAACCGAGAAACGCTTGAGGTTACTTATCGAAATAAAAACATTTCCGATGTTCTCAATATGACAGTAGAAGAGGCCTATGACTTTTTTAATGCAGTCCCAAATATTGCTCGACGCTTAAAGACTCTCTTAGATGTTGGACTGGGTTACCTTCAATTAGGACAAAGCGCAACAACCTTATCCGGTGGCGAAGCACAACGGGTCAAATTATCTTTAGAACTTTCCAAACGAGGAACTGGCCGCACATTATATATCCTAGATGAACCAACAACGGGGCTCCATTTCCAAGATATTGATATGCTTTTAAAAGTCATTCATCGATTACGAGACCAAGGTAACACCGTTGTCGTTATCGAACATAACCTAGATGTTATTAAAACAGCCGATTGGATTATTGATCTTGGACCCGAAGGAGGCGCTGGCGGTGGACGCATTATTGCAACGGGAACCCCAGAAGACATCGCAAAAAAAACCACTAGTATTACCGGTCATTATTTAGGGGCTATGCTAAAACCATTTTCTTCCAAAAAGAGAAAATAATATTTTTAAGCCCCAAAAATATAACTTTCTGCGCCGATAATACTGTCAAGTTCGCCTCTTAAAACAAGAACATCTTCTGCTTCAATGATCATATCGGGAGTCAAAACTAATTTTGCATGATCTCTAACTAAAGCAACAATATCTGCTTTAGGCTCAGGAAAAGGAATATCGGCAACACACTGTCCAACAATGGGAGATTCAGCAGGAACTCGAACAGAATGTAAATGTCGTGACGTATCTTCCATCGTCGTTGGATCTGTATCTCCATGAAAATACTCACGCAAATTCGCATAACGGGACAAACGAGCCGCTCTAACTCGACGCAATACTTGCTTCATTGAAACGCCACTCGCAAGCATCGCATTAGAAGCCAATACCAGTGAACACTCAATAATTTCTGGAACCACCTCATCAGCGCCAGCTGCTTTTAGTTTGTCAAAATCATTATCATCATTACATCGAGCAATAACAGGTACGTTAGGGGAAATACTTTTCGCATAATGTAATACCCGTAAAGAAGCATCTACCATCCCTAATGTAATAATGACACAAGAAGCGCGATCAATGCCTGCCGCAATCAATGATTCACGTCGAGTGCCATCCGCATAAGATACTTTTTCTCCCGCACTTTCAGCCTTTCTAACTCGTTCAAGATCTAAATCCAGGGCATGATAAGGAATATTTTGTTCCGTTAAAAGTCTAGCAACAGTCTGTCCTGCTCGCCCAAAACCACAAATCACAACATGTTTACGCAACTGCATCGTTTGACTTGCAATTTTCGTTAATTCTAGAGAACGAAGCATCCATTGGTCACTTGAAAATAACGAAACGACTTTGTCCGCATTAAGAATAATAAATGGCGCCATTAACATGGATAACACCATTGAAGCCAAAGTTGCTTGATAAAACCAAGGTTCAATCATATTGTAATCAGCAACCTGATTGACCAAAACAAAACTAAATTCACTCGCCTGTGATAAAACCAGCGCAACCTTAATACTAATTCCTTTTGATGCGCCAAAAAGCCTTGTCACGACAGCAGTAACCACAAATTGGAATATTAATGCCCCCACCACAATCATCAGAATGATCCACCAACGATCCTTCACCAGACGAAGATTTAGCATCATGCCAATCGTGATAAAATATAATCCTAATAAGACATCTCGAAATGATCTAATATCAGACTCAACTTCATTTTTATAACGGGTCTCTGCAATCAACATGCCCGCTAAAAAAGCGCCTAATTCAAGAGAAAGTCCAATTGTTTCTGTGATCCATGCCGCACCTAAAGTCATCAAAAGCAAATTCAACATGAAAAGCTCTTGAGACCCCGTCCTTGCAACAATACTTAACCAACGCCGCATCACTTGTTTACCCAGCAAAAACATAACAGCTAATGCAAAAACAATCTTTGCAATGGTAAAACCGATATCTTTCCAAATATTGCCTGACTGAGCAGCGAGAGACGGAACTAAAATGAGCAAAATAACAATCGCTAAATCCTGGAAAAGCAAAATACCAATGACTCTGCGTCCATACTCGGTTTCAAGCTCCATCCGTTCAGCAAGCATCTTCGTCACAATTGCTGTTGAAGATAGTGCCCACGCGCCGCCTAATGCCAATGCAGCCTGCCAAGACATGCCAAGTTCAGGAATAAAAAACGCCATAATACCTGAAACAATGATCGCCACAATAACGGATACGGTCACTTGGGCAAACCCTAAGCCGAAAACAATTCGGCGCATCGCTAACAATTGGGAAAAAGAAAACTCTAAGCCCACCGTAAACATCAAAAAGACCACCCCGAATTCAGCCAGGCTTCTTAAAGGGGCCGCATCTCTAACAAGCCCAATCGCATAAGGGCCAATGACAACACCTACGGCCAAATACCCCAAAATGGACGGTAATTTAAAATAACGAAATGCCAATACCCCGATCACGGCGGTACTTAACATCAGCAGGACAAATTCAAGAGATGACTGCATGGACAAAAATAATGATTAGAAAAGTGATTAAATTTTATTTCGGCTATTATGGCGTATCTTGCTTTATATGTCCTGAAAAAAACATTATTTCTCAAAAATTAAATCATTATTTTTATGAAAAACGAATTTTTTACAAGCTCAAATGATGCTTGAATGAATATCCCCACATTTTCAGTTATACTTCCGTCATACTTATTTAATGGACATCCGTTATGTCAATTGATAAAGACCGAGCCCTAAAGCTGGCAGATGATACACTTCGTATTGAATCACAAGAAATTGAAGCACTCAGAAAACGCTTACAAACAGAAGATACCGACAGCTTTTTACAAGCGACATCTCTTTTATTGAACTGCAAAGGGCGAGTGGTTGTTTCTGGTATCGGAAAATCTGGACATATCGCTCGTAAAATTGCCGCAACAATGGCGTCAACAGGGACTCCTGCGATGTTTGTTCATCCTGCAGAAGCAATGCATGGTGATTTGGGAATGATCACTAAAGATGACGTTTTTATAGGTATCTCATATTCAGGAGAAGCCGCTGAGATTTTATCGATCGCTCCCATTATTAAACGAATGGGCACTCGTTTCATTGCTTTGACAGGAAATCCAACCTCAAGCATGGCAAAAATAGCAGATATTCATCTCAATTTGCACGTTGAGCGAGAAGCTTGCCCATTAAATCTCGCGCCAACTGCAAGTACAACGGTAACACTTGCACTAGGAGATGCATTAGCTGTTGCAACATTAGATGCGAAAGGATTTCACGAAGAAGACTTTGCTCGTTCTCATCCTGGCGGCGCTTTAGGTCGACGACTCTTAACACATGTTTCTGATGTCATGCGCACAGGAGATTCCGTTCCAGTTGTGCAGACGGGAACAAAACTGCTAGATGCCTTATTCGAAATTACGAAAAAAGGAATTGCAATGACCGCAGTAACCGATACTAATCACCATGCTATCGGTGTATTTACAGATGGGGATTTACGCCGTTTAATTGAAAAACAGCGTAATTTATCAGAACTTGATATTGATGATGTTATGTCGAAAAACCCGAGAACAATTAGTCCTGAAAAAATGGCAGTAGAAGCCGTATCCATCATGGAAAAATACCGGATCAATCAATTATTAGTAACCGATACAACCGGTAAACTTATCGGTGCATTACATATTCATGATTTAACCGTTGCAAAGGTCATCTGATGGCACTTTCTTTATCTCAAAAACTCGCCAAAATAAAAATGGTCATCTTTGATGTTGACGGCGTTTTAACCGATGGCAAGATGCACTATACTCCTGACGGAGAATCCTTTAAAAGCTTTCATGTACGAGATGGGCTAGGCATCCGTTTTTTGAAACGTGCCGGAATCAAAACGGCAATTATCAGCGCAAGAAATACACCAACGACAAATCGCCGGGCCGCAGATATTGAAATCGATCATATCATTCAAGGCGCTTTCCAAAAACAAGAAGCACTAGCATTACTCTTAGCAAAAACAGGACTGACTGCAAAAGAATGTGCCTATATCGGCGATGATATCATTGATCTCCCAGCAATTACACGAGTAGGGGTTTCTTTTGCCGTTAATAATGCACATCCTGAAGTGATTGACAGAGTGGATATTATTACTAAAAATGTCGGCGGAAACGGCGCTGTCCGAGAAGTATGCGATATTATCCTAAAAGCGACCGGTCATTATAATGCGATACTGGAGTCTTATTTGAAATGAATACTGGATCAAAATCTGCAATGCGCAGAAATGCAGTTATTCTATTAGTCATTGCTATTGCCTTAGTCCTTGGCAGTATGTGGATTAATATGGTTCTCAAAAAGAACGCGCTAAAAGATATCCCAGATATTGAACGCACAGCACCTGACTATACCGTTGAAAACTTCAGGTACTTTCGTTTTCTAAATGATGGAACACCCCAATATGAAGCAATTGGAAAAAAACTAACTCATTATCCTTCAAATGATATTTATAAAATTGAGGATCCGCTTGTCTTCACATTAGGTGGTCAAAAGCAATTGCAAACAATTAAAGCAAATGATGCATTAATTGAGGATTTCAATACCAAAATTCACCTTTCAAACAATGTTGAAATGGAAGAAGAAGGGATTGGAAATAAAGCCTCTAAAAAATTAAATACCGAATATCTTCTCATTTATCCTGATGAAGAAATTGCAACGACTGATAAAGCAGTTAAGATTGTGCAAGGCAAAAATACGATGACAGGTATTGGAATGACCGCAAATAGTGCCACAAAAGAATTAGAAATGCATGGCAGAGTTCATATTACCTTATACCCTAATGGGGATAAAGCAACAAAACCAGTATCTGACAAAGCACCGACACAATATTCCTCCACGCTTACAGAAACAACACAACCTCCTCAACGTATCAAAGTTCAGTTGGATTGAACCATGAATAAGAATTTCATTAAAGCTTCTCTTTTCTGTCTATGTATGGCGCTATCTTTTGGAGCCTCTGCCGAAAAAGCCGATTCCAAAAAACCAACAAACATTGAAGCCGATCAAATGAACTCAGATGATGTGAACCAAATCACCATCTTCACCGGCAATGTCGTCATTACAAAAGGAACAATTCTCATTAAAGCCGGTCAAGCGAAAATTGTTGAAGATCCAGAAGGTTATCGTTACGTCACATTATATGCGGCACCAGGTCAACTCGCTTCTATGCGACAAAAATTAGACAGCGGTCCCAATCAATGGATGGAAGGTTATGGTAAACGCATTGAGTATAATGATCGAGATGAAGTTGCTCAATTCTTTACCGAAGCCCGCGGTAAAAAACTAGAAGGAACACGTATCATAGAAGATATTTCGGGAGAATATCTCTCTTATGATTCTAAAACAGAGTACTACAGTGCTTTTAATACAAATGAAGGCTTTTCTAGAGCGGGTGCTGGGCGTGTTAGAGCCGTCATCCAACCCAAAAACCAATCCTCTTCATCCAAAAAGGCAAAGCAATGACTATCAGTAAACTGACTGTCACTGGTCTTCAAAAGACCTATGGCAAACGAACTGTCGTATCTAATGTATCGATTAATGTCTCTAGCGGTGAAGTTGTTGGATTACTCGGTCCCAATGGTGCAGGGAAAACAACTTCTTTTTACATGATTGTTGGTTTACTTCCCGCAGAAAAAGGGAAAATTGAACTTGATAATCAAGATCTCACCCACTTACCGATTCATAAACGCGCTCGAATGGGGCTTTCTTATTTGCCTCAAGAAGCCTCTGTTTTCCGCAAACTTAATGTAGAAGACAATATCAAAGCTGTTTTGGAACTTCAACGTGATGAGAATGGAAAATTACTCAGTAAAGACGAAATTAATCGCCGATTAGATGGTTTGCTTGATGAACTGCAGATCGGCTACCTACGTGAAAATTCTGCTTTATCCTTGTCTGGCGGTGAACGTCGGCGTGTCGAAATTGCTCGCGCCCTAGCAACCAATCCACGCTTTATTTTACTGGATGAACCTTTTGCAGGAATTGATCCTATTGCTGTAATTGAAATTCAACGAATTGTCCGCTTTTTAAAAGACAGAGGTATTGGCGTTTTAATCACAGACCATAATGTTCGTGAAACATTAGGGATTTGTGATCGTGCTTATATCGTCAATGCAGGGACTATTTTGGCAAGCGGGCATCCTGAAGATATTATCCAAAATGAGTCTGTTCGACAAATCTATTTAGGCGAAAATTTCAAGATGTAAACAAAAGCAGGTTATGAAGCAAAAACTGCAAGCTCGTCTTTCACAACATTTCTCCTTAACGCCACAGTTGCAGCAATCTATCAAACTGCTGCAACTATCGAGCATTGAATTAAACGAAGAAATTGAACGAATTTTAGAAGAAAATCCGCTTTTAGAACGTTTAGATGACCCTCTCCTTAATACAACACGATTTCAAGGTGATGGCAGTTTAATTCGACAACAATCTTTAGCACAAGATAATCCAACAGCGAGTCTGACACATGATCCGCAATCAGAGATTCCTTTAGAACACGATGACTTTTCTCATTCACTAGAACATGCTGATTTTATGGCTCAAGAAAGTCAGCATTGGGAAGGGATTACAATGCCCGACCGACAGCAAGATGATGAGCAGTATCGTCCTCAATTGGAAGCGCCTCCAGAAACATTAAAAGATCATCTTCACGCACAACTTCAGCTAGAAATTCATAATCATCGACAACGCGTGCTCGTTGAATTATTAATTGATGCTTTGGATACGAATGGTTATCTCCTCGAATCCTTAGATGAGATATTAGATTGGCTGCCTAAAGAACTACAAGTGAGTCACCAAGAACTTGAAGAGGCCTTGATTTGTTTACAATCTTTTGAGCCCGCAGGTGTTGGCGCCAGAAATAGTACAGAATGCCTAGCTTTACAAATCAAAGTAATGCCGGATATTCCTTTTATCATTCGACGCTATGCATTAGCCGTTGTTGAAAATCATTTAAAAACATTTGCCCAACGAGATTTTGCAAAAATAAAAAAAGCCATTAAGTGTGATGATGAAGATTTAATGGCAATCCATAAAGTCATTCAAAATTGCAATCCACACCCTGGTTCTGCCTATGCAACCGATACAGCAGATACGGTCATCCCAGAAATAATTGTCATCAAAAAATCAGATGGGCTATGGCATGCCGAATTAAATCCTGATGCGATTCCTAATATCCAAATTAACCGACTCTATAGCAACATTTTAAAAAGTTCATCCAATAAATCCTCACTAAACACGCGGTTTCAAGAAGCAAAATGGCTCATTAAAAACATTACTCAGCGATTTGATACCATCTTAAAAGTTGCAGAAGCAATTATTGAACAACAACAAAATTTCTTCACTTCAGGTCCTGCATCAATGAGACCTCTTGTATTACGCGAAATTGCTGATACACTAGGGTTACATGAAAGTACAATTTCTCGAGTAACAACTCAGAAATTTATGATGACGCCTTTGGGAATTTTCGAACTGAAATATTTTTTTGGAAGTCATCTAACAATAGAAGGAGGTGGCGAAGCGTCTTCAACCGCAATTCGCGAAAAAATTCGGCAATTAATTGCCTCTGAAGACAAGAAAAAACCCTATTCTGATAATAAAATTGCGCAGATTCTTGAAAAGGACGGTTTAGTCATTGCTCGAAGAACAATTGCAAAATACCGAGATATTCTAAAAATTCCACCAGCAAGTCTGCGTAAGAATCTCTAGCGTAGTCCCCGAATGTTATAGCATACGGGATGATTGGTGCAATATTAAGGAGAATTTTATGAACCTGACCATTAGCGGACACCATCTTGAAATTACCCCAGCTATTCGCAGTCATGTTGAATCCAAATTAGATCGCATGAAACGAAATTTTGAAGGCGTCATCGATATTACCGTTTTGCTGGCTGTTGACAATATTTCGGACAAAGAAAAACGGCAACGAGCAGAAATCAGGATGAATCTCTCTGGAAAAACTTTGCACGCTGAAAGTACTGGCCAGGATATTTATGCTGCTATCGATACGTTGATGGATAAAGTTGATCGACAACTTGTTAAAGCAAAAGAAAAAATCCGAAATCATACTCGAGATTCAATTAAAGGAACGGCAGCACGCCAAGACTAATTCATCCATTGCATGATAAAAGCGCGGTTTAACGCTGCGCTTTTTAATTTGGTTACCCCTTATAACTTATTTGCTAACATTCATTGATTAAGAAAGGATTTCATATTGTCTACCCCAAAAGGCATTCATAAGATGTTTGAGAACATTCAAAACGACCTTGCCAAACAACCATCAGAAGATATTCAAGCAATTGTTATTTATTCCACGGCAGACAACATAATTAGTATTGCACATACTGAAGATGAAGCTCGCTGTAACGAACTACTGGAAATGGCAACTCAAGCTCTATCATCTCGAACGATTCGCTCTCCCAATACTCCTTTACAATAATCATTGATTCCCCTGCTCGATCCTAAAAAAACAGTACTTCGGTAAAACTATTGATATTATTCTTTCTCATACCCGATCTTCCCTACTAAAGGTAAAAGATATTTATTATCCATTTCTTGCAATCAATTTTTATAGCGAACAAAATCATATCCTAGCCATAATTGAGGTCTAACGATATATTCTTTTTCACTTATCTGATTTAACTTTACCCTTTAGATATTTGGCTTGAGACTGATGAACCGTCAGCTCTAAAGATGTCGGGATATTGTTGTAATGAACAGAATTTGATAGGTCTTGTTGAGCCGAAACAAATGAATCTGAAT
>CAKRSU010000037.1 GCA_934401755.1 uncultured Oxalobacter sp.
CGTTCTCTGCAACTATACCGTTCTTTACCTCAGGAGTCGGCGTCGGGTCTACCGGTGTCGTTGGCACAGGTGTCGGAGTCGGCGTCGGCGTGCTGCCGAGAACCATCTTACCGTCTTCATCGAACTCATAGCTGCCTTCCGGCATCAGGCCGTTAGTCTTGCTGATCCAATACTTCTGATTATGAATTACTTCGCAATTTGATTTTACATAGTAGTAGCTGCCGTTGATCTCAATCAGGCCTGCATATGTCTTCACGCCGTCAACATAGTAATACCACGTTGTCTCGGTCTCTTTGACTATTCCGTTTTTCGCCGGATCGGCAATTTCAGGATTTGTCATCCTTCCCTCTTCGTCAAAGTGATAGCTCTTTTCAGGCATCAGACCATTGGTCTTGCTGATCCAATAATCACGGTTTTTGATCATATAATGATTGCTTGTAAAGTAATAGTAATAATCGCCAATCTTTACAAGTCCCGGAGAATCAACGCGCACACCATTATTCACCAGGTATGTATAACCATCTGTATGCGTATAAATGCCATCGACGTCCTTGAGCCATACACCGTTTTCGTCAAAGAGATATGTGCGAACCTCTCCGCCGTTCATGCCGATCACGCGGGCATTGTGGAACCCAGTGGCAAAGTATGCATCTCTGTCCGCATAGTAATTATTGCCGTCGAGTTCGATCCATCTGTTGCGTACCCAATCCATTGCCCATCTGTATCTCGTGCCCTTTTCATTTGTGACAAGATCACCGCGCGTAAGCACCTTATTCACGAACAGGAAATGGAAAGACGAAATCGTCTGTTCGCCATCTACCGCCTCAAACGTTTTTTCATTAAAATAATAATAGTTGTCGCTGCCGTTTTCCGTGATCATGCGCCATCCGCTCTTGAGTTGGCCTTTATACGCATAATAGGTATTGCCGTCATACTCAAAGAGCCCTGTCACTTTGCCGATACAGTCACCGTTATCATCAAATCTGTACCAATATTTGTTTTCAGGGTCTTCATGTCCCGGAACCTCGTTTATACCCGTAACCGGCTTATTGTTTACAAAATAGTACAGGGCCTCCCCTGCGCTCCACCAGCCTTCTCTGGCCTTACCATAGAGGTTAAACTCATCTTTGAAGCTTGCATAGGTCGAATAGAAGTGTCCGCCTTTAGGGTGCGTCGTATTCTCCGGCTCTTCATAAGGATATATGCCATACTGCTCCTGGAAGTTTGTCTGGCTGGCCATGCTGTAAAGCGCATTTGCGCCGAGATATACGTCATAGCTGACAGAGCCTTCATTGATTATTGCAAGCAGGTCGTCTTTCCACTCTGCATTCTCTTTTGCAACAGCCTTAATACCACTGAGTATACAAATCGGATTCGCAGTCGCCGGATCAATTGCCTGAGACTGTTTTACCCAGTTGCAAATAACAGTGATGTGATTTGTTGTCTCGTCAAGTGTGCAGCTTGTCAGCCGAAAATAATCATTGGAGACTTTTATATCCGAAACATCGACTTTCAGAGACGGATCAATATCCAACTCTATCTTGACCTCTGTTTTGCCGCTGACGCGCTCTGCCAATTGGAGCAGCAGATCCCAAGCTGTAACATTGCCGATATCTGTGCCGGCAACCATTTTAAGGAGCGGCAGCAGCGAATCCGGGAACTTAATTTCCTTCATGTCGAGTGCAAAGACATATGAAATGTCCATCACGCCATTCGGGTCGTCAATATAATAGGTTATATCATCGCTCGTTGTAGAGTTAGTGACCTCCCTGCGCCATGCAAGAGATCTGTCTCCGGAAGTGGCTGAGTCGAAATCAAATACAGCCTCTCCATTTTTATAGAGGTTCACATTGAGCTTTGCCGAGATGGAATAATCAGTCGCTATTGCAGCCGTAATCGTAACCGATCTTATACCGGACGTCTCGTCGCCGGTAAATGCGAAACCATCAATCGTGCCGGCCGAAACACTGCTGAGAGTGAACTTGATATCTGCAGGATTGATAGCGACAGGATTCCCGTTATAGGAAGCCGCGATGGGCAGTCCGGTCGACACACCATATATTGCACTTATGGTTTCTTTTGTAAAGGAGAGCTTGTCAGGCACAACGACGTTCAAAGTCTTGCTGCCAAGAGTTTTGCCGTCGGCCACAAGCATGACATCAGTGCTTCCCGTCTTTGCCGCAGTAAACACGCCCTCAGAAGTAACGCTGCCTATAGCAGGATCGCTGACCTGCCATACGGCATTTTCGGGAATATCTGCCGCGTTGCCGGACGTACTGACACCGACCGCAGTCAGACTGACACTGCTGCCAACAGTGAGGTAATCACTGACGGCGGAGATAACTGCATGGTCGAATTCTCTGGAAACAAAAGCTGTAGATGCGATCACAAGAGAGGAACTGACAGAACGCTCATATCCGTCTGACGGACGGTTTACAACAACTACACTGTCGCTGCCCTCAGGCTTTGCGTCAAAGGTCGACGAGCCGCCGCCGTCGAGGTTTATTGCGGTGACGCAGCCGGCTTCATACATGATCTGCGCCATTTCGGGGGCACTGCCGCCGGCAGAGAAGGGTTCCTGTCTTCCATCAAGAACCATGAGTATGACCTTACCTTCGGCAGTTATACCGACACATGTGCGTGAGGCTCTGCTGTTATAATAGTCAGCAGTAGAATCAACGACTATCTCGCCATTTTTTACAAGAAATACACTTCCGCCGACAGCCTCTTTAATGTTGTCCTTATTGGCATAATATTCCGACGGACTGCCAATGATAGGTGTACCATCCTTGAGTATGCCGAAAAAGTTCTCATTGCTTGCCGGGCTGTATTCATGTCCATTCATAACGAGCGCGCCGACCGGTTCGCCGGTACTCATGTTATAAAAGTCCGCATTCACGCCGACTATAGCTTTGAAGTTCTCTATATAATTTTCCTCATTCGTCGAGTCAGAGTGTTTTGCTTCAAGCGCAGCCATCTGATCGGATACACGAGCCATGGCCCAGCCTGAACCGGGCTCAGCATTATGATAGTTAGCGTAGATATTGACATCGTCTCTTGCAACATCCGCTGATGCGATATAATAAACGATCTGCTTGTCATCGGCGGTCATCGCATAATTTATAGTCTGCTCAATGCCTGGTGCAAGAACAGAGCTTGTGCTGGAAAAAACTGAGTAGAACTTATTGTCGGGCTCCTCTGGATCGGGACTGGGACCGGGATCCGGAGTCGGTGTCGGGTCTACTTCGCCTTTAAGCTTGTCCTTGCCGTTTTCATAGCACCAATCCGCAAAGACATTGCAGCATGCTTCACGCAGGGTCGACTCACCGCTTATTCCTCGGTCTGCCTCAAGTGTCTGGCATCCCAGATCCGCACTGTATGTATCAAAAATGACTTTACGCACATCATCGGCACTGCTGAATACGCTTGTGCTGAAACGATTATTGAGGAAGTATGCCGCGCGCGCCTCATCATTAAGCGCCGCTGTAAAATATCCGGCGAAAATATCGCTTAAGTTTGCGCCGGAGTTTGCCTTAATTGCAGCATAAATATAGAAAGAATCAAAATCTCCGTACAGATCTATTACGCCAAAGGAATGTGCGCTCGGATCATCTACCAGAAAGTACTTTTCACGTACTTCGGCTGTCAGCGCTTCAGTTTCTGCTGCACTAGTCCCTTTATTATGCGAATATTCCATGAGATCGCAGATATCGCCTGCCCAGCTTCCAAGGTCAATATTGTTGGCATTGTAGAGCGACATGTTAAGCGAACCGAACATATGCGCAAAATCAGCCGTATTGCCATTAGGCAGCACGAACTCCGGCAGGCTCCTCAACGCCTGACCGGCATTAGTTTTGTTCACTTCATCCTGCTCAGCAACATAGTTTATAAAGTCCGTGTTTGGTGCGCCTGCCATGACATTCCATTTATCGGTCGTATATTTTTCAACGCCGGTACGGATATAGTTGACGACAAGCAACACGGGATCTCCGCCGTACTGCTCAGCAAAAGAAGCTGCATAGACTTCAAGCTTCTGCAGACAATACATAAAGCTCTCATAGCTGTTGACGCTAACGCTCTCTGTTACAGCCTCCGCTTCATCTTCGCCGGCATCAAGAATATCCGCGTCTTCTTCAACGGAACCATCGTCAATAGTGCCGTCGGGCGTAGCAACAGGTTCCGTGGTAGGCTCAAGAGTCGGTTCGGGAGTTACCTCCGGTGTCGGCTCTACATCCGGCGTGACCTCCGGTACCTCAACTTCAGGTACGGGAGTGGCCACAATTTCGTCATTCGGCACATCGTCCGCAAATGCCGATGCCGGGGCAACAACGCTCAACATCAGCACAAGGGCGAGAAATGCAGAAAGACGTCTTATGGCTTTCTTACTACTCATCTACTTTTTCCTCGCTTTCCTTAAAAAAACAAATTATTTTAAATGATCGAGTACAAAATTGACATCCTCCTGCATCGCATAGAGGCGGTTTATCTGATCCTCGGTCAATGCATTGCCTGGATCAACTTCTTGCAGCGAAACAAGCACCTCGCGCTGCACTCCATCAGGTCCGGTCAATTTTCCGGACTCAGCACCGGAGCCGCTCCCAACCGAAACAGTAAAGAGTGGGAAGTCGGTTTTATTTATGTTCGCAATAAAGCGTACTTCCACGCTGTTATCAGTCTCTTCGATCTCGGTCTTCATAAATTCAGACCACTGTTCATTGTAGTAGAGCGTTCCGAACTTGGTTTCAACCGGGACAAGCTCTGGATCCAACGGCTCTTCAGTCTGCTGGACATCCGACGGAGAATCAGTCTGGGCAGCTGGCTGTGCCGTCGGCTGTGCATCTACCTTCTGCTGACCGCATCCGGTAAGGCATGATATAAGGATCAGTGCGCAAACCGCAGTAAGTAAAAATTTTTTCATGTTTTCTCCTTCCATTTAAGTCATTAACTATCTGATACTGCGCGTAAGCACACTAAATTTCATACTTCGCTGCAGCTCAATGTATTTTTCATACGAATTATGCAGATCAACTATTTCACCATGGACCTTTTTTTCTCGCTGGGCCGCCGGCGGCAGAGTCATATAATCTCCGTACAGGCGGGTGAGCAGTTCAGTATAATGTGAACTGACAGGAAAACTCGCATCCTCAAAGCCGATTAACACGCTTTCAGTCAGCCATCTGCGTGGGAATATACTTTTTTTATATTTTGACGACGCCGCAAAGAAACTGTGAACCATTGCAGAGTCTGCGTCCTGCCTATTCAAAACGAACTCATGGAGTTTCTTTGTAGGAAACGGGGCAGCTAAAAGAATGAAAAGCTTCTTTACCAGACTTTTCGTGATATATCCTCGCGCATTCAGACATTTTGCTATAACCAGCTTAGAAGCTATAAACTGCAATTTTCTTTTCAATATATTATCTGCGAGATTGTCGCATGGGAATATATCTACATATATTCCCTGATGCTGCTTAATGTCCTTAGGATGAGTACGCTCAATGCACGCTGTATTATTTTTTCGCAGCTTTGAAAAAAACATCGGCCAATGCTCCGTAAACTCGCATTGCAAGTAGTACACATCAGTATCGAGTTCTTTTTCAGCAACAGAAAGAAAGCGTTCATATTCCGGCCGCATCATCACCACATCCAGATCATCATCCCATGGAATAAAGCCGCCGTGCCGTACAGCGCCAAGTGCAGTACCCGCAAAGAGCATATATTTTATGTCGTATTTTTTGCATATTCGGTCTATATTCTTGAGCATGTCCAAAAGAACAAGCTGATGCTCACGGAGAGTATATGAATTAATAGCTGCTTCTCGTTTGTCCATGTCTCTTTTCATAAAGCATATTTCTTAAGTCCGGCCCACGCATATGCTGTCATATATTTTATACTGTCCCACAACGGAAGATGAAGAGCATCTCTATAAATTTTCCACCTATTGCACGCACTCTTTAATTTGTCATCGGAGCGTGATCCCCTAAGTCTTCTATACTGCGCAAGGACCTCACTTGTTCCAACAGAACAGTAACCATCCTTGAGAAGTTGAAGCCACAAATAATAATCTTCATGGTATATATCCTCACGGAACTTATATTTCAAAAGCAAGTCCCTCTTAATCATTACTGTCGAGCAACTCATCACGCTTTTTCTCAGCATATCGTTGAAGCTCACTTTTTCTTCAACAATAAAATCCGGCCTGCACTTAATGCCATCACTGTCTATAATTCCATAAGAACAATACACGATATCTGCTTCTGCTTTTTTTATAAATTTCAGTTGATGCTCAAGTTTTGAAGGTAACCATATGTCGTCAGAATCAAGAAGCGCAATATATTCCCCGCAGCAAAAGTTCAATGCAATGTTTCTGCTATGAGCTGCCCCCATATTTTTTTCATTAAATATTTTTTTTATCCTGTTATCTGTTTCTACAAACTCGCTGATTATAGATGGTGTATTATCTGTCGACCGATCATCGATAATTATCAGCTCCCAGTTCTCGTATGTTTGGGCTAAAACAGATTTGATCGCATCTTTAATATAGTCCTCCGCATTGTACGCAGGCATCAATACCGAGATCAAGGGATCGTTATACATTTACTGTTCTCCATCATCAGTCTATAAATATATATACTATTTTTTGGTGCAGTAAAAACTCACTACATGCTGCGTAGACTAAAAAGCACCATCGTGGGTAAATATCACCTTAACTGTTCGAATTATACATTTTATATCAAAAGAAAATGATCTTTTATTTATATATTCAAGATCGTAATGTAATTTCTCTTCTGGAGTCAATCTATACCCACCATTGACCTGTGCCCATCCTGTTATACCCGGTGCAACTGCAAGCCGCTTAGGAAAACCATTTATGTATTCTGAAAATTCGTTATAAAAAAACTCTCGCTCAGGTCTTGGGCCAACAAGACTCATCTCCCCCTTTATTACATTTATGAGTTGCGGGAGTTCATCTAAATGTCTTTTTCTAATAAAACGCCCAAATTTTGTGCATCTACAGTCATTCACCTGTGCCCACTGCGGCCCAGAAACTTCTGCATTTAAATGCATTGACCTGAATTTATATAATGTAAAAGGAATTCCATAGCGCCCAAGCCGCTCCTGCTTGTATATTCCAGCACCAGGAGAATCCAGCTTAATAATCACATCCAAAATAATCATTGGCACAATCAAAATCACGAGAAGCAGCACTGATACCACAACATCAAATAATCTTTTGACAGCTTCGTACATGGCCTTATCATCATATGTATCCTGAGATGTGCCCGTAATATCAGCATAATATTTTTCTTTTACCGCATTCCCTGTAGCCATCGTCGATAAAACCTTTCGCAATCGTAAAACACAAAATCCAAGGAGAAAATAAGCTTTACTGTCTTTCGTCATAGACGAAAGACAGTCTGTCCGGACAGACTGCGCATCCATAAAGTAACATATTTTGTATGTGTAGACTATAACATTTGCTTCTCAATTAGTCAATATATTGATTCAACTTTTTGCCTATTTACAGCCGCAAGCCTATTTTATTGATCGAAAAAATACATTATGTAAACAGACAGGTATCCGGTTATCTAAAAGAGATCGCGTCAATCATCAGCTTCACATTTGGCCTTAAATCTCTTATAAACATAGGGAAAACAAGAATAGTAGATATTTGAGTTATAAGTGATGCTGCTGCAGCACCTGAGGCTCCCCACAATGGAATCATCAGCATATTTAACCCAACATTCAAGACTGCTGCGCCAACATAAAGATATTTCAAATAGTTCTGCTTCCGATAGCAAACAACCCATGCATTCCTTGCCACTCCAAGGTATGAAAATGCCGTATACCACGTAATGACCCGAAGAGGCGCCGCAGCCGGTAAATAGTCGTTCCCATAGAGAATATATACTATAGGTTCAGCAAAGACAGAAAGCAGGCATGAGGCTATGATTGAAACATAAAACACAATAGCGTACAGCTGTTTATTTTTTTTCTCAAAAATATTCTTGTCACTGTTAAATGACTGTAAAATGTCCGGATATATGGAATCAGTAATCGCCGAAAGGACAAACACCCATGCACTGCATACAGATACTGCTGTGGAGTAATAGCCGACCTCTGCCTCATTCAGCAGTTGTTTGAGCATGAACCTGTCCGTGCTGGCATATATAGATACCATCAACCCGGCTAAAATAAAATGATAGCTGCTGCTGAAAAGCTCTTTCGCTTTTGTGATAGAAAAAATGAACTTCGGTCCATTATTTTTTTTGTATATTATCAGAAGGACGAGTGCAATAACAGCATAATCAATAGACGTGGATATTGCAAACCACACTACACTTTTTCCGGTAACAAGGAGCCATACCTTATAGATTGAGACCATCGTACATGAGATCATAGCTGCAATTGCAGCATACTTTGACTGGAGCCTCGACTGAAACCAATAGTTCAATGTATCCATTACCTGGAATATGACGCCGATTCCGCACAAAAGCACTACTACATGAGTTATAGTCTCGCCCTTGTCCGCAATCAGTGTGATACAAAGTATCATGATAACGGATAAAACGCTGGAAATAGCTCTCAGAACGATTGCGGAACCAATAGTCTCCCCTTCTTCTTCAGGATGATCCACAAAATTCTTTACTATAATTGAGTTTATTCCAAGAGTACAGAAAGAAGAAAAAAAAGAAGTATACGTTGCCGCATAATTTATCAGGCCATAGTTGCTTGGACCAAGGTATCTGGCTGTCAAAAGTCCAACAACGAAAGCCAAAACCATATGATAAATTCGCCCGGCAATCAACCATCCCGCATTCTTCGCTATTTTGTTGGCAAGCAGCTTTCTTATCATAGCCGGTTCCTTCTGGTTAATATTAATCAAGCATACGTATTATCTTTGCTGGCACACCGCCAAGCAGTGAATTATCTGGGGCATCACTAACAACACATGCACAAGCAGCAACAACACAGCCAGCACCAATTGTTACGTTGTTGACAATTGTAGTCCGGACGCCAATCCACGTTCCAGCACCAACACTTTGATGGCAGCTTATCCCCTCTCCTGCTCTGCGTTTATACCCGCCTATTTTATGACTGCCGGTCTGAAATGTAACTTCCGGTGCAACATCACAGTTGTCTCCAATAACAACAGTTCCGTTTCCGTTTATTCTCAGATTTTTACCTATCCAGCAATTGGCCCCGACGCACAGACTTCCCTGAACATAGACCGGACCAACAACTTTGCTTCCCTCTCCTATTGAAAAACTATCAATTGAATTAAGCAGTTTTCTTTTTAGTTCGAAGAAGCACGGTCTTGTCCCTGAAAACAAATGATTTACAAGAAAAATCGATATCTTTCTCCAAATTTTCTTAAAAACAACCATGTTTCTCTAAACCTCATTTTCTCTGAACCACTCATTTTCCAGACGTTCTGCAACGCTGCACGGTCCATCTGTATACCTCTCAAATCGCGCTGAGGAGTCCAGGTGCCATGACGCAAGCTCAATAAAGCGTTCTGCCGCTATTTGCGGGTTCCACAGCTTTTGTATTGATGTATAGGCACTATATCCAAGCTTTCTGCGCACCTCGGTATTGTCCAAAAGAAATGCAGTTTTTTCTATGAGCCCTGCGGTATCCACATTTTCATATATCAATCCATTTACTTTGTTTTCCAGCACGAAAGGTACTGAGCCGGCAGCATGACTTGCCACTACCGCACAGCCGCTGTTCATCGCTTCGTTCAGGACCGCCCCCCACCCTTCATTGAAATCGCTGGTGAAAAGAAAAATGTCCGCTGCCTCCATATAATGCCGGACCTTCTGCGGCGGTATAGCTCCAAGAAACTCAACATAATTTGACAAGTCGCTTTTTTCCGCCATCTTTTTTAATTCTGGTTCAAGTTCGCCGCATCCAATAATTTTCAAACTGAAGCCGTATCCTCGCCGCTTTAACTCTTCTGCCGTAAGAATTGCCGTTTCCGGATGCTTCCATTCAATAAGTCTCCCTGCCCACACGATCATGGGTCTATCATTCAGCGACTTTCTTTGCATGAGCAACTCCGGATCGTATTCAATATTTTCCGGAAAATACCCCCACTTATAGGCTTTGTCAACAAAGCTGCGCGTCATAGCGTAGTCTCTAGAGGCATAAGCACTGGCACATAGCAAATAGTCATTTGCATGCCGGCCAAAACGCCAATAGTTTTTTACAAATCGAAGCGGCAGCTGCCATCTGGGTGGATTCCCTCTTTTGTACATGCGTTCACTGTAACGGAACACAAGCTTTCTTTTCCTGTGGCGTTCATTTAACAAATCATCAGGCGCACTGCCAAAGATCACTGCATCGGCCTCATTTATAAGATAAATCTGTTCTTCTTTTTCTATCTTATTTTTTGCTGCCGGAAGAACATACGGCGGAAGCTCCTCCGTTCCCCAGCCGAGCTCTTTTCTGTCTTCAGGCATCTCCGAAGTCTCAATAAAACAATAATCATTACCCAATAGAGTATAAAACGATTCTGATAGAAAATGCTGATGATGATTAAAGAAATTTGATATAAAAACAATCTTCATAAAAACTAACTGTCTTTAAGCCGGCTGTTGGCTATTGCCAAAAATATGCCGGCATGCAAATATATTCCCAGTCCGCCCGAAAATATTGCTGCTTCGCCAATGCCTAACAGAAATGTACAAATAAATGCAATAAATGCGATCTGATCATAATTCTCACGATTTTTTATTCGCTGCATAATACTATATATATAATAACAGAACACCGCAAATGCAACCACGCCATACGATACCAAAATATCCAAATGACTATTATGCATTTGTGATTCTCCTGTGCCGTCACTTATCTGAAAATATGCGCCGAATAAAGGAGACTGTCGGAAAGCGTCAAGCGCTGGTTTCCAGATTTTCACGCGAGATGACAACTGTTTTCCTTCACCCACCATAAATGAGAATAATTCGTTTATTCCATCCAAGTCTATAACCAGCATATAAACAATTACAAATATAAGAGGGAAAAGCACCACTATTATCGACGCGGTTTTCCCCATTCTAAGTTTTGTTACAAAACCGGTCTTTCTTAAAATAATTACAGTGAAGAATACCACCAGAGCTAATAAAACATTTCTGGATTCTGTTTCGCTTACGAAAAAAATTTCAACTGCGGCAAAAATAAAGCAGCAGATTTTCCATAGGACCTTCTTTTCATAGCTCCCAACAAGTGCGAAAAACATTATCATACACCCGAGGAACAGAGCCGTAAGGTTAGGATTGCTGAAGCCGAACGTCAAATATGTTGAAATCCGTCCATTAATCATATACATTCTGGATGTTTGTGTAAAAAAAAGGAACACTAGCAGAGCGCCTATAAACATATATATTATTTTTAATAATGAAAGCGTTTTTTTGTCTATTTCTATTTTGGACATAACGCAGAAATAAAGCAAGGTCGTACAGAACATCATCCATTTTTTCATATATTGAAATGAAAAATCCGCGTTCTCCAGAACCCCGTTTACCAGAATATTCACGAGCGAAAGTGCAGCAACAGACAGCATCAGCAGGTCAAGTCTGTCCATCCTTTCGACCGCTGCCATTATCCACAAGAAAAAAGTCACAAAGAAAGTTCCGTAGAACAGCCAGCTGGACATTTTCTGCATGGAAAAGAGTTGGCATATCACTATAGCCGCGCCCAAAAAATATTCCAGTTTTAGCAGTCCTATCCTTATTTTCTCTGTTCGCATTGCAAACCCCTATAAATCTGTTCATACTGCAGCAGCATACTCTTTTGCGAGTAAACCTTATGAGCCTTTTCAGAAATCAATTCGGGCGATACTCTTCTTTTCAGTTTAATTAGCTCACGCGCCGCTTGCTCAAGCTCATCCACGTCCCCGTATGAGACAAAACTGCTGAACTCTTTCATAGATATCTGTTCCGGTCCGCCCGCACGAAAGCCTGCAACAGGCGTCCCACAGCAAAGGCTTTCGGCGCAAATCATAGAGAATGTCTCACGTTTACTTGATATAACCGTAATATCTGCCGCAGAATAAAGTTCGGCCAGCAACCGCTGGTCCTGCACTTCGCCAAGGAAAAAAACATTATCCGGCGCGGACCGGCTTAATTTATATTTTCCGGCAACAATGAAAATAAATTCCGTCATTCTTTCTGCAAGCTTGAGTACGTATTCACCACCCTTTATATCATCGGGTGTATCCCTGAACATCGCTGTCGCATGAAACACTATACCATCTTTTTCAGCGCTTGCCAGATACTCGTAAACACGCTTTTTATTGTTTCTATAATAAAAAACCGAGGTATCTACTGCGTTTAGGATGACCGAATGCATCTTGTCTTTTAAAATCGGAGATTGTTTGGCTCTGCACATGAGCCACGGTGATACAGAAACAACTCGCAGTCTGTCATTAAAGCCGGAAAATGCCCGCTTCATTCTTATAAAGCTGTCATGTGTACGGTCAAAAAAATAGCTCTTATCGGCATAATACGGGTCTGGGCACATACTGCAGCCGTTCAGCCATCTATTGCACTCAAGCGAATGTCCGCAATTTGCAGTGTACATAAACTCAGCATGCAAAGTCAAAACAACCGCTATACGGTTGTCATTCAACCATTTAATAAGCCGATATATATTTACAAAGTTTCCGTTTATACACTGAATATGAACAACGTCAGGCTTTTCTTTTTTTATAATTGAAATGATTTTGATTGTTGATATAAAACAGCCTCCATACGGAATACCACATAATCTTGATATGAAGCTATTAAACTTTCCGTATAGGTTGCCGCAGACTCTGTACAGGTTTTTATCTTCCTCACTTGCCCCCCGTCCATATATCACAACGGATGAGTATCCATCGCTCATTAATCCATGATGTATTGCCTTTGTCAGCTTTCCAGTGCTACCTACGCCATAGACGTTATTAATTTGAAGAATTTTCATCTTATATATGCTTATCCGTCGTCACAGCCTTGCGAAAAATTTCTCTTAGCAGCTTATCATTCTTTTCCTTATTGTGACATTCATTTGCAAGCTTCTGTGCATTTTCAACCAACTGTTCTCGAATCATGGGATCATGTTCCAGCTTTAGAATAGCACTCGGGAAATCTTCCGCACTTTCCAATATAAACGCAGAACTATTTCTCTCCAAATATTCAATTGATGATATGTCCTTTGGACCATAGGCAAGTAAGCACGCCCCACAGCAAATGCTCTCGCCAATCTTAGTGGACAGAGAATATCTGGTACGTGCTTTTGCTGTTTCATCAAAAGCTTCCACGTGCAAAAGATATTTAGCACGTCCTATGATCTCCGGCACCTTTGCCCCAGATATTCCGCCATGAAATCTGATTCCATTCTCCTCGGTAAGCTGAGCAAGAGTGCTCTCTTTTTTGTCATTTGAATATACATCGATATATTCGAATCCGCTGATACTCGCAGCATTAAGAGCGCGCCCAAGCTCCACCAGCGGCTTAACGCGATTAACGCCAAGTCCTCCTGCATACACAATTCCGCTTCTTTCATGTGATGGCAAAGAATAAGGATTTTTTTTTGCTGCAATTCTGATTGTGTGAATCGGTTGAGTAAATATCTTTCTGTAATCCTCAGCCATCTTATCGCTTATAACGACAATCTCCTTAGTGTTGCTGCTGACTGCGCTTACACACTTCATCAGTTTTTTATAGTATATCGCCTCAAACGGGTTCTTTTTACGCCAACGGCCAAGATAGTAATCGTCACAGCAATATAGCACAATTGGAATATTAAAGCTGTCAGAAATATGTTTAGCTATCTTATATGAAAACGTATAGTCTCCTGATGCAAAAAAAATAACGTCGGGATTTTGCTCTTTTATCCAGCTCCTAAGTTGTGCGCTGTCCCATTTACCCACTGCCCACAACAATTCTCTCATCAGATAAATAAATGGTGTGCGTTTTCTGGCAAGTTGATATACTTTTGCCAAGAAACCACTGTCTACTCTCGACCGTGGAGCATCGGTCTTTATATCATCACTTGTAAATATGCGATAACTCGTTTTTCCCGTGTATATAGAACGCAGAACATCAACATCGGTAACACGAAAATAATTTTCGCACATACTTACCGTCGGGATTTCAGTGTGAAAATACAGCTGAGACAAATTTCCGGGTGATATGAGGGAGAGCATGCTTGCAAGAGTTTTCCCCATAGCGTTCTCCCTTCCGAACACATTATGACTTATAACAAGAACTTTTATGTCAGTTTTAGCCTCCATATTTGCTCAATGTATCCCCTCATAGATCGATTCAAAAAGATGCTTGTTATTTACCTCATAATCCGGCTGCGCATATGCATTTCCATCACTCGAGCTGGTATACGCTCCATCGAGCGGGATCCTGTC
>CAKRSU010000038.1 GCA_934401755.1 uncultured Oxalobacter sp.
GTATACATTTTACGAATGTTATTTTTTGTTTTATGATGGATTTTAGTGTTTTCTAGTCAGGCCTTTGTGTTTTCTTGATTTTTGACAACGTTTGCGTTTATTTTGTTTTTATTGCGACGCAATATGACACATTAAAGTGATATAAATATTTTATGTATTTACTAGAAAATAAAGAACATGAAAAAATTCTTCTTATCCTTAATGATTTTTGCCTGTCTTTTTGCAAGGAATGTTCGAGCAGACAACCAAACACTAAACGATATTTGGACATCATTGACGAACTCTGTTCAAAATTTTATTCATGATTTAAATTCTAATGAGCAAAACAATGGGATTTCGTTAAAGCCAACAGAGGACCAATTTGGACTTTATCCATTCGACAAAATTTCAGCTCAATTGAAAAACAATAAAAGCTACACCGATACCTGCTTAACAGGCGGTTATTTTCACTATGATGGCGGTGGCATTGCTTATTCTCAGCGTATGGCACTATGTCCATGGCAAAAAGAAAACACACCCTATATTACTAAAGCTCAATGGATTTACTATTCAGAGGAAAGTCCCGATCATGCCCTCCAAAGAAAAGGAGAATCCTGTTTATTAAATAATGGGAAATGGCATTGCACTAAATGGATTGTTTTAAATGAATGGGATGCTAACATGACGTCTAATACTTTTTATGAAGACAATTTACCCGATGGATGGGATTTTTCAGCGAATTTGACGCCATCTAATCATGAAAAAGTATTTAATTTAATCTCTGTTAAAAAACTTTCAGAAAATACTCGCTATTATTCGGCAACGATTGGGGAAACGGATAAACTAACAGGGACCATTGACTGTCAAAATAATACTCATATCATCAATACGTTAAATGGCAAACGGAAAAATATAAAAGCATCAAATATCGATCCTTTTAATTTAGGTCTAAGAGGATATGCGATAGAAGGAAATTTAATAGATGGGGTTTGCCATAACCATTAATTTTCTTAAAGCGAATCGAGTTAATACAAATTTTTGCTATAAAAATTAAAGCCGCTAAAACGTTCTGATACAATTAAATGAGAATAACTTAACCGTATGTATCTATGTTTCGTAAACTGATTTTAATCTGTTTATCCACGCTTATTTTATCGAGCCCTTCTGTCGTTGTCTTAGCTGAAACTCCCCTCTCTAGCAATAGTTTCCAAACAGAGAATACTATCGAAGAATTGGCTCAAAAAGCACAGCAAGGTGACAAAGAGGCCGCTTATCAAATGGGCATTATATACTGGCAAGGAAAAGGCATTTCTCAAAATATGCCCCAAGCCATACAATGGTGGGAAAAAGCGGCAAACCAAGGTCACCCCATTGCTCAGTTCTTATTAGGTTCTGCTTACCATGACGGCAATGGCATTCAAAAAGATTTAAAGCAATCCTTATTATGGTACCGAAAATCGGCGAAACAAGCTTACGCTCCTGCCCAATTTTACTTAGGTCAATCTTTTTTTAATGGCGAAGGTGTTTCCAAAAGCGCAGAAAAAGCCATCATTTGGTGGACAAAATCAGCAAACCAAGGATACGCCCCTGCCCAATACCGCTTAGGCAATGCCTTCTATTTTGGAGAAGGAACTCAACGAAATGCTCAAACTGCCGTGCAATGGTGGGAAAAAGCTGCCCAACAAGATCATGATCGTGCACAACACCATTTAGGAATTGCTTTTTACTATGGAGAAGGCATTCAACAAAATTACACAAAAGCAATATTTTGGCTAGGAAAAGCGGTTAAAAATGGCAATATTGATGCGGCATTTTACATTGGTCTCGCTTATCAAAAAGGACAAGGTCTTTCACATAATGAAGCAAAAGCGATTGAATGGTTAACTTGGGCCGCAGAACAAGGAAACAGTAATGCACAAAACCAATTAGGCATTATTTACAGTCATGGACTAGGTGTCCCTAAAGATCATGAAAAAGCACTACAGTACTGGATTGCCGCAGCAGAGCAAGAACATCCTGAAGCACAACGTCATCTAGGAAATGCCTATTTCTTTGGAGAAGGTATTAAAAAAGATCCTCAAAAAGCCGCTTTTTGGTACGCTAAAGCATCCCAACAATCAGATACAACGGCGACTTTCAATTTAGCGTTTCTTTATACTAAAAATAATACTTTAGAATCCAATAATCATGCAGCTATCGACCTTTACCGACAAGCAGCCATTCAAGGGAATTCTCAAGCTCAATTTAATTTAGGGCTTGCCTACTATAACGGCAAAGGGGTTCCTAAAGATCATCAAAAAGCAATCGGTTGGTGGCATACTGCAGCACAACAAGGGCATGCCAAAGCACAATTCTTTTTAGGACTCGCCTGTATGGGAGGAGAAGGCACTCAACGTAATCCTCATCTTGGCACAATGTGGTTTGCAAAAGCAGCGCAACAAGGGCATGTGCTTGCAATGCTTTCACTCGCCAACGCTTTTCTTGAAGGCAATGGCGTCAACATAAATACCGTAAATGCTTTTATCTTAATGAGAGAAGCCGCTTTAATTGATAAAGATGCTGAAAATCTATTACTAATGGTTAAAAAAGATATGACCAAGCAACAGCTTGATCGCGCTGAAAAAATCACATTATCTGATGTATTAGATCAAGTTCTCAAACAACCTCAGTAAATAATCCCTTATTTCTTTTTCTGTCGAGACATCGTAATAGGATCAGTTCCCATAGCCATCATGGCTTTCAGTAAAAGACTATGATATTTTTCAGCAAGATTAATTCCATATTTGCCCGGAGAACACGGAACAATTTTCCCACCTGATATTGAGCGAACTCGCAACTCAATCGATTTAATTCTTTGACTATTTTTACGGTAAGCATCTAAGCTATTTTCAGGATGAAGCCCTGTAATCTTACCTGCGCGAGCTTCTAGTAAAGTTTTACCATCAACCACTAACTCTGAACGCGTCATTGATTCAACAGGAATAACGCGAATATCTACTTTATCGCTTTTTTTCTTGCCCGCTGTTATTCCCAAAAACACATTATGCACTTCATCAAAAGCTAAAAGATTATTGTCGACATCTGTCCAATCTTTTTCAGTCCAAGTAAACGTTACATTTTTTCCATCAACTGCTAGCGGTCCCTCAATTCGTTTTTCAATACTTTTCTTCACAGCACTTTCTGAGAAACGAATATATGCCATCGCAATAATGACAATCGCAGCCAAAGATCCAAAAATAATGCACGTAATCATGAAAAGGGATTTATTTCGTTTTTTGATTTAATGGTGAAAAGAAATATCAGAAAGAATACCTGATCTAACGATGTGTTTTGGTCGGGGCGAGAAGATTCGAACTTCCGACCCCTTGCACCCCATGCAAGTGCGCTACCAGGCTGCGCTACGCCCCGAACAATAGGTGTCATTATAACACCAAGATTTATTTTTAAAGAAACCTTCAGATGTTTTCTTCACCTTCTCTAAAACTATTTCTGATGAATACCTCAATCTTTCCCTCATTTCTAAAAAACAAAATAATACTTGATACGACACAATATGGCGCATCAAATGTCATAATAAGGACAATCTAATTTTTTAATCCTCTATTAAATAAATATAGCTAGCAAAATAAATGATATTTCATACAATCAATACAAGCCGCTCAATTAACAATTGATAACGTAGAATCAATATGGACAACACAATATCATCTAATCTAAAAGTAACTTTTACCACTCAAATTTCCCCTGATCTCTTAATCACGTTGAAAAAAACAGCTGAAAAAGAAAATCAACCCATTCAAGTCATCCTTGATAAAGCCTTGAGACTTTATTTCCAAACACATGCTAAAAAACAAGATTCACAACATCATGTCCTAAAAGCCTTACAAGCGAGCATCTGCCAATATCAAAGTCTTTATAAGGAATTAGCAAAATGACTCGAGATTTTTTAACACTACCCGATATCTTAAATATTCATGCGGAACTCGTTAAAATCTTCGGTGGTTCTAATGGCATTCGTACACCTGAATCCGTAGATGCTGCTTTATTTCGCCCCCAATGTGGTTATTACGAAGATATATTTGAAGAAGCTGCCGCATTACTCGAAAGTCTTTTAATTAATCATCCCTTTATTGATGGTAATAAGAGAACAGCTTGGGCTTGTTGTGATATTTTTCTGCGAATTAATGGCATCACACTTTCAGCAGAATCAATGACGATCTACCAATATATTATGAGTTGGTTAGCGATGAAGCCAACGCAAAGATTTACGGCAATAGCAATTGCACTACGAAAAATGAGCGCTAAAGTAAACTAACTTTTTCATATATTGATTCTTATTTGAAATAAGAACCAATATCAAATTACCTAATTGTGACTATTATTTCCATCAAATAATAGACCTCCTTTTTTGTTTTTATTGTTTCATTCATCATTTCAAGCATTTTAATGCGACACAACTTAACATATAAAAAGAGATAATACAGATAAACCTTATTAATATTCGTAATTAATATAAAAAAACAAAATAAACAAAAATTTTTTATATTTATGTTAGATAACACTTTTGAAATAGCAAACAATATGACAAACTATGTCACAGGAAATCTATGATGAAAAAAAGAATTCAAAAACAACAGGAGAAGGATATGCCTAAACGTCCCAATACATTAGATACTGTCATGTTTGTCATAGAACTCATTCGACGAATCCCTAAAGGTCGAAAAACGACGGCATCAGCATTACATCGAGAAATGAAAGATGCCGGTTGGGATCGTGATCTACGAACTATCCAACGACAATTAGATGATATCAGCCGAATATTTAGCCAATATATTGATCGAGATGATCGAGAAAAGCCCTTTGGCTATTCTTGGAAACCCAATGCAGCAGGATTAATGCTCTCTGCTATAACGCCCCAAGAATCTATGCTAATGTTACTAGCCGAGCAATATTTGCGGTATCTACTTCCTAGTTCTTTAATGAAATCGATGGATGGTTTTTTTAGAGCCGCTCGAACACAAATTAATCCATTTAATACGAATACTAAAAAACAAAAAGAATGGCTTTCTAAAGTACTCGTCATTAGCGAAACTCAACCCCTTATTCCTCCTAAAATTGATAAGAAAGTGCTTGAAATTACCAGTAATGCGCTCTATGAAGATCACTGGCTAAAAATCGAGTATAGAAATATTGCCGGTAACCGAATCACCTCCGAAGTGATGCCTTTAGGAATAGCACAACAAGGCCAGCGTTTGTATTTAGTTTGCCGCTTTAAAGGATACGATAATGAACGAACTTTAGCAGTACACCGTATCTTAAAAGCAGAAATGTTGTCGGAATCTTTTTCACGTCCGACGGGATTTAGTCTCAAACAATATGATGAAGAAGGAAATTTTGGCGTCAGTTATGGCAAACGCATTAGATTAAGTTTTAATATCCTTAAAGAAAATGTTTATTATTTATTAGAATCTCCATTATCAACCGATCAAACTTGTGTAGAACAAGAAGACTCTTACTTACTAACAGCAACTGTTATGGACTCTGTCAGACTTGATCGTTGGTTAAATGGTTTCGGTAGTGCGATATGGAATGTAAAAAAAGAAGAAATCAACGAGGCGAATTAAATCAATTTTGACAAACAATCATTCTCGGATCATTACAGAAAATCAATTTAGATTAACCGATAAAATAACGGCATATTTAACTAAATGGATTTTTTAATGACCTGATTAATATTTAGCCGTTTAATGTCGAAAACAGCTTCTGAAAAGAACAAATACGTCAGATCATTAAAGCAAAAAATTGATTAGTCGTCATCGGGACGAACCATCATTGAAATAGGTCTCATTGATTTATGCTCACAAAATAGCTTCCAATCAGACATTTTCATACTCGGTTCCCCTCCTTCATAAACCACAGCACGACTATGCTTTTTTTGACCTGCCTTATCAATTTCATCATATTCAAAACAAAGATTAGATCCATCTTCGTTTGACAGGGCTTTAGTAATCTTCATAGAAGCAGGATTAGCAAGTCTTGTTTTAAGCAATAAAGAAGCGGCAATGCCTCGTTGTGTCAACCGGTCTTCGGTTGCTTCTCTTTGAACTTGCTCAATTGGCTTGACGACTTCTTGTGATTTTTTGTACCAGCCAATGCCGAAAGCAATCATCATCAATACACAAACAATAATCATATTTCGGCGGATTTTTCTGCCACGTACAGGTCCTAATGAATCGCATCCTGGACATTTCAGAATATTTTCATCGATCTCTTTACCACAAACCTTACACTTTACAATTGCCATAAAAACTAATTCTCTATCGAATAACGACGAAGAGGAGTATATCAATTAAATAGAAAAAACGTCATCTTTCTTGCTCTTTCGAGCAATCATCCCAATTAAAGCAGACTTACCTTCATGACGTCCTGCTTTCACATCAGCATCCCAGCTTTTAAGCTCCAATATTTCCATATCTTTTGCATATTGGCTCAACATACTTTCAGTATACAAATGATCTAAATAGGGAGGACCTCCTGTTCCATATTCCAGTTGTTTCGTTGAATACCCCAACACAAACAGCAATCCCTGTTCTTTAAGTGTTCCAATACAACGATTAAACATGATTTGGCGCATCGATGGCGTTGCAAACTGACACAAAATAATCGCAACGGCATCATAGATATTTTCCTGCCATGGCCAATCATCAATTCCATTGACAGAAAAATTAACCGTAACTTGATTTTCTTTCGCTAATTTTTTTGCTTTTTGTATCGCAATCTCAGAAAGATCAAAGGCATCAACAATCATTTTTTTTCGAGCACACCAAACACTATTGCGCCCTTCACCATCAGCGACCATTAAAATTCTCTGTCCTGCATGCATAAGTGAGCTATGCGACTCAAACCATGCATTAGGCGCACTCCCAAAGACATAATCACGATCACAATAAACATTATCCCAAAATTGTTTTGCAGCTTCTTTGGCATCCTTATTCATCAACATTTCCTTAATTATTTGATTACTGAATAATCATTGTTGGACGAACCATCCCTGTAAATTCAGAAATTTTTGCGACTTTCTCCGCGATATCAATGAGATCTTGCAAGGCTCCTTGAATATCAACATCGAGCTGATTCGCATCATATCGATCAAAATAAACCCGTAAAGTTGCTCCAATTGTTCCCGTTCCTGATAAACGAAAAATAATACGGGAACCATCTATAAAGAAAATACGAATCCCTTGATGTTGAGAAATTGATTGGTCAACTGGATCATGATAGGTAAATTCATCGGCTTTTTGAATCGTATAGCCTCTATATTCTTGTCCTATTAAATACTTAAGTTGAGAACAAAGGGTTTCCATTAATGCAAGGGCACGTGTTCGATCAATATTTTCATAGTCATGGCGAGCATAATAATTTCGACCATAACGTTTCCAATGCTGACGAACAATGCCATCAACAGAATTTCCCGTTTTTGCTAATAGGTTCAACCAAAATAAAATCGCCCATATCCCATCTTTTTCACGAATATGAAAAGACCCAGCGCCATAACTTTCTTCGCCGCAAAGCGTAATTTTTCCACTGTCTAAAAGTTTACCAAAAAATTTCCATCCTGTTGGTGTTTCATAATGCGGAATACCCAATGTTTCAGCCACTCGATCAACCGCAGCTGATGTTGGCATAGAACGCGCAACGCCTAAAATTCCCTTTCTATATTCTGGAATAACCGTTGCATTAGCCGCCAAAATCGCCAGATTATCTGACGGGGATACCACGATATGTTGGCCAATAATCATATTTCTATCACCATCACCATCCGTTGCAACTGCCATATCAACATCCAAATTATGCACGCTTTCTATTAACGCTTTAGCATTAACAGGGTTCGGATCTGGATGATACCCACCAAAATCAGGAAGAGGCTTTTCATGAATAACCGTACCATTAGGTGCACCTAGCATCTCCTCGATAATACGAACAGCATAGGGACCACAAACCGCATGCATTGCATCAAAACGCAAACGAAATCCATTTGAAAATAAACGACGAATTGCTTCAAAATCAAAGATAGACGCCATCTGTTTTGCATAATCTACGATGGGATCAAAAACCTCAACAACCATATTTCCGATTTGAAATGTCCCTAATTGAGACAAATCAATATCGGGAATATCAACGATACGGTACGTTTTGATAAGTTGTGAATAGGCATAAATAGCATCTGTTATTCGCTCTGGAGCAGCTCCTCCATTTTCAATATTGAACTTAATGCCAAAATCTCCCTGAGGTCCTCCTGGATTATGACTCGCCGATAAAACAAATCCTCCAAAAGTTTGATATTTTCGAATAACACAGCTACAAGCTGGTGTCGATAAAATTCCATTTTGACCCACCATAACTTTACCAACACCATTTGCAACGGCCATCTTAAGAATCGTTTGAATCGCCTTAGCATTATGAAAACGACCATCGCCTCCTAATACGAGTACTTTCCTCTGAAATCCTTTTACTGTATCAAAAACAGATTGAATAAAATTTTCTAGATAATGGCGCTGTTGAAACACAGTAACTCGTTTACGTAATCCCGATGTTCCTGGTTTTTGATCGTCAAACGGAATGGTCTTAATGCTCTGGATAATCATAATTCCTCCCTTAATCCTGAGCATGCTAGCAGAATCAATTCACCCCTCCTAATAAAATATCTTTAGAAAACTACATATTAGGATAATTAGGGCCATTTCCCCCTTCAGGAGATACCCAAATGATATTTTGGGTCGGATCCTTAATATCACATGTTTTACAATGCAAACAATTTGCAGCATGGATTTTTAAATGAGGAACACCCTCTGAATCCATCACATATTCATAAACACCAGCAGGACAATATCTCGTTTCTGGTCCCGCATATTGTTGAAAATTAACGATTTGCATTTTTTGGGGATCTTTTAAAGTCAAATGCACCGGCTGATTTTCTTCATGCATCGTTCCCGATAAATAGACTGAAGAAGGAATATCAAATGTTATTTTTCCATCTGGCTTCAAATAATGAATCGAAGAACATTCATTGGCAGGACGCAAATAAATATAATCTGGAATATGACGATGTAATGTCCAAGGAGCTTTTCCTCGAAAAAGCACTTGATCCATCCCAAACATTAACGTTGCCCATTTCAGTTTTTTCTCCATCCATGGTTTAAAATTACGAACCCGCATCAATTCGTCATATAGCCAGGATCTCTTAAAGGCCTTAGGATATTCAGATAATACATCATGAGAACGCCCCTCAATTAATGCAGCCACCAAAGCTTCAGCTGCCAACATTCCTGATTTAATCGCAGTATGAATACCTTTAATTCGACCGCCATTTAAAAATCCAGCCTCACATCCCACTAAAACGCCACCAGGAAAAACCATTTCAGGCAATGCTTGTATACCACCAGCAGTTAATGCGCGTGCGCCATAAGCAAGACGCTCTCCCCCTTCAAGAAAACGCCGAATTGCAGGATGAGATTTATAACGCTGAAATTCCTGAAAAGGAGAAAGCCAAGTATTACTATAATTTAACCCTACCGTAAATCCAATGGAAATTTCATGATTCTCCATGTGATACATGAAAGAACCGCCATAGGTATACCGATCCAAGGGCCAACCCGCCGTATGGATCACCATCCCTTTTCGATGAACTTCTGGCCTAACTTTCCAAATTTCTTTAATTCCAATCGAATAGGCTTGAGGATCTTTTCCGGCATCTAATTGAAATTTTTCAATTAATTGCCGACCTAACTGCCCTCGCGTTCCCTCAGCAAAAATAGTATAGCGTGCTAATATTGCCATTCCTCGCTGAAAATGTTGGGTCGGTTTTCCATCTTTTCCGATCCCCATATCACCTGTTGCAACACCTTTAACTGCGCCATTTACATCATAAAGGATTTCTACCGCCGCAAATCCAGGAAATACATCAACTCCCAACGCCTCCGCCTGAATTGCCAACCAACGAACTAACTCAGCTAATGAAATAATATAACACCCTTCATTTTGCAAGGATTTAGGCATCATCCACTCAGGCGTTTCTGAAACTTTGTTTTTACTTAAGAACATAAAATGCTCTTCAGATACTGCCGTTGTTACAGGGGCATTACGTTTTTGCCAATCAGGAAACAACTCGTTTAAACTGATAGGATCCATAATGCCTCCCGAAATGATATGAGCTCCGGGTTCAGATCCTTTTTCAAGAACGCAAACAGAGATATCTTGTCCAAATTTTTCAGCTAATTGCCGAATACGAATTGCCGCAGCTAATCCTGATGGCCCCGCGCCGACTACAACAACATCGTATTCCATCGATTCACGTGGTCCAAGGTCGATCTGTTCCTGTTGAATCATTTGCTATTTCTTCCAAATAATGCAGAATATTGGTTTCTATTGCTTGATTTTCTAGCAATCAACACCATTTTTATTCTATCGTTACGATTTTTAGAGAATTAAGGAGCATATCATATGGAAGAAAATCCATTAATAGACATGAAACAGGTATTTGTTTCAAAAATTCCAATCCGTTGGGGTGATATGGATGCAATGGGACATGTCAATAACACGATGTTCTTTCGCTATCTTGAACAAGCTCGCATTGATTGGTATGGTAATTTAGGTCGTTCAGGAAAACCTGGCATTGAAACTTCTGTTGTCCATTGTTGGTGTTCTTACCGTCGCCCACTATTTTATCCAGGTGATTTAGAAATAAGAACTTATGCCGGACATCCAGGAAGATCAAGTTTTAGAATTGTGCAAGAAATTAGGCGAACAGATGATCCAGATACCGTTTATGCAATCGGTGGCTCTACCGTGGTCTGCGTTGATGTTTTAACAGGAAAATCAATTCCACTTCCTCACAAAATGCTCGAATTAATGTCTCCTGACACACCAGCAGAAAACTAATTCATTTCTGAGTCTAATAGGCTGTATCAATCGATACAGCCATTTTTCTTATAAAACAAGCGAGAACAATGATTGCTCCCGCTTGTTTTTTTGTAAAAAGACTCGTTATCAAATCACAGTGATATTAGAAGCCTGTTTACCTTTTGGTCCAGTGGTAATATCAAAAGAAACACGTTGATTTTCTTTTAATGATTTGAATCCTTCCGCATTAATTGCAGAAAAATGTGCAAATACATCTTCAGAACCTTCATCTGGGGTAATAAAACCAAAACCCTTAGAATCATTGAACCATTTTACAGTACCAGTTGCCATTGCTAATTCCTTTTTCAGTTACTATCGGCTTTCGCCATCTTCAGATCGTTTGAAGCAGAAAAGAAATGACAGGCTCGATACCGCACACTACTACCCGGCCCCAAAAACGATTTTATGAATAATAAACCATAATTCAATGGATTACATCATTTTTTCCACATTCCATTGACCAGTGACAATTTTTTCTAACCAAAAAGCAGCAATTATGGTTTTCACATCAGTTACTTTACCTTTTTTCACCCAGTCAAAGAATTCTATGAAAGAAATTTTAAAAGACTGAATAAATTCTTCTTCATCTAAATGTGTCGTTTTAAACTCTAAATTTTTTGCTAAATAAATATCAAGATGTTCATCGGAATAACCGATTGCATTATGAATTGTCGTCACAAAATACCATTCATTTGCAAAATAGCCAGTTTCTTCCTCTAACTCGCGTTTAGCTGCTTTAAAAGAAGTTTCTCCTTTATCAATTTTTCCAGCAGGAAACTCAATAAAAATTCGCCCCATTGGATAACGAAACTGTCGTTCTAACAACACACGACCATCATCAAATAAAGGAATCACAACTGCAGCACCAGGATGCCGTATAAATTCTCTTGTTGCTATTTTCTTATCTGGAAGACGTACTCTATCTTTTTCAATTTGAAAAAAGCTGCCAGAATACACAATACTTCCATCAATTTTCGTTTCCACTAATTCATTATCAGAAAAACTTTCTAAATATTTATCAATTTGTTCAGTCATTTTTATCCAATATTTATTCGCTTTGATTATTTTGTTTATTTAATCGCAATTTTTTTAAAGCTTCTCATTCTATCCTTGAAAACAAACAAAAGGTTTTGCCTGTTCTCTTCCCTTCATATAGACTATCTTTTTATTATTCATCGATTGTTACAATGTCTCAAGCTCCTCTAGCAGAGCGCCTACGCCCTCAATCCATCAATGATGTTATTGGTCAAGAACACCTTCTTGGTCCTGGGAAACCATTACGGCTAGCTTTTGAATCGGGTCAGCCGCATTCTATGATTCTATGGGGACCGCCTGGCGTTGGAAAAACAACTCTTGCTCGATTAATGGCAAACGCATTCGATGCCGAATTTATTGCATTATCTGCAGTTCTTTCGGGCGTAAAAGATATTAGAGAAGCGGTCGAACGCGCACAATATATTCGAATACACACCAACAGACGAACGATTCTTTTTGTCGATGAAGTTCACCGCTTCAATAAAAGCCAACAAGATGCATTTTTACCTCATGTTGAAAGTGGGCTTTTTATTTTTATTGGCGCAACAACCGAAAATCCTTCCTTTGAAGTTAATAATGCACTACTTTCACGTGCTACCGTCTATATTCTCAAATCTCTCAATGCAGAACATTTAAAACAACTCATTGAACGAGCCCTTGAAAAAGAACTAACCACGATTAGCATGACAGATGATGCTCGTAATATGCTTATCGATAGTGCAGATGGCGATGCCCGTAAACTTCTAAATCTATTAGATCTTTCTGCACAAGCCGCTATTCAACAACAAACAAAAATTACAAGTGCATTATTAAAAGAAACGCTAGGAGATGCTTTTAGACGATTCGATAACAAAGGTGATGGATTTTACGATCAAATCTCCGCTTTACATAAATCAGTACGAGGATCTCATCCTAATGCAGCACTTTATTGGTATGCTCGAATGTTAGATGGTGGCGCAGATCCACGCTACATTGCCCGTCGTGTTATTCGAATGGCATGGGAAGACATTGGACTAGCAGATCCTAGAGCAGCACAAATTGCGAATGAAGCTGCTGCAACCTATGAACGACTAGGCAGTCCTGAGGGAGAACTTGCCATTGCTCAAGCCATTATTTACTTATCCATTGCTGCAAAAAGTAACGCAGGAGAAATTGCCTATAACTCAGTTCGAGCTTTCGTTAAACGCGATCGCACGAGAGAAGTCCCTATCCACCTCCGTAACGCGCCAACAAAACTCATGAAAGAATTAGGCTATGGGCGAACTTATCGTTATGCTCATGACGAACCTAATGCATATGCAGCTGGAGAAACTTATTTTCCAGAAGGAATGGATGAAATTCCCTTTTACCAGCCTACACGATACGGATTAGAAAAGAAAATACAAGAAAAAATAGCTTGGTTAGCAGAACTAGACAAACAAGCGCTCAATAAAAATAGAAAAAACTAATTTTTATAAAATAAATCAAAGTTTAAATTCAAAAAATACCAGCATACAAAAACCGCCAAAAGGAAAGTAGAGTAATAGGGCAAGTTGCGCGCGTGTGTACGTGCGCTGAAGAGAGGTGTGTGTGGGGGGGGGAG
>CAKRSU010000039.1 GCA_934401755.1 uncultured Oxalobacter sp.
AGAAGCAACGAGGATTATTTGAAGCGATGGAAATAGATGTTCCTGCCTAGATATAATTTTTTCGGGACTTTAGGTTTGTTGTGCCATTGCTAATTGGAAAAATGGGAATTTGGCTTGCCTTGGGAATCTCAGAATTATTAACAACTTGCGTGATTTTGCTGGTATTAAAAATGAAAAAATGAAGGGAATCTGATATTGGCAATCATTGCAAAGATGGTACATGTATATTCATAGAAAAAATTGACATTGCTATTTGTTATTTGAATGTTAAAACCTCAGTAACAGAAAGTTGATTAGCTTTAGCTAATTCATCAGCCGATAATTTGTCTTTAAATTGAGTGGCAATAGGAGTGATTTGAGGTTCTTTATCTGCGATTGCTTTTGCAAGAACATACGCAGCGATATGGTTTTGTTTGACGCCACGTCCCAGATCAAAGGCTTCAGCCATGGCAATAAGTCCTTTTGGATATCCGCCTTGTGCGGAACGTCGGTACCAATAGATGGCTTCTTGATCATTTTGTTGCATGCCTTTTCCATTTGCATACATATATCCCAAACTGAATTGACAAGCGATATCACCAGCTTGGGCGCGTTGAGTCAATTCTTGCAGAATATTAATAGGATTTTTAATTGTTGTTGGTGCTGAAAAATGGATCGTTTTATTGTTTTCGGTTGAATTGGAAATAGGGGAGTGATCCGTGTTTTCTAGTGTAGGAGGAATAAGCAGATTATCATCAATTGCGGGTGGCGTGAATGTTATAGGATTTTCTGCAAAAGCAGAGAGACTAAATAAAGATATGATACTTAGCATCAGTCCAATCAGCCATTGATAGAGTATTGTTTTTTGCATGATGAATCCTTATTAGTGAATCGTATTTTTACTGGGCGGTAATGCCGGCAGATTTTCAAATTCAGAAGTTGGAGCAACGGGTTGTAAATTTAAAATTGGTTTTTCTGCCAATACGGTATCAGGAGATAAATTTAATTGCTTACCAACGGCTTTTGCAATCGTTTCTTGGTTAGCACGTTGGTGGATGGGAAATTTTTCAGTGGTTTCATGCCAAGTTCGTTCGATTTGTTTGGCAAGTGATGATGTGGTTTGTTTGTCTGCACTAATTTGTTCCCAATTCCAATGTTCACGTCCATTACGTCCCTTTCCGTCTGGAGAATAACTGCAGACAGCGACCATTGACATGGAGGTAATCGGGACTTTGGCATTGCCTTTCGCATCATATAATGCAATAGATACAATGGGAACTTGGTATTTTGCTGCCTGATATTTAGCAGCTCCCATACAAGTTGCAACGAGTGAGGCTTGGTTTGCTTTTATAACTTCGGATGTTAATGCTAAATCAACTGTTGCCCAATGTCGATTTTCCGCTGTGATCGTGTTGTGATTAACTTCTTCATAAGGAAGCATTTTAACGGAAGCGTCCATTTGCAGAGGCGTTATTTTTGTCTGAGTTAGTCCCGTATCATTTTTATCTTGAATACAGCCTGATAATAAAGAGAATGTTATTCCTATAATCAATAAAAACGGGCATTTTGATAAATGCATAAAGAACCTTGTCTAAGCATATAATTTACCCATCATAACAGCCAAATAGGGCATATGGGAAATGATGAAAGAGCAAGATAAATGGATTGATTGGGCAATCGAGATTCAAAGTATTGCACAAGCAGGATTGACTTATGGCAAAAATGATTATGATCTGGAACGTTATCAACGACTAAGAGATATTGCGGCAGAGATGATAGCGGTTAAATCCGATATTTCTTTTGAAAAAGCAAAAAATTTGTTTTGCCAAGAAAGCGGTTATCAAACCCCTAAAGTAGATACACGTGCTGCCATTTTTAAAGAAGGAAAAATTTTATTAGTCCGTGAAAATAATGGAACTTGGTCGTTACCAGGGGGATGGTGTGAAGTCACATTATCGATTGGAGAAAATACTATTAAAGAAACCTTAGAAGAAGCTGGACTTATCGTGACAGCGGATCGAATTATTGCGATTCATGATCGTAATCGACATAATCTGCCAAGATATGCTTATGGAGTGACTAAAGTTTTTGTGCAATGTACGCCTATTAGCGGGGAATTTTTGCCTAATACGGAAACAATCGAGAGTCGATATTTCTTGAAAACAGAATTACCAGAAAATCTTGCCATTGAAAAAGTCACCCATGATCAGATTTTAATGTGTTTTAAAGCCAAAGAATCAGATCAATGGGAGACTGTTTTTGATTAATCCCAATCAATTGATTGTATTGAATGGGTAAAGTATTGCGTTAAATTGAATAGATAAATTCAAGTAATCGCTTCAAAATCCTGTTGGATGAGAGTAATGCTAAAGGGTATTTATTTAAGCCGCTGATAGCAAGCTTGTTCAGTAAACATCTTGCGCTCGTGGTATTCGCTTTGTTTGCCTTCATTAAATGCCGTAACGGGGCGATGATATCCCATAACACGAGTCCATACTTCGCATTTTTGTCTTTTTGCCTGAAATTCAGGCGGCATATTTTTGATGTCCATTTTAGTTTTCTGAAATTAATTACGGGGCGCTTATTCTAAGGGATTCTCAAAATTTTTGCTGGATCGTGTTCTAAAAAAATAAAGTTGATTAGAGGAATTCTTCATGTGACAGGATGAGCGATGAATGAGCGAACATCGTTTTAGCGATTATTTCATATTTTTTTGCATATTTTGACGATAAATCCGTGGAGAAATTCCCATTTTTTCTTTAAGAGATTTTCCAAAATAACTTTGTTGATTAAAACCTGTTAAAAGCGCAATTTGACTAATCGGAAGCATTGTGTCGGTTAGCAAATTTGTCGCTTTTAATAAACGGTAATCCATGAGGTATTTGTAAGGTGTCGTTTGCAGAGTATGTTTAAAGCAGCGCAAACATTCGGATGGGCTAACATGAGCGCTTGCAGCAAGCCTGTTAAGTGTTAACGATTCATGATAATGGCATTCAATATATTGCAAAAATTGCTGGGTTCGTAAAGCCGCTAGATTCTTGAGTGACTTTTTTTGAGGAACATTGTTTTTAAGAATTAGTTGCCAAATTGAAAAAAGCCGATAAAGAACGTCATAACAATAAAAATCATCTTTTTGTTGTTCTAGTTGAGTTAGTTCATTCAAAATAAGCAATATTTGTTGATGCCAAATCGTATTGGGGCGAAAAATGATAATGGGGGTGGTGATTTTGGGTAATTCACTCGTTCATCGCCGCGATAGGGCTGTTGGAATAAAACGATAAGAAATAGGCTGGGAAAAGAAAGCTTTTATATTGGCATTGCTTCATCTTTTCAACAAGATGCATAACATTTTGATTGATATAGATTCCTTCTCCTGCGGTTAAGACGATTTTTTGTTCAAGGGGTGAATTAAAATTTTCCCGCTAATAACATAGATAAATTGTCAGTCAGCATGCCAGTGCATGACACGAAATCCTAAATTTTTGGGAAAAGAGGTATCGTTTGTCATATTAAGGACAAGATAAGGAAAATGCGTATTGGCATTTAGATTGACGGAATGAATGTAAGGCTTTTTGCTTAGCACAATAAAAACGCTTCGGTTTGACGATATATTAATAATATAAGCGAATATCTTGGTATATATAAAACATGATTTCATCTATATTCATCATTTATTCGTGTTTTGAGGAGATTTCCCAATGTATTTTAGCTATGGGGAAAGAGAAATTAATTATCTAAAATCTAAGGATAAGCGCTTAGCCGCTGTGATTGATGAAATTGGACTGATTCAACGGAAAGTGGATCCTGATTTATTTTCATCCGTTATCCATCACATTATTGGTCAGCAAATTTCGATGAAAGCTCAGCAAACCATCTGGAATCGGATGAATGATTTGCTGGGTCATATTTCCCCTAAAACGATTAGCGATGTGGCATTCGATCAACTTCAGGCATTGGGAATGACATATCGTAAAGCAGAATATATCAAAGATTTTTCAACAAAAATTCTCAATAGGACTTTTGATTTAGAGGCTGTTAAAAAAATGTCGGATAAAGACGCTATTTTTGCATTGTCTCAATTAAAAGGAATTGGAGTTTGGACAGCAGAAATGATTTTGTTATTTTGTTTACAGCGTTTGGATGTTTTTAGCTATGATGATTTGGCCATTCATCGAGGATTACGAATGGTATACCATCATCGTCAGGTGAATCGTTCGTTATTTGAACGATATCGTCGGCGATTTAGTCCCTATGGCAGTGTTGTTAGTCTATATCTTTGGGCTGTGTCGGGTGGTGCGATCTCTAATATGAAAGATTTTGCCCCGCAAAAATCTCGTCAAACGAAAGGAAAATAGATCGTGGAATATATCCATTATTATGAATCGCCGATGGGATTAATTACGATGGCAAGCGATGGTTTATCGCTGTCTGGCCTATGGTTTGATGGGCAAAAATACTATGCAGATTCATTAGCAAAACCTTATGTTGAAAAATCACTCCCTGTTTTTGAGCAAACGACACGCTGGTTAGATCACTATTTTAAAAAAGAAATTCCTGATTTTATCCCGCCTTTAGTGATGAAAACCAGTTCCTTTCGAAAGATGGTTTGGGAAATTATGCTGACGATTCCTTATGGTAAAACAATGACCTATGGTGAAATTGCCACTGAAGTTGCACGTCGTCGAGGGCTCTCTAAAATGTCTGCTCAAGCAGTTGGTGGCGCAGTTGGCCATAATGCAATTTCCATTATTATTCCGTGTCATCGGGTCGTTGGATCCGATGGGAATTTAACGGGATATGCGGGAGGAATCGATAAAAAAGTGCATTTGTTGACATTAGAGCAAGTAGATATGTCATCGTTTTATTGGCCAAAATCATGAAAAATAATGAAAATCCCTCATTTAAAAAACGTTCAAGAGTCTTTTACGCGTCAAGCGGCACATTTTGAGTCGAATCAATATCATTTATCTAAAAAAGCGTATTTAGAAGATATTATCAAAAAGATAACTCCTTCAAAGTAGCGATCAGGTTCTTGAGGTGGCTGCTGGAACGTGTGTCTGTGGACGGACTTTAGCACCTCATGTGGCTTTTCATCATTTTACGGTGCCTCAGCGTATTTTTAATGAAATGGTTTGGGTTTTAAAACCAAATGAGAAATTGGTGTTAATTGATAGGGTACCGGGACATCAATTGCTGCGAGATCAGATTGATTATATTGAATCACTTAGAGATCCTTCCCCTGTCAAAGTGTTAAATCTTGGTGAAATATGAGCCTTATATACTCAATATCATTTATCCAATATCGTCCAAGAAGAAACTGTAATACCTGTATCTTTGAATCAATGGATGGCATTAACACAGACGCCAACAAATGTTCGAGAACAGATTTACCAGCTGATGTTAGACGATATAGCCAGTAATCAGCAAACAGGATTTGATCCTTATTTTAAAGCAGGATCTATTTTCTTTAATCATCATTGGGTTTATAACTTAGGGATTAAGCGCAGTTTAATTGGAAAATAAAACGATAGGAGTCATTCATGAAAAAACAGGTAATGTTGTGGACCGGAGCCGGGCAAATTGGTATGGCGATTGCTCGCAGAATGGGAACTGATCTGAAGATTATCGTTGGAGATCGACACATAGAAAATGCACAATCTGCAGCAAAAACCATGAATGAAGCGGGATATGATGTCATTCCAGTTGAAATGGATCTTTCAAGTCGTTCCGATATTTTGACCATGATTAAAATATGTCAACAATATGGCGAAATTACGATGATGGTAAATGCCGCAGGGGTTTCTCCTAGTCAAGCTTCAATTGAAACGATTTTAAAGGTTGATCTTTATGGGACAGCTGTTTTATTGGAAGAAGTCGGGCAAGTCATTGCATCTGGTGGCGTTGGGGTGACGATATCTAGTCAATCGGGGTATCGGATGCCGCAATTAACGCCTGAAGCCGATTTTCAGTTGGCATGTACTCCAACAGAAGATCTCTTAAAGTTATCTATTCTACAACCTGAAAATATTCGGGATACTTTACACGCTTATCAAATGGCTAAGCGGTGCAATGGTAAGCGGGTGATGGCAGAATCGGTAAAATGGGGAATGCGTGGGGCAAGACTTAATGCTATTTCTCCCGGTATTATTGTTACCCCATTAGCACTTGATGAATTTAATGGTCCTCGCGGTGATTTTTATAAAAATATGTTTGCAAAGTGTCCGGCCGGACGCCCAGGAACTGCCGATGAAGTCGCTAATGTTGCAGAACTTGTCATGGGGAAAAAAGGCGCCTTTATTACAGGGGCTGATTTTCTAATTGATGGGGGAGCAACGGCTAGTTATTTTTATGGGCCACTACGACCTTAAAAAACGTATTGATTAAAGAATTCAAAAAAGATCCTTATTTTTCTGATGAGTATTATGGAATGTTCATGATACTATTTTCGTTTCAGAAAGGATTTTCATGAATAAAGAATTATCATCCATAGCGCAAGAATTTGCTCAATGGCAGAAAAAATTGCGTTGCACTTTAGTGGAACTTTTGTTGAATTGGCAAAAACTCAATCGACAAGATATTGTGTTGCAGCTATTAGAGCAATGGCAAGCCGATTATCTTGAGGGTGAAGAAGAGCGCTATGCGATTGATCGAATTGCTGCTTTAAAATGGTTGAATGAAAATCTGTCGAAGCGTTTGAAAACAGAAAAAGCGGTTTTATCCGATTGGCAGACCAGCGATGGAAAAAATATAGAAACCGTGCTTTCTAATGAAGAACTCACTGCAATGCCATTAGCCATGGATGCGGTGTTTCACACATTGGAAACAATGAAGCTTCCATCTGATGAAGAGGTATTACAGAAACGATTGATGGGATATGCGAAACAATCAACCGATCGTTTAGCTAAAGTTACCGAAGAATTGAATGCCAATCTTGAGAAGGTTGATCTGAATCTGCAAAATCATTTACAGGCGTGGCATCGGGTGTGTCAGAAACTATTAGTTGAAAAAAAAGAGGATCGAGCGCATGCGGCAGAAAGTGTTCGTATTCATGCATTATTAGCGATGTCAGCTGAAACTTATCTCTATTGGCAACGCATGGCGGCAAAGGGTTGGCAGATTATTTCCGAAAATCAAGGAGGCATGCCTGCTTATCATGTAACCGCAAAGGACATTTCAGATCAAACAGAACAAGCTGTTCTTCAAGCTGGACAGTATTTACAGGATATTATGTTCAATTGGTTTCGAATTGGAACGGCCAATCAGGATGTATTAATGGACTGGTTATCTGTTTGGATATCGAGTTTTTCTGGTTTGGGAATGACTATGGAAACACCTGTTGAAGCGGAACAATTAGCGTTATTCGCTCATGAACTGGATATTCGCTCCTCTAAAATGCGTAGAGAAACCAAAGAATGGAAGAATTTTGGCGCAGGGCAGCGCTTACCTGCTGTTGGGATTCCTTATGAGATACGTGAGATTCTGGAAATGCTAGCAACTGTTCGTCAAAAAGCTGTTAAAAATGCATCAGCTGAGTTAGAAATCCAGAGAATGTATGCTTCCTGTACTCAGATTTTACCCAAGCTCCATGAGATTGCTAAAAATCTAGAAGTAATAACTGATAATGCTATTGCCGATGAATTAAAAAGTTGGGTCCATTTGCAGATGAATGGGTTTGTTAGTCTTTCTAAAATCAGCCGTTCGCATGCGGCTAGGGCTGCGGGATTATTTGCCGATATTTTAGAGGAACGTATTGATTTGGAGCGAGATGTCAATCCTCATTGGTTACGCCTAAATAAGAAAGAATGGGATGCTGCTCAACCCTCTTCTCCCGATCAAGCAGGTGCAAAATTGGGGCAAATTATTCTTAAAATTGGAAAAATTCGTCATCATAAAAATGATGAAGAATTCGTTTAAAGATAAGTTTTTTGGCGCTCCCTCAAAAAGCGGTTTTATAAAAAGGATGATTTTTGTTATTTTAAAAAATAAGTAAAAAAGGCAATCATGTTGATGAACTTAATTTGACAAACCGCCAATCAAAAAGTAATTTTTCTTTTGAAATTAGTGCTTTTTTTGATGATAGTTATTTGTGTAATTAGTATTTTATATTTTATTCGAAAGAAAAAAGTTTTTTCAACTCAATATAGCGGAGCAGATTAATTAAAAAAATATAAAGAATTATTGGATCTTGGTGCTATTACTCAGGAAGAATTCAATCTGAAAAAGAGTCAAATATTTAAAAAGATGTAAGTATCAGACTTATTGTAAAATAAGGTCTCCAAATAAGGAAAATTTTTGGAGACCTTTTATTATTGTCTTAAATAAATTTTTATATTATTCTTCAAGAAATTTTAAAATTGCATCAAAATTTCTTTGACAATTATTAGCATCGAAATAAGCAAATGTTTTTTCTTCTCGTTCAAGATATTCAGATTTCTGTGAATTAGATTGTAGTATATTTTCTAATGTTTCATATATTTCAGATTCTTTAGTTAATACAGGGCCAAAACCATTTTTATGATAATCAAAATATCCTTTTTGATAAGTATGGTTTCCGCTAAAGAATTCTTTTTCATCAAATTGATAGTAAATGATTGGTTTTCTCATATATGCCATATCAAATGCAGTTGAAGAGTAATCAGTTATCAAAATATCTGCTTTGATAAAAAGTTGTTGATAATTTTCATTGTTTGCAAATCGAATATATTGCGGTGTTTCAAAATTTGTTATGAACTTTCGTATATTGGGGTGTGGACAAATAACGCAGCAGTAATTATATTTTTCACAAATTTTGGATAATATTTCTGAATAAAAGATAGAAAACCATTTAGATTTATATTCTGAACTATCAAATGTCAATTTATTTAGATACAGACGCCATGTTGGCATAATCAAGATTAATCTTTCAGATTGATTAAGATTATTGAATAAATTATCATAACGAGCAAATCCTAGAAGCTTAGTTTCATGTTTTGATAGTTTATATTTATATCTTTCATCAATTATAGAATTATATTCATCAACGGTTGCTGTAACAAATAAATCAATTTTCTTTGTGTTTAACCATGCATGTAAATCATCTTTTGTAACACCATGTTGAAGAAAAACAAATTTTGCTCTTCCTAGACCATTTCCGAAAGGATTGACTTGATCATCATCTGCATGTGAGCTGATGAGTACTGATGCAGCATCCAATGCTTTACGATGAATTTTGCTTTTAAATGGAATAAGGTTAAATCCTTCGGATTGCAAGCGTTTCCAGTCTTTAGAAGATTGCGCTAACAAAAAATAAATCTTTATTTCAGGATGATTTTTTACTATCCATTTGTAAAGATGTTCTGCATTATCATCTGCAAGGTAAGAACGATCCATTAAGAGCCAACAATTAAAATAAGGATTACTAGGATTTTGGTCTATATTAGGAATCTTTTCTCTAATATCATTAATATTTATTGAATTATCATACCATTTTCCTTTAATAATAAATGTTGCCGAAATTCCATTCACTGTTATTGATAAATTTCCATCATTGAAATTTATCCAGTAAAAATGTTCCGTTACAAACTGATTAGAAACATATGTGTGTTGAACTTTCTTATAAGATAATGGAATTACACAGTTATTATTATTTTTAATTGATATAATAGAATTGTTATCAGCAATTATATTGATATATAATTCTTTCTTTATAAAATCGTATTGTTCAATATAAGCAAAATATCTAGAGGGGGTTGTTCTTAAAAAACAATTAATAATTCCAGTTTTCCAAAATGGTGTTAATCCAAATTTATAAATAGATTCAACATTATTTACTGTGAAGTATGAAAAACATTCTTGTATATAATTTAAATATTTCTTCTTTTCATCAGTATTTAGAAATTCAAGGCGGTCTTCATGATCCATAAAACGACGTAGATGATACATTATGTCATAAATGAATACATATTTTTCATAGTTATTATCAATATTATGATCTTTATAATATTTCAATAAATCAATATAACCATATTTGAATATATCATCAAAACGTTTTTTATCATGCCATGCTTTATCTAATGTTGATGAACCATCACTACGTTTTCGATAATAATAGTTAGCAAATTTTAAAAAAACAGCATGTTTCTCTCTGGTACATGCTAAATATTTAGAAATAAAATGACCATCTTCAAAATTTGGTTTAACTTTTTGTGATTGTTCCAGATCATTTGATTTTATTACACTCATTCTGAAAAGAGCACTATTTACAAAAAGTTGTATATTATCTTTCAATTTATTTATCTTGATTCTATTTTTAGCTTTTTTTCCGAATTTATAGTTTAGTGAATGTTTATCTTTTATTTTATGTGTTGACTCTAGATAGAAAAAGACATTCATTGATATCATAGCAATATCAGGGGTTTTCTTGAGTTCTCTATCAATATAATAAAAGCAATTGTATTCAAGCAAATCGTCAGGATCACAAAATGTGACCCATTCTGTTTTTGCGTATTTCATACCAAGATTTCTTGCACTTGCTTGACCACCATTTTTTTTGTAAATATATTTAATATTTTTAGGATATTGATTGGCATATTCTTTGATGATTGTTGCCGTTCTATCTGTTGAACCATCATCAACACAAATCAAAAATATATTTTCTTTAAAATCAAGTCTTTGATTAATTAATGATTTGATATATTCATCAATATACTTTTCTACATTATAGCAAGCTGAAATAACGGTATATTTTTCAAATCCATTTTTTTTGTGTGCTATATACCTATACCATTTTTTATTTTGAAGATGTTTTTGTATAAAGTGATTCCAAAGCTCACGTTTGCGTTCAATAAATCTAATTGCCATTTTTGTATGTTTTGTATTTTTAAAGTGTTGTTTTGATATGTTTTTATAGTTTTATTAAGTTATTGTGGCACTTTTCTATGATTTATTATTGAACTGTAAAGTTTTTGATAAAAATATTTTATTAAATATTTTTTATTGTTGTTGAGTAATATTATATTTATTATTTTATATCTTAATAATTTAAAGAGATTAAATTTTTTGTTGTTTATAATGCATTCTTTAATAAAATTTGAATTAAAATATTTGAATAAGTAATAAAAACCTTTATTAAAATTACGTTTATTTAGTTGTTTGAATCTATCTAAAGCATTTTGAAAAATTCTTTCATTTAATGTATCAAGTAAATATTTATATTCACTAAGAGTATTAAATTCAGTTAAAAAATTTTTTAGATGTGTCGTAATCATGATTTCACTACAGAATTCTTTAAATTCATTAATATTGATAGATTCTTTAGAAGAAATACCACTACCTAACCTATAGGTATAAATCGGAGGAGTTTGTTTTCCAATAAATGATTTGCTAAAGTAAACAATTAGAAAGTAGATATACGCATCTTCTGCTGTTCTTATAGATAGATCTTTTATATGTTGAAATGCTTTTTGACAAATTGTTGTTTTAAATATTTTGTTCCATAAGACCCAGCTATGTTTATTATTGATAAAGCAAGATTCAAGAATATTTTTAGCTCCAATTATTTCTTGGTTAATGACTTTATGCCATTGGGAGAATTCTTGTTTTTTATCAGGATTTTCTTTTGAGTTAATATCGATGCTGAACTGGACAATATTTTTATCGCATGTTTCGATAGTAGCAACCATTAATTTCAATGAATCAGTATTTGTTAGATAATCATCTGCATCCATGAAATATGTATATTTTCCGTGTGCTTGAAATATTCCAGTTTTTCGTGCCAATAGTGATTTTTGATTAGGGGTATGAATTACATTAAATCGTGGATCTTTTTTCGCATATTCCTGAAGAATTGCACCTGATCCATCGGTTGAACCATCATTGACACAAATGATTTCGATATCGGTCAGTGTTTGATGAATGACCGAGTCTAAGCATTCTCGTAGGTATTTTTCGGTGTTGTAGACGGGAATGATGATGGAGACTTTAGGTTGTGTCATGGTGCAATGTTTAATGGTTATGCGTTTTAGGTGTTATTTGGTTCTTGGTATTTTTTTTGTGTTTAGTATTTATTTATTCTTCATGCTTCGTTTTTCGTGCTTTGTTCTTTGTGCTCTGTAGAGAACGTGTGTTTTTCCCATTCCCAAGCGGATTTCACCGCATCCGTGAGTGTCTTTTTCGGTGTCCAATTCAGTTGTTCTTTAGCTTTGCGGTTGTCCGCAATGAGAATCGCGGGATCTCCCGCTCTTCTCGCTTGATATTGAACCGGAATGCTTTGTTGGGTGATTTGTTCACACACGGCAAAGACTTCTTTGACGGTATTGCCGTGATTGGTCCCTAAGTTAAAAGCGGTGGTTGGTTGGCCTTGTTCTAGATAGGCCAGTGCTTTTAAATGGGCTTGAGCGAGATCTTCAACATGGATGTAGTCTCGAACACAGGTGCCGTCTTTGGTGTCATAGTCACTTCCATAGAGTTGAAAGGCTTTTTTTTCGGTGGGTTTTGTTGCTTGAGTTTGTTGAACCGCTGCTTTTAAGATGTTGGGAATGAGATGGGTTTCAGGACAATGCCATTCACCAATTCGGGTGTTGGTATCTGCGCCTGCGGCATTGAAGTAGCGTAGTCTGACGCTTTTGATGCCATAGGCTTTGTCATAATCATCCATGATGTGTTCAACGGTGAGTTTGGACATGCCATAAGGATTGACGGGGTTTTGAGGGTGTTTTTCGTCAATAGGACTGTATTGCGGTTCACCATAGGTGGCGGCAGTACTGGAGAAGACGATTTGGCAGATGCCATGATGGGTCATGGCATCTAATAGGTTTAGGGTGCCCACGATGTTGTTACGGTAGTATTTGCCGGGATTTTTAACGCTTTCTGCGACTTGGCTATAGGCGGCGAAGTGAATGACGGCGGTGATGTCGGGATTCTCTTTAAGGGTTTGTTCGATGTCTTGTGGGTTTAAGAGATTGCCTTTGATAAAGGCTTTGAGTTTTCCTTTAGTGGTTTTGCTGATATGTGTCAGGGTATCAACGGTTTCTTGATGACCGAGTTCAAGACTATCGAAGAGGATGATGTTTCGTCCTGCTTCAAGGAGGGCTATTGCACAATGGCTGCCGATGTAGCCGGCACCTCCTGTGATGAGAATAGTCCCTTTTTTTGTTTGGTTTTGTGGGGTTTGTTGTTCTATGAACGGTTTTTGGGTGTCCATTTTGTACTGGCTTCTTTTTTATGGGTGTTGTTGAATGGCTTTTGTATGGGATGCCGTCGGTAAGTGACGGTCTCTTAAAACAACATCTTGGATATAGTCGTAATAGCTATTGGC
>CAKRSU010000040.1 GCA_934401755.1 uncultured Oxalobacter sp.
CATACAAAGCGCTAAGCTAAGTAGAACTTAGAACTTATGAGTAATACCGAATTGGAGGCCAGTAACCTTATCGGAATGATCGCCAAAGATCTTAGCAGCCTGCTTGTCATCATCCCAATCAGTATAAGCAGCAATACCGTAGAGAGAAGTACGTTTAGAGAGATTGTAGGTATAGCCAATAGCAACCTTCCAAGCATCAGCATCAACGTTGGAGAAAGCACCGCCGTTGCCATTACCTTCAACGGAGAGCCACTGAGCAGAAGCATTCAAACGACCAGGGCCAACCTTCCATTCAACACCGAGTAAAGCCTGCTGTTCATCTAAAGAATTATAACCATGATCAGTTACGTTACCGTTTTGATCTTTTTTAGACCAAGTCCAATCTTTAGCATATCCTTCAGCACCGCCCTTATCATGAGTAGCCTGATACAAAGCTTCCAACTTAACAGTATCCCAGCTATAGCTAACACCAACATTCCAGAGAGAAGAACGATTAGAATCAGCTAAGACCTGATAGTTAGCAGTCGCAGCAAAACCGCCGTTCTTATAGTTCAGGCCTAAAGCATAACCATCGTTATCAAAGCCGTTGGATTTACCCGATGAAACTGGATGACCTTCAGCTTGACGAACCAAATAACCGTCAACATTACGAGAAGAGCCATTCATATTGCCGCCCAGCGCATAAGAAGCACTGAAACTAAAGCCGTAATAATCGAGAGAATCGAAGCGGATCATATTATCCTGACGGACACCACGCTGAGTGGAATCAATCATAGCGCCGACGCCATACTGATAGAAAGGATCGAACTTACGGATATTTTCAGTAGTGAAAAGAAAAGGCAGCCTAAAATCTAGGACTGCCTTAACTGATTTAAATATTTTATTGGTATTAAGCAACAGCAAGTGCTTGATCTAAATCTGCTAAAAGGTCGTCAATATTTTCAATACCGACAGATAAGCGAATCATATCTTCACTAACACCTGCTTTTGCAAGTTCTTCTGTACTGAGTTGGCGATGTGTTGTTGATGCTGAATGAGTAATCAATGAACGGGTATCACCAATATTAACTAATCGAGTAAAGAGTTTGACGGCATCTAATACTTTTGCACCTGCTTCGCGAGGAGAAACCCCTGCTGACGGTTTCACGCCAAATGATAGGATACTTGGCGATTTGCCGCCCATGTATTTCTGGCAAAGCGCATGATCACGATGGTTTTCAAGGGCTGCACAGTTCACCCAAGAGACCTTTGGATGGTTACTTAAGAATTTGGCAATCGCTAGCGCATTTTCTGCAGCACGATCCGCACGAAGAGGGAGTGTTTCGATACCTTGCAAGATGAACCATGCATTCATTGGAGAAAGCGCGCCTCCCGTGCAACGTAATGGGACAACACGGGCTCGAGCAATATAAGCGCCTTTGCCAAATACGTCAGTGTAGACAACACCATGATAAGAGACATCAGGTTCTTGCAGACGACGGAAACGTTTGGGATCACAAGTCCAGTCGAAATTACCACTATCAACAATAGCACCACCTAAGCTATTAGCGTGACCAGCCATAGCTTTAGTTAAAGCATGAACAACAATATCAGCACCAAATTCAATGGGACGGCAGTGATAAGGGGTCGCTACCGTATTATCGACAATGAGTGGGATATTGTGAGCGTGAGCAATTTTTGCCAGTTTTTCAATATCAGTAATATTGCCTAAAGGGTTTCCAACAGATTCGCAATAAATTGCTTTTGTATTTTCGTCAATACGGGCAGTGAAATCGTCTTCTTTTAAAGGATCTGCAAAACGAACTTCTAATCCATACTGAGGCAACGTATGTGCAAATAAGTTGTAGCTTCCTCCATATAATGTTGAAGAGGCAATAATATTGTCCCCAGACTCTGCAATAGTCATAATGGAATAAAGGATTGCAGTCATGCCTGAAGAAACAACTAAAGCTCCAATGCCGCCTTCTAATGCAGTAACCCGTTTTTCCAAAATATCGTTCGTTGGATTCATAATACGGGTATAGATATTGCCTGGTACCTTTAAGTCAAATAAATCCGCGCCATGTTGAGCACTGTCGAACGCATAGGATACGGTCTGATAAATAGGAACAGTTACTGATTTTGTAACGGGATCCGGTGTATAACCGGCATGAACAGCTAAAGTTTCAAATTTCATTGTACATATAAGAAAGATTGATGAAGAGCCCATTATACTGCGGATTATTGGGACTTCAGGGGAGTCAAATTCCATTTAGCCAATGCGTTGATGAGTATCTGCGTAAATCGTGTAATTATCTTGTCGGACAAAACCGAGTAATAATAAGCCTGCTTGTTGTGCCATACGAATGGCTAAAGCCGTTGGAGCTGAAATAGCGGCCAGTGCAGGTATTTTAGCGAGTACGCATTTTTGAACCATTTCATAACTTGCACGACTGGTGACAAGAACAATACCTTGTGTTTTATCAATATGATGACGACTTAATGTTCCAATGAGCTTGTCTAAAGCATTATGTCGTCCAACATCTTCGCGGATATCAATGAGTGTTCCTGAACGATCTAGCCAAGCTGCAGCATGTGTTGCACCAGTTTGTTGCTTAAGATACTGCTTTGCTTGCATTTTTGAAAAACCATTCAAAATGGTTGGGATAGAAAAAGTAGCCGTTGATGTTAATTTAGGGAGTATTTTAACGGCCTGAGCAAGGGAATCCGTGCCGCAAAGGCCGCATCCCGTTCTGCCGGCTAGGTTACGGCGACGTTCTTTTAGATGATTAAATTGAGCACTAGCTATTTCAATTTCGATGCGAATACCATTAAAGGCTTCCTCAATATCAATACCATAGATGTCATGAATAGAAGGCACAATACCTTCTGTGAGTGAAAAACCAATGGCAAAATCTTCTAAATCAGCGGGTGTTGCTAGCATTACCGCATGAGAAATCCCATTATAGATCAGTGCAATTGGCACTTCTTCTGCAATAACGTCTGTTGTTTGCTGTCGTGTTTCTTTGTTTCCGCGTTGAATCGGCAAAGCAATTGACGGATGGTATTTTTCCATAAAGTAAGCGTTTTTTATGGCAAGACAACGACAACAGACGATTCATCAACTGTTGCATAAACATGGTCACCAATATCGAAATGTTTGCCCGAATTTGCAAAACCGACCATTTGTAAACCAGGTTGCAATTCCATTGTTACTTCATCGCCACTATCACCGCGTGAGATACGACTGACAGTTCCTTGTAAGCGATTGGTTCGAGTCATACTTTCTGCAGTGTCATTGTCAAATATATGAACAGCCATCGCTTTAAACATAGCAACAACGGAGAGGCCCGCTTCGAGCCCAAGTAATTCAGCACTGGTACGAGTAATACGGGAGACAATCCCTGGAATTTTGTCTTCGATAGCTAAACAGACACGAACAATTTGTCCGTTCATTTTAAGTCCCGTGACGTGGCATGGGAGATAATTGCGCATACTGGTACGAATTGTTAATGATGATACTCGACGTGGTTGTCGGTCATTATTATCTTGCGTGAAATGATGTAAAACATCATGCTGCTTTTCAGCAAGGATATCGGCCATTTCCAATAATCGGTGACCTTCTCCTGTGAGTTTTGCCCCACCACCGCCAACGCCACCCACAACTTTTTCAACGAGAGTTACCCCCGTTAAGTTGGTTAAGGTATCAATAGCTTGCCAAGCTGCTTTATAACTGATGCCAGTTTCACGGGCCGCTTTAGAGATGGAACCTGTTTCATCAATTCTGCGTAAGACTTCAATGCGTTTGTCAGCGACTGTGTTACTAAATGCTTTCACTAAAGAAGCTGAATCTCCCATCTCATGTTCTCCTTTAAATCTTAAGGTTTATTATTTTAAACGATTCTTCAATAATTCTTCCTTAACATCCGATGAAAAACGGTGATACAATCGCTATTCTTATCACGAATAACGGAGCGTTCTTATGTTCAAAACATTTAAAATGCCTAAAATCCTTGTTGGTTTATTAATGATGGCGGCTGCGATGGCAGCATCTGCAGAAAATGTCAGTGTTGCTGTTGCTGCTAACTTTAAAGAACCTTTGCAGGAGATTGCTGCGAAATTCCAGCATGCGACAGGTCATACCGTTTCAATTTCTTCAGAATCTAGTGGCAAGATTGTATCTCAGATCAAGAATGGGGCTTCTTATGATATCTTTTTGTCTGCAGATGAAACCAAGCCGATTAAATTGGAAAAAGAAGGAGCGATTGTTCCAGGATCTCGTTTTACCTATGCAATTGGTAAGTTAGCATTATGGTCTGCTAAACCTAATTATGTTGATAGCAAAGGATATGTTTTAAAAACAGGATCTTACAGCCATGTTGCAATTGCTGATCCTAAATTGGCCCCATATGGATTAGCAGCTATTCAGACTTTGCAAAAATTAGGATTATCTTCTGTTGTTAATGACAAGTTGGTTGTTGGTAAGAATATTGGAACAACATTTGGTTATATTCAAACGGGTAATGCCGAACTTGGTTTTGTTGCCTTATCTCAGATTTATAAAAATGGTAAATTGACGCATGGCGGCTCTTATTGGCAAGTTCCAAGCAGCTATTACAAACCAATTCGTCAAGATGCTGTTTTATTGCTAGCTGGACAACATAATGCTGCTGCGGTTGCTTTGATGAAATATTTGAAGTCTCCTGCTGCTCATAAAGTTATGAAGGCTTACGGCTATTCTTATTAAATAGGAGGATAAGATGCTAGGGGTTGATTGGTCTGCTGTCATTTTGACTTTGAAGCTGGCAACACTAACAACGCTAGTTTTATTAGTGATAGCAACACCATTAGCCTGGCATCTATCACATACTCGTGGTTGGTGGCGGGCCCCGATTAATGCTGTTGTTAATTTGCCATTTGTATTACCACCCACGGTATTAGGTTTTTATTTGCTCGTTTTAATGGGACCTAATGGCCCCGTAGGACAGATTTGTGATCAATTAGGAATTCCTCGATTACCATTTACTTTTCGAGGTTTATTAATTGCTTCTGTTATTTATTCGCTCCCATTTGTTGTGCAGCCCCTTCAAAATATGTTTATGGCTATTGGAAAAGGGCCTATTGAAGCAGCAGCAACATTACGTGCATCGCCTTGGGATACTTTTTTTTCAGTCATTGTGCCATTGGCACGTCCTGCTTATTTAACGGCAATTGTGATGGGATTTGCTCATACCGTTGGAGAGTTTGGGGTTGTTATGATGATTGGTGGCGATATTCCAGATGAAACTCGTGTGCTATCTGTTACGATTTATGATCATGTTGAATCGCTGGAATTTATGCAAGCACATTATCTTTCGGCAGGGTTATTAGTTTTTTCTTTTGTCGTATTGGCGCTTTTATATATGTTCAACCCAGATAAACGTCGTTCATGAACTGTTTGAAATTTAAAGGGACAGTAACATTCCCGAGCTATCAACTTGTATTTGATTTAGTGTTGCCAGGCACTGGCGTGACCGCATTTTTTGGGGAGTCTGGTGCTGGAAAATCGACATTATTACGGACAGTAGCTGGATTAGAGCGCCCTAAAGATGGGTTAATTTGCATCAAAGATGATGTTTGGCAAAATGATGCGGAAAACATTTTTGTTCCCACTTATCGTCGTTCATTGGGGTTTGTTTTTCAAGATGCGCGTTTATTTCCTCATTTAAATGTGACTAAGAATTTGGCTTTCGGCATGAAACGTGTCAAGGAGGCCAAAAAGCAGATTCCGTTAGAAGATGTTGTTGAGTTATTAGGTATTGGACATTTACTAAATCGTATGCCTGAGACACTTTCCGGCGGGGAACGACAGCGTGTATCGATTGCACGGGCTTTAGCAACAGGTCCTGATATTTTGTTAATGGATGAACCTTTAGCAGCCCTTGACTTAAAACGTAAGCAAGAAATTTTACCTTATTTGCACCGTTTAAATGCGGAGCTTAATATTCCTATTTTATATGTCAGTCATTCATTAGAGGAAGTGGCTGCATTAGCAGATCATTTGGTGTTAATTCAGCGTGGGCAAATTATGGCTTCAGGTTTAGCATCAGAGTTGCTGACTCGTCTTGATCTTCCTTTAGCACATTACGATATCGCAGCAGCAGTCGTGACAGGTACCATTATTGAGCAAGATACAGAATTTCAACTGAGTACGTTTGAATTTAATGGAGGACAACTCTTTTTGCCTTCGACGGCTTATCAGATTGGTCAATCTGTGCGGTTGCGTGTGCAGGCAAAAGATGTCAGTTTATCGATTGATTCCCCCGGAAAATCCAGTATTTTAAATAGTATTCAAGCAAAAGTGGTGGCTATGTCAGATAGCGGGGATGGTCAGGTATTAGTCGAATTAGATGCAAAAGGAACTCATTTATTATCTCGAATTACTCGCAAATCAGTTTCAGTATTAGGACTTGAGCCTGGGAAAGTTGTTTATGCTCAAGTTAAAGGAATTGCAGTTACTGAGTAAAGGTTTGTTCCATCCAAGCATATAAGCCATTAACCCAATGAGTTGCTTTTAAGCGAGTTTCATGTCGTATTGTTTCTGCTTTTTTATAAAGTGTTTCAAAGTCAATAGCAGGGGATTGTTGAAAAGCCATAGCAACAGTATTGCCTCCGTCTACTTCTGGTAACCAAACAACAGCATCAAAACATGCTTGCATATTTGCAATAGTTTGACGTTGATTGGCTTGTTCTCCAAAGATATTAATGATAAGGATCCCTTGAGGAGATAGGATATTGGCGCATTGTTGAAAAAATGAAATTGAGTCAAAAACAGGCGCTTGTGCTTGATCATCATAAAGATCAATCTGCAAAATATCGATTTGCTTTTTTCCTTGCCATGAACTCAACACGTCTATCGCATCGGCTTGGATAACGGTAAGTCGATTGTTATTGTCGGGTAAATGAAAAACAGTTTTGCAAGCTGCAATAACATTGGGATTGAGTTCAATTGCGGTAATTTGGCTATCTGGAAATACGGCATAGCAAAATTTTGTCAAAGATGCCGCTCCTAGTCCGAATTGGACAATATGGCGAGGATGATCATTAAAAAGCATCCATGCCATCATATCTTGAACATAATCAAAAACAATTTCGGTAGGCTTGGTTAAGCGCATGCCACCTTGAATCCAATCTGTTCCTAGATGAAGGTTCAAAATACCTCGAAATTCTGTCAAAGTAACTTCTGGGTAATTTTTATCTTGTTGTAAATGACTTAATAAATTTAATGCATTCATTTTTATTGGGTTGTTTTTTTATATGTTGCTAGATCCTGAAAAGAATCTTAGAACTTATGAGTAATACCGAATTGGAGGCCAGTAACCTTATCGGAATTATCACCAAAGATTCTAGCAGCCTGCTTGTCATCATCCCAATCAGTATAAGCAGCAATACCATAGAGAGAAGTACGTTTAGAGAGATTGTAGGTATAACCCACAGCAACCTTCCAAGCATCAGCATCGATGTCGGAGAAAGCACCGCCGTTACCATTACCTTCAACGGAGAGCCACTGAGCAGAAGCATTCAAGCGACCAGGGCCAACCTTCCATTCAACACCGAGTAAAGCCTGCTGTTCATCCAAAGAATTATAGCCATGATAGTTACCAGTTGCGTTGCCATCGTCATCTTTTACAGCTTTAGCCCAAGGTTTAGCGTATCCTTCAAGCCCGCCCTTATCATGAGTAGCCTGATACAAAGCTTCCAACTTAACAGTATCCCAGCTATAGCTAACACCAACATTCCAGAGAGAAGAACGATTAGAATCAGCTAAAACTATAATAATCAAAAGAATCGGGAAATTATACTAACAAATAATACATTGAATTCAAATACTATGATTGTTTTGGAAAACTAACGCCTAAATTTGTGTGTCGTTTTAATGAATTATTTTTTGTTTGGATGAATGTCCATGTTTCTCTATAGTTTCCCGATACAGCTATTTGAGGATCAACAATAAAAGAGGCAAAGTCTATTTTTCCATTTTGGCAATTAATTGCAAATTGGATAGAGAGATTTTCTTTGTCAGAGTCAGTTAGATTTAATCTATTGAATAACACATGATCTAAATTGCATGACATATAAAAGATATTATATTCCTCCAATTTTGAAAGTATGGATAAGTTGTCTGAGGCAACTTGCTTTTTGTTTATTTCTATTAATAACGTTATTTTTATTATTTGTTTTTATATTATTTTCAGAATAAATGAAGCGATTAATCGCAGGATCTAAAATGATATTTTCTTTTGGAATAAATGTTCCATCTGTATCTGTAATATGAATAATTTTCTCTATATCGCTTTTTAAAAAGTGATTATTATTAAGAAAACTTTTAATTCTGTCATGAATTTTTTTAACGATATTTGAAGAATTACTCCCATAATCTGTTGTAATATCTCCATGCATAATTTCAACTCGTACAGTTGAATTTGAAAATATTTGCGTCAATGGTAGAGAAAGAGCTTCATCATCTGCAGGGCCTTCTACGATAATTAAAATGATTTTCTTATAGTTGCTCATTTTATTTCTCCGATATCACCGGATTGTCTTAAAGCTAAACTGATCGCAGCATTATCGGTAGCGTCATAGAGTTTGGGTTCATTATTTCCAAGAACAATATTTCTAAAATAGAAATCCCTGAGATTATTTGTATCTCTAATGTTTTTTTGCCTGAAATATCGATTCTTAGGATCTGTTGTAGTAAATGCAATGAAACTTCGGTCAATTGTTTCTAATGGCCTAAGATTATGAGATGTGAAGATCAGTTGTCCTTTTGCTTTGTTGGAAATGATTTTAAGAAATTCCCCAAGAAGATATTCAAAAATACCAGAATCTAATTCATCAATGGCAACAGTCATAGATCGTTGGTTATAAAGACCAATCATTAAACTGAGAATAGAGACAATTTTTTTTATTCCTTCTGATTCATATCGAAGGGGAATTGGTTTTTTATTTTTAAGAGAAACAATTTCAATAGTAACTTGTTCTTGCCCTGTTTTTGATAGGCTTTTCCCTAATTCATGAACATCAACACTCATATTAGGAATGATTGCATTTAAGGTAATATTCATTTTTTTAAATGCCATTGTGATGATATCTTGAAGATTGATATCAATTTTTGATGGAGTATTGATATTAATTCGAATTTTTCCCGCGTGAATTGTAGTAAATTCCTCTTTTTTTTCTGTAATTTTGAATGAAAAAGGAAGCGCATTTTGTCCAAGTAGAGCTGAATCTCTTGTTGTTACTACAAATAATTCTTGTTGTGCATAAAATGTTAAACGTTGGAGGATAAATGCTGCTTTTTTTACTTCTTCATTAGAATTTTTTTCGTTAAGGCGCTCTTGAATAATTTTGATGAAGTTATGTGAAAAAATAAAGGATCGAGAAGTTTCTGTCATAATGCCTTTTGTAATACGCAAATCATCTCGAATCTTAATATCATTGCCAACTAGTGATCTGTATTTTGTTTTTGGCTGAAAAGCTTCAAGCGTTTTTGAAACAGGGGGAATAGAGGTATCAATTAGCTTAGTTTTTTTAATGCTTGTATTATCATCTTTATAACTATAACTAATAATTTCATCAAAAATTTCGATCCGCTTTTCTATTGAGTTTTCATTATTATTCGTTTCGTTTGCACGAATTTTGCAACTATAAAATACGCTATAGATATTGGTGTTATTACGGACGATTTGGAATTCAAAATCAAGTTGTGCATATGCAGCATTAACATTGATAAAATCACAGAATTCTTGACGTATGGGCATTCCATAAGCCAGATCATGAAATAATTCTAAAGCTTGTATTAACGCTGTTTTGCCTGAACCGTTTTGTCCGTAAAGAGCGAGTACTGTATCAATAGGCTTTTTCTTGTTGTTACATAAATCAACTCGACCATAAATGACGTTTTTGAAATTTTGAATCGTAATAGATTTTAATTGGACTGAAGAATTTATCATGGCAAAAAGAACGCTTATTGAAGACAAAGTAAAATTCTATCATAGGCGTTTTAAATGGGATTGATTAAAAAATATGTATTTTTTTTACAGAAATTACAGTTACTCGCTTCTATAACAGCATTATATTCAATTGTTAGAACGATGATGAAAGAACTAGTTTTTTGCGAACCGGCTTTGGCATACAAAGCACTAAGCTAAGTAGAACTTAGAACTTATGAGTAATACCGAATTGGAGGCCAGTAACCTTATCGGAATAATCGCCAAAGATTCTGGCAGCCTGTTTGTCATCATCCCAATCAGTATAAGCAGCAATACCGTAGAGAGAAGTCCGTTTAGAGAGATTGTAGGTATAACCAATAGCAACCTTCCAAGCATCAGCATCGATGTCAGAATAAGCACCGCCGTTGCCATTACCTTCAACGGAGAGCCACTGAGCAGAAGCATTCAAACGGCCAGGGCCAACCTTCCATTCAACACCGAGTAAAGCCTGCTGTTCATCCAAAGAATTGTAAGTACCAGTTTTCTGATCAGCCCAAGGTTTAGCATATCCTTCAACACCACCCTTATCATGAGTAGCCTGATACAAAGCTTCCAACTTAACAGTATCCCAGCTGTAGCTGACACCAGCATTCCAGAGAGAAGAACGATTAGAATCAGCTAAGACCTGATAGTTAGCAGTCGCAGCAAAACCACCGTTCTTATAGTTCAAGCCTAAAGCATAACCATCGTTATCCCAGCCGTTGGACTTACCAGCAGCATGACCAGGTTCATTGCGAACTAAGTAATTGCCAGTAGTACGAGAAGAACCATTCATATTACCGCCCAGCGCATAAGAAGCACTGAAACTAAAGCCGTAATAATCGAGAGAATCGAAGCGGATCATATTATCCTGACGGACACCACGCTGAGTGGAATCAATCATAGCGCCGACGCCATACTGATAGAAAGGATCGAACTTACGAATATTTTCAGTAGCGATACCATTGATACGTCCCAAACGAACAGCACCCCAGTTATCGCCTTTCAGACCGACGTTAGCAGCACCTTCCCAGTCTTTGTCATGTTTAGTATTGTTAGTACCGTCATTAACATTAAACCGTTTTTCCAACTGGAAAGTCGCCTTTTGACCACTGCCCAAATCTTCAACACCCTTAAAGCCGATACGGGAATTAACATTTTCCCCCATACCGACATCTTCACCGGTCTTCTTAATATAGCCAGTATCCACGACACCGTAGATAGTGACATTGGACTGTGCATAAGCGGTGCCAGCAGCAGCGCCCAGAACAGCTAAAGCAATAAGCGTTTTTTTCATTTTATTTCCCTTTTAGAAGGTCAATCTACATGTAGATAAATCTTTGTTTCCAGATAGATTCCCGAATTATCAGCTGACACAGGAGCCTATCGGGTAAGGATGATTCTACGCTAGCGTGCATGACCTTGTCATGCGAAACGTGATTTTTGTTGTAAATTGTGCACACAGTTGAGGTTGATGTCGCTTGAAAAATGGTGGTTTTGTCATGAGAACGTTTGTTTATTTGGATTTTTGCTGAAAAATCTATGGAAATATTTTTGGGATTTGTTTGGACAAATTGATTGTTTTTGTTGAGAAATTGGGGAAATGTAGGTGTTTTTTTGTATTGTTTGTTATTTTTTAGATGATAAGTCGTTTTGAGTGGGGAGGTTAAAGGGCAGAGGAATTCCTCTGCCCAGCTTTTGAAAACACATAGAAACTCATAATGTTTCTATGTGTTTTCAAAAGCTAAAAAATTTGATCTCTATGTAAAATGAAAGATTTTTATTAAATTAGAATGGTGAAAATAGATTTCTTTGGATGAATCTACTACTGATCGTATTACCGTATTGTTCACTTTGTAGATTAATCAAGGGGCCTATTTTTGTACTTTAATAATATCGGTATTATTTTTGTGACCTTTGTATTGAAATGGAATTTTTTCAATTCAGGTTTTGTTGAGTTTTAGCAAAATACTCCGTAAATTCCCATTATTCAGAGTGAGAAAGGAGCATAGCTTTGCCACCTTTAATCTGGTGAGTTCTGCTGTTCGATATATTGCCGAATTTTCGGTTTCTTTTAGCATATTCTAAATGCAGAGTGGGGGAATTCCTATTTTGAACCCTGGCAATACTGATCTGCAAAGTCGTTAAATTTGAAATATTGCTCAATGGTGTACGAATCCGCAGTATGAAACAATTCTATGGATGCGTTTGTTTTGTCGGTTCTACACCAGATATCTGGATTTAGCGACACAGACTTACAAAATTCCTGTTCGTTTGGAAAAAAGAATAATCCCAGTTGAAAGATTGTTGTAACCAAATATTTTAGCAAAGCCTGAAAAACCTTAAATTAGCCTACTGAAACCTCTTTCTAAAAAGGGCGTTTTCATAGATTCAAATACAAGGTAGGCCGTGATAATTTTCGCTATCTGCAAGACATCAAACAACTTGAAGAACAAAATAGCCTGGATATACTTGCCAAAAATAGGATGGATACGCTGACCGTAAAAGTCAGAATACCTCCGATAAAATTAAAAACGTAAACGAGAGATCGCTATGTCAATGTCGATCTGGTTTGTACGATAAACATCTTAAGAAAGGAGATGTCCGGTTAGTCTGTGAAGTGAATGGTATGGTAATGCCATTAGCAGCTTCCTTGGATGAGACCAGAGCGTAAGTTATCGGACTCAATGGGAATTCCATTGCTTTAGCGAAGGTAGGATACCAATTCCTAATAGAAACGTATCTTTCGAGGTGCGTTTTTTTTGATATTTATTATTGAGTTGAAAGAACACAAAGCCGGTTCGTTCGAACCGGCTTTGAAGGCATACAAAGCGCTAAGCTAAGTAGAACTTAGAACTTATGAGTAATACCGAATTGGAGGCCAGTAACCTTATCGGAATGATCGCCAAAGATCTTAGCAGCCTGCTTGTCATCATCCCAATCAGTATAAGCAGCAATACCGTAGAGAGAAGTACGTT
>CAKRSU010000041.1 GCA_934401755.1 uncultured Oxalobacter sp.
GGATCACCCCCGCTGACGCGGGAACGACTTACTTCGGTGTACAACTCTGCCTTGCTTGCTGGGATCACCCCCGCTGACGCGGGAACGACAAACGCGGGCGAGAATAAGCACAGTAAGGATTGGGATCACCCCCGCTGACGCGGGAACGACAGTAAAAGATCCCTTTATTCTAGCCACTATTGCCGACTTTAAATCCCAAATTTATTTAACTTCTGTGCAAGGCGTTTTACCAGCTCCGCCTTCTCCAATGCTCGATAAGGCACATTTTCACGAATCCCATAACTTTTCAGTGATGTTTCCAATTTATAATCCTCTTGAAAAATCTGCTCCTTTCTTATTATTGGTAAAAGATCATGTACCCGATTGGTTAAATATCCCAATCCACATTTTTCTAAATCCCTATTCAAGCACTCAATGTCAAACCCAACATGATAGCCGATTAGCTCACTTTCGCCAATAAATTCACGAAATGCTGCCAACACCAGCTCTATCGGCTTTCCTTCCTGCTGCAGCATGGAGCAGGTGATTCCACTCATGTTGCTAATATGCTCAGGAATACTCCCTGCATAGGCAATCAACTCATGAAAAATATTCTCTCCGCCATTTTCACAACGAATAGCACCTATTTCTAATATATGATTCTGCTGAACATCCAAACCATCAGTTACAATATTGATAATGACATAGCTCTTTTTCCTTTCTTTGCCTTTCCTTTTTACAGCATTTCTTGCACGATGAAATTTCGCTGCATTACTAAATCCACGTGCTAGTCCCGTTGACTCAGAAATTTCCTTGGGAATAAAAATTAATGGTAGACCATCATAATCAATAACAGCGCGCAAAGTATTCTCTGTAACGAAATCGTAGCCGAATTCATTTCTTGCTGCAAAGCACATGCTAGCCTCGCCATGCCCCATAGTCTCCTTTACTCGATTCCAAAGATACTCCCTGATGCGACTATTAAAATTCCCTACATAAACACCAGTGGCAATTTCCTGCATCCACCGTGTCAAATCTCCCCGCAAAGATTGTGGCACACTTTTCAAGGTTATAACTGTCATGGGCATGATTCTACCTCACTATAATTAACACCATAAGGCACTAATTTTGTTTTATCATCCCACAAGCTCAATGTTTCAGCCTCTATTTGATTATTCTCCGGTATTTCCAACAATGCTTGCAAATCTTTTACTATACGCTTCAATAGCTTTCCATCCACAAAGGCATCCCTAATCCTCAGCCTAGTAATTTTACCTATATCCTGCCCCTCTTCAATTTCAGCTGCAACAGAAAAAGCAATGGGAACTGTTACTTCTGCTTTATAAAGATCTGCAATATCATAAACAAAGGAGCGTTCATGACCAGTATGCACAAATCCCAAGCCTGGTGACAGACCTAGAGCCGCTATTACACTGTGTACCAATCCGTAAAGAGCAACATGAGCTGCTGATAAAGCTTGATTGATAGGATCACTACCTGCAAAATCATCGGGATTGTATACTCTTTTATCCCAGGGTACATTATATTCTTTTGACAGTTCACGATATCTACGCCGTACCCTGGCACCCTCATGTGAACGCAACTGTTGCATTGTCATTTTAGATACATCTTCTCCGGGAAATCTCATTTTATACATTTCCCTTGCGACCTTTAGCCGGCTCCGTTCATTGGTAACCAGTTCTGCCTGCCGCATAAGAAAACGCGTAGATCTTGCCAATGCCCTGCCATGAGCATAATAACGCACGCCACGTTCTCCTACCCAAACAATTGCTGTTCCAGTATCCCCTAGAAGCTCTATCGCCCGGTGACTAATATCTGTACCAGGCCCTAATAGCAGCACTCCTACTATGGCTGCCGGCAGACGGACAACTCCCTTGGCATCTGCAACAGTAACTGCACTATCCACACGGTTTATCTTGGCGTGTTCAATGTAGATAAATGTAGCACGATCTTCTATTCGTGGCAACTCTGTCAGACCAGACTTTCCTGCAATAACCGGTTTTGCCATGTTACACCTCCAAAGGAATAACTGTCATCATACCAAAACCATAGGCTTTCTTCTTTCCCATCCCCTCCCTCAACAATTTTCTAAACAATTCAATATCCTTGATGAGCAAAGTTCCTTCATAAGCTACCTTGCTAAGTCGAATACGCTCCTTATTTTTTTGCCAAATAGCAAAGCTACGCTCTGTTATTTCAAATTCTTCATAAGATAGAAAAAAGCCTTGTTTTTCTGAACGATTCTTCAAATATTCCATTTGATGTTGTACTGTTATATGTGGCACAATGCGCCCACGTTTCCCTATGCCGGCAGAAACTGCTACCACAGGATTCAATACAACTCGAAAGCGACACTTCATACCAGTCTTTAATTTGGCCAAAAAAAGATCATAATTTTTAGTTGCGGCACTACCATCTACACCATAACGACAAAGCTCTACTAAATCTGGCTCCGCATTACTAACAATCAGAAGGTATTCCTTGCCATTTAAATGATCAATTCGCCATAACTTCCGCGTCCGTTCTCCTCTGGCTATTTCCTGAGGAAAGCTGCGCTCTACCCAATCATGATAAGCAGCTAGATGAGTAAGATTGCGCATTTTTTGTCGATTATCTGTACCTATTTGAACTCTGGAAAGATACATATCAAATACCTCCTAGAGCAGCAAAAGCATCATGCTCCTGTCTTGATTGTGGCATTACAACTTCACAAAACGTTTCATATTCCATACGTGGCAAATAACGACGTCCCGAACTTGCCAATGACACTACATGGTCACGACGTCTTCTTCCTATACCTCCGTCAATATCCTTTTCTGCAAATATGGAAAGACGCTGACGACCAGCATTATCCTTTAACTGCTCTTTTTTTTGATACCAATCTGCTGCCTGCCAAGGAAAATCACAAAGCACAGAAACAGGCTCTCCTTCTACAACATCCAATATAAAATCCACAGGCAAAGGAAGGGAGCGGCGTCCCATATATGTTTGAAAATAGGGCTGTCTTAAGGCAGCCAATATTTCATCAACATCTTCAGCTTGAGATATGCCCAGAGCTGCCACAAAAACCCCATCCTGCAAATAATGCCGTTTGGTTACATATGTACGGTAACTAACAACACCACCTTTTTTTACCTCTGGCTTATGCGCAATATGATAATCCTCTAAGATGGTGCCCGGCTGATCCACCCTTACAGCAAAACAAATTTTATTCAATTCCTCAATACGTTTATCATTGCGCCGCCATCCTAATGCTGCTGCCACCAAACCTAGTACGCCGCTTTTTGATGGATATGAATCTGTATGCCTTATCTCAAAGTGAGAATCAGTTCCCCAAGACTGCATAGGCCCGGCAAATTTCAATAAAATTGTTTTCATCGTCCATCCCTGCCATTACATAATTTTAATAAGCTCTTTGGAAAAATCATCCAGCAAGCTATTTACACCATCTTCCTTTACCCCCTCAAAAGCATTCTCCGCTTCTGCTGGATACCAGGCATCATTGGCCAAAAGGCAGAAGCTTACTATTGGTTTGTGCACAAATTTATTGGCTCTATTAGCTTCCACAAAAAGTCTTTTTACAGACTCTTCTGTATAGCCATTTTTTGCTTTAACCGGATTTTCATATGCACTCACAAGACTGATAGGCCGATCATCTCTAAGCTCAATGAGCAGTGCCTGGGGCAAGGTCTGGTTGGCATAGCTATTGCTTTTACCTGTAGGCATGGAATTTGCAAAGGCTTCAATATACAAACGCAGTGCCCTGGCTGTCAAATCCTTATCACCATGCATCTGCTTAAGGAATTCATGGACAGCCACATTGGCATAGCGATAAAGTGTGGATGAATTGAACTCATTGGTTTCAATCATCGCTGCGCCAGCGTTTTCTTTAGCGGCCAAATCATCTCCTGCCGTAAAATAATCATATTCAGTCTGCACTTCATGGGTAGAAATGGCATGAGCTACCTGAGATGAGGCATCCTCATTTTTGGTGGGGTCATCTGCTAGCATACGCCCAAATAAAGCAATGTCAATCTCTGGATTATCTTTCATAGCCGCAGATAATTTTTCCTTATCTTTTTCTCCTTTGATTGCAGCCTCAGCCAACGCCTCTGCTTGCTTAACACCAATGAAAAACAATGCTGACAATTTACCGTCTTTCAATTTCATGCCTGCAGCTTTTAAGACTTCCTCTGCCTTCTTTTCAGCTGTTTCCTGAGAAAGGGCGGTATCCTTAGCAAGCATTTTGCTCACAATGTAATCCCTTACCTTAACAGTACGCACCCCTATGCCAAAATTATCGCCAAATTCTTTAAGATAATCCCGCATTGCTTTTTTCCATGACTGAGAGCTAACACGAGCACGTACTACCCCTCCATAACGGGCTGTCTTAGGGCTCCCTGTATCATCCCGATTAACATTTGATGGTGGCAAAACCTGAATTGCATGTATATCCAAAAATAAACGTCCGTTACTCATAAATTATCCTCCCTATCCACTATTCAAATTGAATCAGACTCTATCTTATTTCCCTTTTGATAATAGGCTTCCGCCCAACGGAGACAAATTTTTTCTTTGGCCCCCATTTGATACCAATAAAAATCCTTGGCCAAAGCAGCAAAATTCACAGGCAAGGCCCCCTTAGCTTTAGCCAACTTCATCAACTGTCTAAGCTGATAGACTAACCCCGTAAAAGATGTAGCTGAAAGAGCCGCGACAAATCTTCTATCTAATGCTTCCTGTCCATTTCCTTTGCGAATTTTTTGTAAGGCTTCCCCTATATTTTGGACACTTTCCGTATTAGCTTTGCCTCGTGTCCCCTGTCTTTGCAGAGCATATAGCTGTAAGGCTGCATAAATAGCCAGTTCCTCCTTTGTTTCAATGCCATTATGTGAAAGAAACGCCTCAGGCATATCGTCTAACATAATAGGCCATATATCTGGAACGGCACCTAATGGCTTGCCTATGCTGTGGCGCAGAGCCGCCAAGGCGGCCTTGCCACTTGACATCTCTTCCTGGGCTTTGAGTTTCCCTATTATTCTGCTTGTCACCTTATATACATCTTCATGTTCCTGGTCCAAAATCAATCCCTCCTTTTGCGAATATCCTACTGTAAAAATCTTAATTCCCGTCTGGAAGGAGCTTTTTATATAACTCCCTTTTGAACGCCTGATAGGCTGTTATGCAATTTTCCTCCCCTTTATAATCTCTAGGTGTTAAATGTTTCATTAGCTGTTCTGCTTCTCTCAGAGCAATCCCATAAAGCTCCTTTTTCCAAAGGCTCTCCTTAGCGGCCTTGTCATCATCAGGCTGAATACGCCATAGCCATTCTCTAAAAGGATGGTCTATCTTTTCATAGAGTGTGGCTTGATATGCAGCTGCAAAAACATCGGACTTGATACCTCGTCTTTTAGCTATCTCTCCTAAAAATTTCTTATAACTTCCTTCAACTATATTTTTTGTTTCTGCCACTATATTACGCACTCGCCCACTCCAACCATTATCTTTATCATCAGTCAAAATAATTTCATTGAGAGATAGCATATCTGAAATCTCATCTATGGGCATCCAGGAAGTAGCATTACCATCTGGTAACATACTAACAGCATGCAATTTTACCATAGGATTGTCCATAAACTTTGCTATCCTATGATAATAAACCATAATACCTGGGCGTTTGGCCTCTACATTACCACGTTCTGGAATCAACAGTCCAAAGGAACGCCACAAGGCTTGCATAGGTTTATGTGCTCTTGGCATAAACTTATTTTTATGTTCCCCTGTTTTATTATAGCTCCATAATGTCATAGGCTCCAAAAAAGCATTTTCATGTATTATTTCCGTAAGCTTGACTGCTTCAACAGAAACATCCTTATCTGCAGCCCAAGCTGGAGAAATATACGCTGCTCTACTCCATAAAGTATACAAGGCTGCTAGATTCTTCAAGGGCCGTCCTTCTAATATAGCCTGCAAACGCTCAGAGGGAATATCCTCCCAACAAGGTGATTGGGGCGTAATGGTATAACGTACATCGTCTTCTATATGGTATAGCATAGTATTCATCCACAAGGTTTCAAAAAGATCTTCTCCTGCCATATAGATGCCACCAATATCATATAGCCAGCCCTTGGAATCCTTTTCCTTGCTTTCCTTGGGAAATTTTGCTTTATCTGCCGTACCAATATATCCTTGCATGGTGATCAGCCAACGAGCCAGCTCTGCCTCTGTCATACGACTCTTTCCCTGACCTGCAACAGGTGCAAATATAGCTTCCTTATTGTTACTTTCTGAAATCATGCGATTTAGCTGCTTGCCAGCAAATTGAGTGCCATTTTTTCCCTTTGGCAATCTATCTACCAAATCCTTTTTCGTTACTTGAAAAAATGGATATTTGTCATCAAGGAGATAAAAACGGTCATGCCAAGCCTTCAAATATTGACATACTACTGACGGAAAACAGTGACCTTCCCATATGTCTTTCCAGGTATCCTCCAAGGCCTCCGTAAAATCTTCTTCATCATCCTCATCTACCGCTTCCTCTACAATGAGCTTGTCAGAATCATCCAGTTGAAGCCACTCATAGGCTTCGCCTTTTGCATCCACACGGGTAAATACCGTTGTTAAAACCGCTAACAATACCCGCAAAATAGCAAAATTCTGCACCTCCATTTCCCCTGCTAAAGCACGATATTCCCCAGCATGCTCAAAGAGGTTTAAAAGTGATACATTTTCTGTTTCTCCCGAATCCTTTCGTAAAACAGTAATCCATTTCTCATCCAGTAGATTATATCTTCCCATGTCCGCCTCCTGCTTGCTTAATCCCCCAGCTTACACCATTTAAGCCCAACATTACAATTATAGTACAATACAATATTGCCTAATCTAAATTCGCCGGTATAACCATCGCCTGTATTCTCAAAAAGTATCCCCAAGCTTCCCTTTAGCCAAGGCTGTTGCTGCCAACAAAACAACTGCTCCCGATTATATTTTTCTAACCATTCAATGGTTTTAGCCACAGTGCCACAAGCACATCTAGCCATTGCTTCAGATAATTTCAAGGTGCACTTAGCGATTTCCTTAGCAATTTTATAATTCTCTACTTGACTGGAAATATCCTCTTTTTTACCAAAAAATCCATATCCATCATCACATTTTAATAGGGCAATAACCTCTATACTTTCTTCCGCATCTCTTACCTGAGCAAGGGCATTTGCTTCACTATCACATTTTGCTTCAGTATTCAACCAGCCTATGAGATTCCACTTCTCTGGTTTTATTTTCAAATGTGGTCTTCTTAAAAGAAATTGTTTATTTGCTTCATCATCCTTACATTCCAAAACAGCTTCATATTTCTTTTGAGCTTTTTCATATATCTCTTGAATACCTGGTGGCCAGGAAATGTTATCCCCGCCATAAACTTGCTGCACCAGTAAAGGAATATCCCGTGGAATAAATATTTCTCCTTTGGGCAATAGGCTCTGGGTTCTCGCTAGCAGATAATCTCCATAAATAGCTGCTGAGCCCTGCTCAAATTCCAGTGCTTCACTTTCTCCCATTATATACAGCAGCGGTTGAGATAACCCCTCTGGACGGGAAATATCATGCCGGTGGAGACGGCCTACACGCTGTAAAAGCAAGTCCATAGGACACAAATCCGTTATCAGCACATCAAAATCAATATCCAGAGACTGTTCCAATACTTGGGTGCCAATAATAATACCACGCGGAGGACGTCTCGCCCCTTTTCCAATAATTTCCATCAGATGCTTTTCCTTAGCCATGCGATCCGTATCTATAAATTTACTATGGAGTAACTTTACATCATTGCCAAATAGCTGTGCTAAGCGTTCAAAAATATTCTGTGCCCTGCTTACGGTATTAACGATAATTCCTACAACACCGCCATTTGCCAGTAATAATTTTATAGTTTCCTCCAAATTGGCTTCATCCAGCTTCTTAACTATAATACGCCTATCTTTTTCCTGTGAAAAGTCCCTGCTCTGGCAAATTTTGCCATTATCTGTATACGTTAGCAACGGATATGCCCTTGACTGGAAAAGTTTTTTATGCTCTTCTTTTTCCTGCTTACTCCTTTTCTGCTCCTGACCTAGAAGATAAGCTTCAAACAAATTTTCTCTTGTTTTGGCAGGCAGGGTAGCCGATAACAATACAACAGGTATGCCATATGCTCCCATCCATCGTATCGCACGACATAAAAATACGTTCATATAGGCATCATATGCATGAACCTCATCAATAATAACAATTTTCCTGGAAAAACCCAAATGGCGCAAGGCAAGATGTTTTTGTTTCAAAGCTGCTAGTAGAAAATGATCCACAGTGCCCACCACGGCATCACTTAATATGGAGGTCTTTTTTCCTGAAAACCATTGGGCTGTAAGAACTCCCTCACTAAATTCTTCATCTACATGAACACCTTCTATTAACTCTTCCTGCAAATCATTTAACGCTGCTTTTCCATGCATTAACTTTATTGTGCCCACCGTACCATATTCTTCCACAAGATTTTTTAGCCATGTATTAATCCTTGGAAAAATACCATTAGAGGTTGCTTGCGTTGGCAAACCAAAAAATAATCCATCCAGTTTTTTCTTGGACATCAATTCCTCAGCTGCTGCCAAGGCTGCTTCTGTCTTGCCACCTCCCATAGGGGCTTCTAATATAAAAAGTCCCAAATTGTCTGTGCTCCTCAGCACATCAAATACCTTTTGCTGAAAGGGACGGGGCAAAAAATTAAACCTTTTTTGATAATACATATTTGCACTAGGTACACTTATTACATCCAGCGACTCTGCCGGATTGTTTTTATACCAGGTCCTTATTCCTGTTTTTACCCGTTCCGTTGTATCTACCAAAACCTCTTCATCCAACGGCATTAATGGAAAATAACCTTCGTTGCTGGCAATCCAATCAGCCATTATAACCAAACCTGATAAAATTACCTGTCCCGGCTCTCCTATGCTCGGTAACATGGATAAATCTGGTTCCCCACAAGTATCTACAAAACCATTTTCCTTTAAAGCATCCCTTATAATCTTATCCTGCATATTATGCCATTGTTCATAGATAATTCCTTTAACTTCCTGATAGAAACGCTCAGGATATCCCCGCAATTCTTTTACTTTATCATCTGCATCAGTTGGCTTGCCATGATGTGCACCTATAATAGAAGCAATATCCTGCCTTACCCCAAAATCCCGCAGTAAATATTCCCCCATAATGGTATGATGAGAGTCTCTCCGTGCATTTTCGCTAAACTCAATATGTTTTATTCCAGCTAGGCCAGCAATTTCTAATTGTTCCCAAATGGCAATATCTAAATCCAATGAATTGCTATAACCCTTTTGAGTCTGAAACATTGGAGTGCACTTGCCCACATCATGAACTCCTGCTAAAAAACAAGCTAAATTGACAGCTATAGTTTCTGCGTCCCATTTAGGAGATGATAATACTAGATTATTGATAATAATATGCTTCTGTCCTTCACTAACCCAATGATGCCAAAGAAAGCGCATTACTCCTATTGTATCCTGCAAATGTACTGTTAAAGGAAGCCAGTAAAATTGATTCGCCCCCTCCTTTTTCTTCGCCCAAATTTTGGGTAATGTTTTTTCTATATTCCCCATAACACCCTATTCCTCCTAGATGCATTATTCAAAGTATGTTGTCTTTATTATACATCTTCTACAATATAATGGGAGCGCTAAAAATAATTGGATGAATTCTATTTTCCTATAGCAAAAAAGAGGCTACTTTACAGTAACCTCTCTTAACCGGCAACTTCTTAGTCGCGGCAGGAGCCACCACAGCGGGTGTCTCCTGTCGGGCAACATGTCACTGGCATGTTGCCCCTCCCAGGCGTCCCAGCCATAATGCTTGGAGACTTTTGCACATAACAAAAGAGACTATCTTTCGATAGTCTCCTCAGCTAACCGGCGATTTTCTATCCTCCCAGCTCGTCTCCAAGCAAGTACTTTCGACGTTTATGTGCTTAACTACTGTG
>CAKRSU010000042.1 GCA_934401755.1 uncultured Oxalobacter sp.
GGCAAAAACCGCAAAGACGGCTAATGCACGTAATCCGTCTATGTCGGGACGCCAGGTTAGTACAGATTTTTTAGGGGAAGTGGTAATTATTTTATTCGTCATTATTTATATTTTTTAGAATTATGTGTTGTTAAATATCAATCATAATTGGTTCTACACGATTTCATTGTAACTTTATATTTGTTAGTAAGGAAAAATAATCTATATTAAGATTGGTAAAAGGCACTAATTAATAGTCGTACATTTAATTTTCAATTAATGACATTATTTTCTTAAATTCTTTATGTTTTAATAAAACTAATTTTTCTTCATTAATAACAGGATTTTCCAATACAGGAACATCATTATGATGTAAATCGACGTTTTCCCATCTGGATCCTATATCTAATAATGAATCGTGTTTTATACCATAATATTTGTCGGCAGAACCAAAAATACCTTTTGCTCCACATCTAGCTGATAATAAATGAAAATGAAAGCGCGTCCCAATACATAAATCAGTATTTAAAAATACAAAATTCCTACACCATAAATCTTCAAAGGGAACAATTATTACATCAGTAATAAGCTTTAATTTTTTTATGACTTGTAAATCATGTTTTGGTAAAAATTCGCATACATAGACTTTACATTTTTTCTGTTCAACAATTTTTGATATTTGCCAATATAAATAATTATTAATATTTATGTCAGATATATCATTTTGGATACAAACAATTAATCTATTAACTGAACAATAGTTATTTTCAAAAGGTACAATTAATTCCTCATGAGAAAAAGGGATGTAATCCTTTGATAAAGGAGATTTTCTATATAAAAAAGTATCATCCAAAATACAATCGTGGTATGTAGAATTAAGATTTTTAATTATCTGATATGATGGAAAATCTCTTACAGAAACATGATCAAATTTATTTAATATTGATAAAAATAGAGATGAAATATTCCAATCATAAGGAATAAAACCTTGTCCTGACATTGAAACTTTTATTCCATATTCTTTTTTCAAAAAGAGGGCTATAGATAATAAGCTATAATGCTTAGTCCAACCATCTCGAAAATACCCCCCCCAATAAAATGCAATAATTTAACTTTAGTTAATGGTTTTAACATAAATCGGGTGTATGAAATATCTTCATTATTTATGTTGGCCATATTAAATCCGTCAATCAAAGAAGAAAGAGAATCATTATTAGGGCCATCCCATGCTAGGCGCCATATTGCATCTTGATATCGTACTCGACCATTGTAATCTCCTAAAATTGCATATACATTTCCAGGAATATGGCAGTCAACGAGAATTTTAAATTTTGGTTGATGACGGAGAATTTCTTCAATCCAGCATTTAAGCAATAATTCATCACCTAAATTTGGATGACCAAAACAACCAATTAATGCTATGTCGGCATTAAACATAATAGATTATTAAAATTTTATTGAGAAGATCGGTAAAAATGAAAACAATAGAATTTTGAATTTCTTCTTATTTTTTTTCATTTTTACTCTAAATAGAGGAATTCCAAGGAAATATATTCTATAAAAGGTACTATAATCTCTTTTATTAGTATTTATGTTGGTGATACTGGAAGTATTAGCTTTTAAAAGTGATTCATAATTATCACTTCTTATAATGTCTAATAGTCTTCTATCTTTTTCAGTTAAGAAAGGACATTCTGAAATGATTTTATTTGATATATTTTGTATTAAATAATGCATACGGGTTAGTTGATCTTTATTTACACTAAACCATGGTACATTTATGTAATTAAATGTATTTAAAAATTCATCGTAAAATAAATATGACCCGATTTTTTCATATAGATCTTGGTAATTTTTAAATTTTGCGTGCGCTTCTTCCCAGCGCAAAATCATAGCATTTAAATTAAAATTATTTGTAGTTGAATCTTGATTTGTAAGTCGGTAGTTATAAAAAGGATGGTCTAACCATGCAATTTTTTCTGAATGAATTAATGAATCTATTCTGAATCCAACATCTACATATGCCCCGCCTTTAGCCGCAATAAATTTAATTTTATTTTCTTTTATATATGATGTTTTGTAGATTCCACTCCATAATGAAGCATGAATTGCCATAATAAGGGGACACTCTACAACAGAAAAAACTTTATTTGCTGGGGCACTTTTTGCCATGTCTTCAGCATAATTGCAAATCTTTCGAGAAGAAGGATTTTCATATGTTGCATCTTTATATTCATAATATGGAGTCTTGACAACATCAGCATCAAGTTTTTTGGCATATGCATACATCTCTTCATACATAGTTGGTTCTATAAAATCATCAGATTCAATAATGCTGATGTATTCGCCAATTGCAATATCGATTCCCTTGTTGACTGATGCCCCGTAGCCCCCATTTTTTTCGTGGATGCTTTTGATACGAGGGTCTTTCTTAATGCCAAATTCATACATATCAATAATGGCACGGCAGGCATCAATATCGCCTTCATCTACGAGAATTATTTCAAGATCTTTTAATGTCTGCGCAAGGATACTTTCAATACATTGAACAAGATAACGTTCTACTTTGTAGATAGGAACGATAACTGATATTTTGATATTTTTCATCTTTCTTTATTTCACTTATTTTTATTCACTTTTCATACTAATAAAGTACGTCATATGTGCCAGTAACATATGTATGTCTTCACTTATTTGCATGTTATTGATATTTGCATTGACAGAATGTTGCGCCATTTGTTTAAGCCTTCCGCCATTAAAACCAGTCAATCCAACTGTTATACCTCCTTGTTGATTGGCATATTCGATTGCTTTGAGAACATTTTCTGAATTGCCACTACCAGATATTCCAATTACTAAATCTTCTGGTTCAAGCATGTTTTTCAACTGTTCAACAAAAATGCTGTCATAACCAACATCATTTGCATATGCCATGAGCGTTGGAATATTGTCATTAAGGGATATGAAACGGTAAGGTTTACTGGGTTTCTGATAGCTCATGCCTTTATTGAAATCACAACAGTAATGACTTGAAGTTGCAGCCGATCCACCATTTCCCATGATGAATATCTTTTTCCCGTTATCACGGGCGTTATGTAATAATCGAATAAAAGTTTCGATTTCATCAAGATCGATTTTATCAATAGTGTTCTTTAGCAATTCAAAATATTTTTGTACTTGAGCTTTCATTTTCAGTTCCGGTATAAATCAACTTTATTGTAGTGAACGATTGTTGTGCCTTTGTTATCAAAGCTGAAATTGATTTCTTTTAGATTTTTAAGTGCTTTGCGAACACGTGATTTATGTTGTTCTTCTACATAGAACAGTAAGAAACCTCCACCACCGGCGCCAAGAAGTTTTCCTCCAAGAGCACCATTTTTCATGGCTAGATCATAGTAATAATCAATATCTTGGGGAGAAATACCACTGGCTAGCTCTTTCTTGTACATCCAACCTGTATGCAGGATTTCACCCATCGCATTGGTATTGCCTTTAAGCAATTCTATTTTTAGATCTCTTGAGAGTTGGACCATTTTGTGTAGATTCTGAATTTTCTTTTCATCTTCGGTGGTATTTTTTTTCTGTTCTGCAAGAATTGAACTTGCTGCTCTAGTGGTTCCTGTATAGAACATGAGTAGATTTTTTTCGAGGACATGATATGCATCTGATTGAAGATATAATCGCTCAACATCGACCAGTCCATCTTTTCTGAACTCAATAAAATTTAAACCGCCACAAGCGCATGCATATTGATCTTGTTTTCCGATGGGTTCTTTCAAATCTTCAATTTCTACTTGGCAAGCCAGATCCGCTATCGTCTCTTTACTCATATACTGATCGGTATAAGCATTGCAAAGATTTAACAAACCAACGGTAAATGCTGAGGATGAAGCTAATCCAGTTCCAGATGGGATATCTGCACTAGAATTGAAATCAACGCCAGTAATGTCATATCTTTTAAAAATATCTTTGATGATCGGGTGTTGAATGGCATCAATTTTTTTGACGCTTTCAGTTTTTGTATACTTAAGAAGATAGGAGTTTTCATCGAAATAAGGATGCATTGATAAATAGATATATTTATCAATAGCAACACTTAAAACCGAGCCACCGTATTTTTCATAGTAATTACGCAAATCACTACCACCACCAGCAAAACTGATTCTAAATGGAGTTCTCGTAATAATCATTTTGTCTTCTCCAAGATAAGTCCAATAGCGTCAAGTAAATCTTTACATCTAAAATCAGCATATTCAGATTCTTCATCATTGATAAAAACTGTTCTGCAACCCACAGCTTTTCCCGCAATCAGATCTTTTTCATTGTCCCCAACCATCCAAGAACGGCTGAAATCAATGCCATATTCGTTTGCTGCTTTTAAGAGTAGCCCTGGTTTAGGTTTACGGCAGTTACAATCAATTTTTAGTTCAAGGATTTCTCCTGGAAATCCCTTGTCTGGATGATGTGGACAGTAATAGATTCCATCTACATATGCGTGTTTCTGTCCAAGGAGGGTTTCCATTTTTTTATGTATTTCGATAACTTCGTTTTCCTTGATAAAACCTTTTGCAATCATTGGCTGGTTCGTTACAACAATATTGATGTAATCACTTGCATTGATTGATTGGATTGCTTGAGCTACTCCTGGTAATAGCTTGAATCCATCAACAGTTGGTAAATTACCCATGTCTGGATTGATAACGCCATCTCTATCAAGGAAGATGCATGCACGTTTATTCTTGCGGTTTAACCGCGCAACCTTCCCAGTCACGAAATCATTTTCAACTTTCTTGAAACGATCCTTAGTTCCCATATCTTTCAGGTATTCAGAAGTTCTATAGGCATAAAGATTTTCTCCTGCCATTACAACCTTGTTTAGGATGGTTTTTCCAAAATCCTGAGGTATATCTTTTTCGATGTAGTCAAAAATCTTTGGAGAAAAGATATAGATGGCCGCATTGACAATATTTTGATAATACTGACTTTCATCATGTGGTTTGGAATGAACATGCATGACTTTAGAAGATGAATCAACTTCCAACAGGTCACTGTCATATGGATGATCGTTTGGATGAACCAAAACAGTGCCGATTCCCTCATGCTTTTCATCAAAATCAATGAACTGTCTAATATCAAAATCCATGACGACATCGCCATAGAACACCATGAAGCGTTCTTTCAGTTCATGTTCCAGTTGCTTTACACTACCTGCAGTGCCTAAAGGGTATGGTTCAATAACATGATGTACTTTGATTCCCCATTTTGCGCCATTGCCGAAATAGTTAACGATTACTTCAGAAAGATGCCCTGAAAGGATATATATTTCTTCAGATCCATAACGCTTTGCCAATAAAACAAGGTGTTCCAGCAACGGGCGACCGCCAATAGAAACCATTGGTTTTGGAATATCTGTTAATCCAAGTCTGGTTCCTTTTCCTCCAGCTATAATCACCGTTTTCATAGGTCTTTTTCGAGAATATACTGAATTGATTTTCTAACGGCATCATTCGATGTGAATTTTGCCTTCCAACCAAGTTTATGGATCTTGTCTAAGGAATAGCTGAACTGAGGAACATCACCAATCCAACCTCTGTCTCCTCCGGTATAACGGATTTTTGCTGGTAGATTCATTTCTTCTATGACCATTTCAGCAATTTCACGAACTTGAGTTCTTGAATCGACGCCGAGATTGAAAAAATTGATTTTGTCTGTGCTGGTTTTCCAGATAAACAGGATTGCTTCAATAAGGTCTTTTACATATAGATATGGTTTAATCTGGGTACCGTTTCCAAGAACCTCAAGTTCTTGGGGATTTTTCCGAAGTTTGTTAATGAAGTCATAAATGACACCATGAGTTGCTCTTTCGCCGACTACATTTGGAAAACGTGTAATCCATGCTTGGATACCATAGTTTTCACAGAAACTTGAAATATAGGCTTCAGATGCTAGTTTGGATGCTCCGTAGTGTGAGATTGGGAATAATGGTCCGTAATCTTCACTTACACTGATTTTTGTATCACCGTAAATTGCAGATGTGGAAGCAAAGACAATCTGTTTGACTTCATATTTCTTCATCCCAAGTAATACGTTGTAAGTTGATGTCAGGGTATTTCCAAAATCGACATCCGGGTTCACATGACTTTTTGCGATATCTGAATTTGCTGCTAAATGGAATACAACATCAAACTCTTCACGGTCAAAAACTCGGAAAAGATCTTCTTTATTAAGAAGGTCTCCTTTTAGGAAATCGCATTTCCCTGTTTGGAGCGAATCTTGGATATTTTCCATTCTTCCCAAAGATAGGTTGTCATAAATGACAACTCGATGGCCTTCTTGAACAAGACGATCTACCAGATGACTACCAATGAAACCAGCTCCACCTGTTACCAGTATTTTCATATTTTTCCTTTTCACTTAAAGAAGGTTTCAGTTAAATTCGTGTGAGAGTTTTTCGGACTGTCGGATGACAGCATCCATATTCAAGTATTCAAATGAACCGAACCGTCCGTTAAGATAGATACCTTCTTTTTTAAAGTAATTTTTGATGACAGCCATATTTGTTTTATGCATTAGGTCATAGATGACGTATGCATACTTGAAGCGTTTGATTGTGGCGAAATTAACGTCTTTGGATTCATCAATGAATCCAATTGTTTCCAATCCTTTAATGACTTCTTGAATGAGTTCATCATCAGTTGATAGATCATTAAGATCGTTTTTTCGATAGGTGATTTCAGCCATATAGGTAGTCGAATCAGGCAAATGATATCTATTTCCCATGAAATCAAGCTTTGAGATACGGTGGAATCGAACATTTTTGTCCGCAATCATGAATGCATAGTTATCTCCTGCATAATCTTTTTTGACATTAACAATGCAGATTGCGATTGAGTTATAACGAAGTGCGGATGCACTTTTTATGATCTGTTGCTTATGAGATCCCTCATAAAGATCACAGAATTCATTGACAGGGATTGTAGAAACGATACGGTCATATTCTGTTTCTTCATTGGATGTTAGTACTTTGTATCCTGTTTGGGATTTGGAGACTCTTTTTACCTCTGAATTGACATTTATGCGTACTTTTTCATCAAACTTTGAGATAAAGGCTGAAATGATGGCTTCTGTTCCGCCTTTTTTAGGATAGGTAAAATACAGTTGATGCAAATAGCCATCGATAGTTTTTCCTTCTGCACTTTTCAGAATATCTTCTTTGGGTGGTTTGGGAATTCGTTCAACCATTTGAGTAGACATAAAGGCAGGATCAAATTTCCAGATTTTTTCATTGTATGGACGAAGATATACGTTAGTTATGCCTTCACCGAATGTCTTTAGGAAAAATTGGAGCATGTTTTCCGGTATGTATTCGTTGTATGGATTGTGAAGAAATGCGTTGACACAGTAATCAATGTCTTCTTTGGGTAGTTTTGACAGGTCATTTTCAAATGGGTACTGAACAAAACGCTTTTTATGAAGAATCCGGTTAGATCTGCGGTGACGTTCGTTGTTATCACCGAGCAGTCCATTCATAAGATTAAGAATTTCTTGGTCTCTGGAAAATATGATATGTGGACCTACATCATATTCAATTCCATTGGACAGGTAGGTTCGACAAAGACCTCCTACTTTATCTTCCTTTTCCAGAATATCAATTCGCTCTATTTTTTCATTTTTCTGTAAATAATACGCTAATGAAATTGCAGATAATCCGCCGCCTAATATTGCTAGTTTCATTAAATTTCCAATACGATAATTATTAATAATATATAATTAGCATCCCATTTTGAGATAATTCTTATAAAACAAAATAGAAGTCATTTTTGTATGAGCATTCCTATACTCAGCAAGTAATGAAACTTTCTTGCTGAAGCAATTTGAATAAGCTTTTTCGAATGATCGAATTAATCTCTTACCGATTGCTTTATCAAACTTTCTGATGACGCCTTGTTGATTTAATGGATCAACGGCAATGACCGTTTTTCGCATATAGCAAAGAGGACCTTGTTCTCCAACACAATGGATTATTTCAACTTCTTTTTTTCGAAGGCATGAAGGCAGTAAATGACCGTTAAACGTTAAGTCATAAATTCTTCTTTTTAGGCCATGAAGCCGATCTGTTCGTATGACGCGATGAACTGAGGATTTAGTGAGTCCGAGTTCTTTGAACGGAATCATTTTTTCATTTCTAGAAATTTCACGTTTTAAGATTTCGGCACATTTTTCGGCTGATTTGAGAATACTCGGACCTTGCATGAAATCTTCAAGGATATCGATATAAACTTGAGCGCCTGAATAATTGAACTGACAGATTTCCCTTCTAAAGCTATTTCTAATCACTTGCAGGATTCTGTCAGTTGGATAAAGCGATTCTGTTGCAGAAACAATTAGCGCATTACGAAGTGAATAATAGGGTTTCATGTTCTGAACCTTTTTATAAAAAGGTTCATGCCAAACCGCAATTCCATTCATTAAAATGATTTTTGCTTGATTCCGTAAGGCGTATTCAACATCATCATTCTGAAAGAAGAGTGGTAAGGGTAAATTATTCAGATTGACCACTTTAGCCGGAATAATGCAATACCACCAAGCTTGGTATTGATCAGGATGGAATGAATGAATACTCGCTTTGAGGACATTTAATCGATTGTTAACATCAACAGGTCCTGTACTACTCCAGAAATGCTTTTTGTCAAACCATTCAAGAGATGCGTGTTTGATGTTTCTCTGATCGAGATTCATCATTGCACCTCCAATAAAATGATTGCGGTATTCTTCTTTCAAATAGGCCAGTAGATTGATGGAAAGGATAATAGCCGTTGGAGCAATTTCAATATCATCATCCATGATCAAAATATGAGTACATGGCTTTGATGATTGACAGATTTCAATCATGGCTCTTGCAAAACCACCCGCACCGCCTGTATTGATATTGCTATAAATCTCGACAAAGTCATATGCGGTTTTTTCTCGTTCTAAAGAATTTCCATTATCAGCAATAACAATTGAGAGACTCTTTTTGATGAACAGGTCATTTTCCCGAATCTGATTTAGCAATCGAAGATTTCTGTAAATATAAGCTTCTTTTTTGAAGGTACAAATGGCACATCGGAGATAAACGTCATGGCAAGGTTCTGTATCCGTACACCAAGCCAGTTTTTTAAGAGAGAATTGATTGCTATCTTTAATTCGACAAAAAAGAAATCGAGTATCTATTTTTTGGGGAATGTGGATATAACGTTCTTCTTCGTTAGGTGCACTCAATGTTTCTTGATAAATTAATGTTTCTGTATTTGTTGCATTGAGTGTATAGATTTCTAACTTGCAGGTACCTGTTGCCTGTATTTTCAAATAGATGTTTTCAATGATGGTGTATTGTCGCCATTTGTACAGGTCGAACATATTGAAATAGGTATCCAGACTGATTCCGTTATTCTGATGGCGAACATAGATTTCTCCATTTGCGGGATTTTCATCAAGGAAGATGGGATGGAGTTCTTTCATTTGACCGAATCTCCTGTTACTTGATTACTTTTGATCTTTTCCCACTTCCAAGCCGATTTCACCGCATCGGTGAGAGTCTTTTCCGGTATCCAATTCAGTTGTTCTTTAGCTTTACGGTTGTCTGCAATGAGAATCGCGGGATCTCCCGCTCTTCTCGCTTGATAT
>CAKRSU010000043.1 GCA_934401755.1 uncultured Oxalobacter sp.
TTCGTATCGCTGATTTATCTTTCGTACATAAAATACCAAATGGAGAAGCACGGCTTGTACAAGAATTACACAATGCAGACGTTGCTTGATGATTTAGATATTATTGAGTTGTATCATCAACCAGGGAAAAACAGTCATCTTTCGGAAATTACTAAGAAGCAACGAGGATTATTTGAAGCGATGGAAATAGATGTTCCTGCCTAGATATAATTTTTTCGGGACTTTAGGTTAAAAATAGGAACCAATCTATTTCTATACCAAAAGTTATAATTGCATTAAGAATATTTGCATCTATGTTTTATTAGACATTCTGAGCTCCTATATTCTATGATAGGAAGTAGATACTTTTTACTGACAAAAAAACAAATGTTGCCTCAAATTCCTGAAAAGCTCATCTACCAAAATATTCATTGCGACTTACCCATTGAACAACCATTAGAATCTTGGTTTGAAATGAAAGGAAATCGCCCCGCATTTTATGTGCCTCATACTGCTCTATGGAGAGGCTATGTTGGAACATGGCAAATAAATAGCCAAGGCAAATTATTTTTGGTTGAACTGGAAGGGATGCTTGAGAATGGAAATATTATTCATTTAGAAACGCTATTTCCGAAAGCGAAAGATGGCGTTTTTGCCGAATGGTATTCAGGAACATTTAGTCTCCCCCAAGGAGAATTACAAAATGCGATTTGTATTGGCTATTCTTCTGTATATGAACAATACTTAGTCCTTACCATTGAAAAGGGACGCCTTATTGCGTCCCATTATGAAACAAATGATGATGCCACTCAATATGGATTAGGGGTTTAAGAATTTCTTTATAAGGAACTAGAGCGCTCCTGATTTTGCTTTCGTTCTTGCTTCATGGGCATCTAAAATGCGTTCAATTGCCACATGACTAATCTTTTGCTCTGCACAAACAGCATAATACTTTTCTTCCATTCCTTCCATTTCACCAATTGATACGCTGTAATAACGCTCTTTCATTTCATCTGCCAGTGAATAAGGCGCATGGAAAAGCCCAACCCCATAGCGTGCAAATGTTTTAAGCAGTGCGCTATCAGAAAATTCACCCACAATCTTAGGACGGATATTATTTTCTTCAAACCATCGGTCAAGACGAATACGAACGGCATGATTGCGAGTTGGCATCAGAAATGGTGCACCATCTAAACACTGCGGGAAATTTTCACGATATTGTTCTGCCAATTCAGGCAATCCATAAACTGCAACTTTTTCCGTGCGCAAATAATAATTATAAAAGCGCATATTATCTGAAATATTGGCCGGTTTTTGCCCTAAAACAAGGTCTAATTTATGGAGTGCTAAATCAGCCAACAGGCTATCATACGCCCCTTCATAACATTCAAGACGTAAATGAGGAACTTGTAATGCTGGAGACAATAAACTATAAATTTCGGCCTTAGGTAAAGAATCAGAAATACCAACAATTAAGCGAACACTTTGCCCAACTTTATCATCACTCATCACTTCCTGCATTTTTTCTCCTAGCAGGAAAATCTGATCAGCATATCCCATGGCCACACGTCCAGCCTCTGTTAAGACAAGTCGCCTTCCCTGTTGGGCAAAAAGTACTTTACCAATTGACTTTTCTAACAATGAAAGTTGCATGCTAATCGTTTGTACAGCAACACCAATACGCTCTGCAGCTTTTGTAACGCTGCCTTCTTTTGCTGTCATCCAAAAATAGTATAAATGACGATAATTGAGCGTTGCATTTTTCATGCTCGTCCCTCTTCAAGTTCTATTTTTCTAAAAGGAGCTTTATTTTTTGTATGCTCTGTGCTTTCTACACAATTAGGCAAAATTATATAGAAAAAAATGAAAAATGGTGACCGATATTTTAGGACTTTTGCATCTCAATCCCCCAAGATCCATAAGAGGAAATCCAAGAACTCGATCAATAGTAGACCGTAGACTACCAAATTTCTCTAAACAAATATTCACATCATTCATCATATGTTATCAAAAACATCCCATTTCACATTTAAATATATTTTCATCAATAGTAAATGGATCTTTACTTACGACAATTTGATGTTCCTCTTCAATCTTATCATCTTATTTATTAGCAATATGATTGCAAAAAAGATAATCGACAAATACCCCATAAAAAACTATAGATGTTTTCATAAAATGAAATAAAACACTTATATATACCATATAATATTAGTAATATTTATAGCAAATAAGTAGCAATGTAACAAAATCATTATTTATATAAGAATAACTACATTAAAGAATTAATATATAAACGAAGAGGATGAGTCATAACTCTTGGAACACGTTTAATTGCAAACAAATTATTTTTATCATATAACTCAAAGGATATGACACCATCATTGAGATAACGAAATTTATTAATAAATTCGTCATCAGATTCTAGAAGCTTTTTAAGCATATCAATACTGCAACGTGAATGTGGATCTCTCCAAGCATGGCGAAAATAACGATTTTTTAACTTTTTATATAAGAATTCTGGAAATATCTTCCCTAAAAAACTATTCTTAAGTTTATTTAAATTTTCAATACTCTTCCAATAAATTCTATCAAAACAATGAACTTCTGAAAAAACAAATGGCCTTGAAATATGATCAAAATTAACAAACTTCTGAGCTATAGTCGAAAAATAAACTTCTTCTCGCGGATATCTTTTAGGACCATAATCGTAATTAAAATTGATATATTTATCGATTACATCAATAATTTGTTTAAATATATCAAATTTATAAAAACTTCCTTCAACTTGACTGGCTACCCTAACGCTTAATCCAAGATTTAACATAATTTTATGAAGTTGATTATCTTTCCATGCAAATTCATTTGGCCACCACCATGATTTTTCTTGAAGTAAAAAGTGTAAATTAAATCCAGCATCAAATATAGAAATATATTCATTCGAACCAAATCTAAAATACATATCGTTTGACGAATGCATTACAAAATAATCGAATTCTAATATTGATGCTGCAAATTTAAAATTTTCTACATGAGGTTGAAGAAGGTCTCCCCATTTCGTTTCTAAATGTACTGGATTTATATAAACTCTATCATTTTTAATAAAAGAATTTAACAAATCATCAAAAGCTAATCTCTTACTAAAATGTAATACAATTAATGCATCTTTATTAAAATGTAAAAAATTTCTAATTTGGTCATTAATAACATCAATATTTTCATGGACCAAAATAGAAACAACAATTTTCATAAATATACTCAATATTTAATTTCTAAAAGTACTCATAAAAAAGTAAAAAATAACCGCGAATACATCAATTATATATAAAAAAGGAATATTAACAATTTTTAAAATTTGTTTAATTGGAAAAATAACTCGCGCAATATGCTTTTTTAACTTTTTATTATATTTATTATCATAATTTTTACTTTTTTGATTTTTTATGGACAATATCAAATTGTCAATCGGATTAAAATTATTTCTTAAAATTTCATAATCAAAATTCCTTATAAATTTAACTATTTTTTTATTTAAATAAACTAAATGATAAAATAAAACAGTTTCAGGGTGAGAAGTTACAATTCCTCTTTCTAAATATTTATCTAAGTTATCATAAAATGACTCAATAACATTCATGTTAGTTTGAGATGAAACAATAAATTGATCATTAAAAATATATTTTTCATATTCAATATACTCCATTAAATAAACATTTTTATATGACATAACTTTATATGAGTCTGAATATTGACTCATATTAATATTACCACCAGATTTAGGAATATAAATATATTTTGGATTAAATTTATCGACTATCAATTTTGAGTAAAAATTCAAATCTGGTCTTGATAAAATAACATATTCATATCTTATATCATTATTTTTACAATAATTTAAAAACATACGATATGCTTCTGTTGTTGAATAATACATTCCATACGATCTTTGTTTATTTATACCAATATCCAAAGCATGTTTAGAATCAATATTTAATTTCGATCTAAGTAAATCATCATATTCAACAATCTGATATGCCTTTAGATAAGAACCATAATATTTATATAAACTATCATAAGTAATTATATCTCCTTGCATATCTTGCTTTTCATACTCAATAGATTCTTTAAACTTATTTATAGCATGAGAATCATTACTGTATAAACTTGGTATTGAAGAAACACCATTATTTTTATAAGTAAAAATAAAAATATCTGCATCATTTGGTTCTGCAATATTCAATATTAACGATTTTGCTGTAACAGCATATGTCCTCATATGACCACGTAATATGATTGCACATTTCCTTTTAATCATTTTATAGATTTTATGTAATAATAAACTATAGCAAATGGTTCAACAAACCAATTAAAAACACTAAATACTTTCTTTAAATTTTTAAATGGCAAAAGAAATTTATTATAATGTTTATAAAATTTTAACCTATAAATATATTTTTTTCTTTTGATTAAACTAGCTTCAGATGAAGCGAGTATCTTCACATTAGATTCTTTAATAATTTTTTTTGCGAAAAATTGTCTTAAATTTATATCACAACGTATTATTTTAAAATATCTTAAATTAAATATTCTTTTGATATATTCATAATTATTATCATTAACAAGAAATAATGCATGCTCAAATATTCCAGATTCTCCCTTAAATATATTCATAAAGTTATCTATATATTCTCCACAAAGATTATCTGACATATTTTTCGATAGTAGTTCACAAACATCAATAAAGTCATATCCATACTTTATATTTTGTTTACTTATAAACGAGCAATATAAACAAATCTCAAACAAACCTGCAATATTAAACTTTTTCTTCTGATAAATTTTTTCAACCAAATCAATAGGATTTCCGAACTCACCAAATAAATCTTTTAATATTCTTTTCTCATAAAACCACATAAATGTTTCTATAAACCATTTATCCTCATTATTTTTTAATATATATCTAACATTATCGCAAACACTATAAAAAAACTCAGACAAAAAGTATCTTTTATTTAAATAAGAAAAACAAATAAATGGTTTTTTAAAGAAATCGTAAAACAAATTGCTCATATTTGTTTTGCTAACCCATATTGATTCACTATCCAGTACAAGCATTTTTTCTTCTGGAATAGCCAACATGGCATAAAACTTCTTTAATGTCTGAAAAGAAAACTTGCCATATTTATTAAGTAGATCATTTGTAGAATCTTCAATTGAAAATCTCTTTAATATATCTTCAAAAACTAATACATTAATATTTATTCTGTCTTTATAAAAACTAACAATTTTTAAAAAACTCTTTTTTTCATTCTCGCTAATCACAAAATATATATTTATATTTTCTTTATCAATGACAAATTTATCGAAACTTGCTAGATATTCCTCTATTGCCCAAAAATGCCCTGAAAATGTTGGTGTTACAATCGCATATTTCATTTTATTTCTTTAGATAATTTTTTAATAATTCAGGTGTACCAACACATTGAATATTTTCTTTAGCTGCTTCGTAAATGCCAATTTTTAATTTATTACTTATAGCATAATTAAAAACATTGGACATATAGTATTCATTTTTAGTTTTATCACCATAAATGAGCATTTCAATAGCGTTATCAAAAAAATAGGAAGCTTTTTTAAATAAATAGGCGCCCGCGATTGCATATTTTGAAATAGTTTCTTTTTCTTTTGTGTTAATGACAAATCCATTTTCCCCAATTTCTGCATATGAAAATTTGTTATCTTTTGATGGAAATGTCAACAAAGAACCATCAATATCTCGTGCTTTTGCATCATCAATAAAATCATTAAATACATCATTATCAAAAATATTATCTGAATCAACAAATACAACAAGATTATCTAAATTAATTGTTTTATGTGCTGCTAATGCAGTACAGCTTGCTCCTTGTGTTAATTTTTTTACTGTGGCAAATCGAACAGGATATTTATGCTTAATATAAGTTATTCTATCTTCATTTTCTGATAAAAATCTTTCTTGAATAATTAAAGTGTATCTAGCATATTTAACTTGCACGCTATCAAGAACATGTTCAATCATCATTTTTCCGGCCACATCAATAAATGGCTTAGGCAATGTATAACCAGCTTGTTTAAAACGAGAACCAGCTCCAGCCATAGGAATCACAATTTCTATCATTGATTATTCATCTTTCGCTTGTTTAAAAAGATATTCTTCTGTTATTTGTTCCCAGTTGTTTTCAAACCGAATAACCCTGTCATCAATAGTAATATCCGCATTAGGCTTACCAAAGAAAATTTCATCATAATAGATATCATATTTTTTTAACCAATTGAATGTTATCTGCCCAATATTTTTCATAGCCTTTCCGAGGTTATGTCCTGAGCTTCCCATATTTCTCGCTGTATGGATAATTATGGTATGTCCTGACTGATGAAGTCGATCAATCATTGTTTTAGCCCCAGTTTTAGGTCGTACATCCGCATATCCCTGACCTTCTTTTCTCAGCTCACAAATCGTTCCATCAAGATCAATACAAATTCTTAGTTTTTTATTTTGTTCCATATCTTTCAAAATATTGATTTAATTTGATAATAGCAATGACATAGAACATCATTTGCCTGTCCAAAGAATCTTTGTGCAAAGGAATCATCGTAAGAAATAACAAAGCTTCGATGAGTTCAATCTCATCTTGTTGATATTCAAATTTTTGAGTTATTTTATTGAATACTTCTTCTAATTTATCTTTAAATTCAATATTCGATTGAATATATATGAATTTATTACCATTTCTCTGAATTTTGAATAATCCATGAACAATAAAATCATATCCTCCTACAATTGAATGTCTTAATTTTGCAATGTCATATCTCGGATCACCATAAATAGTCTTTTCTTTTAATCGACCACGGGGATCAATTAATTTGCACAGTAGCGTTTTAGAATCAAATAAAATATTGGAAAGACAATAATCACCATGAATAATAGTTACTTTTGCAGTTAAAATAAGTTGATCAAGGCATTTGTTTAATTGATCTTTTAATTGATTAATATTTTTATAATTTTTTCCATTAATAATGATAGATTGATAATTTAGTATTTCTTCCCAAATTACATTTTGCTGTCTCAAATCTTCTATTCGCTGCGATGTTTTTTCCTTATATAAACTAATATAATTTTCTATTCGCAATAATGAGGTATAAGATTCAAATAATTTATGTACCTCAAAAAGTCTTCTAACAATTAATTCCCATTCTTCAATTCCTAAATTACCGTAAATAAACAATTCTGATAATGGTGGATATCCATACATTTCCATAGTCAATGAAGCTGTATCTATATCATCATTAAATGAAAGAATTCTTGGAATTAATGTTTGTAATTCATTAGGCAGAGAACGATACCAATCCCATTCATCTCTTAATTTCTGGATATTGGTTGATCGCTTTGTAATAATTGATCGAATTGGATCAGTATAGAGCGAATTAAACTCACGAGAATTGTAAAAATGATTTTGAGCTTTAGTCACACCTGATTTATGACCAAAATCAAACCAAGTATTACAACTATAACAGTAAAATGGATGAATAATATTATACTGTTTTATAATATCAAAAAATGTTCCTTTTGATTGAAAAACTTTAGAAGCAATTTTCTTCAAATCACACACATAACAAAATTTAAAATATCCAACAAATGCTTCTTTATCTTTCAAACTAATATTAGTTTTTTTATCAAATATTGTTTCTGATAAACGATTTTTCAGAAGTTTTCCCAATGTCCAACGTTCTGAAGAAAGTATATCGGATGAAAAAATAATCGTATCGTTTTCTACATCTGGAATATCTTTAACTAGAGTATCTCCAAAATTAACAACTAGATTTGATCTATCATCGACTTTATCTAAGCCAATCAATAATGAATTGACAATGGAAAAACTTCCAAAGTTTGCAATTTGATCGCTTGGATCAACAACAATAGCATTACAATCAGAATAACTATTTTCAAGATAATTCAGTAATTGAGTATTCTTTTTATTGGCAACAATAAATATATCAGAATTTTTTTTAAAACTATCGATGACCCATGCGATAGCTGGTTTACCATGGATAGGAACTAATTGTTTATTATAATTATCATCACTTCCAATATTATCCGCAGCTAATATTAATGTCTGATTTTGTGCTTTCATTATATCTAGCCCTTATCTATTCTTTTCCCATTCCCAAGCAGATGCCACCGCATCGGTCAGTGTTTTTTCTGGTGTCCAATTCAGTTGTTCTTTAGCTTTGCGATTGTCCGCGATGAGAATGGCGGGATCTCCCGCTCTTCTCGCTTGATATTGAACCGGAATGCTTTGTTGGGTGATTTGTTCACACACGGCAAAGAC
>CAKRSU010000044.1 GCA_934401755.1 uncultured Oxalobacter sp.
GCTTTTAACTTAGGGACCAATCACGGCAATACCGTCAAAGAAGTCTTTGCCGTGTGTGAACAAATCACCCAACAAAGTATCCCGGTTCAAATCCAACCGAGAAGAGCGGGAGATCCCGCGATTCTCATTGCAGACAACCGTAAAGCTAAAGAACAACTGAATTGGACACCACAAAAAACACTCACCGATGCGGTGAAATCTGCTTGGGCGTGGGAAAAACACACGTTCTCTACAGAGCACAAAGAACAAAGCATGAAGAATAAATACTAAACACAAAAAAACACCAAGAACCAAATAACACCTAAAACGCATAACCATTAAGCATTGCACCATGACACAACCCAAAGTCTCCATCATCATTCCCGTCTACAACACCGAAAAATACCTACGGGAATGCTTAGACTCCGTCATTAACCAAACAATGACCGATATCGAAATCATCTGTGTTAATGATGGATCAACCGATGGATCGGGCGTAATTCTTCAAGAATATGCGAAAAAAGACACCAGAATCCAACTCATCGAAAAACAAAACAATGAAGGCCTCCTTCTTGCCAGAAAAAGTGCTGTAGCTCAAGCGAGTGGCCAATACATTTGCTTCCTTGATTCAGATGATCGCCTAAGTTACCCCCATTCCATCCAAACCATGGTCAACCTCATCGAACAAGAAAAAACAGACATCCTCCAATTTAACGTTGAAATCACCGGAGAAGTGCCTGATGACATAAAAAAAACAACAAATCAAATGGCTCAAAGTCTATCCAGAAAAAATAGAAGGCTCATACAACATCATTCGTTCTTGCATTGATAACCAATACAGCTGGAATCTTTGGAACAAAATCTATAAAACATCCATAGTAAAAAAAGCCTACCAACACATAAAAAACATCCACCTGATTACCGCAGAAGATGCCTATGGCTACTTTTTAATTGCCTATTCAGCCAACACCTTCAAAGGCATAAAAACAAACCCACTCTACCAATACCGTCTAGGACATGGAGCGACAACAACCATAGGCACAACACTCCCGGCATTTAAAAACTATGCCAAAGAAATCACCATCGTTTCCTACCTAGAAACATTTTTGAAAACAGAACACCAACTGCAACCATACCAAGAAATCCTAAACAAACTACGCCAACGCATTCAACACCATACCTTGGAAAAATTTGAAGAACTCTCACATAACGACGCATTAGCAGGATTTCAAACATTCAAAACATTCTACGGTCCTGAAATATTATTAAACCAATACAGCCGTTGGAAAGAAAAAAAATACCAAATACTCAGTCGTATTGGCATAGCGAGTTATCAGAAAAAAGCTGAATTCCAGAAAAAACTAGCTTTGCTCATAAACCTAAATAACAAACAACCGAATTGAATATTTGAAATAAAAAAGCGCAGATAAAAAGTTAAACAAGAAAAATGAAAATAAAAAATACCGAATCCCAAGAAAGCAAAATAACGCCGGTTATCCTGAGCGGCGGCAGTGGAACACGGCTATGGCCAGTTTCGAGATTGAAATACCCCAAACAATTCATGCAACTGAGCAATGGAAACACCTTATTTGCAGAAACCCTATTGCGAGCAGACGCCATACCCCATGGTGAAATTCCCATCATCATCAGCAACAACGAATATCGCTTCTACATCAACGACATCCTCAAAAAAGAACAAAAAAAAGCCGTCGTCATACTTGAGCCAGAAGCCAAAAATACCGCACCGGCTATCGCACTCGCAGCCTTTGCCGCCCAAGAAAACACCCCAGAAGCCTTAATACTCGTCATGCCATCGGATCACCGCTTTCTGGCGCCCGAAGACTTCCATCAAGCCATACAAAAAGCCATACCAGCTGCCAAAGCCGGATACCTCATTACCTTTGGCATTCACCCAAGTGCACCAGAAACCGGCTTTGGCTACATCAAACAAGGCTTCCCAATACAAAATGGCATCTACCAAGTTGCCAAATTCATCGAAAAACCCGAAAAAACCAAAGCCAAAGCCATGCTCACAGCAGGAAAACACCACTGGAACTCTGGCATATTCTTCTTCAAAGCCAACGTATTCCTAGAAGAACTCAAAAAATACACCCCAGAAACCTACACCTACGTTGAAAAATCCTGGAAAAACCGAACCAAAGACCTCAACTTCATCCGTCCGAGTCAAGACTTCAAACAAGTCCCGGCTAACTCCATCGACTACGCCATCATGGAACACACCGACAAAGCTGCCGTCGTTCCAATGAATGGCGGTTGGAGCGATCTCGGATCCTGGGGCGCCATCTACGACATCACCGACAAAGACCCAAACGGCAACGTCTGCATCGGAGAAATCTTGACCGACAAAACCGAAAACTGCTACCTACAAAGCACAAATCGACTAATTGCCACCACCGGTGTCAAAAACCTAGCCATCATAGAAACCAAAGACGCCATACTCATTGCTGACCGTACCAAAACCCAAGACGTCAAACAAATCGTCGACCAACTCAAAAAAACACAACGTAGCGAACTCGACAACCACCTGCTCGTCTATCGTCCCTGGGGGAACTACGAAACCCTAGTCCTATCCGATCGATTCCAAGTCAAACGCATCATCGTCAACCCAGGCGAACAAAACTCCCTACAAATGCACTACCACCGAGCAGAACATTGGACCATCGTCAGTGGTACCGCAGAAGTCACCGTAGGAGAAACTCAACAACTACTGAGTGAGAACGAATCCATCTACATCCCACTCGGGACCAAACACCGTATCAAAAATCCCGGAACCATCCCACTCGTCTTCATCGAAGTCCAAACCGGCTCCTACCTTGGTGAAGATGACATCGTTCGCTTTGAAGACAACTATGGCAGAAGTGATGTCAGCGGAAATAAAACAGTCAAAACAAATGCAACGCAAAAGTCATTGCGACAAATGAGATAAGTTTTCACAGGAACGCATATGAAATGAGAATATTCTGTATGGTAATGAAATGAGCACCAATAGCTATTATTGAAATTTTAATTCTAAAACTAAATATTGAAAGTAAAAATAACTAAATTGAAAGAGAGATATTAAATTTTATAAATTTAATAGTTGAGATTATGCCTGAAATATCTGTAATAGTACCAGTATATAAAGTAGAGAAATATATAAGGAAATGTGTAGACAGTATTTTAAATCAGACAATGGATGATATTGAGATAATATTAGTTGATGATGGTAGTCCAGATAATTGTTCGGAAATAATAGATCAAATAAAAGAATCTGATGAAAGAATAGTAGTTATACATCAAGAAAATAGGGGATTAGGTGGAGCTAGAAATACTGGTATTGCAAAATCAAGAGGTAAATATATAGCTTTTGTAGATTCAGATGATTGGGTAAGTGCTGATTTTTGTGAAAGTATGTATAAAAAGGCAAAGGAAACACAGGCTGATTTGGTGTTAATTGGTGAAACTCTATTTCATGATGAAAGTAAAGAATTTTGTAGAGGGTGGCGAGATTTTAGCAGAAAAAATGATACGATTGAAATCCTGAATAAATCAAACTTTATAGAATGCTTCACTCCTGCATGGGGACGCCTTTATCGTAAGGATTATCTTATTTTAAATAATTTTAAGTTTATCGAAAAATGCTTTTATGAAGATAATTCATGGGGATGTTTTTTTATACTTAAAGGTGCAAAAGTTGCGTTTGCTGGTAATAAATATTTTTATCGTCAGCGTTTTGGGTCAATAACTGCAAATAAAGAAAAAAATGCATCTGACTTTTTGAGGGATTGTGAATATTTTCATCAATCTATTGCTAATATTAAATATAATGAAAAAAATTTAAAGCTTTGTCGAATATTTTATCTGATCAATTTTTATAATTATTATTTAAGTCTTTCTATAGATTTAAGAGTAGATTTTTTTAAAAGAATGAAATGTATTACCAATAATTGGAATATAACTTTTGAAGATTTGAAAATATCAAGAGAAGATTCAGATAAGATAATTAATATTTATGAATTTTATAGTGGGCTTCCTTTTGAGACAAAATTTGTTAGATTGTTTTCTGTTATTCCGTTAATATCTGTAAAAAAATATTCAAAAAAATTTGGTTTAATCTTTTTTCTTTGATTCCAATTCTTAAAATTCGTAAAAAGAAAAATAAGACGTATTTTAATTTATTTGGAATTATTCCTATTTTAAAAATAAAAAATCTATAATTATGATACCAAAAAGAATTTTTTATGTTTGGGGAGCAAATGATCCATATAAGAGAGATATGCTTGCTTGTATCCAAACTTGGCGTCAAGTATTGCACGATTATGAAATAGTTGAAATAAATGAGAATTCTGTAAAGTATTTCAATTTTGATTATGAATTATCAAATAATGAATGGTTTCGTACTGTTTATGAAAAGAAAATGTGGGCTTATGTTGCTGATTATGTGCGGATAAAAACATTATTTGAAAATGGTGGTATATATTTTGATACGGATGTTAGTGTTTTAAAATCAATGGATCGTTTTCTTAATGATAAATGTTTTGTTGGAATTCAATCTTCAGGTAATTATAATCTTACTGAACCTGCAATTCTAGGAGCAGAAAAAGGCAATCTTTTTTTACGTGAAGTTCTTAGGTTTTATAATTCTAGGATTTGGAATGAGCCAATATATACAATACCTCAGATATTTGAAAAAATTCTTCAAGAACGTCATTCAGTATTTGAATTTCCTCCTAAGTCTAAGCAAAAAATTATTGATTTAGGAGAAATTTGTTTATATCCAGAAAAATTTTTTATCCCTTTTAGATATGGTCAAAAATTTCATTATTCATGCATTGAAGAGGATACGTATACTATTCATTGGTTTAGTGGTAGTTGGTTGAAGCCAGAAATTGATTATTTTTTGCGACACAAACATTTAAAAAATTCTCCTAATTATACAGAAATATCAAAATATTATTTGTTAGGGGTTATTCCATTAAAAATTAAAAAATCTTCAAAAAATACAGTAGTTTATTTTTGTGGAATACCTTTAATATCTTACTAATCAATTTTTTATTGTTGGTAAATTGTGATATATAAAATATATGCACATTTTGTATTTTTAAGGGATTATTGATTTTTATTTATTATTTACAAGATGTATATAATATCTAGTTTAGAAAATTTAGCTAAATAATTTTATATAGAAAATATATATTTAAAATTGAAAAGATTGTAAAAATCAAATGATGTTAAATATTCAGTTGATGATTTTAATAAAAGGTTGGAAAACAAATTCAAAATATTAAATGAGATTTTGGACTTGAAATTAGAAGAGATATTGAATGTTCTTGTATACATGAAGATACATTTTATCTATACAAAAAATGAAGAAGATTTAATTCGAATTGTGAGCTTAAATAATATATCTATTTAAGATAATACTGATCTTATTAAAATTGATACAGAATGTTTTGAAGTTAGAAGTTCTAAAATGAGGGAGCCTCCTGTCGAGTAATGATCCAATAGTTATGATATGAAATAATTTTCAGGTAATTTCGATGAAGTTGATTCGATTTTTAAGTCAAGAGCATAAAAAATATGCTATTTTAGATAGTTATAATTATATTTATTCAAAGCATGATATAAATTAAATTTTTTGAATTCTATGATGATATCAATTTAGGTATTTACAAATGTTAAGTCAACCATTAATGAGCCACTTGACGATAATCGTCTGGATTAATATGCAATTTTTTCAATCGCGCAAGAAGGGTTGTTCGTTTTAATCCTAATTTGGCGGCAGTTCCATGTTTGCCGCCAATAACGCCGTGACAGGTTTTAAGTGCATCAATTAATGTTTCACGATCCGTATCTGGCAATGGATGGCTTGAAGGTTGAGGCAAATCAATCGAGTGATAAAAATCTTTCTGTAATGGGATAACGGATTCTGGATGTGTTTGTGTTTCGAGATGTCGGAGGTAATCGGGAGTTAAATTAAGAACATGATTTTCTCCAGTCATGATGACTGCTCGTTCGATGACATTTTCCAATTCACGAATATTTCCATACCAAGGCATATGAGACATGACGGATAGCGTATCTGCGGGAATTTCCGTAATATTTCGTCCCATTTTTTGAGCAAATTTTAGCGTAAAGTAATTGACCAATAAGGGGATATCCGTTGCACGCTCACGAAGGGGAGGAACGGTAATTGGAAAAACATTCAAGCGATAATATAGATCGCTTCGAAACGTTTTCTCGTTAATTTTTTGGATGAGATCATTATTGGTTGCGGCGATAAACCGGACATCTAGTGGAATAATTTCTGTTCCACCGAGCCTACGAATTTGATTTTCTTGCAAGACACTTAGTAATTTCGGTTGAAGTTCTATTGGCATATCACCAATTTCATCAAGAAATAAGGTGCTGTGATTAGCCTGCTCAAAATGTCCAATTGAACGATTCTGCGCACCAGTAAAAGCTCCTTTTTCATGTCCAAAAAGCTCATTTTCCATAAGTTCTGATGGAATTGCTGTGCAATTCATACGAACCATTGTACGGTCTTTTCTGCTGCTTAGATTATGGATCGTTTGTGCAATTAATCCTTTGCCTGTTCCTGTTTCACCAAGCAGCAATATCGTAGCATTACTATCTGCTACGATTTTAATTTGTCGGAGAATTGATTTGATCGCTTTACTTTGTCCAATAACATCATAAACATTATTACTTTCAAGGATACTGTTATCTAAAGTAAGATTTTGAGCATTTTGTTGATGAAACAGTGAATCATAGGCATTTTCTTTCGATAAAATCACATCCAAAGCCAGTGCGAGTCGCAATGAAACTTTTTCGAGTAAATCAATATTTTGGGGAGTAAAAAGGGGTTTAGTGAAACTACCTATTAAAAAAATACCGATAACATCATTGCCAGATATCAGAGGAATACCTAGTAAAGCAGTTAGTTTTTCGATTGGAATTTGTGTTTTGAGTTTAAATCGTTCAGAGTGAATGGCTAATTGAGTTGAATCTAACAGTAAGTTTTTACGGTTAAGAATAATTTCTTCTAAAAAGGATTGATCCAATTGTGCTGTATGGCAATCATGATGATCAAGCCCGTTTTTATCATAGGTTGCAAATGAAGAAAATAAACTATGCGAAGAAAATAGGGGAATCTCGATTGCAATAAATTCCAATCCTAAAAAATCATGGAGTTGATCGGCTGCGTTTTTCAGGAGTTCTGGTATTGTATGGGCAGAGAGAATATGGTCAGTCAAATCGACAAGAAAGTGGAAATATTCAATATCTGAATAAGAAACGCTATTGTGAAGAATATCAGTCATTTTCCTGCTATGTTTAAAATCCAATATGGATTCTAAACCCTGTTTCGTACAACAAAAATTACCTAAAAATTATCGCAAAGGCGAATTCTAACATATTTGACCGACTATTCTGTAATAGTTTGTTTTTTAGAAGAATTTTATAGTGATGATAGTGATTTGTTATCCTAAATGAGTTTTTATCATTGTTTTTAATTATCTTTCAATTTTCATGCGACACAATTTAACGTATAGAAGATGATAATAAACGATCTATCGTGATTTTTTTAGGAAATTCTTTGGGGGTGTATTAGATAAGCAGTTAATTTATACTTATTTAATGAAGATAACTCATTGTAAATTAAAGCATTCTATACAGAAAA
>CAKRSU010000045.1 GCA_934401755.1 uncultured Oxalobacter sp.
GCGAGTGGGAAAACGAGTAAAAAATCCTTTGATATTACGATTTTTTGAATTTGTTTAAAATAAACAAAAAAAATCAGAAAAACACAAAGAAAGGGTTTACAAAGTTAAAATTGTTTGTTATATTATAACCGTAGAAATTAATAGAGTGAATTGTAACTAAGACTTTAGGCAAGACCGCAATTGACCTAGAAGGGAGGATTTTAGTTTGTTTGTGGTTTTTTATTTGTCTAGGAACCACGTGAGGAGAGTAGAATGTTTCGGATTGTACAAGCGCTCAACAATAATGTCGCTCTGGTAAAAAATGAGCAGGATGAACAAGCCGTTGTCATGGGGCTAGGGATAGTCTTTCAAAAGAAAAAAGGTGATTTAATCACTCCAAGCAAAGTCGAGAAAGTTTTCCTTTTGAAAACAGAGGAATCCAAAGAAAACTTTTTAACCCTTTTGAAAAATATTCCGCTTGATATTCTAACGGTGACCTATAACATGATTGATGATTTGGTAGCCAAATATCATTTTCCGGTTCAGGAATATCTGTATGTAACCCTTACCGACCACGTTTATTTGGTATATCAAAAGCTTTTAAAGGGAGCTTATCAAGAAAGTCAGTTACCAGATATTTCAGCGGCGTATGTTACCGAGTTTCAAATGGCGCAAGAAGCTGTTGTTATTTTAAATCAAAAGTTGTCAGTAACTTTTCCAGATGATGAAGTCGGACGAATGGCTCTGCAGTTCATTAATGCTAAAGGTGATTACGAAGTTTCTGATAATAACAAAGAGGATGCAACTAAAAAAGTACTAGCTTTGATTGAGGACAAATTAGCAAAAAATAATATCAAGCGGAGCACAGAAAATAGTAATCTTTACGACCGTTTGATGATTCATTTAACCTACCTCATTAATCGATTGCAGATGAACCAGCAAGACAATGTATCGTTGATTAATTTGGAAGAATATGTGAAAACAGATTATCCGAAAGCCTATCAAATTGGGCAAGCTATTTATGATTTGATTGGACAAGAATTAAGAATAGATTTATCACGTAGTGAACGTGTTTACCTTGTGATTCACATTCAACGCTTATTGAAATAAGGAGGAAATTATGTATCAATTACCAGAAGATTTTATTTTTGGTGGTGCCACAGCAGCTTACCAAGTCGAAGGAGCTACTAAAGAAGGCGGTAAAGGTCCAGTAGCTTGGGATGATTTCTTAGCAGAACAAGGGCGTTTCAGTCCAGATCCTGCTAGTGATTTCTATCATCAATACCCACAAGATATTGAACTTTGTGAAAAATTTAGTGTCAACGGACTTCGGTTATCCATTGCTTGGAGCCGTATCTTCCCAAATGGTACTGGTGAGGTCAACCAAGAAGGAGTTGATTATTACCACAAAGTATTTGCGGAATGTCAAAAACGCAACATCACAGCCTTTGTCACGCTTCATCACTTTGACACGCCAAAAGTTTTGTTTGACAATGGTGATTTCTTAAACCGTGATACGATTGAAGCTTTTGTTAACTATGCAAAATTTTGTTTTGAAGAATTTACAGAAGTTCGTCATTGGAGTACATTCAATGAAATTTACCCAGTAGCAACCAACCAATATTTGCTTGGTATTTTCCCACCAGGAATCAAATATGATCTGTCAAAAGTCATTCAATGTCTGCACAATATGATGTATGCGCATGCGCGTGTGGTTAATTTGTTCAAAGACGGTGGCTACCAAGGCGAAATTGGTGTGGTTCACTCTCTTGAAACAAAATACCCTGCAACTGATAGTGAAGAAGATAAACATGCCGCTTTCCTAGATGATGCTCTTTCAATTCGTTTCTTACTTGATGCAACTTATCTAGGTTATTATTCAAACGAAACAATGGAAGCGCTTAACGAAATTTGCGCAGCGAATAATGCTAGCTATGAATTCCTTGACAGCGACTTTGAAGAAATGAAAAAAGCTAGTCACCGCAACGATTATCTTGGTATCAATCATTACCAATGTCACTTTGTTAAAGCCTACAATGGCGAAAATGCCATTCATCACAACGGTACAGGTGACAAAGGAACATCTGTTTACAAAGTTAAAGGTATTGGCGAACGCATTTACAAAGAAGGTATTCCAAGAACGGACTGGGATTGGATTATCTATCCAGAAGGTTTGTATGACTTGCTTCTTCGTATCAAAGCAGATTACCCACATTACAATAAAATCTATATCACAGAAAATGGTATGGGCTATAAAGATGAATTTGACGATGGTATCATCATGGATCAACCGCGTATTGATTATTTGAAAGTTTATTTGCAATCTCTTGCCAAAGCAATTGATACTGGGGTTAATGTTAAGGGATATTTCCTTTGGTCATTGATGGATTTGTTCTCATGGTCAAATGGTTATAATAAACGTTATGGTTTATTCTATGTGGATTTTGAAACACAAAAACGTTATCCAAAAGCGTCAGCTTACTGGTACAAACACATTAGCGATACAAAAATTGTAGAATAGTGGATGAGGAATTTTATGTTTAATCAATTCATTAATAAATTGCAAAAAATTGCAAACCCAATTGCTAACAAACTGAATAGCACCAAAGAATTCGTTGCTATTCGTGACGGTATGATTGCCACTACACCCGTAACAATCGTTGGTGCAGTCGGAATCTTGATGGCCAATCTCCCATTCTTGGATAAGTTTGCACCAGATGTCAATACCTTTTTGGTGAATTTTTTCTCTCAACTGGGAACCATTTCTATCGGAATGTTGACCGTTACCATCTTAATTGCTGTTGCCAATTCCTATAGTGAACAATTAAAGATTAATAAGTTATATGGGATTATTGTAAGCTTCTTGTCTTTCCTTGTGATTTCAAACTTTTCTTTTAAAGGGGCCGGTGAAGTCGGTGGAAAGGCTGTTGAAAAACTTTCTGTAGCCAATGTCATTCCAACTGCGCTCTTTAGTGCACAAGGAATCTTCCCAGCCTTAATCACTACAATTATCGCTCTCAAAATTTATCATTACTTTATTAAACGAGATATCACTATCAAGTTACCAGATGCCATTCCTGAAAATGTTACCAAGAGTTTCACATCCATTATTCCAATGTTTGTCGTATTATTGTTCTTCTTGGTCGTTCGATTCGGCTTCTCTCTAACTCCATATGGATACTTCTCTGACTTTATGTATCAAGTGTTTACCCAACCATTACTTGCTTTGGGTGACAGTATTTGGGCAATTGCCATCTTCATCCTGATCCAACAATTACTCTGGTTTTTCGGTATCCATGGTGGCAATGTTGTCGGAGTTGTTTGGAGACCTATTCTATTGACTATGATGGCTGCAAACTTGGATGCCTATAACGCAGGACATGCACTTCCTTATATCGTTTCCCTTACTTTCTGGGAAGTCTACTCTGGTGTCTTCAACTTTGCAATTCCATTGACATTAATTTTTGGATGTAAATCAGAACGTGCGAAATCTATGGGTAAATTCTCTTGGATCCCATCTATCTTCTTGGTACATGAACCATTCATGTATGGACTTCCGGTCGTTATGAACGTATACTTGTTTATTCCATTCATCTTCGTATACCTCCTTCAATTCTTCTTGGTTTACGGTCTTGCTGTATTACATATTGCACCAATTCCTGTTGTCCCAGTTCCTTGGACCACACCAATTATCTTGAGCGGATTTATTTCAACTAACTTCAATATCATGGGATCACTTATTCAAATCTTGTTGATCGTTGTTGGATTCTTCGGATATTTACCTTTCGTCAAAGCAATGGATAAACAATTCTTAAAAGAAGAACAAGGTTTATAAGGTTATGACAAAGATTATTTTTAAAAAGCCGGCTAATTCATGGGAAGACGCTTCTCCCTTGGGAAATGGTTTTCTAGGGGCAATGGTTTTAGGAAACCCCAACCATGACGTCCTCTACATGAATGAAGATTCATTGTATTCTGGCTGGAAAATTGATCGTTTAAATAAACATACTATCGATGCCATCGCTCCTATCAGAGAAGCCTTACAACAGCAAGAAATTGAGAAGGCCCATCTCTTGGCAAGACGATATCTATTTGCAAAATCACCTCACCCAAGGCACTACGAGCCACTGGGTCAGGTTCATATTGAGGCTATCCATCCACTAGATTATTCCAACTATTCAAAAGAATTGACATTGGATGACGGTACTTGCTCTATCTCATACACCCATTTGAAGCAAGAAGAAAGTCGGACCTGCTTCATTTCCTATCCTGCAAATGAATTATTCTATCAGATAGAAGGAAGCGATCTCAATCTTGAACTTTACTTGATGAGACGGAGCCCAACCAGTGGACAAAGTGAATCTTATTTGGATGAGCTGGAACTGATTGATGATACGCTAGTGCTTTCAGGATACAACGGCAATAAAACTCAGGGTATTGAGTTTGCAATGGGATTGAATGTTCATTCCTGTGACGGAGTAGTCGAATATTATGATTCTCGAATTGTCATCAAGCATGCAACAAAATTGGTTATCGGAGTAACTGGACGCACAAGCATTCGATCAGAAAATCCACGGCAATGGTGCCTGGACCAGCTGAGTGCCTCTAAGAAGGTTACATACGATATCTTAAAGACTGAGCATATAACTGATTTCAGCCAGCTGTTTAACCGTTCGACATTAAACCTAAATGAAGCAAAAGATACGGTCGTCCTACCGGATGCATTAAACGATGCTAAAGAAGGAAATGTAACACCATCTCTTAGCTTAGCTTACTTTAACTTTGGGAAATATTTACTGATCTCATCAAGCAGAAAAGGTAGTTTCCCAGCTAACCTACAAGGAATTTGGAGCAAGGACTTTACTCCTCCTTGGGGTAGTCGCTACACCATTAACATCAATACCCAGATGAATTATTGGTTTTGTGAAAAGCTTGGCCTTTCCGAGTTACATTTCCCGCTCTTTGACTTTTTAAAGAATAGTCTTCCTAATGGGAAAAAGGTTGCAAAATCCATGTATGGCGCTGATGGAGCCGTACTTCATCACAACACAGATATTTTCGGTGATGCTGCGCCTTCTGATTTCTACATGCCTGCAACGATTTGGCCGATGGGTGGCATCTGGCTTTCTCTCGATATTATCGAACATTTCGAGTACAGTCTTGATGATCAATTCCTTTCAGAATACAGTGAGGTATTGCTGGAAAATTGGAAGTTCTTAAACTCTTATTTATTTGAATACAACGGTACACTCAATACAGGGCCTTCGGTTTCACCTGAAAATACCTATATTACAAACGATGGTCAAGCTGGTCAACTCTGTATTAGTCCAACCATGGATATTCAAATTATCAGAGACTTCCTCACCAGGTTTGGCTACTTACCAGACTCCATTATCCCATCAGAAATCAAGGAAAGAAATCAATACATTTTGAACCATCTTCCTGCTACAAAGATCAACTCTGAAGGATGTATCATGGAGTGGCAAACGGATTATCAAGAATCCGAACCAGGCCATAGACACATTTCTCATCTATTTGGTTTATTCCCAGGAAATGAAATCAACGAATTAAAAAATCCAGAGCTCTTTCAAGCAAGTTTAAATACTCTTGAGAGAAGACTAGCTAACGGTGGAGGTCATACCGGCTGGAGTTGTGCTTGGATTATCAACTTCTTTGCTCGGTTAAACCGTCCTACTGAAGCATTCAATAATTTTGAAAAGTTACTGGTCAAATCTACTTTAGATAATTTATTAGACAATCACCCACCATTTCAAATTGATGGGAACTTTGGGGCTGTCAACGGTATCCTAGAAATGATTGTCCATGATTTTGGGACTACAATTCATTTGCTTCCTGCCCTACCGAAAGCTTTCGAAACAGGATCACTCAAAGGGTATCAAACAAAATCTGGTTTAACCTTAGATATTTACTGGGAAAACTCAACAGTCACCAAACTAAGCATCTCTGCTGAGAGAAATACTACAGTTACTATCAACTGGAATAATACCAGTAAAGAATTTTCGTTTAAAGAAAATAATTTATATTCACTATAACAGAAAGAAGGATTTCTATCATGACAAAAACAATTGTATTAGCATGTTCAGCTGGAATGAGTACTAGTATGCTGGTTACTAAATTACGCAAATCAGCAGAAACAAAAGGATATGATTATCACATTTATGCAGTTCCAACAAGTGAATTACCTGAAGAACTTGCTAAAGAAGATATTAGCGGTATTTTCTTAGGCCCTCAAGTAGCTTTCCAAAAAGATACAATCTTGGACCTTGTAAAAGGTAAAAATATCCATGTTGAAGTCATTAATATGATGGACTACGGTACAATGAATGCCGATAAAATCATTGAACAAATTAAATCAGTGGTCGAATAAAATAACCACAAAAAGTTAATCAGCTACAGGATCAGTGATAATGCTATTGATCTTGTGGCTGATTTTTTGGTCTCTTTATAAACTGTAGTGGGTGGCAAAGTTAAGTGTAAGCGCCCAATAACAAGGTACCTATCCTCTTTCCAGTAATTCAGCTATACTGTAGAAAATAAGAATACTGGGGAATACCTGAATGACCAAACAACCTATTGTTCCTTTGGAACAACTACCCATTTCTCGAAAATTTGAGAAAAAGCAAAGAACGCTCTTATCTTTCGTTGTAAAGTGAGAGAGCTTGATCTCTCTTTTACTCCGCTATCTCATCTGAACAAGCTATCGCTATCTTAGATAAGGTACTGTCCTATGACCATTAACTTAAGTGATTTAGGCCAGGTCTATCTGATTTGTGGAAAAACAGATATGAGACAGGGCATTGATTCGCTCGCTTATCTTATTAAAAGTCAATTTGACCTAGATCCCTTCTCAGGTCAGGTGTTCCTCTTTTGTGGGGGGCGGAAGCATCGCTTTAAAGCTCTTTATTGGGATGGTCAAGGATTCTGGCTCCTCTACAAGCGTTTTGAAAATGGAAAACTCACTTGGTTAAAC
>CAKRSU010000046.1 GCA_934401755.1 uncultured Oxalobacter sp.
AGAAGCAACGAGGATTATTTGAAGCGATGGAAATAGATGTTCCTGCCTAGATATAATTTTTTCGGGACTTTAGGTTTTATAACTGAGTTTCCCTTGATATAAACGACCGACAATTTGTTCGGGCGACCAAGTATCCTTTAACTTTTTTTGAATCACTTGTTTGATTTCGGGTGTTAATTTCGTTTTTGCGCCACAATTCGATTGTTTGGTCTGATAACGGATATGCGCTTCTTGTGCTGAGTAATTCGCATGACGACGAAGTTCTCTTGAAATGGTGGATGGACTTCGGTTGAGATGAAGCGCAATTTTCCTAAGGGTACAACCTAAGCTCACGTAGGTTTCTATTTTTGTCCGTTCTATTGAATAAGATGGCTATAGCTCATAATGATTCTTTCTCGAATGTTTGCCTGGTAACTGACATTTTATCGAAGAGCGTTATGAGTTTTTTTATTTTGACTGTTTATTATTTTTTCTGCTGTTGTACTTAATATTACAATTCACCATATAGTAAAAGTACCTGTGTTTGGAATAATTGAGTAGTAAATAGTAGAAGAAATTGAAATAAAGTTTGATGTAGCCATTTGAAGCGAAAATCTTGCGTAAATTATTCTATTCGCCTACTCTATCGTTTTTTCACCTAAAAAAGTGGGTAAATTAGGTGAAAATAATCTTAATGCCTTGTTTTTCGCCTAAAGATGTGTTTGTTAAGATCTTTTGCTTTGACATTCCAGAGGGATGCCAACCCAAGTATAGTTCAAAAAAACATGTGAGAGGAGATGTGACAGACCTGCAAAGCCTGCTGTGGAGATAGAGCCAATGGAATGATAGTACAAGATGACCCAAAATTCGGAAACCCTTAAAAAGCTTATCGAAAACATTAATGGATTGGAAAGAAGAAATCTTACGGATGTTTCGTTATACTCATAGCAATGGCATTACAGAAGGCTTTCACTGTAAGATGAAACTCATTCAAAGAAGCGTTTATGGCTTTAGAAACTTTGAGAATTACCGCTTAAGAGTCAGAGTCTTCTGTGGTCATTAACAGATGTTTGTTATATGTTGTTTTGGAATATTATTAACGATTAATTGAATGGTTTGGAATGGAACTCCGCCCTTCTTTTGGGTGTAGAGCCAAATTTTTAGAGTCAAGCTAAGAGAATACTTTGAAAATACAGTGAAATCATCGAAAAATTTTCCATTATTCTTGAAGGAATGTGAATTTCGGTTTAATTAATTTTTGTGCACAATCGGAACAGTTAAAAATATTGCGAAAATGGTGTAGTGTTTAGGGCTTACCTAATACAGCTCTTTTTTATACGTCTTTTCTATAAACTGTTGATAAGTAAAAATATTATCTTTGCCAACAATGGTTGTTAAAAATGTCATGAATCTACAGTCTATCGGTATTGTAACAAAAAAGAATAATCTTTTTCTTGGCCTTGAGCAGCATACATAGAAAAGATTTCTGTTTCGCTCGTAAGATACTTCCTTATCTTTCGGGATTAAAGAATGATCAATTATCATAGGGGCATAGGTTTCAAACTGGTACTGATTCCATCCTTTACTTATAACAAGAACCACATTATCATATTCTTCACCTTTAACACCATGTTCAGTAGAGAAAACGGCTTCAGGATATAAAAAATCTATCGCAGCTAGAAATTGTGCGTATTCCAATTCCAGGAAGGACTGAATTGTAGCTTTTGCATATATTGTTTTCGGAGCATTTTTGTATAAACGATAATACTCATCTAATTGAGGAGGCATAGGAATTAAATCAGTTTGATAAACTGCTTGTAATACATCAATAGCTTTTTGGGTTCGAGCTTTCTTCAACAAATCCCAAAGTTCCCGCCATTTTACCTTTTCAGACTTTTTTATAATAGGATAGCGCTTAATGCTGAGTGTATCAAACAGTAGTTGTGTGTTTGATGTACAGAGTGCCTTATAAATTGGCTCAACTGTGTTCATAAAAAATAAGAGGATCGGATCCTCTTTGTTGCGGAGTCCATCGCCCAGGATGTTCAGAAGTTGTTCATACCCCTGTTGCGTTGCAAGGACTTTGTGCGTGATCATCAGAATTTTAAGGGTTTCATCATTTGGGATGTCGCGTTTAATTTTTGATTCTATTTTATTTAATCGGAATTTTAATACCTCAGGAGGTAGTTCATCCTTGAAATTGCGGTCTGTACGCCGAGCATTGTTATAATCTTCACAGGTAATTACAACAACTTCTCCATTGAATCCATCAGTCGCAGATTTTTGAGGTAAATCTGGGCGAATTTCATTGAGTAGCTGTACTATTTTTGGCGCGGATCTAAAATTTGAATTTTTCTTGATTACGTTAATATTGCTATGTTCTATTGCGCCACAAGCCTTGTTGGATTGATAAATTGTTTGCCAAGCATCACCGAAAAAACCAAATTGTGGTCCAATATTTTTCGCAATGAAATAATCAACAAACTGGTCAATAATAGGCTTATAAGAGTCCTGATATTCATCAATTAGAATTAGAGGATATTTATCTGCAAATATCCGACGAAATTTAGCATTATCTAGGAGTTGGCAGAACAGTTTTAGGACATCGTCATGATAAAGATATTGAATGCCATTTTCTTTGTAGCGATGCCCCAAAGTGTATGTAACTTCTGTAACCTGATTAGAATTATTTTCATCTGTTAAAAAATAAGAATCATTTTTAACAATGTCAATCAAAACACTCTGGTACTGTTTAATGGCATCCCATGCAAATGAGTGGATTGTAGAAGGAAAAATAAACGAATCTTTTGCAAGTCGTTCTGCGATCACGTCTACAGCCGCATTTGTATAGGTGATACAGACAACATTCTGTTTTTTTTGGTTGTAGTCAGACCATTTATTTGCTTGTATCCATTCAATAGCTCGATTTAGAGAATAAGTCTTGCCAGAACCAGCACCTGCTTCAACACGAAAGCTGTGTCCAGACTTAAGAGTTTCGATAATCTGTGTATCAATCTTGTCTGCTTCGGCTTTTGCAAGATCATAATTGGTCCCTATATATTCCTTGCTCATAGACTAACACCTCTTTACTCAAAAGTTCGTTGGTTATTTAGCCATTTCAATCCCGATTTTATGTACTCTGGAATATCATAATTTGGGCATTCATAAATAAGCTTGAGGGCAAAATCCGTTTTGCTTTTGTCCTTAAATTCAAGGTCTTTTTCATTTATATCGTCGCCTAAATCATAGTGTTTTCGATTGACATTACGGATTGCTTCTTCCAGAGAGCGTCCACACAATCTATTTTCAGTGGTTTGGAACTCAATATGACATTTCTCTCTGGTTTTGTTATCTGAAGTCATCGAAGTAATTTCTGTAAGGGTTATTTCTGATCTGTCATTTTCCGGGAGGCTCTTATTTCTGCGAATCCACCATTTTATTGTTTCGTTTGATGTGGTGTTTCCTTTGCTGACGACTACCGATTTTTTTACTGATTTCCCATCTTTGTTTGGTTGATCTAAAACGGAATCCAAATCAGTAAGAATCAAACAGGGAATTTTCAAAAAATTAATAAATGGAATAAACTTATGTGCATAGGCTCCGCCAATTTCAATCAATGCATAATATTGTGTAGATAAAGGATATTTACAGTCGTCAAAAACACCGGTCATTTCGCATTTTTCAATCATATCTGGTAGTAATAATCGTTCAGAAGCACCTTCAATAAAAATCGCTTTATCTGCAAAAAACAAATCACATTTCGTTAAGGTTAAGTATTTCCTGATAAACTTCACATTATCAGGGGTATTTTGTGCAAAGGTATTCAAGTTCTTGTAAATTACACCAGTGTTAGACTTTTGTGCATAGCGAATCTTTGCAAATTCCATAGTGTTTGCTATATGAGCTGAGTGAGAAGTTAGCAAAGTTTGGATTTTGACAGTAGAGAGTTTGCCAAGAAACTTTTCCAAATACGTAGCAAAAGCAGTTTGCATTTGCGGATGCATATGAGATTCTGGTTCTTCAATAAAGAGCAGAGGAATACACGCAATCCCACGTTTTTCAATATCTTTGGCAAATGCGGCAAGAAGGAATTCTATTTTGATCAAATTTTTATAGCCAAGACCATTGTGAGAGCTGGGCAAACTTTCGTTTGCTGTGCCTGAAATATACGATAGCTTGGTCTGGTTTTTTATCTGATCATCAATGCTGAGTTGAGTTGTAACTCCAAGCTTTAATTCTTCTATGTTGGGATAACCAAAGCCAATAGAGTTATTCACAACAGTACTCAGTATTTCATTACTTTGCTTTTGAACATCTTTATTAGCTTTTTCCACTATTGAGCGTAATCGTTTGATTTCTTCAGCAACTCCCGGATCTAAATCTGCCTCGTTCATATCAAAGAAGCCAGAAATTAGTGAGCCAAGAGAACTATTATGTGTATCATCTTCACCAAGAACTCGTTCAGCAGGAATAGCATGAAATGGAAATAAATCATGTAATTCCTTTTGGCTTTTTATTTGTTTGTTTTCCATATTGTTTGGATTAATGGCATATATGGTTAATCCAAACAATTTATCAAAATTATCAATAAGTATATTGTTGTACATTTCTTCATTTGATAGAGAAGTATTGTTTTTATAACTACTTTCCAAGAGTGCCCATAATGTTTTTTCATCAGTTTTTAGGCGATATTCTGCGCGAATTAGAGCTGTTGTCGTATCCACATCAATATCAATAATAAAAGGCGATAAAGCTCCCAAATTATCCTCAGGATCATCTAATGAATAGTCCACTAAAAAATCTATTGAAATAACTTCAAGTTGTTTCAATAGATCCTCATAGGACAACTTTTTTTTCATGAACAATGTAAGATCTCTATAGAGATCTTTTCGTTTTGATAATGGATAGTCATCAAAAGATACGTTTTTTCCTTTTAAGACATTACAAATAAACTCAAAGCATGATGTCTTAGCGGTATTATTTTTACCTACAATTAAGGTTGTTTTTGGGTCAATTTCCAGTTCGGAATCAATAAGCAATCTATAATTTTTAATTTTAATTTTAGATAATTGCATCTTTGTCTCCGTTAGCATCTATTGCTCTTAATTTGGAATATGAATAAGCACTTTATAAATCAAAATAGCATATAAACTTATATCGTCAAGATGTTTGTATTTACTTTTCCAATCATTTGCGAAGTACCGCACTACACTGATAGAATATTCTGAATATTTTCATGGTATTACCATAGTTAGGAAATGATTGACATTAAACAAAGTTAAATGTAGTTTATTCCAAACTGCTATCACTCTATCTTCAACAACCTTCCTCATTCTCGTACATCCCTAAAACAATCAATACGCCTCTCAATCACCCACTTTGCGTGCTTACCTAAACCAGCTGACACACCGCCTTATATCCTATATTGCAATAAAAAGAATTCCCTAAAAATCGTAATAAAAACAACTAACCCATTGAAAAATCATCAAAAAACAAGAGATTGAGCAAACCTCAGTCAAAACTCACCTAATTCTAGAATTCCAATGTAAGGAAAAAACAACCAACAAAATAGAAATCCCAAAGAAGCAAACAAAAAAAGAAAAACAAAGCGAATGACAGAAAAGAAACAATCGAATTGGAAAAACTAAAGAGAAAAAAGGAGAAGGCAAAAAGAAACAAGTATGCTTCAAAAAAGCAAAACGAACGTCACCAAAAAGAAACATCCGTTAATAAGCATAAAAAGACCAAAAAAGATTATACAAGAAAACTCCAAAAGAGAGCTAATTCCCTGAAATAACAACAAAAAATCCCACCAAAAAACACCATTCCAACTCACCAACAACCCTCAAAAAACAACCCCATTAAAAAGCAACCCTCCAAAAATCCCCATCAAAACAAAGCCTTACCAAAAAACTCAACATCCTGTAATGCTTATTAACGGACATAGAATCCCAAAACGCCTAAAAAAACCAACAAAAACAATAAAGAGCAAAAACACCAAAACCACAAATAAAACAACAAAACATACGAATAAAAAAAGAACCAAACCAAAACTAAAAGAAAAAAACATACACAAAAAAACCAAATATAAAACAAACACTCAAAAAAAACACAAAACACAAAGCTAAAAGAATCGCTCACCAAAAACTTATAAAAAACAAGAAGGCAGCCGTGGAAACAACCAAAACACAACATCCCAACAATAGCGGACATCCAATCGCCCAAGCCCTGAACAACACCTTCAGACAAGGCGATACCCAAGCCTTCATGCAAACATTAAACGAACTCATCAACGCCTATGGCATCAGTCAACTCGCCAAACAAAGCGACATCGATCGAGTCACCCTATGGCGCTTCATACGAGGAGAGCGAATCCCGAGAATCGACACCCTCCAGAAAATCCTCGAAAACCTCGGCATCAAAACCCAGTTTAGCGTCGAAAAAAGCGGCAAACCCTTAATTGCCTACATCAACTGGAAAAAACAAAAAGAAGCGGAACGCACTAATTCCCAAAGCACAGACCATTCAGGTACCAGCGGTTTTCCCCCCCCCCACGTAAAACGACCCAAAGAATAAGAAAACCTAAAGAAGGGCAGCCCAAAACAAAAGATCCCACAAAGCCCTAAAAACAAAAAAGAACAAAACAAAAAATTAAAACTAAAACACAAAACAACAAAAACAAAAAAATAGAAAAATGCCGATAAACCCAACAAACAACCTAGTACCAACACCCATCAACAAACCACTAGGTCACAACACCCCACACCCCCAACCGAAAGGCACCATCCTCATCACCGGAGGTGCCGGCTACATCGGCAGCCATTGTGCGTTAGCCCTGCTTGAAGCAGGACGAAACATCATCCTCTTCGATAGTCTTGAACTCGGCCATCAAAAAACCATTGATAC
>CAKRSU010000047.1 GCA_934401755.1 uncultured Oxalobacter sp.
TGAATAAAGAACCGTTTAAAACAGAGTTTGATGATGTTATGAAATTCTTGCGGGAACGGCTCCTGACGGACAGAGCATATATGCGCAGCTTCGTATACGGAAACGAGCAATTAAAGCTTGACACTTCCGAAAGCAATTCGCACGGAATGTTTGTTGAAAGCGAAAATTATGAGTACGATATCAGGATAATTTCGGATAACGGAAACTACGACTTTTATATCTATTGCTATGACAAACGATTTCAAAAACCGCAGTATCTTAATGCCAAGCGGTTTCGTGATGAATACGGCAAGCTGACCGAAAAGGTGGCGGAAATTGCAAGAAAAACTTTGCCGGAGGCGCTGAATTACTATACTGACGGCGACAGATACGAAAACGACGGGAAAATATATACCTTTAAGGTAACAGATGAAAATATGCTGTTCGAGAGGACAGACGGTATGAAATGGTTTGTTGCACCCGAAATGCTCGGAACCTATTTGCCGGACATTGCATCGCTTGATAACTCATTCACCAAAGTGCCGCTTGAACAAACTCTTTCAAATATTACGCTTGGCGATCTGTTAAAGGGAGTAAGCCTTTCAAGCGTTCATCTTATACATAACGAGGTTGAACACGACTTGGCGACAATTGAAGAGTTGTCGTATGACACGATTACCGATAAGGGCAGAGCAGAATGGGCAGATGTCCTTGACGCAAGGGTTGAGCAGATATATGAAGGAAGTTACGGTGTGCAGATTCAGTGCTGCGATGTTGAGTATGAACGGCTGGAGGAGTTTTCAAAGGCACTCGCCGGATACTGCCCGGCAGAGGAGTGGAACAAATGGTTTGACAAAGATGCTGAAAATGAACAAAATTTGAATATGTAAAAAGGAGAGAGGATAATGATAAGAAATATTGATGTGTTGAAAAAAATAAAAGATAAGGCGAATAAGTTTCTCATTATATCGGACGGAGTGGATGTAACGCTTGATATTGAGGACACAAACCTCACCGAGCTTGTATCCGAAGAAGATGAGGAAGTTTTGGAAATGCTTGAATCGGCAGAAAGCATAGAAATACTGATTATGCAGCTTACAGAGGATTTGAGGGATGCACTCGATTATGATGGATTTGACTGCGAAAGCTATTCGTGGTGTCTGTCAAAGATACGGCACAACACAATAGAAATTGAAAACTATTACGGATCGATTTGCAGTGCGATTCGTTCGCTTTATGAAAACATACAAAAAATGCTGTATGGCAATAAAATCCTGATGCAGTATGCTTGCGTGGAAAATGTAAAAGCAACAATGCCGGGTCAGGAGTGAGCATATTGTTGATGAAATTTTTTGGAGGAACAAAGCTGTTTATGTATGAATGTATGATGCAGCAGATACCCGATACGGGGAGATGCAGTAAAGAAGAAAAAAGACTGAAAGCACAGTATGCCGGAATGTTAAAAGAATATATGCGTGAATACGGATACGGAAGTATTATAAAAAGGGTTATGAATTCATTGGACAGATTTTTGTTTGATGAATTTATTTTTTGCAATGAGGAGCATAGGGATTTGTTTTGGAAAATGCACGGAAAGTGCGTGAAAACCGACAAAAGATTAGATTTCGGAAAAGCTGCTGTTATTTATCTTTTGAGCGCTGACAGAGTATTCGGAACAATCCTTGAAAACTATGTATCCAATCCGCTTTATATTCTGCCGAAAATGTATAACGGCAGTAACGGTGAAGAACAATATAACTTGTATCACGCAGTCAGAATGCTTGCGGGAATGGAAACAGGTCTTGCGGAGGACGATCTGACCGAGGACGGCGTTATAGATGATAAAATTCTTTGTCTGATTATCAATGCCAAATTTATTGAGAAGTACGGCATAAGCGGATATAAAGATAAGCGGAAAAGAAAACAGAGCTATGTGAACAATCCGATGAACCGCAGGCAAAATACATACTCATATAAAGGACAGACAATACGGATTAAGTAAGGAAGGTGATATAATGGCAGTTTTATTTTCAAAGGTAACGGTATCGGCAGACAACGGAGCAAAAGAATCATTTTTGTGCGGCGGAATTCCGGAAAGAGAAGACAACCTTAAAAATTGGATAAAATATCAGAATTTTATGAAAGACAACCCGGACACCGGGAAGGTTGAGGTAAATGTTAAAAGCTTTGTTTACGGTGATGGCGAGATATTAGATGCCAACGAATATGAAGTTGCATATTTTACAAAAAGAGGCGAAGACTTTTTGGAAAGGTCAACAGTTAAGCCATACGGTGAGTCAAAGTTTGAAATTACGGCAGATAACGAGGATATGGAAGAAGCGGAAGAACCAATAATAGAAATGCAGGGGTGAATCAAAGTGAGTTATGTGTTAACATTTATAAGTGGAGTAACAATCGGAGCAGTTTTCGGGGTTGCTACACTGTGCTGCTTTATAGTAAGCGGCAAAGAATCTAAAAGAGAGGAAAAATACTTAAATGGAGAGCAGAATTAAAATTATGGTTTTTGAACCGGGAAAGAAACCGCATATCGAGTGGTTAAAAAATGTTACGGAGGCATATAAAAGCGTTGTCGAAGGCAATGTGAGGACACAGCAGCTTGACAGTAAATCTGTTTTGGTTTCCAACGCTGATAATACATTGCCTTTTCTTAAACCAAACAGGCACTTTGGCGGAGAGATAATATGCGGAACATTTTTTATTGCGTCGGCAGGCGAAAACGGTCATTACGGTTCAATATCCGATGAATGTATGCGGTATTATTACGATATGCACAATAAGCCGGAAACCTTTTCGGAAAAAGAATTAAGGGAAGACCGTATATACGGATTAAAACTTATCGGGAAAAATGAAGTGTTTATCAATAATCTGAACTTAAAGCTTAGAACTCTTGATGCAAAAAGTATGCGTGACGATAAAGAAATACTTAAAACAATGCACGAGGTATTTTGCGGCACATACGGCACGGACTGCGTAGATGATATTGATGCCGGCAATGAGGATATGTTCTATCTTCCTGCAGTGATCAAATCACGGGAAACAAGTGCGCTTTGCGTCGGGCTTGTATTGGTGGATATTGAATCATCGGGTGAACACTGGGGAACACAGTTTATGCTGGACGGCAATTTTTATTGTGATGACAGCGAATGTATGACGGACAAAGTAAAAACCAAAAGAGAAGAAATCGGTGTTTATGACTATTGGTATACGCCGGAATTTGACGGTGATATTCATATTGATAAGGAAAATGCACCCGAAGATGTCAGAGAGCTGCTTGACTATGCAAGCGGACCGGACGGGCAGACACAGGGAATCGGTATGGACGGTATGTAAGAAGAAAAAATAAGAGGCGGTCAGTTTGTGTGATTACACACGAATTGACCGCTTTTTTTGTTTTGCGGAAAGGAAGAAAAATATGAAACCCAAGAGTAAAAGCAACAGAATAAGAGATGTTCCCGAAATCAAGAATATCGTAGAAATGCGGCGGCTGATAAGTCAAAACTGACAACATCAGCCGCTTTTTTAGTTTATGCCAAATCGGAGGTGTTTGAGGTAGTGAAATATCAAAACAGTCCGATTCCGTATATAGGCGGCAAACGTGCAATGAGAGATATAATCCTTTGGTCATTCCCCTTGATTTACGGAAGATATATCGAGGTGTTCGGCGGAGGAGCTTCTGTTCTCTTTGCAAAGATGAAAGAAAGGTTTGAGGTGTATAACGATTTTAACGGCGACCTTGTAAATATGTTCAGATGTATAAAGGAAAGGCCGCTGGCGTTAATCAAAGCCTTGAATTTTTTGCCGCTTCACAGCAGGCAGGAGTTTAGTATACTGCAAAACTTCTTAAACGGCGATGAGCCGGAATATCCGTATATGCAGGAAGAATTGCAGACGGCAAACGAGTATTTTAACAAACGGGATGCAGAGGAAATCGTAAAGATTTTAACCGAGAAATCGCAGCTTTACGATGTGGAGAGGGCGGCAGCCTTTTACAAGCTCATAAGATACAGCTACGGCAGCGGAGGCAAAAGCTTCGGCGGTCAGCCAGTAAATCTTTTGAGTACACTGGAAACGCTCTCTGCGGCGGCATTCAGGCTGAGAGAAACTGTGATTGAGAATAAGGATTTTGAAAGCCTTATAAAACAGTACGACAGGTACGAATCATTTTTCTATCTTGATCCGCCGTATGTTGAAACGGAAGGTCATTATATGGTGGAGTTTCCGAAAGAAGACCATGTCAGACTGTATGACACCTTAAAAGAAATTAAGGGCAAATTTTTATTGTCGTACAATGACTGCGAATTTGTTAAGGAACTGTATAAGGACTATACGATTGTCGAGCATACCCGTGCAAACTCTCTTGCCCACAGATACGATTCAGGTAGCAGGTTCAAGGAGCTGCTGATCGCAAACTACGATATAAACGAAAGAAGAAAAAACGAACCGATACAATTAAGTTTATTTGGAGATGGTGATTATGAGTTTAACTATTTACAGGACTACAGGTACAAGAGGCCGAATCACACTACCGTTTTTATTCCGAGAACTATTGAGGAAAATAGGACATAACACATACATCAAAGTTGTGTTTGACGGTGTTCGGCTGATTATCACACCTATGGTGGAAAGCGGAAAATTCCTGCACGAGTACGACGCAGGGGTACGGCTTACTGAAAATGAAGCGAATGAGCTTCTTGAAGGCTACACAAAGGAATCGCTTGAAAATATGCACGCAGCAGTGCAGAAAAGATTAAAAATGTGTGCTGAAAACGAATCGGCTAATATCAACAGCGGAAAGAAGAAATAACGAATCATTAAAATTTAATATCCTCACGAGGTGTCGGCGACGCTTTCAGTTACCCGATTGGAGCGAGAAAACAGTGATAAGATTTTTTGATATGTTTTCAGGTATTGGAGGCTTCAGAGCAGGGCTTGAAAGAGCAGGCGGATATAAATGCGTCGGACATTGCGAGATTGACGCATTTGCAAACAGGAGCTACAATGCCGTATTTGATACTGAAAATGAGGTGTTTTTTGATGATGCAACAAAAATTAATCCAAAGGACATCCCGGACTTTGATATCCTTTGTGCGGGATTTCCCTGTCAGGCGTTTTCTGTCGCCGGCAGAAGACGCGGCTTTGAAGATGCCAGAGGTACGCTCATCTTTGAAATTGTCAGAGTGCTTGGAGAAAAGCGACCTAAAT
>CAKRSU010000048.1 GCA_934401755.1 uncultured Oxalobacter sp.
AAAACTACGGTTCAGGCAAATTCAAAAGAAGAACTTTTGGATAAGATCAAAAACATTGACTGGGATTCTATCAAACTTGCTAGAGGTTTTCTGTGTGCTGTTACCATCAGTGTTAGTTGCAAGGTATATATTTTTTGTGAAAAATGTGTCATTGTGATATAAAGATGTAATTGTAAAATTTGATTAAATTTATAGTGATAACATATGCTGGCACCGCCGGACTGGTTATTCCCTGTTGTGTGGACAATATTGTATACACTGATGGGAATAGCGGCGTATCTTGTATGGTTAACTTTTGCAGCATATCTGAATCTGGCAATTGTAATCAGTAATACAAAATAATATTTTACTGCGGATGGCTTTGAAAGCGTATTTGCAGCAGGCACAATAAGAGTGCAGCTCCCTTGTTTTTTGAAACAGGAACAATGGAGAGGCACTTTTTTGCATGTTAAATGTATTTTTTTGTAACATTTAACAATTAATTGTTGTAAATACGCTATTTGGGCGTAGAAAAGTGAGAATAGTATATTTATAATTTGTTATTATCACTGCATATTCTGATAATAATGCGGGAAGTTTTAACAGGAGGGCAATTGTTGATGAGCAGAATGGCACAGTTAAGAAAAGAACTTAACATATCTCAGGAAGAACTGGCTTATGCTCTTAGCACAACACAACAGCAGATAAGCAGGTATGAGAATAATAATGCGATGATGAATGAGGACATGATAATCCGCTGCTCAAGATATTTTGGAGTTACGACAGATTACCTGCTTTGCCTTAGTGATTCCCGGATGGAGCTTGGTTTTGATGATATCAAGGCCGGCAATATGGATGAAAAAGGTATACGTGAGCTTATATATTATTATTCCAAAGTTGATGATAATAATAAACTTATTATTGCAAGGATATCCAAGACAATTAATGAACTGGTCAGTATATTGCAGAAAAATGACAAATGATAATTGTTCCTATCTATATAAGCAATCCATATCCTATAGAAAGTTTTTTCGCGAATGTGACAGATTGATCCCAGACAGGATATGGATTGTGTATATCTGAATTCATGGTTCTGAAGATAATTATACATCATTATTTTACAAAAGATAACATAATAACTTAAAATATGTTTTTTGTTTACTCTAATGGCATTATATCTGCTTCGCAGGGAAAAAATGTGCTTTCAGGAAGATATATGCCGGTTTGGGTTACAAAACAGATAAAAGGTGACTGTTACATGAAAAAAATTTTGGTGCTTGATGGGGATGCTGTATCAAGGGACAGACTTAATAATATTATCAGGGGTATCGAAGTGAATACGGCTGTTTATGAAACTGATAATCTGGCAGATGCGTTTGGCATTGCAATGACGAATTCAATCAGCCTGTTTATTGTTGACATAATACTTGAATCAGAGAGGAGAAGCAGTGATAATTCAGGTGTTTCATTTATACTAAAAATGCGTGGTGTTGCAAAATACAGATATACACCGGTTATAGTTGTTTCAGGGGTGTGTGATGAGGGCATGTTTTTGTATTCGCATGCACATATATACAGATATTTTGAAAAACCATTTGATGCAGGTCAGGTCAAAAGGATAATCGAAGAGGCACTGGAGATTGAAAATGATGTTGTATCCTGGCGGCCGGAGAAAGTAATCTATCAGGCAGAGGGTCTGCTTGAGTGCATTGATATTGATAAGATAATATACGCACAGAGTAATAATCATAGTATGAGAATTGTTACTGCAGATAAAGAATATACCATACCATATCTGACATGTAAAAAGCTGCTGGGGGATATTGATGACAGAAGCTTTGTGATGTGTTTCAGGGGCTGCATTGTTAACGTAAGACATATTAAAAATATTGATAAGGTCAACCGTTATATTACAATGCATGGCTGCGTTGACAAATTAGGGATAGGCCTGAAATACAAAAAAATTCTGGTAGAAACGTTTTTGCGCCGGAATAATTGACTTGTACATTGTTTGATAGTATATTTATATATTAGCATACGTTTTTTCATACTAAAAGAGAGTTGATTTAATGGTAGAAGCATATATTGTATTTCTTATTATATTGATCATAATATTGTTTGAATGTGCGGTAAGGGCAAAAAAGCATGAGTCTGTTCTTGATAAAAGAATGGGGAATCTGATGTTTGCAGGTGTTGTGGCAATTGCGGCAAATATAATGTATGTTTCAGGAATTAACAGGTTTATTGCTGTAACAGGTTTCTCTCTCTTTTCATTGATGATGGACTGGATGCTTTTTGCTTTATGTATGTTCGTGGAAGAGTATGCGCATTACACTAACCGGATGCCGCGTATAAGATGGTGGTTTTTTGTAAGCTCGGTAATTGACAGCATTCTGTTTCTTGTTAATATAAGGACAGGTATTGAATTCAGCATGGAAAGGCATATGCTTTTAGGGAAGTACCTTATATTTGAAGTGAAGAATTTTACATATCTGTATTATGTACATCTTGTAATATGCTATCTGATGGTTCTGATAACCGTATGTATGCTTTTGTATGGGATATATAACGCCTCGCTGTATTATCGGAAGAAGTATACTGGCGTTCTTGTGATATTTGTACTGCTTATTGTGTCGGATGGTATATGTGTTTTGCTGCATCTCCCTCTTAATATATCGATTGTATTTTATGGTGTGATGTCTATTGCGATATATTATTTTGCTTTATTTTATATTCCTAGAGAACTGGTTAATAAGGTTCAGACACTTATGATGGACAGGCTTGATACAGGAATTATATTTTTTGATGAGAACGGAAAATGCATATATTCTAATGCAAGCATGTGGAACCAGCTTGGCAGGGAGAAAAATACGGAAAAAGCTGAGCGGAAGTTTAATGTATATATTGAACGGTCAAAGCTGCTTGATGGGGATTATGGTAAATGGGATGAAGAACATGTAGTTAATGGTGAGACCAGGTTTTTTGAGGTTGCATGTCTTCGTCTGTATGACAAGGATAACAATTATGTTGGAAGCTATTTCAGTATGCTTGACAGGACAGAACAGGTTAATTTTTATAACCGTAAGATAGAGATGGAGAAGAAATCCAACAGGACTAAATCAGCTTTTCTGTCAAAGGTATCACATGAGATAAGGACACCTGTTAACTCTATATATGGCATGAATGAGATGATTATCAGGGAATGTAACGACAGTGCCATCCTGCAGTATGCCAACCAGATAAAAAGTGCAACGGACACCCTGATAGGTCTCATTAATGACATCCTTGATTTTTCCAAGATTGAAGCCGGCAAGATGGATATTGTTGACAGGGAATATAACATTAAGAAGATTCTTAAAAATGTATGTAATATGACAAAGGTCAGGACGAAGGAAAAGAATCTGGAGTTTTGTCTTGAGGTTGGGGATGGTATTCCCTCTGTGCTGATTGGTGACGATGTAAGAATTGAGCAGGTTCTTATGAACCTGTTGTCAAATGCCGTTAAGTATACTAATGAAGGTTCGGTTACACTTAAGCTTGGATGGACAGGTAATTCAGAAAAAGGAACTGTTGATATATATGTAACTGATACAGGTATTGGAATTAAGAACGATGATATTCCAAAGTTGTTTAAGGAATTTGAGAGGATAGATGAGACACGGAATCACAGAATTCAGGGTACGGGACTTGGCCTCAATATTACAACGAACCTGCTTTCAAGAATGAGGAGCAGACTTGAGGTAGAGAGTGAATATGGTGCAGGAACAACATTTTACTGCCATATTCCACAGTTGGTTGTTGATGATACACCGCTTAAGTTTGGGCTGGGTGATACTGAGGATGTTGAAAAGAGTGATTACCGGCCGGTCTTTACCTCTCCGGCTTCGTCAATACTGATTGTTGATGATAACAGGCTGAACCGGGTTGTATTCCGCAACCTGTTAAAGGCAACCGGGGTAAAGGTATATGAGGCGGGAAGCGGGGCTGAATGCCTTGATATGATTAAAAAACAACATTTTGATATTGTTTTTATGGATTATATGATGCCTGAAATGGATGGGGTTATGACATTTGGGAAGATGAAAGAAACTGAGCATATGTGCAAGGAATCCCCGGTCATAATGCTGACTGCAAATGCCGTGCAGGGTGCGATGGAAGAGTATCTTGAGCAGGGATTTGCTGATTTCCTTTCCAAACCGATAATTCCGGAAAAGCTTGAAAAGATGATAATAAAATATCTTAAGAAAACTGATTAGGAGGGAATCTGTTGTTTGGATATGTACAGATCCGTAAATCGGAATTAAAAATAAAGGATTATGAGATATATAAGGGGTTTTACTGTGGTCTGTGTAAGGTTTTAAAGCAGAAATATGGTTTTACCGGACAGATAACCCTGACATATGATATGACATTCCTGATAATTCTGCTGTCTTCTGTATATGAAGTTCCTGTTAATGTCCATGAAGGAAGATGTCTTATTCATCCGATTGGAAAAAAGAAGTTTATAACCAACGAGGTTACGGAGTTTGCTGCGGATATGAATATTATTCTGTCATTCTATCATTTTGAGGATAATTACAATGATGAGGGTTCGGGTAAGGCACGAATCGGAATGAAATTATATAAGCGCAGGAAGCAGAAGGCCGCAGGGATATATGGACATAAGGAACAGAATATATCTTCCTGGCTGAATGAGCTTGCAAAGAAAGAAAAGACAGGTGATATGGATATATTTGGCCCTGCAGACTGCTTTGGAAACATGATGAAGGAGCTTTTTATATTTAAACAAGATATTTTTACAGATATTTTATCACAGTTAGCCTTTCATTTGGGCAGATTTATATATATAATGGATGCGTATGATGATCTGGAGGAGG
>CAKRSU010000049.1 GCA_934401755.1 uncultured Oxalobacter sp.
CTGATAATTACAGACATGGAGCAAAATATATTCTTGATCTGTTCCTGCTTTCCGCCAACAGTGCGAATAACAGCCATGTCCCTTCTGTATTTCCTCATATATTCAAGAAAAATATTTACAACAAATAAACCACTAATCACAATAATAATTACAAAAAATACAGTGAATATCAACTTAACTACTTTAATTGCAACATCATACTGACCACCCTCCCGCTGATCCGAGATATTATATTCCTGACTATGTTCCCATATGCGATTAACAATTCCACCACCACGTTCTATATTGCAATAAGCTGAATCATGGCATACAAGCAGTAAATAATTTGGCATATAAGTATCAGAATGACCAATCAGTTCATGAATCATGGACAATTCCATAATTGCCATTGGCATTTTATAATTTGATATTGAAGCAGTCTCAATTACTTCTATTATTTCAAGATTTTTCCCTGCTATTGTGAAAGTATCTCCAACTTTTTTATTCTCTCTGCGTCCAAGAATATCATTAATAATAATCTGATTATCCTTTATATCTTTCGTGTGTTTGTATAAGCTTTTATTTATTTCATCATTTGTTACACCTACCATGTATGTATCTAAAAGTTCACTAGTCTGATAGCCTGTAGCGATATTTTTTACATCCTTGTCATTCTTAAAAAACTCTATCTCCTCTTCGTTAAAGCTTTCTCCGTCTCTCCTTGTCAGTCTTAAATCAAACGCTCCCTTTTCCTCTTCAATTACTTTTTCTATTGAACGTTCCATATTAGACGATAACTGAAACATGCTTACGCTGAGAAAACATGCAACAAATATGCTTATAAATACAGAAATGGACAGCATTTTGCTTTTTATAATAAAAACAAATGCCATTTTAAAAAGTCTTTTCATTCCTTTTCCTTTCACACTTAAACGAATAATTTATTACATAGACAACTGCTTTATAGTTGTTCTTAAACCCATAGACAACATAAACATATATACCACAATTCCAAACACATTTTCCCAATATATCGAAATAGATACATTCGGATTAACATTAGAACGCCATAAAAAATAAACTACTACTAAACCTACAGCCATTCCAAGGATAATTCCTGCAGACATATAACTCCACACCTGAATCCAGCTTATTCTGCGAACACTTTTAATATCCGTTCCAAGCATACGTAATACATGATACTCATTTTCTCTGGCTAACAGCATACTTTTTGCAGAATTAAGCCAGCCTATACCAGCAATGATAATTAGTACAACAAGTATTACACTAATCATTGTCACTCTCTGGTTACTTACATCATTACCTTCTTTCATGATTTCTTCCATACTAAGCCATTTAAAACCCTCTTTAGCAACCTCGTATTTTTCAAATACTTCTCTTGTCTGTTCAGTATACTCTTTTACATAAAAATAGGCTTCATATGGACAATAAGCATTTTTATCTTTACCACTCAATACACTTTGTTCTAAAATAATTCCGGCATCTTCTGTCACATTGTGATTCCAATCAACAATTTCTACAATAGTGTATTCATGCTTTCCCCCAAGCCATTGTGAATCCAAAAATATCTTATCTCCCAAAGAATAACCTGAATAATGAGCAGTTTTCCTTGTCATAATCACTCTCTGCTCCTTTGGAACTGTTTCAAAATGTTTTATCTGTTCTCCCGGAAACTGTTCCATAAAACTAACCAAATCTGTCACATAAAATGTATTAATATCACTATGCAAAGAGTAGCCACTATTATAATATCCACCCATCAAATAACTGCATTGTTCTGTTGTTTCTCTAATATCTCTCCACATATTTCGAATTTCATCAACTGTTAGTTCATTCATAGAATAGTATTCTGCCCCTGCCTCAGAACCATTAAGCACATTTCTGTAGTATTGAAAACTATTTTCATTTAATAGCTTGATTGAAGCATGTCCTGTGTACGATAATGCTGTAATCAGTCCAATAATAACAACAATAGTAAAATTCTGCCAGAATTTCGGCATCAAAAACTTTATAGCAAGATATCCATCTGTACCAAATATTTTTCTGGCAAACAAGAAACGATTAGCCCTTTTCTTTCTCTTAAGTCCATCTAAATTTCTCTGAAAAACCTGAAGCGGCAACACTCTTTGCTTTAGTACAAAAAATAGAGCACTTACTACATTGTAAATAACAAAAATAACTCCTGCCATTAAAAACATACTTTCCCACTCTAAAACAATATCGCCATCAAATAGATTAAGGATTTCATTCATCTTGTTTAGTAAATAACCATCTACTACTGCACATACCATAACGCCCAACACACAGCCTGCAAAACTCAGCACAACCGACATTGACATAAAAATGCAATTAACCTGATAACATCTTCCTCCAATTGTACGGACAATCGCCATATCACACTGGTATTTTCTTATAAACTCTTGGAATATACTTAAAATAAACATTCCACAAATAACAACAACGATAACAAAAAGTACCAGAAGTAATCCCTCAAATATTTGAAGCATTTTCTTAAAATCTTCATTCTGACTGACACAACTCACTTGAAAATCACCTTGTGAAATAAAAACAAGCTGCTCTGTAATACTATCTAAATCAGCTTTCTCTTGACATTTTAACATGATATAATTAGGATTCTTTTCAACTCCAAGACTTTCCAGCAGTCGCGTCATATCTACAATTGCAAGTTCTATTTTACTTTTAGAAAAACTGTCTCCTTCAAGCACTTCTTTTACTATGTATTCCCTGTTCCCATGAATAAAAATATCTCCTAAATTGTTACCCTTTTTCTCAGCAAGATATTTATTAATAATTATATCATTGGCTGCTATATCACATGTATACTTATAACGACTTTTGTTTATTGAATCATCTTTTACTCCTACAGTATAAATACCATCTAAATCTGCAACATAATATCCGCAAGATATTTTCTGTACATTTTGTATGTTTTCAATTTGTTCTATTTCACTTTCTGAAAAAGAAATATTATTATTCTTAGTTATGCCAATATCAAAATCCCCATACTCTTCTAAAATATTATTCTTATAAGCTATTTCCGCACTTATTGCCAGTTGGAGCATACTAATACCTAAAAAACAAGCAAGAAAGATACTTAAAAAAGCAGAAAAAGACAGCATCTTACTCTTTCTAAGAAACGTCAGTCCCATTCTGAATATATTAATCATTTTCGCTCTCCCTGTTTTTCTCTGCATTTTTCTGTGACTCTCGGAATTTCGCAAGTATCTCATCTACATCTCCACTATTACCCTGCTTCTCATATTCGCCGTATATAAGCCCATCCTGCAAGAACAAAACTCTGTCTGCATAACTTGCTATAGTCGGGTCATGTGTAACTAAAATAGTACTTTGTCCGGATTTTTCCTTCAGTTCAAGAAAAATCTGCATGATATCATATGCAGTATTACAATCCAGATTTCCTGTCGGCTCGTCAGCCAACAATATTTTAGGCTCATTAATCAATGCTCTTGCAATTGCAACTCTCTGTCTTTGTCCTCCTGAAAGCTTAGTTACAGGATTCTTTCTCTTATCAAGTATACCAACCATATCAAGCATCTCTTCTGTACGTCTGCGAATCTCTTTGCTTTTTTCCCCTGCTAATATCAATGGAAGCGAAACATTTTCCTCCACATTGAAATCCTGTATCAGATTAAAATCCTGAAATATAAACCCGATATTGTCATAACGAATTCTTGTTGCATCAGGTTCCACACCGTATTTTTCTTCCAGCACTCCATCCAGATATATTTCACCTTCATCAGCCACATCCATCGTCCCAATGATATGCAGCAGTGTACTCTTACCAGAGCCACTGCTTCCCATAACAGCAAGAATCTCGCCCTGTTTCAAGGCAAATGATACGCCTTTAAGAGCATGTAAAGATTCATTTCCGTTTGTATAAAATTTGTGTATGTTCTTCATTTCAATAATGTTTGTCATATTTACTTATTCTCCCATAAAAATCCACTCTATGCAATAAAATATAACTAGTTCTTAACATTTTCTGTATACTTTCCAACCATCATTCCAACTACGACTAATAATATCAATAATCTTTCATATTATTATACTTTATATGTTTGTACCTTACTCTTTTTATATCCTGATTTTTTTGCATATATTTTAATCTTCTCTCCCCTTTTAAGTTTTTTAGAAAGAGTAATTGTCTTTTTTGTTTTTTTATTCATGTAAATAGTCACTATTTTTTTCTTTCTTTTAATATATACGTAAGTTTCTATTTCACCTTTAACAACAAGTTTTTTTGAACCTCTCTCATATTTCAAAATACACGGTGACAATAATTTTTTTATTGCTTTATCAGAATTCACCGATGTATTTTGATTATTATCTTTGCTCGTACCCAAATTAGTTTCCGAAGCATTTGATGCCTCAGTTATATCATTAATATTTTCTGCATTGCCGTTGTCATTAACCGGAGCATCCAATCCCATTATCCATGAATAACCACATATGTCATCATTACCTGTTATCGTTATATCTACATTCTCATCTATAACGCTAACTCTCTTACTAATTATTACCCCATCGTCATTTTCGCATTTAATAGAATATTCCCATTCTCTAACAGGTAAGCCATTGTAATTATTAGTTAAAGATAAAAGATCTCCATCTCTGCACCTCAATGTATCTACCAATACATGATTAATAAAAATACGAATTGTATACTCTTCTGAAT
>CAKRSU010000050.1 GCA_934401755.1 uncultured Oxalobacter sp.
AGAAGGAAAACGTTGTATTCATAGGGCATACGCAAAGATATGGACTGAATCCTAGATATAAAAAACGGGACTTCAGGTTTTTAACCGAATTCCATTTATGAGATAAGCATAGTCAATAATAAATCAAAGAAAGAACTCAAAGTTTTGGGAAAATCAGGTGTTATTAAGTCTATGATGCTTATTGGATAGAGGAAATGTTACTTTACGATCAAACCTTAAACCAAAATTGGATGATGAATTGTAAAATACAGAAAAATCATTGAATGAAAAGAAACGGTCATATTCTAGTTATATGCTTGCTGACTTTAAGCGCTGAATCGTTAGCGATAAGAGACATAATCTGAGGACTGGCATGAGTAAAATTATTTGTCCTAAATGTGGTAGTGAACGTATTGCTGAAAATCGGTGGGGAAAACATATCTTTACTGAGAAACTGTTTAATGAAGTAGAAAGTGGTCAAGTCCGCATTTTAAGTGGCAAAAAAAAGAAGGGATCGCACAAATATTGGTGTTATTCATGCCAAAAAGCATTTGGTCGAAACCGTCCTCAATTTCCAGCAGAAGCGATTTCGTGCTTGAGTTTATCGGTTCATCATTCATCTAAAGTACGTACGGTTATTGAAATTTATCCTGTTGATAAAGTTGTTATGGCGATGATAGATCGTCAACATCAAGATCATGCTCTCCAAAATCGTCCAGCGATTTGGATTAATAGCAAGCTTTGGCATACGTTTACTAAAAAATTGATTAAGAAGTATCTACTACTTGAATGGTCAAAACGTTTTGCAGGCTCTGAAATAGATGAAATACAATGGGAAATTAAAGTCAATTTTAGTCTTGCGCATCAAATTCATTGGAAAGGTGGTGCTATTTATCCGCCTTATTGGGATATGCTGCTCAAGCAACTCGTTAAACTGCTTCGAAAATCATTGGAAGCTGCTGATATTGATAGGATTACACAAATTTGGTTAGAACAAGGGATTCATTCTCTGGTTCGTGAAAAAATACAAGATAATCCATTGGAGAGTACTGCAGAAACTATTGCACTTTGATGGTTATACAGATTCAGCAAATTCCCGTTTTCTAAATAGTTTTTTTATTGTCATTGTTTGATTTATTCTTTCGATAGCTGTCCAAAATGGTCGCCCGAAATAGGGCATGCAGAACGAATCCAATTGCTATTGATAATCATTTCACAGATATTAACGGATTGCTTTTTTCACAACATTTGATTTATTCGATGGCTTTGCGGTGTGGGTTCTCGAAGCTTAAAGATTGAGTGATGCTATACTAAGCATTGGAGGAGGTATCCAAAATGTTTAATATGGTGATGAATGCATTGGCAAAAGGGTGTTTTCGTGCATTTATCTTTTTTTGTATCTGGTTTCTTGGATATCTGTTCTGGCGATTAATCGGTCGCAATAAAAAAGGATCGATTCGCCCGCTTTGGCTTGATATTTTGATTGTTGCTGGTTTTTCTGGGTTAATCGGGGCACTTGCAAGCATACGTTATCATCAATTAGATATGATAGTTGCCACGATCTTTTTTGTGATTGGCGTATGGATCGTGAGGCGAAGCTGGAAAAAGAGAAAATTAAATATTTCAAATCAGGATCGAATTGTATCGCAACAGTTGAATAATCCTCACATGACTAATCCGTTTAGGCGAACGGAGACTGATTACAGGGATTAAATGGAACGCAATCGAATACAAGATACATTGGACATAGATGTTTTTCATCTGTATGAGCAGGCAGAAGGGGGAGATGTTGTCGCTCAATATCAGTTAGGTCTTTGTTTTCTCAATGGTATTGGTTTTCATCAAGATACGTTACTTGCTAAAGTTTGGTTATTAAAAGCGGCGTCATTAGGATATGCTCCGGCAGTGCGTGATCTGCAATGGATAGATGAAGCATTATTATTAGATTCCCATTTGATTCAGCAGTATCTAAAAGAGCACTCATTCGTTGAGGTTGATTCCCCGTTACAACCTGCTATTCCAAAGACAGCTTCAGATCCTCGTTTTGCACCATTACCCGAGCATTTACGCGTTCCTGTTCATGTACCTTTTCCTCGTAAAGATTTTCAGCCAAGATCCATAGAGCCTGGTGGAATTGCATGTGGTACCGAATATCTCATTAGTGGTCATCCCCTTGCTTTAGATGGGCATAAGGGGTACGTGCCATCGCTTGAATATCGTGATCCTATTCCTCCCTATCGATCACCAGAAAAAAAACAGGATGCTGGTGGTATGCCAGTTGGAACTGGTTATATGCTAACGCACCTGTTTCATCGCAATAGGGTTGAAGATACCATTATTGACCACAAAAATCCTGGTTTTTTAGATCGTCTCATTATTGGTTTTCATCATCAAAAATTCCATCAATACAGTCTGTTATTGGGGTGTTTCATTGTCTTGATTATGGTCATTAGTGTCGGACATTGTATTGGGCGCTTTGATCGTTTTGTCAATGATGCCAGTGAAATGAAAAATGTGACAAAAGTCATTTATATGGAAGGAGCAAAAGCAACCCCATTAGGCGTTTCTAAAGAAGATATTAATACCATGGTCAAAGACATCATGGATAATAGCTATGGTCGTTTTGACTCTAAATTGGGGTGTTGGTCTTCTCGCAGTGGGGGAACCGAGTTCTGTATTAAAGTGAACCGCGTTGATGCAGTGCGAACCAAAGAAGGTTCTCGCGTCTATGTGCTTGCAACAGGCCGAATGGCTAATGATAGCAATTTAGCTGATGGTATTATCGGGATGTTTATTTTAGAACCCCAGATGGCGGGAAATTATACGACTGTTGCAAAGAATCCATTTGTTAAAGCCGGAACAGGAGATGAGCCCCCTGAAAATTGGCAATTTGTTAAATTGGGAAAAGATGATGTTTGGGGATGGCAAGGAGAAATTGCGAATAACAATTTAGGGGAAACTGATTCGGGGGTTCTGTTATTTACTCAAATTGATGGCAACATTAAAAATATTGGTTATATTCCAACAGCACTTGAAATGCTTGATCTTGACCATGTAAATAGTCGGTTAGCAAATGCCCGTCAAGCGATCAATCTTTCAGGGACGATCAAAATTGAAGAAAATAATAATGGATTATTCTATCCGATTCGTTTGACTGTTAGCGGTATGAAGAATGGCAATCCGGTTCAAAGTGAAAGTGTCCGTATCAATTTTAAGGAAGATATTGGTGAGTATGTCATACCGATGCGTAATCCATTTACCTATTAACTAAAAAAATAGGGATTAATAAATCGGTGAATGGAAAATAGAGCTAGCAAAGATTTGGCAGAAATACTATGGAAAAGCAAACATCAGAGTTATATCATCTGTATCAATTAGCCTCGCAAGGTGATGTGGATGCTCAATACCGTCTTGGAATGCGTTATTTGAATGGGATTGGAACATCACAGAATATTCGTTTGGCTTATATCTGGATAGGTAAAGCGGCAGATGGCAATCATCCGCAGGCTAAGCAAGATATTCTTCATTTACGAACAGCGGGTATTGAAGCCGCAGCTATTTCTGCAGGCATTCCAACTCATATTGATTCCCATAGTATCGTTCCTGCCCCAGACGGCTATCCACAAAAAGAAGAGCTATTAGCTGAGTCTATGACTCCTATTGCACAGCAAACCGATCTGACACAGCAACAAATATCAGCACTTGAAAAAGCATTACCTGCTCGCTCTGCAGCACCGTTTGCGCATCCATCAAAGTCTGTTGAGGAGGAGTCAGGAAATGGCACAATAAAAAAAGTTTTTTGGGGAATCGTTGTTCTTATTATTGTTATTGCAGGAGGATGGTTCTTTAAAGGCGGTTTAAATGGAAACCATAAAGCGGATGAAAGTAAGATTGTTAGCAATAAGGTTGCCATTCTAACGGATAAAGATCAAAAGTTTATTGCTCAAAAGGTTTTTGATGAACGTTATGGGACAGGAACTTATAAAAATGGTTGTTGGGCAATTGATAATGGTTCTTGCATGAAATTTAAGCTGGTAAATGCGCTTCCAACTAAGGGGACGAGTTTCTATACGTTGTATGTATATGCTTATGATACGACGAATAACGGTCGAATTGATGCGTATACGGTTGAAGTGGATGCGAATACACCAACCGAATATCGTCTTTTAGCGACAAGTACCGGTGTAATGTTGGATCCTGGTGATGGTAAGAAGACTTGGAAATTTGCAAAGGATGGAAAGAATTGGTCGATTGATAGTCGCAAAGAACATGATGGTATCAGAGATACCCTTCGTTTAACGTATTCGCTCGTTGGAACAGAGATTCGTTCAAGTCGTGTTTTACTAAAATCTGAACCGATTGTTCCTGAAAATACCGAAGAGCAATCAGATACTTCAGATCCATCGTTAACGGATAAAAAGCCTGAAGAAGGTAAAAAAGTTGAAGGCACAAAATCCGTTGATGCGATTGAGTCGTTGATTCGGCAAAAAGAAAATAGTAATGCTTCCAATAAACAACAAACGACACATCCTTAATGATTTTAAATTTGGGGCTGTATTAGATAAGCAGTTAATTTATACTTATTTAATGAAGATAACTCATTGTAAATAAAAGCATTCTATACAGAAAAAGCTGCTTGAATTTTTTATAGTAGAAGTCACAGCACGTTCAGCAGCAAGTTTGCTGG
>CAKRSU010000051.1 GCA_934401755.1 uncultured Oxalobacter sp.
GGGTCATGGTACAGCAGTTGCATCAGTGATAGGATCAAGTGGAGAGAATGGTTCAATTAAAGGTATTAATCCAAATATTGAGATATATTCAGCAAAAATACTTGATAATAATAACAAAGCATCAATTGACAGAGTAGTAAAGGCAATTGACTGGGCAATTGAAAAAAAAGTAAATATTATTAACATGAGTTTTGGAAGAAAAGGCAATTCTGTGACATTACATAATGCTATCAGGAGAGCGAAAAGAGCAGGCATACTGATGTTTGCTTCTTCAGGTAATGGTGGCAGTTCCGAAGAAAACAATGTGGAATATCCTGCAGCTTATGATGAAGTGGTGGCTGTAGGTGCAGTTACACCGGAAGGAACTTTGTCAGATATGACATCAACCGGTGATGAACTTGAACTTTTAGCACCTGGAGAGTATATTAAGACAACCGGTTGGATGGATTTGGAGTGTATAAGCAATGGTACAAGTTTTGCTGTACCACATGTTACAGGTATTGCAAGTTTGTTATGGCAGAAAGATTTTTCTAAATCAGCAGATTATATACGAAATCTTCTTAAAGCAAGTGCAAAAACAGTAACAGCGGAAGATGGAAAAGAATATTCTTTGGTGGATTACGAATATGCGTGTAAGATATATGATGATTATAGCGAACAGTATATAGAGAACTGTGATGTAGAAGAACTTACAGAGGAATTTGAGAATGAGGTTGGGGTTGATGATTACTCTGATGAGGTTGAGGGTAGATGGAGTAGAACAAAGCATGAAAGTACAGTTACATATGCTTCGCAAAATGCAGGTGGATTATCTTCAACACAGATTGCAATTGTGAAATTAGGTTCAAGAGCCCCAGACGATTATTGTAATGCTTCAATTTACCCAAGCCATAATATGCTTCATGCATTAAGCAATCATAATTACGTCAAAGTATATGAACAAATTATGAATATGTCTTTGCGATGTAAAAAATATGGGCATAAAAGTGCTATGAACATAGGCTATCCGGACGGCGATCCTGGAGTGAATAATGAATGTGAAACTGTACGTAGATGGCTAGGTGAGCCTGAAATTAAGGTGATGCTAAATGGTCAGTATGCATATACTGATAAAAATGCAGCATTAATCATGATGGGAGTGGCAATGCATGTAGTGGCAGATACATACGCTCATAAATCTTGGGAAGTTATTAATGGAAAATGGTGTAGCCATGGGAGATATCCTATTGCAGGAAATTCAGAAAGTTATAAAACGGCATATATTGATAAGGTAACCGGAGAGAAGTACTATAATAGAGCAGATGATACAAGCTGTTGTGAGAGCAGGTGGACATGCGCTCGAAAAGCATGTGCAGAGATTTTAGCAATCTGGAATGGAAATTGTCCGCCGAGTTTTGAAGAATATGATATTCAAGGATATTCTTCAATGTTTAGGCTCGAAAAACTGTATTATTTTTCAAGTATAAGTTGGAATGGAATTGATTTCAATGCATACAAAAATAGAATTCAGAGATTAAGTTTTGCAGATTAATTATTAGTATATAAAACAATATTATTTTTAGGCTATTTGCTTAACAGATTATATAATCATTTTAAATGGAGGTATTGCAATGAAATTAACAAAAACAATAATAGCATCAATGATAATAGGAATTATGTGCACATGTGGATATAAAAATGCATGTGCAGCAGAGGCGTATACGCCAACTGAATTAAGTATAAACCAAAACAGTGTAGTTGATTATGGATATGCAATAATGGATGATGGTAACGGTTTTGTAACCATAAAAAATAAAATAATAAAAGCTGCTAAGAGTAAAAAATCTAAAATTAGCCTTACTTTTGTGTCTGAGCAGGGTAATGTAACAGCAAATGTAATAAAGAAAAAAGGTGAGGTTGTTCCGATATATTGGAAAAAATCAAAATTATATACCTACTCTGAAGATAACAAAAAAATAACCATAAGTGTTATGAATAAAAAGGGTAAAGTGGAAAAATCATATTTAATAAAACCTGAATACGAGAATATATCCAAAATAAAAGAAGTTGTAATACATGATCTGAAAATAAAATGTAATAAGTTGTATTACCTGATGTGGACTTTCGGCAAGAATAATAAGGTAAAAAATTATATTCAGACATATGATTTAAAGAAAAATAAGGTTGTAAGCAGCAAAGAGATTGATGAGTCGCACAGGTACAGATATGAAGGTAATTTCCTGTATCGTTTTGACTACGGAAAGAAATGTTTTGTGAAGAAATATGCTTTAAATGGGAAAAAAATGCTTGAAAGTTATCAGCTGCCATGCAGTAAAGAAGACTTCATTATTAATGCACATCCATGGAAAAATGAAGCTACTACTCCTTATAATTTTGGTGGAACATTTATAAAAGGTAATTATATATATGTGTTGAATAAAAAGGGATTATACAGATTGGATACAAGAGATGGAGACAATTTTGAATTGGAGTATGATGGAAGCAATGATAATATATTCAATCCTGCGCAAGGTGAAGAACTGAATATGGATTGTTTTGGAATGTTTGACAACGGAAATATATATATGATATTTGCGAATTACGATGAATCAATACGTAAAAATGTGATATATAAGCGTAATTAATGGGATGTTGCAGGGTGCTGTCTGGCCGGCAATATAGTTGTTAGTCAGACAGCACCTTGATGAATACGGATTCTATCTATCCTTAACCCTTGTATAAAAATCCTTTGGGGGAGATTCCTTTGATAGGGTAGACATTATTAATGTAAAACAGGTCAGCAAGTGAATCAAGTGTGATCTCACCTATATAATTACAGTCAAGTATAAAAAAAGTAACAGATAAGATTAACAATATCGCAATTCCGGAAAAAGAGAAATAGTACACGAAGATGAAAGGGGATATATATGAAAAAATATTTTTTAACAAAGATAACAAAGATACTTGCGGTATATAATGGGATGACCCAATATATGTTATACATTCCAAAGGACGGAAGGGATGCAGAAACATATACAATTCCAAAGAATGTAGGAGGGTGTGTATGAGAACAGTAAAGATAAATGCAATCTTATTGTTATTAATAATTGTCTGTGCCTGCTGTAGTACAGCAGGTGCAAAAGAAAAAAAGATTACTAAGCAGATTATAAAGATGGCCCCACGGGAAGAAATACAAACATCAGGTATGTGTATAAATGATGGTGGGAAAGTGTGCTTAATAAGATATGATAATACAGCTGCGGTGGACAGGGATGATAATTATTATACTGTACTTGATATAAAGCAGATTAATGACAGCTCTTTCAGGACCAAACATAAAATTAAGCATAAGTTCAGGAAAGCGGATGAAGATGGAAGCGTTGAATATGTTAGATTGCTGGATAAAACAGTTATAGTTGTAGAGGCTAATTTTGATAACAAGTATACATATGTAACTGAATATAACCTTAATGGCAAAAAGCTTTTTTCATTTAAAGACAAGATAGAAAAAGTAAACAGCAGCTATTTCTCTTATTGTGACATATGGGACGATGGTAATAACATATATTATGTGTACTGGCAGGACTTGTTCAATTATGATAAAAATAGCGGTGCAGAATTAAAGTGTGTGAATAAAACAACAGGAAAAATCAAAACATTGAAACAATTTAAAACACATAGCAGGAGATTTAGTGACTGTAGCATTACAATTAGTGATGGATATGTATATGAGCTTACAGAAACAGACATTTATGTATATAATTTAAGGGGAAAAAGGATTAGCAGGTATAAGCTGCCGGAGGGCAGACATTCATTGTATAACGAAAATACTGATCCGGATGAATTCAGGTATCTTGTCAAACATTGTATAAATGTATGTGGGAAAAATATATATTATTGTAATAATAATGGAATTTATAAATGCAATACAAAGAAGAGCAAAAAGTTCCGTAAAATATATGATGGTTCGGGTGATGAATATTTTGGACATGATTATGGCGTGGATGATATAAAGGTTGCTGATAAAAACACGTTTTATGTAAGTTATATACCTGGCAGTGCATATGAAGTGTGTGGTGATTGTACAAAAAGAATATTTGTCAGGTATAAAAAAAGTAACAGATAAGATTAACAATATCGCAATTCCGGAAAAGGGAGTCCGGTGGATAGCATGCTGAAGACTGTATTATTTCAAATGGGGTGTTAAAATCGTATAGTGGTGACAGCAAGGTATACAAGATACCCAAAAAGGTAAAAAATAATCATCCCATGGCGGACTGTTATACAATAAGTCAGGAAAGAAGATGATTGCATGTGCATCGGCAAGAAAGAATGTTGTGATATATGACAAGTGTGAGAAACCGGGCCTGATAGAAGGCAGTAATATAGAGACAAGTACACTTGGAAAAAACATCAATGACTGGTATGTAAATAGTCTTTTTTAGCTTGTCTGTGGCTTAGACTTTTTCAGTACAGATTAGTATGTGATGGAT
>CAKRSU010000052.1 GCA_934401755.1 uncultured Oxalobacter sp.
ACGTTGTTCGCCACACGCATAACCGCCTGTCGTATTTTTTTCAGTTCCTCATGGTCGTATTCGAGATAGATTCCATTCACGACTTGCTGACGAAGATATGCACTGACAGAGGACATTCCCGACAACGCAAAACGTTTTTCAAGTACTTCCGCTTCTGATTCTGTCAGTCTGATGACATATCTCTTATCCACTTTTTCTGTTTTCATTTTCCTTTTCCTTTTCCTTTGTATCTCCTTATCATTGGTTATTTTTTTACACCGTCAGGTGCTTTCTCAGAGGGTCTTAGGGATTCTTCCCTAACAAGCGGATGATTGGCAGGCGGTCATTTTCTGACCGTTCGTGCCACATCATCGTTGCTTGCTACTCCAGATCAGCTGTGTTAGTCCACTCTTTCTCCCGTGAATTTTGTCCTCTCATATATAACGTAATATTTTGCCGAAAACGCAACCAAATTTGAGAGATAAGCTGTATTGTTCGTTGAATATTTACATTTTCAGTGCGTTTTCACATTCATCAACAAGTTTTTTTGATAAGAAAAATGCTATAATACCCACAACATAAATTTATGACAAATTACGAATACCGGTATTCATGATTCAGAAAGGGGTTCTGAACATGGACTTTACAGACAAATTGGACATACTCTACGCCCGCCGTTCCAGTGAGGACGGCAAAGATGGTGAGAGTATTGAAAATCAGGTTGCACTGCTGAAACAGTATGCGGCAGATAAAGGATACTACAATATCAAAGTGATAACCGATGACGGCTACACGGGCACAAATTTTAACAGACCCGGCTTCCAAGAAGCACTTGCTCTCATTCAGCACAGACGTGTCGGACGTTTCATTGTAAAGGATCTGTCCCGTCTTGGCAGAAATACAGTGGAAGTTGGTCAGTATATCGGCGTGGTTTTCCCACGGTTCGGTGTAGAATTCATTTCTGTACATGACGGACCGGAATCCGGTGATCCTGACAGCCTGATCACCCAATTCAAAAACATCATGAACGAATACTATGCAAAGGATATTTCAGATAAGCAAAAGCTTTCCTTACAGGCGAGAAGCAACAGCGGCAGACATATTGCTTCTACACCGACATACGGTTACAAACTTGATCCCAATGACCGTTATCACTGGATCATTGATGAACCTGCCGCAGAAGTGGTAAGACTTGTTTTCAAATACTATAATGAAGGTATGCAAGTATCAGAGATTGCACGCAGGCTGGAAAATGCAAAATATCCTGCACCGTCCTATTATCGTCATCGTGTTGTAAAAGGTTCCAGAACAGAAAAGAATCCCTATCACTGGACAGGCAGCAGTGTAACGGCTATTTTGAAACGCCAGGAATACGTTGGTGATACAGTGAATTTCAAAACGTATCATACAAGTTTTAAAGATAAACAAGTACATTATCGTGATGAAGAAAGCTTTACTATTATTCCTGATACACAGGAAGCTATCATTTCCCGTGAAGAATATGAAAAGGCAAAGAAACGCCGCAAATCCACTAGACGTGTGATTCAAACCAGAGAGAAACACCTGCTGGACGATATGGTGTACTGTGAAGATTGCGGCAAGAAGATGTATCTGAATTTCCGCAAATACGCAGGTGGAAACTGCTATGTGTATATCTGCGACAGTTATCGCAAAAAGAAAGGCTGCACTGCCCATTACATACAGGAAACGGAAGTAATTACATCTGTTCTGTATGATGTACGTAGAATTTTCGATATGTACAGGTTAGATAAAAACGAGTGCAGACGTACTCTGGTCAGGTGGATCTGCCAGCGGAATGAAAGGGAAATTCGAGATATCAATGCACGCATCAAAACCATTACCGACAGACTTCAAACGATCAATCAAACGGAACAGGCTCTCTTTGAACAGAAACTACAAGATGAAATTTCTCAGGAAACCTTTACAAATATAACGGTCAGCATGAATGCGGAATCAGAATCACTTAAAAACGAGTACGGCAAGCTTTTGATCCTACTTGACAAATTTGACGATCAGAAAAAGAACGTTCCCCGATTTCTGACCAAAGCAGAGGCATTTGCTGATACGGAGATTACCAAAGATGACAGATACATTTTAGAGCAACTGGTGGAAAAAGTAACGATTCAGGAAATCGAAACAACTGATATTTACAACAAGCCTGCAACAAAAGTCAAAGTGTTGGTTTATTTTGTGGATATCGGACAGATCTGAATGGCTGCACATCAGTAACAAGTGCGACGATACGGCGACGATGCGTTAAAACTTCGGCGACAATGTTCACATAACTATTGAAAAAAGTCCTCCTGTGCGCTATTCTTAATAGTAAGTAATGCACAGGAGGACTTTGATTTATGTATGATAAAATCACAGTATTGTACTGCCGTTATTCGCACGATGACGGGCAGAAAGAAGAAAATGCAAGTATCACACATCAAAAAGCTTTGCTGAAAGAATATGCGGAAAATAACGGCTATTCCAATCTTCGCTATTATACCGATGACGGTTATACAGGTACAGATTTTAACAGACCGAATTTTCAGAGAATGATGGAGGACGTAGAAAACGGTATTGTCCAAACAATCCTTGTAAAGGATATGAGCCGGTTCGGACGAAACTATATTCTTGTCGGTCAGTATGTGGAACTTATCCTGCCACAGCATCATGTCAGAGTGATCGGTGTAACCGACAACTATGATTCCTATGATACGGAAAACGACTTGTTTGCTTTTGAAAGCATCTTCGCTGAAATGTATGCTGCCGATATTTCAAAAAAAGTTACCTATGCAAAGCATACGCTCGGTATGAGCGGAATCAAGCTGAAATCACGTCCGCTTTACGGTTATAGGTTGGTCGATGGAGATTACACGCAATGGGAAATTGATACAGAATCCGCCGAAATTGTGCGAATGATCTTTGATATGTTTCTCAATCAGGATATGTCTGTCAATTCTATTGCAAAGTATCTGCGTACCAATAAAATTCCTACGCCCAGTGCATATATGGGATACAAATACACAAAGGTCAACCGTCCTTATGACTGGTCTTTTCCGATTGTCAGCCGAATTCTGAAATTTCAGGAATACTGTGGTGATACGGTAAATTTCAAAACCAGGCAGATTTCCTACAAAGTAAAAAAACGATTGCCAATCCCCAAAGAAGATTGGGTGATCTTTCAGAATCAGCACCCTGCCATTATCAGTCGTGAAGATTTTGAGAAAGCACAGGAAAAGCTGAAAAACATATCCGAAAATGCGTTTTCGCAGCCCAAAGCAACAAGGAATGATACTCTTTTCAGGCAGAAACTTATTTGTGCGATGTGCGGTAAAAAAATGTATTGCAGCAGTACGAAAGGAAAGCTATATTTTCAGTGCCAGGCATATCAGAAGTATGACAGCTGTACCTCTAATTATATCACAGAAAATGATTTGAAAAGAGTTGTCCTGGATTATCTGCATCGACTGTATCTTGCTGTCAAATCCGATAGAAATGCTGTCATTTCAAAACTCGGATTGGATACAATCACGGAGATTGAAGATCAAATCAGAACTGCTGAAAACCGGGCAGATGAAATCAGCCATTTGTTGATAGAAATCTACGAAAAAAAGTTTCAAAACATCATTAAGGATTCAGAATTCAAGAGCCGATCAGAAGCGTTAAGTCGTGAAAAGAACGATTTACTTCATTTTCTTGCAGATCTGACAGCGAAAAAATCTATACGAAGCAAAGAAAAAGGATCAGTGATAAAAATGCTTGATAAAATTTCAAGTTATTCAGAATCTGACTTTGATGTGCTGACACAAGAAATGGTTAATGCACTGATTGAGAAAATCGTAATTGGCAAGCCCATGGGACAGCGTGAAAAGAATTACGGCAAACGAATGATTGACATTTATATATACGAACTTGGCAATCTTTCAGAATTGATCGATGTCAGATTTAAGCCATATTCAGTGCGTATCAAAGAAATCGCTCCGCAATTATTATTGGAAAGGCGATGCGATACTGCAAATGTCATCGAAGCATTGACAACTAAGCGTGGAAGTCTGGAAAATGCTCTTGCGGAAGAAGGAACAAATTTTCAGACTGTCATCGTGGAAGTTCGTAAAAAAATTTTGATTGACGCTATCAGAAACGGACTTACGATCAAAGAAATCTATCCTTTGTTGGGTTATCCTGAACCGTCTAATGTTTATTGGTTTTCTAAGCGGTTCTTGGGGATGCGTTTTAATGACTTTTATGATATGGTTAAAAATGAAACATGATAATTGCTGCACTTGAAAATGTTGTAACCGCCTAAAAAGAAACCACCCTATCCAACGAAGTCCAAATAGACTAAACTAGAAGTAAGCAAAGAAGTCTAAC
>CAKRSU010000053.1 GCA_934401755.1 uncultured Oxalobacter sp.
TGGCGTTGCCAGCTGCATTTATCATCAAGAAATATTCTTATCGTGTAGGTGTTTTGGTAGGTTTGGGCTTCTATATGATTGGTGCCTTTGGTTATATACCGGCAGCCATTCTTCAAAGCTACAATCTGTTTTTGGTTTCCATTTTCGTACTGGCAGGAGGCCTGTCTGTATTGGAAACTACCTGTAATCCATTCGTTTTGTCATTGGGGAATGCGGCTACCAGTGTTCGTCGTTTGAATTTTGCTCAGGCCTTTAACCCTTTAGGCTCTATGTGTGGTTTGTTCCTAGCCAAATATGTAATTCTGTCCCATCTGAATCCAGCAACTCTGGATGATAGATTAGCTATGAGTGCCAGTGAGCTGGAAGCGATTCGTGATACTGAGCTGTTCTGGGTATGTGTACCTTATGTAGGCCTGATACTGATTGCCTTTATTATCTGGGTGGCGTTCTTCCGCAGTAACCTTAGCGACAAGGATGCGGATGATGAAATGACTGTAGGTGAGGCACTGTCCAAGTTGATTAGCCTGCCTCGCTATGCCTTCGGTGTAATTACTCAGTTCTTCTATGTAGGTGTACAGATTGCTGTATGGACCTGGACTATCAAATATGTAATGACCAATATGCATTTGGTAGAGGCCGAGGCTGCTAACTTCTACATTTACTCTATTTTCCTCTTTATCGGTTGCCGTTGGCTGTGTACTTGGCTGATGAAGTACATTGTACCAGCTAAAATGATGGCTGTATTTGCTTTAGGTGGCATCCTCTGCTGTCTGGGTACCATCTATCTGCCAATTGAAACCTCTATCTACTGCTTGGTAGGAATTTCTGGCTGTATGTCTCTGATGTTCCCAACTATTTATGGTATTGCTCTGAGAGGTCTTGGTCCTGAGGTTAAATTTGGTGCTGCTGGCTTGATCATGGCTATTCTGGGCGGTGCAGTAATTACTCCTATTATGGGTTCCTTGGTGGATAATGCTACCCTGTCCTTCCTGGTAAGCGGCTTTACTGCTGAAGAAACAGCTATCCGTTCTGCTTTCTATCTGCCAGTAGTTTGCTTCCTAGTGGTATTTATCTACTCCATTGCTTTCCGCAATGTAAAAGACTAAATAAGATGTGTTCTGACAAGTAGTGCTGTTTTACCTTGCATTTTAAGCAATATTTGTCATGACAAAGGCTCTGCTGGAAATTTTCTGGCAGGGCTTTATTTTTGCTTAAACAATAAAAAATAATCTATTATTTTAGCTTAATTTGTGATACAATCAGAGTATATGAATGGAGGATTTGTATCTGGCAATGAGGTAGATGACCAGATGCAAGTCTTTGATAGGTAATGCAATTTAATAGCAGGAGGGATTCTTATGCAGAGTTTTGAATATTATAGTCCGACAGAGATTGTTTTTGGCAAGGGGGCTGAAAGCAAGACTGCAGATAAAATTATGAAGCATGGAGGAAGCCGGGTATTTATCGTTTACGGTGGCGGCAGTGTGGTAAGAAGCGGTTTGCTGGGCAGATTGCAGAATCAGCTGGAGGCTGCGGGATTGCCTTATGACTCTATGGGGGGAGTACAGCCAAATCCTTTGATGTCCAAGGCTAGAGAGGGTATTCAGCAGGCATTGGATTTCAAGGCAGATTTTATACTGGGCGTAGGCGGCGGCAGTGTGCTGGATACAGCTAAGGCTATTGCTCATGGTATTGCAACTCCAGATGTGGATATTTGGGAATATTGGAGTGGCAGACAGCCTATTACCAAGACAACTCCAGTGGGAGCAGTGCTGACCATTTCTGCAGCAGGCAGTGAAACCAGTAATTCTGCGGTGCTGACCAATGATGAAATAGGCAAAAAATGTGGCACCAATACGGATTTGAATCGGCCTAAATTTGCTATTATGAATCCGGAGCTGACCTATACTTTGCCTCCTTATCAGATTGCCTGTGGTACCGCAGACATTATTATGCATACCTTGGAACGGTATATGACGCATACTGAGGGCAATAATTTTACCGATAGAGTGGCTGAGGAATTGATTAAGAACGTGATGAAGTTCGGTCGCAAGGCCTTGGCTAACCGCAAGGACTATGAGGCCATGAGCGAGCTAATGTGGTGTGGCAGTGTGTCCCATAGTGGCTTTACTGGCTTGGGAAGAACTATGGATTTTGCAGCTCACAAGCTGGGCCATGAGCTAAGTGGTAAGTTCAATATTACTCATGGTGCTTCCTTGACTATTATGTGGCCTGCTTGGGCTAAGCATGTATATATGGACAGACCAGAGCGTTTTGCTCAATATGCAGAAAAGGTTTGGGGTGTTAATTCCGGTACTGTGGAGGAAAGAGCTAGAGCCGGCATCCGCATGAATGAGGAATTCTTCAAAAAGGAGCTGGGATTACCAACCTGCTTCTCTGAATCTGAAATCGGGGTACAGGATGAGTCTGTGCTGGAGTATTTGGCTAATATGTGTACTGCCAATGGTACCAAGAAGGTAGCCACCTTCCGGCCAATAGACTATGAAAATGCTTTGGCCATTTACAAGCTGGCAAATAGATAATTTGGGCTGAAATTAAAAGGCTGAGGAGAAGGACAAATCTCCCCAGCCTTTTGTTATTGGTAAATTACCGCGTAATAGTTTTCTTTGAAGTGCTTCAAGATGTTATTGAAGTTAATTTGAAGTTGTTATTGAAGTACTTCAAGATGTTGTTGAAGTTATCTTGAAGTAGTTATTGAAGTTATCTTGAACCTGAGATTGCTTTGAGAAGGATTAATAGAGAAATGTACATACCTAGGTGTAGAAGGCTATTTTTGATTTGCAGATAAATGTATATATGCTATAATAGCAGTGCAGGAGGTGTACCAATACGGTAGGCGGTTAATCCAGCCCCTGAAAGGGGGCGTTGCCTATGACTTTGTACGATTTATATTTCGCACTGGTCTTAGTGTTGCTTATTATTGTTGCAATCAAGGCATAAGAAAAACCGCCAAAGCTTCGGAACGGTAATGGCGGTTTTCTTATGAATATGCTATTTCTTTTGGGGCAACCGTCTATCGGTGCTCCTCTTGTTTTTATTATAGCATTTTTTTGTATGTAAGCAAAGAAGTTTTTGGACTGTGAAGAAATGAGGCGCTGTGTATAAGTGGGACAGGAATATATGATTATGCTGGCAATTTTGATTTGCGGCGTAGTAGGACATAATATGTCGGTGGCCTATGCGGCTGGAGCAGTTATCTTGCTGAAGGTGCTGGGGCTGAATCAGGTTATAGATGTATTGGGTGACAAAGGCATTACATGGGGGATTATTTTGCTGACGGCGGCGATTTTCGTGCCTATTGCCACAGGGAAGATTACCTGGGCGGATATTATGCATTGCTTCCAGAGTTCAGTAGGCATTGTTTCCTTGATTGTAGGTGCTGGTGTGGCAATTTTTGGCTATCTGGGAGTAGATTATATGAAAGCCTCGCCAGAGGTGGCTACAGCCTTGATTATCGGCACCATGATAGGTGTATTCTTCTTCCGGGGCATTCCAGTAGGGCCATTAATCGCCTCCGGTGTGGTATATGTGGTAATGACCATCTGGCAGAAATTGTCTTGAAAATATGGATATGAAAAAAATAATTTCTGTAAAGCAATGGAGTGGATGGGTATTATCCTTGTTGCTGATGTGGCTAATAGGCGGGAGTATTTGTCAGGCTGGCAGCGGGGATGAGGTGCTGGCTTATTTTTCGGCAAATGCTTCTGGTAGGCAGGAGTTGTATGAATTTGCTGTGGCAAAGCTGGGGGCAGATAAGGCTTCGGAGAGTGACAAGGCAAGGGTGCAGAGGAATTTGCAACAGGTTGCCAATATGGCTGGTTTGTCTACAGAGGATTGGCGGTTATTGGTGTCGGATAATAGCAAATTTAATGCCTATGCCTTGCCGGGATATATTTTTGTTATAACACAGGGAGCTGTAGATGAGCTGACAGATGCGGAAATGCAGGTGATTTTGGCTCATGAGTTGGCCCATGAAATGCTGGGGCATCCTACAGCGGCCATTAAGCGTTCACCAATGTCTATGAAGTATTTGCGACGGGCTGGCAAGCAAAAAGACATCGGCAAGGAATATTCACCTGCTGATTATTGGGAAGCTATGGAGATGTCTGTGGTACGGAAGCAGGAAGAAAAAGCAGCAGATATATGGGCGGCAGAGCTGCTTTCAGCCCATGATTTTGATTTGACTGTAGCAATTAATCTGTGGGAAAAATTGCGCAGTAAATATGGGGAAATTCCCTATGATAGCAATCATTTGACTTATAGACAGCGAAGTCGGATTTTTGCTGACTACATGGAGAAATAAAAAAAGACTGTGTGCAAATC
>CAKRSU010000054.1 GCA_934401755.1 uncultured Oxalobacter sp.
TTCCCAGCCCCGCCTGACAGCAACTCTCCCGTAAATATCGCAAAGCCAGATTGGTATGAGAAAACTTGGCATTCAAAGCCACCAACAAAATATCAGTATGCATAACAACATCCTTTACAAGATAATGAAACATCCCTAGTCAGCAATAAGCTGAACAGGGATGTTTTTAGTTTTCTAAAAAATCAATCTTCTGTATAGATAACATTGAACTTGATTCCTTGATTATAATTGCCAAAGCCTCGGCCAAATATTGTACAGCCCCCCGCATTAAGTGCCTCTGCTGGAGCAGCTATTCTAAATAAAAATTCTTTTTTTTCATTTATATCCAAATCCTCGATACGCACCGGTGATACCATCAAGCCATCCACATATGTCCCAGATTTGTTAATACAAAGCAACTTTAACAATCCATATTGGTTCCAATTAGGAATCCACCAATTAGGTGTAAAACGACCATGCACATCACCATAATCGCCTGGACTAGTCCAATTACCAAGTTGTATATCGTTAAAGGAAAATGATAAATCACTTGGCCAATTTTCTGCCACGCCCGGAGCTTCTGATGACAACTCCATGGAGAATTGCAATTCTTCAACCTGCTGGCCCTTTTGTAGATAATTAGGCAATCTATATTCAACATAGCCAGCTCCAAACCATAAAATACCCGCTTCCACTCTTTGAGGGTCCGCAAAAAAAGCCGGATCATCTACATGTCCTATTAATTTTTCTGTTGTAGCTATACCACAAGTAGGCATAACCTCATAGTTTATAAACTGTCCTATGGGAATTTCTGTAGAATATATCTTTTGCTTTTGAAATTGTCGTCCAAGATTAAGCATAAATTGCTGTTCTGTTAAGTAACAGGACTTCCTTGCCCCGCTATCATCAGCAGATTGACCAAACTCCACCAAACCAGCCTCATTCAACTGACGAATATTCTGAGTAATAGCCGCCCTGCTAACCTGAAAAAAATCTGCTAACTCCATCATTCCAGTACCTGGATAAGCTGCAAGATATTGTAAAATCTCAACCCGCAGCTTTGAGGAGAGTGCCTTTGAAAAAATTGCTATTTCATTTTGTGTAAATAATTCTCGCATATCAATCACCCTTAATTAACGATTTACTTAAATATAACAGAACAATAGAAAAAATGCTAGCATATTTTGTTTTTTTATACAAACTACAAACGATTCGATTGAATTAATAATTTTCTTATTGACAATAAACCAATAAACTAGTATATTATTGTCACGGGCTATAATAAAGTATAATGTTTATTATAGTGTATAATTAAGTATATCATTAACCATATACTGAAAGGGGTATTATTATGCAGAACTCATATCCAAATCCATTAGTATTCCAACGTGCCGATCCTTTTATCTATAAGCATATTGATGGATTCTACTATTTCACAGCCAGCGTACCCGAATACGATAGAATTGAAATTCGTCGTTCCAGTACACTGGCAGGATTGGAAAAAGCAGAACCATTTATTGCCTGGCATTGTCATAATGATGGCGAAATGAGCCATTTAATATGGGCACCTGAAATTCATTACCTTAGAGGCAAGTGGTATATATACTTTGCTGCTGCTCCTAATGATGAAGTAACGGGAATTACATTTAATCATCGTATGTTTGTTATTGAAAATGCCAATGCAGATCCATTAACACCTAATTGGATTGAAAAAGGTCAAATAAAAACACATCTAGAAACTTTTTCTCTAGATGCAACAGCCTTTGAGCACAGAGACAGACTTTATTACCTTTGGGCTCAGGAGGATAGAACTGTTTGCGATGAATCACATTCCAACCTTTATATCGCTGAGATGGAAAATCCATGGACACTAAAAACCAAACCTGTCCTGCTCTCCAAGCCAGAATTTGATTGGGAAACAAGAATTTTCTGGGTTAATGAAGGACCTGCTATTCTAAACAAAAATGGGCGAATTTTCCTTACTTATTCAGCCAGTGCTACTGATGAAAATTATTGTATTGGTATGCTGGTTGCCGATGAAAATGCTGATTTATTAAATCCTGACTCTTGGACAAAGCAACCACAGCCTGTATTCGTAACTTCCTATGAAAATCACATATATGGTCCTGGTCACAGCTGCTTTACAAAATCCGAAGATGATTCAGTAGATCTACTGGTTTACCATGCTAGAAACTACACAAAAATAGATGGGGATCCCCTATATGATCCAAACAGGCATACCCGTGTACAAACAATAAAGTGGCTGCCAAATGGATTACCTGATTTTGGTAAGCCAATTCCAGAAACCAGAAGCATGACTACTGAAAAATAATATCTATTATTCTATGAAGGGGTGTACATAGAAATGGAAAACACTGTAAAAATATCTAATAAAAAAGATTTTTGGGGCTTCCCAGTAACTCATTTCTCCTATTTTTTTACATGGGCTATTGTATTTGGCTACTTAACACTTTGGCTAGAACAGGAAGCTGGCTTTAATGGGGTAGAAGCTGGTTTCGTTTTCTCCATGATGGCAGGTGTCTCTCTGCTATTCCAGCCAGTATTTGGCATTATTTCGGATAAACTTTTAATGAAGAAAACTCTCATCCTTGTTATTGCTATAGGTATGATTTTTGTCGGTCCTTATTTTCAGTGGATATTTCATCCTTTACTAAATATCGGCCATACAGCGGCAGCCTTAGCTACCGGTGTGTATCTTAGTTTTATACTTAATGGCGGAGTATCCGTTATTGAACAATACGTCCAGCGTGCCAGCCTTACCAACAAATTTGAATACGGACATTCACGCATAGGAGGCTCTCTAGCTGGTGCTGCAGCTTCTTTAGCTGGCGGACAGCTTTTCCTTTGGAATCCTAATGCTATTTTCTGGGCTTGTTCTGTTGCTGCAACACTTCTAACATGCTGCTTGCTTTTTAGTACCAAGATTAACATGGAAAATATATCTGCTGTTAGTGGTCAAGATACATCTACACAATTTGATTGGAAGATGATTTCCTCTATTTTCAGGATGAAGAACTTCTGGATTCTTTCCCTATTCTATATTGGTACTTCTGCTATATATGATGTTTTTGATCAACAGTTCATTATCTTCTTTAAATCATTTTTTGAAGTAGCCGATGAAGGTACCCTTGCTTACAGCTATATGACAAGTTCCCAGGTTGCCTTGGAATTTCTATTAATGCTTCCAATGCCATGGGTAATTAATAAAATTGGTGCCCGTAATGGTTTGATTGCTTATGGTGTCATACTTGCTTTGCGTATTCTTGGTTCTGCCTTGGTGCCAAATCTCACATTGATTATTGTCCTTCGTCTCTTAGCAGGTTTAGAAATGCCGCTACTGTTGATTTCCATAATGAAATATATCGCGGGCGCTTTTGATTTGCGTCTCTACGCTACCGTATATGCTTTTTCCTCAAACTTTGCTAAACAAATTTCTGTTTTCTTTATATCCTCTATTGCCGGTACTATGTATGATCAAATAGGTTTTCAGCAAACCTATTTAATTATGGGTATTATTGTGGCCATAGTAACTATCTTCTGTGCCTTTACTCTAAAAAAGGAAGATCCTGCACAGGCTGGCGAAATTTGATTTTCCCCTCTCTTTTTCCCTAGAAAAATCTCCACTGCAATGGTGTAATGCCATGACAGTGGAGATTTTATTTTATGATTCAGTCTAATGCTATTTTATAAAACATCTGCTACTATAGCTCCTATAGCTTGGCGGGATACCCCCTCCTGCAAAGTTATAGAATAGCTATAGCCGTTTTTCTGCCAGATAGCTGTGCAAAAACTGCGATTGTCCCCCTCTACAATCACAATATCTTTACCTACAGCCAATTTTTCAATATTGGCATATTGTTTATAATCACCGCTAATATCATCTATGGCCTTGGCCTTACGCACTTTGGCTATTTCCTGTCCCTTGACATCCTGATAGATAATTTCCACCAATCTATCTCCTGGTACACTGCGCCAGACAGACTGATGGCCGCCAAAAATTTCCTCTGGAGCCTGCAGCTTTATATCTGCGGCTTGACAGGCGG
>CAKRSU010000055.1 GCA_934401755.1 uncultured Oxalobacter sp.
GTTAAAAGCCATGGGAGAGCATTGGAATATGTTCCAGAATCATTGAAAACCGCTGAGCTTTGTCTAGAAGCCGTTAAAAGCCATGGAGATGCATTGGAATATGTTCCAGAGTCATTAAAAACTGCGAAATTTTGTTTAGAGGCGGTTAAAAGCCATGGGAGAGCATTGGAATATGTTCCAGAAACATTGAAAACTGCGAAGCTTTGTCTAGAAGCAATTAGAGATGATGGAAATACATTGCAATATGTTCCGGAATCATTGAAAACTGCAGAACTTTGTCTTGAAGCGGTTAAGAACAATGAAGATGCATTAGCGTATGTTCCAGAAGCATTGAAGACAGCAGAACTTTGCCTAGAAGCCATTAAAAGGAATAGAGGTGCATTGGCATATATTCCACAGGTTCTAAAAACGACAGAATTTTATTTTGCGATGGTTCAGTGTTATCCTGATTCATTGCGAGATATTCCCGATCGATTAAAAACGGAAAAAATTTGTTTAGCGGCAGTTCAAGCTAACGGTTTGACATTGAAATATGTTCCAGATTCATTGAAAACAGCAGAAATCTGCCTTGCTGCTATCCAACAAGATGGAATGCAATTGCAATATATTCCAGATTCATTGAAAACGCCAGAAATTTGCTTAGCTGCCGTTCAACGTAATGGTAGGGTATTGCGATTTATCCCTGATAGTTTGAAGACTCCAGAGTTATGTTTGGAAGCAGTTCAAGGATTCCAAGGATTTGATGAATGGTATTGTACGTTGCAATTTGTCCCTGATGTTTTTAAGACAAAAGAAGTTTGTCTGGAAGCTGTTTTTTGGTCTAGTTATCGTAGTTTGGGGGATGAGGTACTACGATATGTTCCTAATGCCTTAAAAACGAAAGAATTTTTTGATGCGCTCAAAGAGAAATTCCAACAAGCAAGAAGGCGTTATCCAGAATGGCTTGATTGACGGATAAGATGTCAGTACACTGCACCTGTTTTAGACAAAATGAAATTTGTCTATTTTGTCATTGTTTAGTCATACGTTCTTGAGATGATTGTCCGCTATTTAGAGGGTGTCAGTATGAATGGATGACGGATGTTGGTATGTCAGAAAGGAGGAGCTATGATCAATGTTTTTATCCTTCAAAATGGGCGCTTAAATCAGGTGCCGATTGATTCACGGGAGGATCTTGAGAATGTTTCTCCAATTTGGGTTGATTTAACGGACCCCACTGAAGAAGAGCGTTTATGGGTTAAAGGCATTTACAATGTGACAATGCCTGATGAAGATGAAGTGCAAGATATTGAAGCTTCCGCTCGTTATTATGAGGCAGAAAATGGCGATCTTCATTTACGGACTGATTTTCGAATTGATGACGATGATGAGCCGTCTCAGACTGTGACCGTTGCGTTTATTCTGTCAGGGAATATATTATTTTCCATGCATGCAGAAGATCTTCCTGTTTTTCGTTTGGTTAGAATGCGTGCTCGTTCTCGTCCGGGATCAATTACTGACTATAAAGATGTGTTGTTGGATTTATATTCGACAGATGCCGAATATTCTGCGGATGCTTTAGAGGGAATTTACCGGAATCTAGAAGAAGTCAGTACGCGAGTACTTCAAGAAGAGTTTACAGACCAAGATGCGGCAACGACTTTGAGCACAATTGCAAAAGAAGAAGATTTGAATGGACGCATTCGGCGGACAATGATGGATACCCGTCGGGCAGTGAGTTTTCTAATGCGAGGGCGATTATTAGATTCTGAACAGTTTGAAGAAGCACGACAAATTCTTCGAGATATTGAATCACTCGATGGACATACCTCATTTTTGTTTGAAAAAATCAACTTTTTGATGGATGCAACAGTTGGTTTTATTAATATTAATCAGAATAAGATTATTAAAATTTTCTCGGTTGCCAGTGTTGCATTTCTGCCTCCTACATTGATTGCTAGTATTTATGGCATGAACTTTAAGATGTTGCCAGAATTAAATTGGGATTTTGGTTATCCATTTGCGTTAGTGTTGATGTTAGTTAGTGCATTAGCGCCATGCTGGTATTTCAACCGTCGAGGATGGTTAAAATAAGGCACTTAGGTTTCTTATTTATTGAGATAGAAAATGTTACCGCTGGAATAAAATTCATATTTTAGATAGCTTGTCATGTCATCCTCGTTGCTGTTTTTTGGTGAATCAATATGAGTACAGAAAAAAATACTGCAGATAAACAGCTTATTTCTGGCGGGCGACTTGTTGCCAAAGCACTGAAAAATGAGGGAATTGATACGATTTTTACACTTTCTGGTGGCAATATCGTTGATATCTATGAAGGGTGTGTTCAAGAAGGCATTCGTATTATTGATTTTCGTCATGAACAAGTTGCAGCGCATGCTGCAGATGGATATGCTCGCCAAACAGGAAAAACAGGCTGTTTGGTGACAACTTCTGGGCCTGGATGTTGTAATGCGATGACGGGGTTAGCAGCGGCGTTAAGAGCTGAAACACCCTTATTGCATATTAGTGGGCAAGGAGCGACCACTCAATATTTGCAAGGAACTTTACAAGAATTCGATCATGTTCGATTAATGGCCCCTGTGACTAAATGGGCGGCAAGTGTTAGAACAACCGAGCGTATTGCCGATATGGTCTCAATGGCTTGTCGTGAAGCCAATGGACCGGTACCTGGTCCCGTTTTACTTGAAATTCCGCGTGATTTACTCGATGCTCAAGTAAATGAAAGGGATTGTCGTATTCCTGCCGCTGGACGTTTTCGGGCAATGAATCATATTGTGCCCGACAAAGAGAGTCTTGAAAAATTGGCTAATCTTTTGATTCATGCGGAAAGACCCGTCATTTTATTGGGAAGTCGTGTTTGGGATAGCCGAAGCCATATTGAAGCCAAGCAATTGGCTAAAACATTTCATATTCCCGTTTATGTTAATGGATCTGCTCGAGGAATTTTTCGTTATGAAGATCCGCTTTTATTTGATCGGACGAGGACCTTTGCTTTCTCTAAAGCAGATGTGGTTTTAATTGCAGGAGCCCCATTAGATTTTAGACTGGGGTTTGGCCGAACATTAAATCCTGAAGCAAAAGTTGTGCATATTGATCAAAATTATGCATCAATTGGGAAAAACCATGATATTGAATTAGGCATTCTCGGACATCCTGGTTCAACATTTTCTGCCGTTGTTGCTTTAGCGTGTGCGCGAGATAATCCCAATGCGTATTCAAAGCGATTGCAATGGTGTCAACAACTTCGCCAAGCGGAAATTGCCGCTTTAGAAAAATTAAAACCATTATTTTTCTCAGATAGTATGCCTATTAATCCTTATCGAGTGGCTTATGAGTTAGATCAGTTCATCGGAGAAAATACCATTTATATTGGGGATGGCGGAGATGTTGTCTCAATTTCTGCTTTAGCAGTTCATCCTCGTAATCCTGGACAGTGGATGGATCCTGGACCTTTCGGCTGTTTAGGGATTGGAACCGGGTTTGCGATTGCTTCAAAACTTGCTAATCCTGAAAAAGAAGTCATCTGTTATTATGGCGATGGGGCTTTTTCGATGACAGCGTTTGATATTGAAACGGCGAATCGTTTCAATGTCCCATTTTTGGCTGTTGTTGGTAATAATTCAGCCATGAATATGATTAGATACTCGCAAATGGTCCGATATGGCGATAAAAATGGCACAGGCACTTTATTAAGTGACTTGTCATATGGTAAATTTGCACAGATGTTGGGCGGATATGGCGAAGAAGTCCACCGCCCAGAAGAAATTGCTGCTGCACTGCAACGTGGGCGCGAGGCGGTTGTTGCGACCGGCAAGTGTGCTGTCATTAATATTTGGGTCGATCCTCAGGTATGGTCACCGGGAACTATGGCTCGGTTGAAGGCGCGCATGGAACGTGGATGATAGTAGCGAAGAATTGAGAGAAAACGATTTTTTCTCATTTCAGAAAAACTGGCATAGGCCAGAAAACTCAATTAACCAATAGAAAATTTGGAGGAAGAGAAAGATGGGTGATAAAGCATTATCCGGAGTAAGAATTCTGGA
>CAKRSU010000056.1 GCA_934401755.1 uncultured Oxalobacter sp.
AGTAATGACACTATAATAGTAACAATACAAGCTATTGGATACATAACTGTTGCAATAAATGTTAAAATTTTATGTTTTTTCCGTTTATTATAAAATTGGGTTATCATTACGATAACTAAAAATATTAAATATAAATAATATGTTAAACGGACTGTGCACAATTTATACATTATTATTTGAACAGGTATGCTAATCAGTAGTATTATTCGTTCTCTGCGTTTATTTTTTGCCGAATAATATGCTGCTAAAATAATAGAAAATACTAAATTAGGCAAGTTTGAATAGTATGCAAAACCAAATGAATATGCCGTCATTCCTTCATGAAAATAAACATCGTTAGGAATAATACCAATTAAAGCAGGAATAACAACTATACTTGCAAAAAATATATTATTTCTAATACAATTTTTAACGATTTTATCACTACTTATACTAACACACGTTATTACTGCAAGAGCAGATAAACCAAATTCTATGCTGTGACTTTGTCTTGTCACAAGAAATACCATTATTGCCGCACCTAATCGAATCCAAAATTCTTTCATTTTATATTTGCCAACGCAAAATGATAATATAAAGATAAATGCAGCTATATATTGTACGAACTCATTAATTTTAAATCTATTTACACCAAATAAATAGGAATTTGCGATTACAACGTGTGTTAATCCTAATAAAAAATAGGCCAAAAAGAACAATCCTTCTTTTTTAACATACTTATATGCTTTACTCATTTAAACTCTCCATTTCTCACCTACATTAGATTAGACCTTATCCTTATAAACTTGTTTTCTTTAAAATTTTTACTGTAAGTATAAAAAACATATAATTTGTTTTTCTATTGAAATTTATTATTTTCATAAATCTACCATCAACTCCGCTATATAAGTCTAAATTTTCTTTTTTCAGCCAAGAATCAAATTTTTTAATCTCAGTCAAAGCACTTTTTTCTGACATACTAAAATAAATCTTATATTGCTGATATACTGCATATTTTATTCTTAATCGGATAATATTTTTTATATTTATGCTGAAATTACTCTCATAGTGATTATAAAATTTAATTAGTCGTTTTATTACCTTTAAGTGCTGATCTCTACGCTTAATCATATTCTGCATATTCATGCTCTGAGTCTGTGAACCTAATAAGTACTGATAAACTGAATAATCGAGATATACAAAATCCTTAACATATAACATAGGGAAAATACTATATTCCATATCAACATAAAAGCAATGTTCATCAATAATACTTCCCATTTTCTTTATTACATCAGTTTTAAATGTCAATGAGTGCATAAACAATACGCACTTTTCACTTAACTTTTTAATATGATACTTAGTTCCATATTCTAACTGTCCTTTTTCCATTTCGACCATTTTTTTTGCTAAATGATCAGAATATGAAATTTCATGATATGGATTCAATACCAAATCAACATTATTTACTTCTAAGTAACATACTAATTTTGCAAGATTGTTACTATCTACCCAATCATCTGAATCCAAAATTTTATAATATTTTCCCTTTGCTACTTTTATACTAGAATTTATAGTAGAACCATGACCGCCATTTTCTTTATCTATTAAGCGAATTGAATCTTTGTATTTTTCAACATATTCTTTCACTATATTACTTGTCTGATCCTTACTACCGTCATTAACTACTACTACATCTAATTTTTCCAATACACCTGAATTAATTAATGAAGTTAGACATCTTGAAATATCATTCTCAGCATTATATGCTGCAATACTAATTGTTAAAATTTTTTCCATTTTATCCCTTCCAATTCTTTATCTTTAAGAGTACCACTATAATTCTATAGTGCTGATTTTCAAGTAACCATAACAGAATTCTGTAATCCTTCTGTAGATTTTTTTCTACATACTTTAAGCGCACAATGTACTTTCTGAAGTATTCATTTGCTCTAATTTTCTTCAAATACTGTATATGTTCTTCTATTTTAGAATAAGTTGCATAACGAGATTGAGTAATCGCTCTACCCGCAGTAGATAACGTCTTTATTGCCATCAGATCATTAAAATTTGAAATTTTCCATTGATCTTTTCTCTTTTCAATCTCACTAAACAAATTATTAAAGGCTTCATAATAATTCGGATCATATTTTATTGTCATTCCTGAACCCATACGATAATAATAAAGCGCTTCATTCATATAAAAATATGTTTTAGCATAATCAAATTGCTCCAATTTCTGTAAGCTGTCCTCTCCATTATTTACATACCCAAATTTATGATAATTATTATCTATATCAATGCAGGTCCGTTTGCAAATTGACACACATACACTAATCGTGCTATATCCTACCATATATTGTTTTAGAACTTCTTGTTTAGTAACTCTACATCCTTTCTTTTCAGTAAAAATATCTTTAAATGCAACTTTTGCATTTTCGCCATTATATGAATAGTAATTAAAAATAATCATATCAGGATGATTATTTTCATCAATTACATTTTTTAATTTTACTAAAGCGTTTTTTTCTAACTTATCATCCGAATCACAGTTCACAATATATTCTCCACTTGCTTGCTTGTATCCAAACCTTCTAGTATACAATAAGCCATGATTAGTATTATGAAAAACCTTAAAAATTTCAGAATATTGATCAGAATATTGATTGCAGATTTCTCCACTCGAATCTGTAGACCCATCGTTTACAAGAATTATTTCACACTGATTTTCTAATACTAAAGCTTGCTCCACAATAGCATCCAAACATTCTTTTAAATATTTTTCAACATTATATACAGGTATAACAACACTAAAAAGCATTTCTAATCTCCATCATTATAATTTATTTAATCTAACTTTCAACCAATATGTAAAATTCAAGCCTTTATTATAAAAATTTATATAATTTCTATCCAATAATGCTTTTCGATATTTTTTATTTTCCCTATAGGCACATATCATCATTGCCAAATTTTTATATTCTGGCACCATAACATTTTTGTAACCTCGCAACAATTCATGCATCTGTTTTTCAACGTGATATTCATTTAAATATTGTTTAACTTGTTTTATATAAGCAGGAATACTTCTTCCCAGTCCTAAAGTATTATGTTCATGTTGACGATATTTCATATGTGCTTTTGGATCTACAATAACTTGTCCTCCAAGACAAAGGCATACCTTTAAAATCCAAGTGTCATGCATCATCATATACGTCGGCTTAAACTTTATAACTTCACTTAGAAGTTTCTTATTAAAAATCCCTGTACAGCCAGCAAAATCTGATAAAACAAAACGAGTTTCAAGACTCCTTTTTCTATTTAATTCATGTTTAGCAATCATATTAAGATCTGCATCTACAAGGTTTTGTCCGCAATAATAAAGTGCTGGAATATCACTCGACAATTTATCTAACGACTTTACTCCGATATATAGTTTATCCAAATCCCACACATCATCCTGATCTGAAAATGCAATATAGTCTACATCATATTTTTCTGCCCGACACATAAGATCAAAATATCCCATTGCAACATTAAGATGCTCACCTGTATACCATTCTAACTTTCCTTCTTTTTGTAAACTATCCAATATTTCTTTTGTTCCATCTGTTGAACCATCATCACGAACCAAAACACTTATATTCACATTTTCTTGATTCCAAATACTATCCAATTGGTCCAAAATATATTTTTTACCATTATACGTGGCCATCAGAACTAATACTTTTTTCATATTTTCAAACTTCTCCTCTATATTACCGAAACATTTTTTCAACAATTTTCCCAAGTTCTTCATTGAACTTCTTGTTATTACTACTCATTCCATGCCCCATCCCAGCAACAATCTGATCATAATCTGTTATGACCTTTCCAAGTGTTTCAGTATCCTCCACCGGAATAATTGTGCCCATTCTCTTAGAGAC
>CAKRSU010000057.1 GCA_934401755.1 uncultured Oxalobacter sp.
CCCCGGTATAGAATATACCGCATTTTTCGAGCCTGACATAAGAGGCGACGAAAACGGAGAAAAGGTATGTGGGCTTACCGACTTTGACGAGGGCGGAACTATAACGATTTTCATAGATTCCAACCTGACAATAAATAATGCGGTGGAGATATTCGCTCACGAATTGGCACACGCAGGAGCTGGTGTCAAGCACGCACACGATAAAGTCTGGGAGAAGGCCTTCGACGATTTGTTCGATGAATACAATAAAATAGGCGAAGAAATGTTTTCAAGTAACGTCGATACACCGAAAGCAAAGACATATACGGACGCTTTGAAAGAACTTGAATACAAGAAAGGAAATGGCGAAGAATGAGCTACATTAACAGAAAACAAACGGAAGATGCTATAAGAAAGTATGCTGAACTGAAACATAGCAATGGTGAACAGATTGAATATATCAATGGTATCCTGAAAGCAATAAGCGTTATAAACGAACAGCCTGCTGTCTGCGTTACGGAAATTAGCCACGGAAAATGGTTGACAGCAACGGCTTTTGAGGTTTTTGGTGGTGAAGAACAAGCGTGGGGTAAAAACCCTATCGCAATGCTCTATTGTAGCAATTGCCGCAAAGAGCCTTACAGCGACAAAAACTTCTTGGATGATGAAACACTGGAAAATATAATGACCGATTTTTGCCCTCATTGCGGTGCAAAAATGGATGAATAAAACCATTTTCGTGGCATCACGAAAATGATAGAAAGGAAAAAAGTATTATGAATGATATACTTGATAGAGAATACAGCGACGAGTTTGACAAGCTCAGAAAAAACCGTGTTCGTACCTCGTTCTATAAGTATGGACCGGCAAGAGAGAATTTTGGTGGAGGCAGAGTTGATGCCCTGAAAACCGCTGAAATGTGTATTGAAGCGTTTAAGAAAGACCGTAATACCGAACACCTTATAGACGCTGCAAATTATCTAATGTTTCGGTTTATGTATCCGTATGATGGAGAATCCTTTAGAGCTACCGATGATAATGGAAGCGTCGGGACAGTAGGCGTACCGATAAATTTAGAAAGGGAGTGAATGTACTTATGTGGAGAAACCCGATTCCGCAGCTTGACGAGGATTTTGAATCTACACGTTATAGCATTCAATTTAAGTTTGACTATTTCGCAACACCAGAAGAAGCAGTAAAAGGCATAAACAATGTTATTGCTGAAAATGGTGGGAAAGTGAAAGTGGAATGGTTAAGACCCGGCAACGATAATAGGGCGAGACTCGTTTTTCCGGAAGAAAAGGAGGAAGAATAATATGAGGCAAGGAAAAAGACCGACAGTAAAACAGAAACGGTTTCTAAAGGAACATAACTTTAATCCGGATAATTGGTTAATCATCAGCGATGACAAATTTAAGGTGAAGGCTGTTCACAGGGACACAAAAAATGTCAAGGAGATAAGCAAGGAGGCGAAGTGATTATGGAGGCTGTAATGATAAGCATTAAACCGAAGCACTGTGAACTGATAGCAAGGGGCAAAAAGATTATCGAAGTTAAAAAGACAAGACCAAAATTGATTGCTCCGTTCAAATGCTATATTTGTTGCACGATAAAGGGTGACGCACTATGTCCACCTCATCTTAATTGTAACGAGTATGCAATTCACAGGCGAAACAACGAAACAATTGCAGGCAGATGTATTACAGAAAAAGAGAGAACAAAAAGTGATTATAAATACGCAAACGGAAAGGTTATAGGTGAGTTCGTATGCGACACATATGTTACCGATAAAACATTCGGACACGATGAATTGTTTAATGCGGCCGCTTGTATGGATGTTGCGGAAGTGGCTTCGTATATGACGAAACCGGAAATGTATGGGTGGCACATTTCTGAACTTAAAATGTATGACGTCCCAAAAGAACTGAGTGAATTTAGGAAGGGCAACATCAAAGAATGTTGGTATGCGGATTTAGGACTGGCAAAAAGAGATTGCCCGGATTGTCGTAGCACAGATTGTTTTTTGCAACGCCCTCCAAAAAGCTGGTGCTATGTAGAAAGGATGTAAGGAAAATGAAAAGACTGACAATACGGAATTCCGATGGAACTGTATCTCAACCTACCAAAACGACAGTAGAAGAAACATTTTACAGGTTGGCAGACTACGAGGATACCGAGCTTACGCCGCAAGAAATCAACGAAATGAAGATTGAACTTGCTGACAAGCAAGCTATTCTTGAAAACTCGTTAAACGAGGGTGAATGGTTGCCTGCAAGAGATAAAGACGACGGAACTTATATTGAAATCTGCTCTGTATGCAACTATGTTGAAAGATATAACATAGAGCCTGACTTGAACAAAAGTATGCCATTCTGCCCGAAGTGTGGCTCTTGTAACGAGCCGCCGAAGGATAGGTCTAAACCTGTAACTTGGGCTTGAGATTGGAGCTGATAAAATGGCAAGAGGGAGACAACAAAAATGGATATGCAAGAAATGCAAGACTGAGTTTTGTGTTCAGAACACAGTGCCAAAAGTTTGCTGCTCTTGCGGTTCGCCGGAAATAGGTCGGGCTCCGAGTTATGAGCTTCTCGGAAATTTTGAAGAAAAGCGTTGTGAGCTCCGAAAAATTTGTGAGGAGCTGAATCCGGCATATAGAAAATTTGCGAGATTGAAAGTTAGATACGACGATGTTATGGCATATTGGCAACAACAAAAACGACGTGGCTATATATCAGCAGACGAATACCGAACTCTTGCTCGTATGTATGACGGTGCAAAGACTCCTGACGGGAATTGTCCGTAGGAGCCTTTTCCTTGCATTAAATCAATCATACATCTATTTGTTTAATTTCAAACGAATTTAGAAGAACATTTTTTGAGTCAGGAGGAAGAAAATGAATTATTACGCAATTTACGATGCAAAAACAGAAGAATTGCTTGCTGAAGGAAATTCCAGAGAGTGTAGGGAAACGCTTGGCTGTTCAAGTATGGATACATTTTATGCTCTGGTAAATAGGTCGAGGAGGGGCATTAACAAAAGCTATAAGGTCGTCGTAAAGAAAGGTGGAGAATCAAATTATCCGGTTCTTGGGAGAAAAGACCCTGAGTACCAGAATAAAGGAGGCGAAACCATTTGAAAATAAGTGCGAAAATAGCAATGGCTTTGCTCGCTTGCTTTGTGATATGCGGCATTGAAATTGTCGTTACAGGGCGATATGACGGAGGTTTTATGTGCTACATAACAGGCACAGTTATTGGCTTTGCCATAGGGACATATAATAAGGGGGTCAGGATATGAAAGAAAGACCGGGTATACTGTTTTTTTCAGCACGAAGAAAATTGTCTATTATGTATCAGGAATGGATAGAAAAGAATGAAATAGATGACTCTCCGTTTTCTGTCATAAGTTTCTTGACCGGGCACGGTTTGATAAACACAGATAAGGCATACGACTATATAGAAAGCGGATGGGAAGAAAGACAAAATGGCGAAAGTTGAGAAACTCAAATTTGAGTGGCCGGACACAGGAAAACTCGAAATTGAAATCAAGAATAACCTATCTGCTGTGTTAAGATTTGAACCGTCGCCCTATATAGTTGCAGAAACCCTCGCCAAATTCGCCAAAAACGCCGCAAATCAGGAATTAAGCCAAAGTCATAAAACAACTCATAAAAACGAAAACAAGCCGCCATAATGCAAAATTTGAGCGATAATAAGATTTTATTTTTTGCATAAAGGGACCGAAAGTTATGAAAGACAGATTTAATAAACTATCTGCATTGGTGAACGACTGTCTGAAGACAGGAAATTACAACGACGTTTGGACACTATGGGAA
>CAKRSU010000058.1 GCA_934401755.1 uncultured Oxalobacter sp.
TTAATTCTTTCATCTGACGAATGAATTCTTCGTCTGACCAGTTATCTGTAAAACTCATTTCCTGCGATACCACGGAAGGTTGATAGCTGATTTCATCGCTTTATTTGCTTCAAGCCACATTTTTGAATCACCAATAAATCGGGCTATTACTGCTTTGTTTTGTGCCGCACGAAGCATCTGGTGATTGATGGCTATTTCATTGCGCATAACGCCTCCAGTTGTTTCTTTGCTGCTCTGATTAATTGTTTAACTCGGCGTGATAATTCAGATTCGTGCGGGTAGAAAGCGGACATGACGCCGCTACCCGCGAGCTGAAAGTGCATCATGGGTAACTCCTTATATTTGATTGCATAACGAAAACGCCTCGAATGAAGCGTTATTGGTATGCGGTAAAGCCGCGCTCAGGCGGCTACTCTATTTCTTCTTCGAATGATTTTATTAGCCGGTCAATAACATCATCTGTTTCAATATCATTTCCGTCTGATTGCTTTAATACGTCTATTGATTCTGCTGCGGTAAATTCCATCGCTGTGAGAAACTCGACAATTGCACACTCAACGACATGTCGTTCTTCATCTGTACGACATGAGATAAAAGAGCATTTAATTGCTGTTATTACTTTTTGTTTAAGTTCTGCAGGATAATCAGTTTTTATCATCGTTTACTCCGTTAAAAAAACGCCCTCACATTGGAGGGCAAAGAAGATTTCCAATAATCAGAACAAGTCGGCTCCTGTTTAGTTACGAGCGACATTGCACTGTGTATTCACTCGTTGGAATGAATACACAGTGCAGTGTTTATTCTGTTGTTAGTGCCAAAAATAAAGGCCGACTATGCGGCCTGAAATTACTTAACCAATGATGCTGCATATTCGATAAGGTAAAGCTTTGGAGCCAGCAAAATTTTTAACCATGTCATATTGGTTACTGCACTAATAATAAAAATCCCCCACAGAGCCAAAACTCCAACTAATGGCATGATAAGAAGATTAATATCACCTTTGCTATCCCAAACCATTGTCGGCCTGTATTTGGGATTTCCCTTCTCCCATGAATATCCTTCATCACCGATTTTACCTGTCTCAACTCTTCGGCACTGCTTCTTCATAAACCAGAAAACCAGTGGGATTGTTAGAATGGCTATTAATGTTTTAATCAGACTATCAACCATATTCCATAGCAGCAACTGATGAACAACATCAGGAATCTGCGCCTGGATGAATGAAACAGCCGTGTCTATTCCATTGCTGGCTTTTTGCAGTAGTTCTACGAGAATCTTGTTTGCTTGTTCTTCCATATATCCCCTCAAATAAGTAGTTTGCTGCCTAATTTCATTTTCTGGCGACCAACACAAGTCACACCCATTTCACTACGTGGCTTGCGGTAGTAAATTATATTTGTTCAGACAATAAAAAACCCACCGAAGTGGGCTATGACCATTTTTTATTTGGATTTCGTTGGTGAGCGTGATTAACAACTCTGTGCATTACATCCTCATATTTTTCATCTTCAATTTTTTCGACATCGCGAGGAAATGGTGTTGCTAATGCTTTGTCAACTTTGTCCATTGGTTCTTCATTAATCTTATATTCAGGACCGTCATCTATAGCATTAAATCCAGGTGTTACACCGTTTTTTAATGCATATGCTATCCTTTTTTCCCATCTCGCTATTCTCCTCCTGTCTCGAGATGTAAGACCTCTATCAGATACTTTTCTGTTTTGTCCGCGGTCAGGATTAACATAAATAGTCTTTTTCACCATAAGCATACTCAATAAGCACCGTACGGTAGTTTACTGTACAATTTTATTTTTTGGACTGCATGTATTTTGTTTCCTAACGGGTTTGAATCTTTGTAATAAATACTTCTATTTTTTCGAACGACTTCTTCTTTCTTCTTGCAGCAAAGGCTTCCTAGTGATGCTGCTTTGTCTGCTCTGACGCAACCAGAGAGCTTTAGCGCAATTTTTCGCGCCAGTGCTTCATTACTGCGTCGCTCGGCAATAAGTTCTGCTCTGCGAGCTTTGTAGCGGCTTTTTGCCGTACCTTTGGATTCTTTCCAGACAATGGTTACCATGATGGTCTCCTTTAAGTGGCTTTGGCGCATGACGCGTCGAGGTGCTTATCTTCTCGATCGCTGTCTTGCAGCTGCAATTCGCGCCATCCCCAAAACCACTCAAGTTCTGGTCTCAACGGTTAGGTTGAGAGTCCGCCGATGTTAAAGAGCCTGCCAATCTGTTCCGTTTGGCTTCCAGCGTCCTGCTGATGGCTTAAATTTAAGACTTCTTAATTTATTGGTCAAGTGCATTTTTGAAGAAAACTTAATTTTATGGGCGTGAATTTAGTTTGTCTTTGATTTTTAACGGGAAATAAAAAAGGGGCGAAAGCCCCTTAAGGAAGGTTTGCTAGCTTGGCATCAACGACAACGCCAATGATTTTACAGTTCCCATTGATTTCAATCATTGGGTATTGTGGATTGAGTGGTTTCAGGAATTTTCTACCGGCATCAATAACTAACTTTTTGAATGTCGCCTCGTTTTCCCCTTCAAGTTTGGCGACTACCAGCTTTCCATTACGTGGTTCGACTTCTGGGTCGACGAGAATAATCATCCCCTCAGGAATACTCAGTCCTGCCGGGGCAGTCATTGAATCGCCTTTAACGTCGAGCCAAAAAGAGTCTTCAGAACAATCTACCGTTGTGTCGTACCAGTTATCTATTGCACGCCTATGATATGGCTCTACAGCTTCCATCCAACATCCTGCGCTTACCCAACTAATTAGAGGATACGAACCTCTTGGATCATGCCTGCTGTGATAGGCAATGTTTGAAAGACTATCCTCTCCTTTCAACAGGTAATCAGGGGAGCACTGCAAAGCCTTGGCTAAGGCCAATAGGTTTTCGCCATTGGGCTCAGTTTCAGATCGCTCCCATTGGGAAATAGCAACATTAGACACGCCAACCATCTTGCCAAGGGCAGCCTGCCTAATCTTGAGTTCTTTTCTGCGAGCGCGAATACGCTCACCCATCAGTTGTGTATTCATAGTTAAGACATCTTAAATAAACTTGACTTAAGATTCCTTTGGTGGATAATTTAAGTGTTCTTTAACTTCGGAGCGAGTCTATGTACAAAAAAGATGTTATTGACCACTTCGGAACCCAGCGTGCTGTTGCTAAAGCACTAGGCATTAGCGATGCAGCAGTCTCTCAGTGGAAAGAAGTTATCCCAGAGAAAGACGCCTATCGATTGGAAATCGTTACAGCTGGCGCCCTGAAGTATCAAGAAAGTGCTTACCGCCAAGCGGCATAAGCAAATTGCTCTTTAACAGTTCTGGCCTTTCACCTCTAACCGGGTGAGCAAACATCAGCGGCAAATCCATTGGGTGTGCCGCTATAACTCAATATCAATATAGGAAAATTAACAAATGGCACAAGCAAGCTACAGCAAGCCAACACAGCGAGAAATTGATCGCGCTGAAACTGATTTACTCATCAACCTGTCAACGCTTACCCAGCGCGGTCTGGCAAAGATGATTGGCTGTCATGAATCGAAGATAAGCAGAACGGACTGGAGATTTATTGCTTCGGTCTTGTGTGCTTTCGGAATGGCATCAGACATCAGTCCGATTAGCAGGGCTTTTAAGTATGCGCTTGATGAAATCACAAAGAAAAAATCCCCGGCCGCCACCGAGGATTTTAAGCAAATTGATATGCAATTCTGAG
>CAKRSU010000059.1 GCA_934401755.1 uncultured Oxalobacter sp.
TTCGGCAACAGCCGGAGGGGCATGACACTTTTGCGTCGGGAGACTCCTGCTTTTGCGCAGCAAAAGTGGCCCCGGTGACACTATCTACCATTCCGGTCACTGTGAATTGGCTCAGCGACAAGCGGTATCTGTGCGTAAGGATAAACCCTCAGGTAGGGCCATTAAGTCGGACAGAGCAAAAGTCGTTATGACCACAGGCTGTATTTCGAGAACCCTTTGCATATCGAATTATATCTACAACTCTAAGGAGAGAAACGACTCGGCAAATCAAATCATTATAAAGACAGAGACGCAAGATAACATCTCTGTCATCATAATCTAAATTTGAACTAGGGTATCTCCTATATCTCCATCAATCAGAATACTTTGTTTTAGAATTTCTTTTGGAGCAAATACTTCTCCATAGTTTAGACAAGCATAAATCGACAAAGGATTTTCTTTTACTCTTTTCCAGAAATGATACTTCACTATAACAGGTGTGTTTGCTCCTACTCCAAGTTCCAGATAAAGTACATGACCATTTTCGTGAAGATGCAGGAAATCGGAGTATCTATGTGCTGCCATATTCCATCCTTCATCCTGCACAAAGCTGTCATCGCAACGCAAATTCATTGTCAGTGGTTTCCCACACTCTGGACAATATGGAATAAGCCCGGAAGGAATAGAAGTCTTTGCTACCACACCTTTCGGCAATACAAGTTCTCCATCAGATGAAATCTCAAAACCTTGTGCTTCAACCATTTTACGAACCCGTTCTGCATTGTCATAGGTCTTTTTGCCACAACCGTCCATACATTGCCATAGGCCATAATCTCCCTGTGTATAGAATAGGCGATGTTTATCAAAAACAGCTTTTTGAAATTGGTGGTCTACATTGGTTGTCAACACAAAATAATCTTTATCCTTTACCATATTAAAAAGAATATTGTAAACAGGTTTAGTAGCTTTCACATAGCGGTTAATGAAAATATATCTGCTCCAATATGCCCAATATTCCTCTAAGCTATCATAGGGATAAAACCCTCCGGAGTACATATCTGCAAAGTGGTATTTGGAAGCAAAATCGCTGAAATATTTTTGGAATCTTTCTCCGGAATAAGTAAAACCAGCAGAAGTTGATAAACCTGCTCCTGCACCAATTACAACAGCCTCAGCACTTGCTAATTCACTCTTCAATTTATTTATCTGCTCCAAGTAACTGCCTGTAGATTTGATAATCTGACGACTCAAAAACATTGAATACCACCTTTCTGATTTTGTTGTTCTCTTTGAAATATTTTTTTACAGTATTAAATGCTATCTCTGCTGCTTCTTTCTGGGGAAACCCAAATACACCGGTAGAAATACAACAAAACGCTATGCTTTCCACTCCATTGTTTTCTGCCAGCTCCAAGCAGGAACGATAGCAGCTTTCCAATAAGTCCTTATGTTGCTGTGTCAGTTTTCCACTCACAATCGGTCCCACAGTATGAATCACATAGTCAGAGGGCAGGTTGAAAGCAGGTGTGATTTTGGCAAGTCCGGTTTCTTCTTCGTGTCCTTGTTTCTCCATCAGCTGTCCACAGGCAAGGCGAAGCTGTACTCCCGCATAAGTATGGATACAGTTATCAATACAAGTGTGGTTGGGTTGATAGCAACCTGTCATTCCGCTATTGGCAGCATTCACAATAGCACCGACTTCTAACCTAGTAATATCGCCCTGCCAAAGCACAAGTCTTTCATCGGCCTCCGTCACCGGCAATTCATTGGCTTTCATAATTCCCTTTTCTTTGGCTTCCTGCAATAGATACTCATCCTGTATTTGCAAAAATTCATTGCTTGCCGTCATAGGTGGACGAACATTAAACAAAGCTCGAAGCAGTCTTTTCTGTTCCTTTTCAGTTTGCGGTATTTCAATGTCATGATATTGTGATTGTTCTTTTAAGAGTTCTATAATCAGCCAGATACGGCGTTCTTCCTGCTTCATTTTCTCACATCCTATCCTTTCTTGATAACTGCTCTTGCGGGACATATCTCATAGCAATTACCACAACGTAAACAATGGCTCTGGTCAATCATCACTGGTTTAGCAGAAATATCTATACATTTCTGCGGGCACCTGGAATAACATAGCTTACAACCGATACACTTATCCGTAACAAAATATCCATCTTCAAGCAGAGAAGCTGTTCCTATTGTAAACTCTGTTCTCTCTGGAGGCAATTTTGATAAATCTAACATTTCTCCTGTTCCTTCATATAGCTTAAATACAGTCAGAGCAGAGCGTGATTCCTCTGAAGGGTAGATGTCTTTCATATAAGGATTCTTCTCAAATAAATCTCGTAATCTATCTGCTCCCAATTTCTCGATTTTTCCTTTTATTGAAACTGCAACGGTACTCATGGTATCAGACCCCTTCGTACCAGTAAGAGCAATATTAGGATTGGCACACAAGCGTCTGTAAAAGCTTTTTCCTTTTGCTGTTAGAAAGTACAACCCGCTTTCATCAAAGTCCATCATATCAATGGCACAGGTCACAGGAGTATTCTTTTCATCTACCGTAGCGACCACAGTTGTATGAATTTGTTTTACAAGTATTTCCAAGATTTCGATTGTTTTCATTACTTTATTCTCCTTAGCCTTTGCCCTTCAAACAGGAGCGAGTTTTTCTTTATATAATAACGCCCCACAGATTTTTCTGCAGGGCGTTTCTTATCATATCTTCTTTCATCCGGACTATACCGGCGGTAATGGAATTGCACCGTTTCAACCGCATTGCGGGTCGCAGGCTTTACTGCCGGTAGGAAATTGCACCTTGCCCCGAAGATTGGTTTGTTTCTTTCTTAGAATTCGTAAGGAGGGTTGCCAGAGAAGTCAGCAATCACACCATGAGGATTTTCCAGATAGAAAACCTCGAAGATTGGATTGTCAGCGGTCTGGTACTGTCCTTTTACGATAGGGTTGTTCATGCATGCTTCCTTAACAGCCATGTTGTTCTCGAATACAGCCTTGCCGTGAAGGCGAATCCATGCGTATTCTGGAGAGGATACAGAAACTTCAATCTCTGGATTTGCCATCATATCTTTATATACACCCTTAGTATTGTTAGTACAGAACCAAAGCTTCCCTTCCTGCTTAAAGCAAAACATAAAAGGGCGACATTTAGCCTTGCCATCTCGACCAACAGTTGCTAAATACTGCACTGGGTTTTTCTGCAAAAATTCTACTACCTTTTCCATTACAAAAGACCTCCTTAAGTGTTATAATATTCATTATTACATCTTGCAATCATAATAATATAACAACTTAGTTGTAATTTCAATAGTTACAACATTTTTTGCAATTACAAAATCAATTTTATTTTCCCAAGAACCTCCTAGCTCTAATATATCTCCCCTGTTACAGCTTCCAAAATTCTGATTTGCCGAGTTGTTTCTCCTTAGAGTTGTAAATATAATTCGGAATGTCAAAGCTTTTCGAAATACAGCCTGCGGTCATAACGACTTTTGCTCTGTCCGACTTAATGGCCCTATCTGATGATTTATTCTAACGCACAGATACCGCTTGTCGCTGAGCAAATTCACAGAGGCCGTAACGGTAGAAAGTGCCACCGGGGCCACTTTTGCTACGCAAAAGCCAGAGTCTCCCGACGCAAAAGTGTCATGCCCCTCCGGCTGTTGCCGAATCATCAAGGCTTATCGATACTGCCAATCCTC
>CAKRSU010000060.1 GCA_934401755.1 uncultured Oxalobacter sp.
CTTCCCACCGTCCGTCAACAGGTTTCTGATGCTCTGCAGGATGAGGGCGTTCTGGTCATGGATTTTGATGGGAAGGTATCCGTTTGTCCGGAGTATACTGAACTGATCAATGTTTACTGCGATTGCCGCAAGTGCCTGACTGTGAATCGCCAGAGAACAGACGGTACGGCAGAGGATAAAATTTTCTGGCAGTATAACGGCAAGCTTTATTGCGCCGAAGCGCTGGAAGATGACTATGTCTTCCGTACCGTCAGTGAGGCAGAAGTAAAGGCCGACCTCCTTCAGGAGAAATGGCTGAGCGTCGGAGCGTCTCAGCACGTCGAATCCGTCATTCCGCAGATCGCATTGACAAAAGCCAAGCGCCATGCGATGAAAAACATGGACGAGGACGCCCTGCGTCTCCTGAAGCAGAATGGCGCCGACGACAGAACCGCTTCAGTCATCTATGACGGCCTGCAGGAGAAAGCGCAATATCTCGGACTTCTCCTTATGGAGCCGTCGTCTGATGACTGTAAGAAAACCGAGAAAGCGTGGCTGAGCAGTCGGGGTGTTCTTTTCGCCATGAGAAAAGCCATTGTGAATTATCGCACCAGCGTAGCGTTTACCGAGGCCGACGCGGAATCGGTATCCGTTGGTATCGAAGAGCTGGCTGCGGAATTTTTCGGGGAGAGTGAGGTGAATACAGCAGTTGGATTCGGTAGTAGTGACGCTGAAAGCCGAGGGCTTTGAAAAGGATGTTGAGCTTCCTTGCCGAGTAAGGCTCGGCGAGCTATATCCACGCCTGACGGCAGCCTTACAGCACGCAAGCGGGATGAAATTCGGCGCTCTTACCGGCGTGGTGCTGGAGAAAGAAGGAGCCGGAATGCTGGATCTCAGGGCAACACTTCTGGACTACGGCATATGCACAGGCAGCATTCTTGAAATTGTGGAAAGGGAAAAATATAATGGTTTCAGTGCCAGTGTTAGGAGGTAAAATATGGGGCTTATTTCTGGTGGCAAAGCAATAATAAATAACTGTGTAAAAAAGGTCTCAAAGGCTAAGGAAGCATGTGCAGAACTTGGACAGTCGTTTCTTTCTGCTCAAGAGGAAATTAGCGGCAACTGGCATGGTGAAGCTGGGGCAGCAATGGTTTTCGCCTTAGGAGAAATATGGGATGAAGTAAACAATGTGCACAAGCTGCTTGTTTCCGCAGAAAAAGAGGTTAGGGCGCAAGGAAACTATATTATAAATAATTGGACAGATGACAGCGAGGTTGGTGATTGATCATGAATGATTATATTTTAGTGAAACCTGACGACCTTTCGTCACGCAATTTAGGCACTCTTGTCCGCAAAGCAGAGCATGCAGTAAAAATGGCAAGGTCCGCTTTTGACGAAAGTACCTGGGGGCATTGCTGGATATGGGGCGGGGAAACATATGAGCTCTTCAGTTCACACGCCTCAGCTTCGTTAGGCGATGCACATACCAAACTCCTGTACGTAAAAGAAAAGCTGGACAACCTAGCAAAATTCTTGGATTCTGGACCGGATGCCATGCAGGATATCGACCGCAGATACAAAAGCGAAATGAAGGAATGGCGAAAAGATAATAATCACAGCGGAGTTGTTTGGACTTCAAGCGGTGGAAAAACAGGCCGCGAAGAGGTTTCTGTTGATTCCGCAAATGGCAACATTAAGAACAATGCTTCTTATCCCGGATCAGTAATAGTAAATGAAAATCCAGATTATCCAAGCAACCGGGGGCTACACGTTGTACCCGAGAAGACAAATGCTCCGGGGCGTCGCAATCGTGATGCATATAATGAGGTACTCGATTCCTTCGATGTAGAGCATAGAGCTAGATATCAAAACGGCAGCGACGGCAATACATGGTGTAATATATATGTATCGGACGTTACATATGCAATGGGTTGTGAGATACCTCATTATTATGACCCAGAGACGGGTGCACCGTTACCAAGCGATGCTCCCGGCGGAAGGTACACAAGCGCGGCAGGTATCAGGGATTGGCTATCGACTTACGGTGAACAGTACGGATGGATAGCGTGCGATGCCGATACCGCTCAAGCCATGGCAAACCAAGGATATCCTTCCATGGCTTGCGATACCAGTGGTGCACATGTAGCCATGATTTCCCCTCAGCGTGAAGGAGATCCCGGTATAATGCTTTCTCAGGCAGGAAAATATATATTTCGCCATAAAGAACTTATATATGGTTGGAATCCGAATAATTACACATTGAAATACTATTATCACCCTTGAGCGGATTCATTTTAAGTATTAGAAACATTTTCAAAGAATTGGGGACTAAGACATGTTTTCATCCACAATTAAAGTACCAGTTTCCACTTTAACCGATGTAGCAGAAAAAATTTACGACTACGCGGAAGACACTGCGGATGTTTTTGACCGTATGGCAAACTATCTGAACCGAATCAGTGGACATGCCGGTTGGGAAGGTCTCTCCATGAGAGAAATAATGGCAGCCACAGAAAAGAACCAAAAGAAGTACCGCGATCTGGTCACGGAACTCAAAAACCTGTCTGGTTTTCTGGAGAACTTTGCTTTGGAAATGGAAGCAAAGGATCAGGAAATCAAGGCAAATATTGAGTCAGCCTGAAAAAAGGGGGGTGATATTTACGGCAGACTTTTCTATGACCTATGACGCAGTTGCTGGCATTTCCGACGAGGCAAATTCCATACTAACAGACTATGAAGCCATGTGCAAAGGATTGGAGGAATTAGTCAGTTCTCTGGCTGATCAGTGGGAAGGCTCAGCAAAAAAGGAGTTTTTAAAGGCATACAAAAAAATCAAACCAAAACAGGCAGCCGTTCGTGAAAACCTTCAGCAGTATTCCATTTCCGCAAAAAAAGCCTGCGAGTTGGAGCGTTCAACAGACAGAAAAATCGCAAAAACCCACAATCATACTTGATTACAAATCGAAAGGAAAGAAAAACTATGGCATCTGATGTATCTATGACCTACAGCAGTCTTCAGGCTGCAGCAAATCAGGTGGAGCATTCGGAAGCGAATCTCAACGAGGTGATCTCCGACCTCACCAAGGCGGTAAACGCTCTGGAGGGAGGATGGTCGGGCGAAGCTTACAACGCTTTCGTCGAAGCATGGAATGAATCAAAGCCCACCATGCAGAAACTCGCCGACGCCGTCGGTCGATTTGCTCCGGAACTCACCAAAGCCGTTTCTGCGCAGCAGGAAACCGAGGCAAAGAACGCCTCTTCAATGCAAAATCTGGCATTCTGATCTTAACGAGCCGCAATAACATTGCAGCAGGAGAATTAGCAGAATCATATCCAAGCATCCCCAAGCAGCGATAATGCCGCTTGGGGATGTTCATGTCTGTTATTCGCACTGAGTCTGTTTTCCGTAGAGGAGTGTTTCCGTCGCCCCGGAGATGTCACGCGCATATATTGACTTTGTGCGCGGAAAACGTTATAATATAAGTTGTATAAGTGTGTTTGAAAGGATATGCTTTTTCCATGAAAAAACGTTTATTCTCTTTTCTTATGATTTTCGTACTGCTGCTCGGCATCATGCCGGCGGCATCGGCTGATTATATGTCCCTCAACTCCGCTGTTGCCGGAGAACGGCTTGACATGATAATCAAGCAGAACGAGTA
>CAKRSU010000061.1 GCA_934401755.1 uncultured Oxalobacter sp.
TGCTTGATTCCAGACATTCAAATACGCCTGCCGCAATATTATAGTAATCAGGAAAAGCGCGCAAAAGTGCCATTTCATATTCATTTTTATATTTTTTAGCCCTGAGATAATTCCTTATGTGCCCAAGCTCTTTATTATGTTTTTTTAATGTTGTCACTATATCCTGCGCCCCGGCACACATACTGTACTCATAAGGCGGTATTCCCTTAAGACAGTTATGGAGAACTGCCATATTAACCGATGCAGCATTTACATCCTTCACATTATGGATGTCACATTCACTGCCCGGATACCAGTCCCTGACGACATACCTCTGCCCATTTGTCCCAATTGAGCTTATGTTGTTATCCCTGTTCAGGCAAAATGAATCAATATATCCAAAACCCGCTTCTTTCAGATGCGACTTAACCTTATGTTCCCATACAAGCCTGCCTGCGGATGTCTTTGTCTCCTTTACAATCTTACAGCCGGCATCAGTTTCAATCATAATACCCCCACGGATTCTTGACCTTGCCGTAACCTCAAAATCATACTGGCTAAGTATCTCATTATATCTATCTTCCAATCTAATGCCCTCCCATTTCTTATTCAGACAGAATTTTATACACGCGTCTGTTCAATCATATGAACTGATACTAACTTTCATTCCATTATTTGTTCTGATTTTGAAACATTAATAATATCTTAAAATATACATACTGTATTTCACATCAGGAGACCGAATATGAACAGATACATCTGCAGGACATTCAATAAGTCAAAGGTATTATTATGCCTTATCTTAATACTCATCCTTTTTTCATCCTGCACATTTCAGAGAACGCAGACACACCCAGGTTCCGTGGGGCATAACGCTGCCGGTACCGAAGCATTACATTCCGATGACAGCCGGTCATCAGGTGAGACGGCACAAAAGTCCGGAGGCAGTGCCGTGTTCAGGCAGCTATGTGACGAGCTTTTCATCCATCTCGTTACCTCCGATGCGATAACACTTAACTATACACTTTCATCACCCGAATCATATGGGATACAGAAATACCCCGATTCACCCGGAAGCTGCAGCACCGGTCAGACACAGGCGGAATATGCATATTACGAAAACAAATTAGGAATCTTAAAAAGCACAGACCGTGATTCGCTTACATCCGATGAAAAGATCACATATGACACTTTAGTTGAAACACTGTCATCCTATCTGGATATTGCACCATTTTACATGTATGAAGAACCTCTTTCACCTGTATCCGGCATTCATGTGCAGCTTCCGGTTTTACTGTGTGAATATCATTTTTATGATGAAAAGGCTATTCTGAATTATTTTAGATTAATTGAAAATATACCGGATTATTTTGCCGGTATCATAACATTTGAAACAAACAGAAGATCTGAAGGGATATTTATGGGAACCGAGCTTGCAGATAAAATCATTACAGAGTGCCGTGATTTTATCCGTGACCCTGGTTCTAACATGCTTATACAGGTATTTCCGGAAAACATCAGTAATGTCAGTCTTTCTGACGCTTCACGTTCAGAATATATTGCAAGAAACGAACAGCTTATACGTGAAGTTCTTATCCCTGCTTACCAGAGCCTGATCGACGGTCTGAAATCACTTGCAGAGCTTGAGCACACAGCTGCACCTGCCATGTGCAGCCTTCCCGATGGGAAAGAGTATTATGCAAAGCTTGTACACATACAGACCGGCTCCGACATGAAGCCTGAAGCCATTAAGTCTCTTCTTGAGCAGACTATAAAAGACTGCCGCACAAAAATTGCAGCAGCCATTCTTGACAATCCTGATGCATACGAAAAATTAAACGACCCATCATATGCAGCAGACAGCCCGGATGACATAATTAATTACTTAAGCCGGAATATTACTTCTGAATATCCTGCCCTGCCCGCCGATGCCGGCGGACTGAATATAAAGTATGTACATTCATCCCTTGAAAACACCCTTAGTCCCGCAATGTACATTACACCGCCTATTGATTGTGATGTAACAGATGACATATATATCAACCGTTCCTGCCTTGACGATTCCACAATGTTTCCTACACTTGCTCATGAAGGATATCCCGGACATCTGTATCAGTATGAATACTTCATGAGCACCGGTCCGCACCCCATCAGACACATGCTGAACTTCGGGGGATACAGCGAAGGCTGGGCAACATACGCTGAAATGTATTCCTATGATATAGCCGGAATTGACAAAACCCAGGCATCAATACTTAAGAATAATAAGCTTGCAACACTATGCATGTACAGTATGCTTGACCTTGGAATCCACTATTATGGCTGGAGTTACGACGAATGCCAAGCGTATCTGTCAGATTTTGGTATAGAGAACAGGGATAGTGTAGACGAAATATATGAAACAATAATCGCAGAACCTGCACTGTACCTTAAATACACACTCGGATGCCTTGAGTTTATGCAGCTTGAGAGTGATATCAGGTCTGGCGCGGGAGAAAACTATAACCCTGTTTTGTTCCACAGGATTGTACTTGAGACCGGCCCTACATGGTTTGGCATACTTAGGGATAATGTCGAAAACACATATTTGGGGTATTAAATAGAGTTGACTTTTATTATTATAATCCCTATAATAAAAAACAGAATCGGGGACTTTGTTAATTAATTAACTATCAATATCTGACAGGAACCCGTATTTCATCAAAGATTATTTTTTAATAGGAGGTTATTAATAATGGCAACAAAAGCAAATTATCCAATCAGTGAAATTGGAGCAGGAAAAGTTGGCTTCTCCAAGACTCGTTCTATTATCGAAGCTGCTTTCTACGGAAACAATGTAGTAAGAGTTGAGACTCTCAAAGAGGCTTATAATCTCGCTAAGAATTCACCTGGAACAATTGTAACAGATATGCCTATATACAGAGGCGAAGAATTCGGTCTTGATAAGGATGCCAAGGTTCTTCTTTTCAATGACGGAGCTGTTACAGGCCGTTACGCTGCTGCACGCCGTATCAAGGGCGAGCCTGGTGTAAATGACACTAAGCTTGATAAGGTAGTTATGGATGCTATATATAAGACACGTTTCAGAAAGTTATATCATGCTACCTGCTTCGTAGGTCTTGATCCTGAATTCATGGTTAAGGCTCACCTTCTTATTCCGGAAGGAGAAGAGAATCTTCTCTACAACTGGATGATTAACTTCCAGTATATGTCAGACGAGTATGTTAAGATGTATCGCGATTCACAGCCGGTTGGTGATGGCAAAGAAGCTGATATCTACATCTTCTCAGATCCACAGTGGGTACCGACTCCAAGCCCTGACGTAGATTACAGCTGCTTAAGCGACGATCTTACATGCTGCTATTTTGATACTAATGAGAACTGCGCAGCTATCCTTGGTATGAAGTACTTCGGAGAGCACAAGAAGGGTACACTTACAATGGCATGGGCTATTGCTAACAGAAACGGTTACGCTTCATGCCACGGTGGACAGAAAGAGTACACTCTTGCAGATGGTTCTAAGTATGTTGCTGCTGTATTTGGTCTTTCAGGATCAGGTAAGTCAACACTTACC
>CAKRSU010000062.1 GCA_934401755.1 uncultured Oxalobacter sp.
TTTTCTGTATAGAATGCTTTAATTTACAATGAGTTATCTTCATTAAATAAGTATAAATTAACTGCTTATCTAATACAGCCCCTTAAAGAATATCAATACTAGATTGAATGACTTCTATCATATCTAACCAAAGTACGGTGTTTTTTTAATATAGTTTTGCTTGGCGAGCTAGTTCTTGAATGAGTGCGAGTAAAATGTCTACGGTTGGGGTTGTAATGCCAGTCATTTGTCCCAGCTCATGGACAACGGTTACTAATGCATCAATTTCTAAAGAACGTCCTCTTTCTAAATCCTGTAGCATTGACATTTTATGTCCGACAGCTTTTCCTGCAATTGTTAGTCGACGCTCAATCATATTTTCGGGAATAAAGATATTTAATGCCTCAGTAACCGCTTTAGTTTCATACATAGCTTTTCGGCAAATTTCTTTTAATGCGCCAGAAGTGATTCTATCTAATGTTGCATGAGTTAATGCACTAATTGGGTTATAGCAAACATTACCCCATAATTTTAGCCAAATATTCCATCGGATCGCATCCCGAATGGGGGCATCAAATCCAGCATGACAAAAAATGGTTTGTAGTGTTTTTACACGTTCAGAGATAGAACCATCAGGTTCGCCGATAATGAAACGATTGAATGTTTCATGACGGATAATACCTGGTGCAATTACCTCGCAGGCAGGATCAACAACACAACCGATAGCACGTTCAGGACCGATTAAATGCCATTGTTTGGCATTTCTATCAACGGCATTTAAATGGTGTCCTTCAAATTTTCCTCCTTCTTTGTAAAAATACCACCAAGGAATGCCGTTCATTGCTGTAACAATTGCTGTATTGGGGCCCAAAAGTGGAATGAATTGTTCAGCTGAGTCGTAGGCTTGATTTGCTTTTAATGTACAAATAACATAGTCTTGATAGCCAAAATCAGCAGGATTATCACTTGCTGGAATTCGTATATTCTTGACTTGCCCATTAATGTGTAGTGTTAGGCCATTTTGTTGGATTGCTTGAAGATGTTGACCTCGCGCAATTGCGCAAACATCATAACCCGCTGAAGCAAGTTCTACCGCCATATAGCCACCAATGGCTCCTGCACCGAAAATACAAATTTTCATAGAGTACCTTTCAAAAGAGAAAGAATAGGATACGAAAAGTATACTCAATGATGATTTATATGCATAATACTTTTTTTATTTATGATAAATATCATTTAAGTATAAATAAAGTTACGATCCATGGATGTTCGACAACTTCGATATTTTTGTGCTATCGCTGAAGAAGGGCAGATAAGTCGTGCGGCAAAACGATTACATATTGCTCAACCGCCATTAAGTTATCAACTTAAACAACTTGAAGAAGAGCTTGGAGTTCAGCTTGTTAAACGAAATACGAGACAAATGATGCTTACGCAGGCAGGGCATTTGTTTTATCAACGTGCCATTCAGATTTTGGGGTTGATGAAGACCGCAGCAGAAGAGGCGCGTGATACAGATGCTGAGTTAAATGGTGTTTTGGCAATAGGAAGTCCGCCAGCAGTTGGGAATTTATATATTCCAGATAGAATAAGTGATTTTCATCAACAATATCCCTCTGTCCATTTTTGCTGGAGAGAAGGAAATACTTATAGAGTGTTAGAGCTATTAGAAAGGGATATTGTTGAAGTCGCATTGGTCCGATTGCCGATTCGTATGGGGGATTATGAAGCAAGATTGATTCTAACGGAACCTTGGGTTGTTGTGGCTTCCCAAAAGGACAACCAGTGGAATAAGCGTCAAAGTATACAGTTAGATGAATTAGCGGGTGTACCTTTAATTTTGATGCATCGTCAAGAAGGTATTTTCTGTCATGATATGGCGGTCAATGAAATGGAAGCTCGGCAGATCCCCGTTAATGTTATTTGTGAAAGTGATAATATTTCGGCCATTCTTTCATTGGTTGAACGTAGACTTGGATTGGCTATTTTACCGGAATCTACGTTATCGGTTCGTCAGACTGGAGATTTTCATAAAATGACCGTATCTGATTGTATTTTGCAATCTTCTGTAGCCATTATCTGGAAAAAATCCCGTCGATTGTCAAGAGTAGCAGCGCGTTTTATCGGCATGTTTGAGGAATTAGAAAAAGAAAAATAGTCAAGTGAGAGTATCAGGAATTCAAAATGCTTAGTTATCGTCATATTTTTCATGCAGGCAATCATGCTGATGTGCTTAAACACATCATTTTGCAGCAAACGTTGTTATATTTTCGTCAGAAAGAGACGCCATTCTATTACATTGACACGCATGCAGGAGGGGGAATTTATGCATTAGATAGTGAACAAGCCCAAAAAAGTCAAGAATCAAAAACAGGGGTTTTGTCATTGTTTAATAACGTAGAAAGCGTATCCCCAGTAATATCGGACTATCAGCATTTGATCAGAACAATCAATAAAGATAATCATCAATTGAGTCTTTATCCAGGATCTCCTTATATTGCTGAATTGCTTTTACGAGAAATCGATCGTATTCGCTTATTTGAAATGCATTCAACAGAAATCAAAATACTTGAAAAGCATGTTCAACAATGGGAGAACGAAAAGCGTTTTTTGTCTCAGAAAAGAGGAAAAAGGATTATTGCGATAAAAAAGGATGGATTTTTAGGACTTAAGTCATTATTGCCTCCGCCTTCAAGACGGGCAGTTGTACTTATTGATCCTTCTTATGAAATGAAACAAGATTATCAAAATGTAATCATAACGTTGTCTGATGCACTTAAGCGATTTTCAACAGGAACTTACCTTGTTTGGTATCCTATTTTGCAACGCCTTGAGTCCCGTCGTTTTCCAGGGCAATTAAAGAAAATAACCAATAGTGAATGGCTTAATATTACGCTACGGATTGCATATCCTGTTCCAGATGGGACTGGGTTTGTTGCCAGTGGTATGTTTATTGTTAATCCGCCATGGAAACTTGCTCAGCAGATGGAGCAGACTATGCCGATTTTAGTTGATTTGCTTAAAAAAGATGATGGTGCTGAGTTTTCGATTGATTATGGGACTTCTTCAAAAAAGAATAAAGAAACCGATTAATTGAATAGTTTGGAATGGAGCTTGGTATAGAGCCAAATGGTAGGAAATATAAAACGAAGTATCAAATCCCGTTTACCAACCATTGTACCTACCAAATTTTGTGAGTAACGGGTTTTGCCATAATGGGGGTATGAATATTAGGGGTATTTGTTCATACCTCCATTTATACCCCCATTATGTTTGGCTTTCAATAGGTTTTAATGGGGCTTAATTGGGGCAATTTATAGCGAAGTCGTTGATTTTTAACAAAAAAATAGCCGTTAGCCGCCGTCTAAGTCGTGTGGCTATGCTTGGCTCTCCCTCAAAAAGAGGGGACATGCAAAAAAAATAGGCACAACATCAAAAACATGTTATGCCTAAGGGAAATCCATTCCAAGCCAAGAAAAGGAACATTCCCA
>CAKRSU010000063.1 GCA_934401755.1 uncultured Oxalobacter sp.
TTACTGTTCCATTGCCAATAGTAGTGGTATTACCTGCCCCATCACTTGATGTAATATCTCCAACAGAATCAACACCACCAGCTCCAGCAGTCAATTTCTTACCAGACACTGTTCCACTTGCAGTAATATCTGTTGCCCCAGTAATAGCTCCAGCATTAGCAATACCGCCATCTTTAGCATCAAATCCATTACCAGTGATCTGACCTGTAGCCGTTACTGTTCCAGCGCCAATGGTCGTCTTATTACTGCCATTGTAATTTGTTCCATCGGTTATAGTCATTTCGTTAGAAAGACTAGTATCCCCACCTACAACGGTGTTCAAATCAACGTGACTGGTTCCGTCGTTACTTACCGTTATTCCTGCATGTGCCACTCCGCCCATACACAGAGCTATCCCCACGGCTGTTGCTGCTACCAGTTTCGTTCCCGATTTCACTGCAGAGCGAGCCAGCTCACTGACCACTTCCAGCATGCCTCGATCTCGATTAAATACAACCTTATATATTCTGTTCATTGCTTGTCCTTTTTTCTGTTCGCATGGGGGGGGGAATACCACCATTGATGATGTTTTTATTCGTCAATATCCATTAATAAGCATTAGCGGACATTCAATTCACAGATAAGTTGTTGTTTTTAATCGATTTATTAAAAAGTTACTTTATAAATTTAAAACTAATATTAGGATGTTATGTATCGAATACATCAAAAAATTCCTTTTAGATTCATAGAGTTGTATATGAATATTTCATATGTTGATACAATTATTAACATTCATTAATGCTTATTATGAGATGTTCAAAAGGTGTTGTTTTTCTACAAGAAAGGGCTAATTTGATGCTACTTTAGTATTTAATGAGAAGTTCGCTATTCTTTTTAAGAAAAACCGATAGTCGTTTTTTTTATAGAAAACATTTAGCTAAGTATTAAGGAATAAAGATGTTTTGAGATATGAGATATGAAGAAAATAGATCGTATGACCCAATTTGATATTGAAATGACTAAGAACAAATAAGGGAATTGGCTACATAATTGCATCTAATTGTCATAAAGATTGGTTTGAATGACATCAATAAAATAGGGCATTCCCAAAAGATAAAAAAACAAACGTTAATTTCTTATTTTCTGCTAGATCGTCTAATCAAAGTTGCTATTACTGAACGATGAACGCTTAGAAAAATTTGTATTTATGAGCCCCTCTTTTTATAAAGCATTTTGCAGTTGCTGAGTCGAACGATAGTCTAGCTTGATCGGAAAAGGATAAACGTTAGATAGATATTTCAAATATAAGTAAAACAATAGCTATAGCAGAGGGGAGAGCAATCTTGCCATGGCTTCACATAATCTTGCAAAAGATGAAAGGGGTCTTTGCTCTGGAACTTGAGAAGACGCTTTGATATCTTTAAGAAACTGATTGGCAAGTTGAGTTGCAAGCGCTTCTCCATAGCCAGCAACACAAATTTCAAAATTTAGTCTAAAACTGCGGATATCAAAATTAGCAGTTCCGATAAGGCTGTACTGATGATCAATAACAATAGTTTTTGAATGAAGCATACGTTGGTTATATTCCCAAATTTTGACGCCTGCAGCTTTTAATTCGCCAAAATAAGAGCGTGCCGCATAAGTAACCAAACGGGAATCACTTTGTTTCGGAACAAGTAGTCGCACATCAACCCCTCTAAGCGCAGCATTGGTAAGTGCAAAAAGGGTTGCTTCGGTAGGAACAAAATAAGGGGTTGTTAGCCAAACTCGATGTGTTGCTTTTTGAATGATCGTTACATAAAAACGATGGATAATTTCCCAGGGATTGTCTGGTCCTGATGCAATAATTTGTACGGGCATTTCCCCGATAGGACTCGTTGGAAAGTAATGTTGAATGTCGGCAATGTTCTGAATTCTTGTCGCATAAAACCAATCCTCAAGAAATGTGATCTGGAGCCAATGGACAGCATTACCGGTTAATCGAAGATGAATATCATGATAAGAGGTATTAGGATTGATCCGTTCGTCTTCTTCATCCGTGATATTAAGTCCGCCGGTAAAACCAATTTTGCCGTCACAAATCACAATTTTACGGTGAGTACGAAAATTCACCATTGGTTTAAAAATGCGGGAAAGTCGAGGTTCATGAAATCGAACAAATTGAGCTCCAGCCTCAAGAAGAGGCTGTAAAAAACGAGGTTTAAGATTGGATGATCCTAATCCATCAACAAGCAATTTCACTAAAACACCTTGTTGAGCTTTTTTAATCAATAAATCACGTAAAGTCGTACCAATCGTATCGGGTTCAAAAATGTAATATTCTAAATGAATGTGATGTTTAGCATTTTCAATCGCCTCAATAATAGCCGTGTAGGTTTGTTTACCATCCACCATAAGATCAATAGAGGTCGCAGAAGTGAGCGGATAGCCAATAGTTCTGCGTACAATTTCAGCAACTTGTAGTAATTCTTTAGATGATCGGTTTTGGGTAAAGGTTGCAATATTTCTTTGGAGAAAATTAGAATGTTCTTTAAGCGCTGTTCGAGGAATGAGGCGCTTAAATTGTTGCTTAATTAGTTTTTGAGGCCCTAGAAAGTGAAATAGGAGAAAACCAATATAAGGAAGAAAAGCTAAAGCAAGAATCCAACCCAGAGTCGCAACGGGGGAGCGTTTTTGTAAAATGATCCATCCAGAAAGAAAGATAATATGAATCAGCCACGCAAACCCGATACATTTTAAGAAAGTGAGCGTTGCTTCTGGGATTGCTGGCAGGGTTAAAAATTCAAACATAAAGCCAGCGCGTGTCTATGGAAGTCATTTCATTCATAGGGCAATCATACACTTTTATCGGAACATGAGGGATTGCGGTTGTGTTAAAAGTCATGTCAATTATTTGAATTATTGGCATTCATTTATCATGATGAAGTAAGATTATTAGAATCAATCTTTAAAAGAACATGAATAAAAAAGCATGATTTCAGCAATTATTCGATAATAATACTTGGATTATATAAAAAGTATTGACAACGTATAATTGCTTTGGCATAATTCTTTTCCTCTATGGAGAGGTGGCCGAGTGGTTAAAGGCAGCAGACTGTAAATCTGCCCGCTTATGCGTACGATGGTTCGAATCCATCCCTCTCCACCAAAGATATTTGAGTTGATGGCGAGCGCGGGTGTAGCTCAATGGTAGAGCCGAAGCCTTCCAAGCTTAAGACGAGGGTTCGATTCCCTTCGCCCGCTCCAGTTCATCTTTTTGTTGCCCTTGTAGCTCAGTGGTAGAGCACTCCCTTGGTAAGGGAGAGGTCACGTGTTCAATCCACGTCAAGGGCACCACCAATTCTGCCAGTGGTTTTTGGTAGTGCCGCGAACTGCGGATTCTTGAAATTTTCTCATGATTAGGAGTTGAAAATGGCAAAGGAAAAATACGAACGTACGAAGCCGCACGTTAACGTAGGCACCATTGGTCACGTTGACCATGGTAA
>CAKRSU010000064.1 GCA_934401755.1 uncultured Oxalobacter sp.
CGGGATATATTAAGTCTGAATTCCTTGCGATTGGTTTTGACGCAGAAAAGCTTATTGGGAAATATGGTACCAAGCTTGCAACTGTCACAACGGATACCCTGAAGGTTCGTGAGGAGAGTAATACCGATTGTACCGTCCTTACCCTTGTAGCGGCTGATGAGACGTTTGAAGTGGTCAAGGAGATTGATGACTGGGTTAAGATTATTGTCGATGAAGGAACAAAGGGATACGTTGCAAAAGAATATGTTAATATTGAAGTTGAATTTAAGGAAGCTATCTCAATAAAAGAAGAGAAAGCAGCGATCAGAGCCAGGAAGGAAGCAGAGCGCAGGGCGAGAGAAGCAGAGCAGGCTGCGGCAGAACAAAGAGAGCGTGAAGCAAGAGCCCAGGCTGCAAGAGAGGAAGCAGCAAAAAGGGCAGCTGCCTCAAGCAGGAGCAGTTCGTCTAATAAGAGTTCATCAGGCAGCTCAAATAGTTCAAACAGCGGCTATTCAAGCAGCATTAAAAAGATTTCACCAGGCTCGTCAGGCAGCAGTTCTTCAGGTAATAGTTCATCATCTTCAGGAACAGGTGCAAGTGCAGCATCGTATGCACAGAACTTCCTGGGTAATAAGTATGTATATGGTGGTACAAGCCTTACCAACGGAACAGACTGTTCAGGATTTGTCCAGTCAGTATACTCTAAGTATGGAGTCTCTCTTCCTAGAACTTCATCTTCACAGGCAGGTTCAGGAAGCAGTGTAAGTCTTGATGAGGTTAAAGCGGGAGATCTTATCTTCTATTCATCAGGTGGAAGCGTTAATCATGTTGCAATGTATATTGGTGATGGAAAAGTAGTTCATGCAAGCAATAAGAGAGATGGAATCAAGATTTCCAATATGAATTACCGTACACCATGTAAAGCAAGAAGAGTTGCTAATTAAATATTATTACAGCATATAACAGACAGCACCGTGGGCATGCCCCATGGTGCTTTTTATATATAAAATATGTTATTATTTACACAAAATGATATACCTGTTTTTGCTTCAAATATCATTTTGCAGACATCATTGTGCATTGATTTGAAGAATGTGATGTGCTATAATCAGTGTATAAGTTTTTTTCAATTATATAATGAGGAGGATATAAGATGAAGAGAAAGTATAAGACGTTTGGGGCATTGTTTATGTCTCTTGCAATGGCAGTAACAATAGTGCCTGCTGCTGATGGTAAGGCAGCTGAAGCGGCGGCAGACTATGAGTTTGACAACAGCTATTCAATTGGATACAAGGGTGGAGTAGTTGCATACAAAGATGGGAAATCAATGAGCCTTGCTGATGCAGGTGTTCCTACATATGCAAAAAAGGATGATAATCCATTTGGTACAGAGATTGAACAGGCATGGAATGCTGAGAAGCTCACACTTACACGTCCGGTACAGTATACCACAGAGGATGGTAAGGTGCATGACGTTGAGAGTATGCTTACTAACTTTGATTTTATAGCTGACCCTACGGCAATTGATAATTCAGCAGTAGATGGTAAGCTCTATGTGTACGGAACTACTGAAGGAATTGATTATGATAATAGTGGTAACATGGCTAATAACGGTTACAATAACCACTCATTAACAATTCTTTCATCATCTGATATGGTTAACTGGACGGATGAAGGATTCTGCGATACGCAGAACCTTACTAATGAGACATCGGATTCTGACAGTAAGGTTAAGAATAAGTGGGCAACTAAAGCATGGGCGCCATCAGGACTTGCATTTGACGGAGATGGTGATGGAAAGGATGAGTACTATCTGTTCCACACCAATTCGGGAGCAGTTGGTTACGTAATGAGTGACAGCCCTACAGGTCCTTGGAGAGATCCTCTCGGCAAGACACTATTTGCCGGTGTTCCTGGTGTAAAATGGTGCTTTGACCCTGCCGTATTAAGAGATGACAAGGGTAACGCATACTGCTATTTTGGTGGTGGTATATGGGATGGTGCTAATGAAAAGAAAGATCATCCGGATGGAATTGCAAGACCTAAGACAGGAAGGGTATGCAAGCTTGGTTTTGATGAGAATGGTGAAGTATTTGCTGATGGTGAGCCACAGGAGATGAATACATTCTACCTTTTTGAGGATAGTGAGATCAACCAGTTTAACGGTAAGTATTATTATTCATACTGTGCTAACTTCCAGGTTCCTGCAAGTGAGCCATTAGTTAAGTCAGGAAGCATTGCTGTGTATGTATCATCAGACCCGATGGATATTGCATTTGACCCATATGAAGATAACCGCCTTTCGGATGCCTATACAGATGAAGCAACCGGTGTATACCATCATTACCTTGGAACAATCCTTGATAATCCAAGTGTAATATATGGACAGTCATATAATAACCATCATCATATGCAGTCGTTTAAAGGGCATAATTATATATTCTATCATTCAACAGTACTTAATAACTCACTTCACCGTGAGAGCCACTCATACAGAAATCTTCATGTAGATGAGATTGACATTGACGAGAATACTGATGCAATTTCAATTGAACCTTCATATGAGGGCGCTAAGCAGATTGAGAATTTTGATCTGTACAGGGATTTCAATAAGAAGGACAAGTATATTAATGCAACGACAACATCATACAGTGCAGGTGTTAATTCAGTTCTTTCAGATGAGCTTACGACGCGTGTGAATGATGGAGATAATACAAGCGGTGGTTCACCAATGGCCCTTGATAACATTAACACTGGTGACTGGACTAAGATCCAGGGAGCTGATCTTGGCAACGGACCTGTTAAGTTTGAAGCAGTACTTGCTTCTACAACAGATGAAGGTGCAATAGAGGTATTTGTTGATTCACCTACTAAGGCTTCTAATAAGATTGCCACCCTTAAGGTTACTAATACAGGTGATATTGAAAAGTATGAATCAGTTTCAATTCCTGTTAATACGGATGTAAGTGGTGTCCATGATCTTTACTTCGTATTCAGAGGTTCTGATTACAGAGTTGCTTCATGGAAGTTTGAAGAGAGTTCTGCATCACCTGCAGTTCCTTCACCATCAGCACCTGCAGCATCAGCAACAGCAACGCCGACATCAGCACCAACAGCAACTCCAACAACAGCACCTGCAGTAACAGATGCACCTAAGTCTGTAGATACTTCTAAGACATACAAGGTTGGAGGCAGCACATATAAGATTACTGACGCTAAGGCTGCAACTGTTAATTATGTGGCTCCTGCCAAGAAGTCAGTTAAGTCTGTATCAGTTCCTGCTACTGTTAAGATTGGGGGTACCTCATACAAGGTAACCGGAATTGCTGCTAAGGCATTCAAGGGCTGCAATAAGCTTTCTAAGGTGACAGTTGGTAAGAATGTTAAGATGATCGGAGCTAAGGCATTTAATGGATGTAAGTCACTTAAGAAGATTGATATTAAGAGTAC
>CAKRSU010000065.1 GCA_934401755.1 uncultured Oxalobacter sp.
CGGTAACGGTCGTCAAGATGTTCCATCTGATTAGGGTGCTTATCACTTGTAAGTATGATCTGTTTGCCCTGTTCATAAAGAGTATTAAATGTGTTGAAAAATTCTTCCTGGGTTCTGTCTTTTCCTATTATGAACTGGACATCGTCCACCATAAGTACATCTACTTCCCTGTATTTTCTCTTGATGCTCTCAAGCAGTGTCCTGTCCTGCTTTGCATTACTCATGGCATTAACAATATCGTTGGTGTATTGTTCACTTGTAACATACAGAACATTAAGTGAAGGAGAGTTATCCCTGATGTAGTGTGCAATTGCATGGATAAGGTGTGTTTTACCAAGCCCTGAACCACCATATATAAATAATGGGTTAAATCCACTCTGGAGTGGTGATTCTGCAACGGCAAGGGCGGCAGCATGGGCAAGTGTGTTATTGCTTCCAACCACGAAGGTGTCAAATGTATTTTTTTCATTAATGTTAAGCAATGAGTCATTATTGGATTTTGCTGTCTGCAGCTTTGGTGTATCTTTTTTCTTCTCAAAATCAGAGCTGTTAACAAATTGTAATGAAAGATGGTATCCTGTTATTACTTCTATAGATACCTGTATGAACATTCCATATTTGTTTTGTATGTATTCTTTACTATTCTTGCCAATCTTTTCATCATCAATACATATAGTTATTATATTATCTTCTTCACTGACTGAGTGAGGTTTTAAATTAAGAAGCCATGTATCATAGCACACCTGGTTAATTGAATATTCATTCTTAAGATAATCAAGTATGTCGTTCCATTTTTCTTTTATAACTGTTTCCATTAAAATACCCATCCTTTATTTTCGCGAAGGCAACGAGCCAAATGCAGGTCGGCCTGCACCCTGCGACTACACGCTACTTCTCCATATTGCATATATAATATATATATTATATCAATTTTATAAATTTTTCAATATTAACTTAGTTATTATCTTTATTAACTTTAATAATGTGAATAATTATGTGAATATGTATATAATTTTAAGTAATTGTTGATAACTTATATAATAGGAAGTAACTCATGTTATTCTACATTAATCAATCATTTAGTTAAAAGTTATTAACGGTGGATAATATGAGAATTTATTCACGTTAAGTGCCGGATATGATTAATAAATTCACATTTTGTATGAATATGTGTTAATTTATATCTTGACGTAGTAAATTAATTTGAATATAATGTTTGGTGATATGTTGTCATTCCAGGGATAAGTGAATTATCGTTAAGGAGGTGTATAGATTATGAAGATGACATTTCAGCCTAAGAAGAGGTCAAGAAAAAGAGAGCATGGTTTCAGAAAAAGAATGCATACTTCTAATGGAAGAAAAGTATTAGCCAGAAGAAGAGCTAAGGGAAGAAAAAGATTATCTGCTTAATTTTGTAAGGTGTGACATAGTAGTTGTCACTTAACTGATATTCCGGGAGATGTGATTTTGTTTATTCATATTAGAGGTAATAGAGATTTTCAAAGAGTATATAAGAATGGTAGATCCCTGGCTAACAGATATCTTGTTATGTATGTTATGAGTAATAACTCTGATGAGAATCGTATAGGTATATCAGTAAGTAAAAAAGTTGGTAACAGTGTTATCAGACATAGAGTTACAAGATTGATTAGAGAAAGCTTTAGACTTAATCAGGATTTATTCAAAACTGGTTACGATATAGTAATCATTGCAAGGGTTTCTGCAAAAGGAAGATCATATAATGATATTTGCAGCGCTTTAATTCATTTGGGAAAGATTCATAATATAATTAGTGATTGATATGAAGAATATATTGTTAGTTTGTATAAGATTTTATAGAAGATTTTTATCTCCGTTGAAAATTCAACCTACATGTATTTATATACCTACATGCTCTGAATATGCAGCACAGGCTATTGAAAAATATGGTTCTTTTAAAGGTTCATATCTGGCTGCCAAAAGATTATTGCGTTGTCATCCTTTTGCCAGAGGCGGTTTTGATCCGGTTCCCTGAAGGAGGATTTTTTGTAAATGAATGTTTTTTTGACACAATATGATGGTGCTATATTAGGACCTATAGCAAAGTTATTAGGATACATTCTTGAGGGAATATATTCTTTTTTTAGCATGTTTGGTATATATAATACAGGATTATGTATTATATTTTTTACTTTTATTGTTAATGGATTAATGATTCCTTTAACAATTAAGCAGCAGAAATTTTCTAAGCTTAATTCTTTAATGGCACCTGAGATACAGGCTATCCAGGCAAAGTATAAGAATAAAAAAGACCAGGAATCAGTTCAGAAAATGCAGGTGGAACAGCAGGCAGTATACAGTAAGTATGGTGTAAGTCCTACAGCTGGATGCCTTCCGATGCTTATTACCCTGCCAATCTTTTTTGCCCTTTACAGAGTAATATATAATGTACCTGCATATGTACCTCGGATAAAGGAAATATATGAGGGTATTATTAATTCGGTGTCGAATTCAGGAGTTGATCTTAAGGAATTTGTTAATTGTGTTGCTTCTTTTGTAAAGAATAGCGGAATAGATGGAACATTTACTAATGCTGACCTTTCACTTGTTACAAGCTCATCCCTTAATGGAGTAGATAACATTGTAGATACTTTGGTTAATGGAATACAGAATGGTGTATTTAACACGGAAGCTTCTAATTATATTGTAGATATTCTTAGTCAGTTCAGGGCAGATCATTGGACTGAGTTGATGAATATGGATATTATCAAGAGCAACCCTGATATTTTATCAACTGTAAGTTCTTCTTATGACCAGCTTAAGGGTATATATAATTTCTTTGGCATGAATATCATGGAATCTCCGGCATGGAATAATATAACTATAATTATTCCTATACTTGCTGTTGTGACACAGTTCATCAGTAATAAGATTGTTATGAGTAATACCACCAATAATAACAATGGAAATGATGCTACTGCGAATTCTATGAATGCCATGAATAATATTATGCCATTTATGTCCGGAATATTTTGTTTTATGTTTCCGATAGGTGTAGGAATATACTGGGTTGCAGGTAGTCTGTTCAGAATTATCCAGGGAATATTCATTAATCTTTATTTTAATAAGGTCGGAATTGAAACAATCGCTGAGAAGAATATTGAAAAGAGAAATAAGAAGCTGGAAAAGAAGGGTATAGACCCTAATTCAACTAAGATGCAGTCTATTGCTAATACAAGGACAAGTTCAATTAAGAATACTGCTAATTATAAGAATAATTCTAATAAGAATAAGAGTTCAAAACAAGAATATTATGT
>CAKRSU010000066.1 GCA_934401755.1 uncultured Oxalobacter sp.
AGCCCGTCGGCAGAATCGACCATTTCTGCCATCACCCGGGCAGTTTGTTGCATGGTGCCGGGAAGAAGCATCCGTTATCGCCGGACTGCCAAACGTCAGCGAGCTGGTTGATATGGTTTACGAGTATTGCCGGAAGCGAGGCCTGTATCCGGATGCGGAGTCTTATCCGTGGAAATCAAACGCGCACTACTGGCTGGTTACCAACCTGTATCAGAACATGCGGGCCAATGCGCTTACTGATGCGGAATTACGGCGTAAGGCTGCCGATGAGCTGACCTGTATGACCGCGCGAATTAACCGTGGTGAGGCGATACCTGAACCAGTAAAACAACTTCCTGTCATGGGCGGTAGACCTCTAAATCGTGCACAGGCTCTGGCGAAGATCGCAGAAATCAAAGCTAAGTTCGGACTGAAAGGAGCAAGTGTATGACGGGCAAAGAGGCAATTATTCATTACCTGGGGACGCATAAGAGCTTCTGTGCGCAGGACGTTGCTGCGGTAACAGGCGCAACAGTAACCAGTATAAATCAGGCTGCGGTTAAAATGGCACGGGCAGGAATCTTAGTCATTGATGGTAAGGTCTGGCGAACGGTGTATTACCGCTTCGCTACCAGGGAAGAACGGGAAGGAAAGGTGAGCACGAATCTGATTTTCAAGGAGTGTCGCCAGAGTGCCGCGATGAAACGAGTGTTGGCAGTGTATGGAGATATGAACTTAAACTTGCTGTGACGGTTTTCATCGGTAACACACCATGTAATCTAGCAGTCAGCTTAGAAATAGGAGCGGCAGTTAAAGATTTTTCAGTTAGTAGAAAATTACTGTTATTGCAGGGATCTAATCACCGGAGAGTCGTTCCATTTGTCTTATGATTACCTGAAGTCCGTTAGTTCGTTGGTAATCACCGTTTTTGTTAGAGAAGTAAGCATCGCTGACAAAATATTCTCAACGATGCCTGCTTTATTGCTACTACAAATTAATTAAATTGCATCTGCAAACTCTGGGGTTTTTCGCTCAGGTATAATTGATGAGTTGCTGTTGTCACTTTTTTTATTTTCATGATTACGAATAGCCAATGACTCATTAAAGTCTTTTGCGACTGCTGTCTCAATAAATTCAATTTCTGAATCAGAGTGTTTTTTAAGAGCTTCTTTGATCTCATCCAGAGTAACATAGAAAAACTCTTTTCTACGATTTACAAGATTGACTCTCTTTTTATCGAAGACATCATGTAGTTTTTTTTCTAATGATGGAGCGTCCTCCGAATAAATCATGGCATGCACATCAAAAATAAAAGGAACAGATGCATCACCGAGCTCATTTACACGGTCTTGCGGATCAAGACGTCGTGTCATGCCTATTTTATAAACATTCTCCCCAAAAGAACCTATGTTCGAAATAATATAAACATGACCTTGTTTGGTTTGTTGTGCCATGGATAATGCTCTTTGATGCTTTGATTCAGCCTGCGACAAACTCTGTTCTAGTTCGGCAATGCGATTTTCGAGGCGCTGCTTCATGTCACCAGTAACTTTTTCCATTTCCTTTCTTGCAGCTTCAATTGCTTTTTTATAACGGCGCTCTTCTGCCTCTGCGTCTTGCATGGCCTTTTCTATTTCTCGTTGTGCACGCTCCTCCTCTCTCATTTGTGCCCTTATTTCTGCCTGTTCTTCTTTTTCTTTCTGTTTTTGTTCACGATATTCATGGGTAAGCCACAATTCCTCAAGTTTTTTATTGAGGTATTTAGTGTTTATATATATGTGATTTTGCTCGTTTAGTTTATTTATGGCCTCAAATGCCTTTGTGATGCGTTCTTCCATTTTAGTGATATTTTTCCACGTGCAATTGCTAATTGCAGCATCACATTCATTATTAAATGCTCTAGTAGTTAACCTGATATTTCTGTCTGTCATTTTTTTACCCTCTGCTCGAGAGCCTTCAACAGTCCATTGGGTTGTACAATATACTGCGCCAGAGTGGGTTTTATCCCGCAGCATTAATTTCTGTTCATCCCTGATGGATTTTATTTTGTTTTTAAATTGCTCTGAATCTTCAAAATTAAAATGAGGTTCGTAAAATCCTAGTTCGGCTAGCTCAACATCTTCTGAATAAATAGAAATTTGCCTTACTAGTTTATCATATATTTCTTTCTTTTCTTTATAAGTTCTTCTTAGCTCTTGGATTTGTTTATTGATACCATCCATTTTTTCAATGGTGTTTGTTAGTTCATTATTGGCATTTTCTTTTACTTTTTGGGATTCTTCTTTTATTATGGAGCATTCTTGCTCTGTTTTCTCAATAAGCTTCTTACATTCTTCTTCTACATTAAAATAATCTGCAAAGCGAGATTTGTATTCTTCATTTTTTTGATTGCTATCACTTAATTCTAATTGTATTTTTTTGATGTGTTTGATTGCAGCTATATAAAGAACAAGAACAACCAATAAAAATATGATTGCAAGTAATAGTGGAGTTTGAGTCATTCGTGCTATTCCTTACGGACAATTTAAGACGTTTTTATTAAATCCTGTTCAATGTGTATGCGGGTGATTGCCACCGCTTACAATCTTCATAATTATCAGTTAGATAGACTCTCTAGTAAATAATTTCATTTTTTGCAATATTCTTGTTGAATATTTCAATTTATGAAATGAACTCTTTATCCTTTCAAGGCGAAAGGTTTCTTCTTCGGAAATATTTGCTCTCGTGTGACGTATAAAGACCTTTGATTTTCAAAAATCAGTAGGGAATAATATAGTTACTGTCGGCCTGAACACCCGGTGGTGGGGTTGCGCTAAACGGGGACGTTTATGCGCACATACAATCCAAACTCTCTTCTCCCTTCACAGATGCAGAAATGCACCTGCAATTCTTTGCATCTAGCGTTTGACCTCTGCGGAGGTGAAGCGTGAACCTCTCACAAGACGGCATCAAATTACATCGCGGCAACTTCACCGCTATCGGCCAGCAGATCCAGCCTTATCTGGAGGAAGGCAAATGCTTTCGCATGGTGCTTAAACCGTGGCGAGAGAGACGCAGTCTTTCCCAGAATGCACTTAGCCACATGTGGTACAGCGAAATTAGTGAGTACCTCATCATCAGGGGTAAAACGTTTGCTACTCCAGCTTGGGTAGGCGGGCATACTTACGCCAGTATTAATATATTCATCAGACCAGCCCGTATACTCAGATGTTTCAGCATCATAATA
>CAKRSU010000067.1 GCA_934401755.1 uncultured Oxalobacter sp.
CTCCTGTGCTTTTACTAGGCGAAGAGGGAATGGATGATAATCTTTCAGATTTATTGTCGTGTTCAAGACGAATTTTCTCGTTCAAAGCGACAATAGCCTTTGTCATCGTGGAAATAGTGTTTTCATCCAGTTGATCCAAGATGTGGAAGCAGTCATCAAGCAACCCATTTGCCCGTGTATTGGCGATATAATCATCATACACCTGAACAGCGTATTTTGTGGGCCTCAAGATGATATTTTTTCGGTTATCGGCGGGCTGCTTTTTCTCCAGAAGATGGTATGCGCACAGTCTAGACGCTATTTTGGAGAACGTACTTTGAGGTATCCCTAACTGCTTACAGATGTGCATCATCCTATCGTTTTTATTCCCGTTAAGAACTATATATTCCAGAACTTGCAGCTCGTTAACTGTTAGCGTCAGGTCGTCGGTTATTTTTAAACGGATCTTATCCGACCTATTATTCAAATTTGAATGTTGAATCAGTGCAGACACAAACTCGCGGTATCTTCCCATCCATTCGTTTTCCATATAATTCACATCCCATTTTATTTTAGTAAATTATAACACAGCTCTTTTTTCCTGTCCATATAGCGCTTTCCCCAACCCATGTGTGTTTTTCATAGAATATGTTTTTTACGTTTGTTTAGTATTAACATTTTTCTGCCGAATTTCTGTGCATTTTTGCCGATTGCCCACCGGCAAATTCTATGATATTCTGTGAGATGTATTCTATAGAATGCATTTATGAGTTATGGTAAAAAGGAGTAAAAGAGATGAACAAAAAACTAAAGCGAACACTTATTATTGCTATGGTCTGCTGCCTCATCAGTATGCTAGGAACGTTTGCTATGCAGGCAAACTGGGGCAAGACCAAAGTAACTCAGTACACCGTTTCTCTGAGCGAGCTTGGAAGAATGATAGATGCCAACAACGCAGCATATGGTAAAAACATTCAGACAAGCTTCGTAAGAAACGATTCCATTATTAGCTTTGCAGTCTATGAACCAAAATCCGCAGACGGGAGATCTGTTCCCGGCATTGTGTGCACGCATGGCGGATACAATCAGAAAGAAATGCAGATGCAGAATTACATCGAGTTGGCTCGGCGCGGTTTTGTTGTCGTAACCTATGACTGGGCAGGACATGGGCGCACCGATATGGCGGTGGATTCTGCTACCGGCGGTTCTAATGGTATGATTGCAATGGTGGAATATATAATGAGCTTAAAGCAGGTGGATGAGACTCGCGTGGGCATCACCGGTCATTCATGGAGCAACTGGGGCTGCCTTGCGGCTATCCGCAATGAAATTGATTCGCCGAATCCCAACATTGCGGCATATGCGAATCAAGCAATGGGACTCACTGTTGGCGGTTCTCCTTTCCTTGGTCGTGGTATCGAACAGGATTGCGCATACAATGGAATGTTTATTGCACTCAACCTCTGCCAATATGATGAATTTGACAGTCTGACGCACACCAATCATTATCTGGATCAGGACGATGTAAAAAGCGCAGTAGCATGCTTCTATCCCGACATTGACTTCAGCCAGCCTATTCAGGAGGGGATGGTTTATACGGCCAATGGAGCCGCAGGAGTTATTGAAGACAACGGCATGCAGGTCAGACGCAATGATACGGCTTCCATTGTCGTGTTCAATCCGCCCCTCACCCATCCGGGTTTCCATTTTTCGCTCACAGGTTCTTCTTTGATAGTCCGCGAATTCTATGCCGCGTTCGGTGTACCTGATGGTGGAACTTTTATTGAAAGCACCAATCAGGTATGGCCAATCACTGCAGCATTCCAGTTGCTTGGGCTGCTGGCATTTTTTGCCCTTCTGTTTCCTGTTGTATCTCTGCTTCTTGAAACAAGAGTTTTTGCATGCTTGAAATGTGAAGTGAAAAAATCAGAGACGTACCCTTCCATAAAAAGCTGGCGGGAATTTGTTCCATTTGCAATTACAGTTCTCGCGTTTATTCTTTATACATACCTGAATTACGATAAATATTACTGTATGGCTGGCTCTGCATTTGATTCCGACAAATATACTCTTGCTGCATCAAACGGAGTTGGCTTCTTCAGTCTATGCTGCGGATTCTTTACTCTGCTGATGATTCTGATTAATTACTGGATGAAGCAGGTGACTTACCGCAAGACCGGGGAGATTCTCAACAATCCGTTTGAATCAGCAATCGTGAGCGAGTTCAAAAAGTTCTTCCGTGCCATTCTGTTCGGCTTTGCTGTTTCGGCAGTGATGTTCATTCCTGTTTATATCGCATATTATATATTTGGAGCAGATTTCAGGATCGGATGCTTCGTGGTAACGGCAGATGAGCCAAAGGATCTCTTGAATATTATTTGCATTTATCTCCCGTTTTGGCTTCTGTTCTATATTCCAAATGCAATATTTAATGCCAATACCAGATTCAAAGATATGCCAGACTGGCTCTCCACACTTATCTGTGCACTGACAAATTGCCTCGGACTGCTTGTTTATCTGGTGCGTCATTACGGGAGTCTGTTCCGAACGGGAAGTCTCGGTTATGGGACGAATCTAAGCGGCTCTGTTCTTGCCGGAATTGTGTGCTTTGCTCTTATCCCCTGCCTGTTCTATGCAGCGTACAGCGCAAGGTACATTCTTAAGAAAACAAACAATGCATGGGCTGCTGGTGTTACAAATGCAGTACTCATGTGCCTAGTACTCAGTTGTGCAAACGGTTCGTATTCACCGGATCAGATCATTCTCTTCTGAGCGGTTAAATATCCAAATCTAGTTTCATAATCACCAAAGCGGTACATTGTTTCGGCATATGTACAGCAATTTACAGGCCGCCATTACGGCGGCCTGTTTCCATGATAGTCTATCCTTTTTTCGGATTGCATAATTTCCCTTGCAGCGAAAACACCTGTTGAAGTAGAATTATTGTACACTAGCTGCAAACCAGTGGGATATGTGATGTCGTAATTTTAGAAAAAGCGGAGAAATCTGCTGCGAGTTGCTTTTTACCCGCACATTGCGGAAACACTATGCTCCGCTCTGACTGCCAAACCAGCATCGTTTTACCAAATCCGAAACAAGCATTAAAAAACCTCCTTCCACCACCGTGCAGATAGTAGAAAGAGGTTTTGATCATTTCAGAAATTCGGTATAGTTTCCGTACCAGACAACATTTTACGTATCAGCAGACCATTTTTGCAAATTATCT
>CAKRSU010000068.1 GCA_934401755.1 uncultured Oxalobacter sp.
AATGCAAATGGATATTCTGTCTGCGCTTTGATATGTTGTTTGATGGCTAATATTCCTTGTTCAAAATCCTGATCAGGATCTGATAAATATTGAATAAATATTTTTCTTTTAATTAAAGGAGAAAAATCCTCTATTAAAACTTTATCTGGATAAAACCCCATTACATTTCCATTAGGGACTAATTTGTAATATTTACGAGCGGGAACATAAACATCCGATTTAAGTCCCCTCTTTTCCAGATAATGCGTCAATTTGGTTTCATGTAAGCCAACTTCTTCTGCATAGTTGTCTGTCGGGATGAGGGTTTCCCACCAGTCTTTAAAGGCTTCGCTCATCATGGCGGTTTTGTTAAAGACGATGAAGTAGGATTGGATGTGTTCGAGAATTTGGGTTTCAGGGTTATCCGGGATGAAGTTGGTATTTACGGTCGGGTGTTTGGTAATACCCCAAAAGTCACAGTGTCTATTTTCCATTTCATTAAACATGTCTTGAAAGGGATAGACAGGACCATAGGTTGAGCAGTTGCAGAGGATGAGTTGGTCGTAGTGTTTGAGTGTGTCCCATCCTTTTTGTTGAATGGCGTCTTGCCATGCCCCAAAGTCAATGCCATGGTTTTCTCGTTTAAGAAGTTCAACACCGATATTTTTTAGGGTTTGTTCACCTTCAGGGTTAACGCCGCCATTAGCGATGACAATAATGTCTTTGGCGATTTTTTTGAGGGCTTTCAGGTAGTAGGTGACGTAGTCTCTGACGACACCGTTTTTTTCCCAGAAAACGTAGAGGGCGAGTCTTTTCATTGATGGGTGTCCTTGATGTATTCGGGATCAATAAAGTCAGGCGCTTGGTTGTATTGTTGAAAGCTTTGAGCTTTTTGGTCTTTCGCCGATTGAATGATTTTGTCTTTGGGAATTTGCCAGTTGATGGCAAGGGTTAAATCGAGGGCGTTGACGCTACCTTCACTTTCTGGCGCGTAGTCGTTGTCGCATTTGTAGGTGAAGATGGCACTTTCACTGAGTACGGAAAAACCATGGCCAAAACCTCGGGGAATTAGTAGTTGTTTGTGGTTGGTTTCAGTGAGTTCTACGGCGATGTGTTTTCCGTAGGTGGCGGAGCCTTTTCTGAGGTCAACGGCGATGTCGAGTACACGACCTTTGATGACTCTGACGAGTTTGGCTTGGGCTTTGTTTCCTTTTTGGTAGTGGATGCCTCTGATGGTGCCATAACCAGACTGGGATTGGTTGTCTTGGACCCAATTGTAATGTAGTCCTATCTTTTCAAAGGTTTTTTGGTTCCAGCTTTCGTAGAAGTAGCCTCTGGCGTCTTGAAAGATGGTGGGCTCTAGGATGATAACGCCGTCAAGTGGGGTTTTAGTTGTTTTCATGGGCTTCTCCGTAGACTTTTTCAAGGTAGGTTCTATAGGTGGATCCGGGTTTCATGGTGTTGATGAGGGTTTGCATTTGTTCATCATTGATGAGGCCACGTTTGTAGACGAGTTCTTCGATGCAGGCGATTTTGAGGCCTTGGCGTTGTTCGATAAGGCCGATGTATTGGGTGGCTTCCATAAGGGCAGTGGGTGTGCCGGCATCGAGCCAGACATTGCCTCGTTTCATGGGAACGGCGTTTAGGCGTTCTTCTTTGAGGTAGAGGTTGTTTAGGTCGGTGATTTCGAGTTCGCCTCGTTTTGAGGGGGTGAGTTGTTGGGTCTTCTCAACGACGTCTCCGGGATAGAAGTAAAGGCCAACGGAGGCGTAGTTGGATTTGGGGTGTTGGGGTTTTTCTTCGATGGAGAGGACTTGATGGTTTTTGTCGAATTCGACGACGCCAAAGCGTTCCGGATCGTTGACGTGGTAGGCAAAGATGGTGGCTTTGTCTAGGTTGTTGGCGATTTGTTGTTTGAATTGGGGCAGTTCGCCATGTATGCCGAAGATGTTGTCGCCTAGGATGAGGCAGACGTTGTCGTGGCCAATGAATGTTGCACCGTAGATGAAGGCTTGGGCGATGCCTTTGGGCTCGGGTTGGATTTTGTATTGGATGTTTAGGCCATATCTTGATCCATCTCCAAAGAGTTTTTGGATGTTCGGGGTGTCTTGCGGGGTGGAGATGATGAGGATGTCTTTGATATCGAACTGGAGTAAGGTCGATAAGGGGTAGTAGATCATCGGTTTGTCATAGACCGGCAAGAGTTGTTTGGAGATGACTTGGGTCAGCGGATAGAGTCGGGTGCCGCTTCCCCCTGCTAAGATGATGCCTTTCATTTGTTTTTTCTCTTTTGCTTTTTACTTTTTGTTTTTTTGGTTTCTTTATTTCTTTATTTTTGTTCTTACTTTTGTTTTGGTTTTTTGGGGTTGTTTTGTCTTTTGTTTTTCTTTTTTATGTTTGGTTGCTTGTGTATCTGTTTTTAGTTTTCTCAATATTTTTCAATCGCTTGCCGATAGATTGTTTTCATGGTGTATTGAATGATTTTTCGACGGCTTTTCGGTAATGCTTTGAGTAATGCGATGTTGATTTTGTCGTAAGGGGTTATAGGTATGTTTTCTTGAGCCATGAGTAGTTGGTTACTGGCTTCAAGAAAGGCCATTTCTTGGTTAATGTTTTTTTTTGTTTTGGTGTAGTCGTAACTTTGGTTATGACGTCGCCAATAGGTTTTTGCGTTTGTGACGTAATGAATGGGGTGTTTTAAGCATAGTTGCCGATAAAGCCAGAAATCTAAGCTTTGTGGGACATAGGGGTGAAAATCACAGGCCATTAAGAGGTCTTTTCGTACGCAAACGGCACTTAAAGTGGGCATATGACAGTTGATTAATGTGCGAAATATGTTCTTTTGGCTGTTTTGAGATAGGAATTGCAATGAGCGATCGACATAAGCGTCATATGTTGGGTTCGATGAGGTATTAATGACGGTGATGGCATTGGTTAGTATGTTGGCATCAGGATGTTGTTTAAGGTATTCCAACAGGGATGCTGCATGGTGTTTGTCCCAATAGTCATCGCTTTCACAAAAGGCGATGTATTGTCCGTTTGCTTTTTGAATGCCGAGTTTTGTGGAGGCTGGTAAGCCTCGATTTA
>CAKRSU010000069.1 GCA_934401755.1 uncultured Oxalobacter sp.
ATCTGATGGTGGACGTCAGTTTTACATCCCTAACAGGGATAATAGTAACAAGGTTGAAAAGGTTACTTCTTATATCGTAGATGTAAAGGATAATGGTAAAGGATACGGTACATTGAAGACAACGCTTTTTGACAATACAGATAATGAGGCTTCGCATCTTGTAAAGGCATCAGATGTATTTACTCCGTCTGATGACAAAAATGTGGGAATCAAAGTAGTAGAGACTTATGAAGGAACAGAAGCTGCAATATCAAAGGATGCAATTGCTGATAAGCTGATAACAGCAAGACTTAATGGTATTGAGATTGCCCCGGTTGAGAATCCGGTTCATGCTGTTAAGCTTGATGCTGATGCGGTTGATGTTGAAATAGCAGACATCAGACCGATAGTTGTAGACATGGGAGCTGAGGGAGTAACAGACCGTGTATTTTACAGATCATCTAATCCTGAAGTTGTAGAAGCAGACAACTACTATGGTGAGGTTACTGCAAAAGGAATAGGAAATGCAGTAATATACGCTTATAATTCTTATCTTGATCAGGTTAAGGCAATTCCTTACAATATAGTCACAAGAAAGACTATAGAGCTTCAGGCTGATGGGGCACAGAACAATGAGCTTGTACTTATTCTTGGGGAAGACGGAAAGCAGAAAGGTAATATTACTGCCAGATTTAACTCAGCAGAAAATGATATTGTAGAGTGGAGCGTAGCTGACAGTGATATCATTAAGACCGGAACACCTGTATTTGAAAAAAATGGCGAAGAGGCAGTCTCTGTTATTCCTGTTGAGGCATTGAAGGCGGGACAGACAACTATTACCGCAACAAGAAAGGACAATAATGAAAGAACAGCCCAGATGACAGTTAAAGTAATCAATGCAACAAAGAGTGTATCATTTACAGATAAAGAGGGAAAAGAACTTAAGGATGATGCTGTATTAGAGGTTGAAGAAGGTAAAAGCATTGAAGCAGGTTACGTAGTAGCACCGGAAGATGCGACTGAAAAGGGTGTATCTGCAGAGTGTGATGATTCAACTATTGCCAGTGTATCTGTATCAGGTGATAAGATAATTATCACTGGTAAAATGGCCGGTGAGACTACAGTAAAAATATACAGCAGATATTCACGGGATATTAGTGATTCGGTTAAGGTAAAGGTTAATGCAAAGCCAGCTGCTCCATCACCATCCCCTTCAACAACACCGGCACCATCAGCAGCACCGTCCGCTACACCATCCGCGACGGCAGTTCCTGCATCTTCACCTTCAGGTACGGATGCACAGGTTACACCTTCAGCTGACAGCGGTAAGATAGTAAAGCTTTCAGGAAAGTCAAAGATAACACTTGCGCGCAATAAGTCAGTAACATTAAAGATTACATCAAAAGGCACAACAGTTAAGAAAGTATCATATAAGATAAAGAAAGGCAAAAAGCTTGTTAAGGTTGCTGCTACAAAGAAGAAGGTTAAGATAACAGCCAGGAAAAAAGGAACAGCCAGGATTACAGTAACTGTTGCTGCAAAGGGAGTAACAAAGAAGTTTACGCGCACAATAAAGATAAAATAGATGATTTTGTATGTTGAATAATTATCAGACAACAGCTGCACAACCAATCCGTAAGGGGATGTCATACAGTCAGGTATGGCATCCCCTTATTAATATTATGGCGTGTTGATATTATATAGCCGTGTATCAGGGCAATATAATAGTCCTGTCAGATGAAAAACATTGTTGACAGGACTTGAAATCTATGGTAACATGGAGTTTGCTCATTGTGGTGCAATGTACCTTTATGTGCACCAACTATAATTATTATAGCATATATTGACCAAAAAGCAAAGTCTTTTTGACAATAAGTATGAATAGTAACTTACGGATGGGTTTGAGCAGCCGCAAACTCTAAAATTAAGGAGTGTAAGCATTATATGGAAAAGAACAGAATACGACCAAACTATGTGGGCAGCAATGTAAGAATGAGTTTTTCCAGACGTAAAGAAGTTTTGGAGATGCCTAATCTTATTGAAGTACAGACGAATTCTTACAAGTGGTTTCTTGAAGAGGGGCTTAAAGAAGTGTTCAGGGATATTTCCCCTATCAGGGACTACAGTGATAAGCTAAGTCTTGAATTTGTCGATTTCAAGCTTTGTGAAGATGATGTTAAGTACACTATAGAGGAATGCAAAGAGCGTGATGCTACTTACGCTGCACCCCTCAAGGTGACAGTACGGCTTCATAATAAGGAGAATAATAATGAGGCTACAGACATTCCTATCTTTATGGGAGACCTCCCGCTTATGACAAGAACCGGTACCTTTGTCATTAATGGTGCTGAGCGTGTTATTGTCAGCCAGCTGGTTCGTTCTCCGGGTATATATTATGATATTAAGCACGACAAGATTGGTAAGACATTGTATTCTTCTACAGTTATACCAAACCGTGGAGCATGGCTTGAGTATGAGACAGATTCCAATGACGTATTTTATGTTCGGGTAGATAGAAACCGCAAGGTTCCGATAACAGTCCTTATCAGGGCGCTTGGTGTAGGAACTAACAGCGAGATAATAGAGATGTTTGGCGAGGAACCTAAGATTGTTGCCAGCATCGGAAAAGACGCATCTGATAATTATCAGGATGGTCTTCTTGAGTTATATAAAAAGCTGAGACCGGGTGAGCCGCTTTCTGTTGACAGTGCTGAGAGCCTGATCAAGGGAATGTTCTTTGATGTTAAAAGATATGACCTTGCCAAGGTTGGACGATATAAGTTTAATAAGAAGCTTGCACTACGTAACAGGGTAACAGGATTTGCACTTTCAAGGGATGCTGTAGACGAGACTACAGGAGCTATTATTGCATCTGCAGGCACAATTCTTACAGAAGTGCTTGCGGATGAGATCCAGAATGCTGCGATTCCTAATATATGGGTTCAGACAGAGGAGAGAGAAGTTAAGGTGCTGTCTAATATGATGGTAGACCTTAATGCGCATGTTCCTAACGCTGACAAGAAGGAACTTGGTGTAACAGAGGAAGTATACTATCCTCTTCTTAAGCAGCTTATGGA
>CAKRSU010000070.1 GCA_934401755.1 uncultured Oxalobacter sp.
ATTCTGGGTTCTTAGAATAGAAGATATAGCGCTCAAAGGCACCCTCATCCGTATAGATAACCGACAAGGCTGAAACTGGGGCATCTGTAGAAGCGATGGTAGGGGCAATCACAACTGGTGATTTTAAAAGATCGGCAATAGCTTTAGCACTATCGATGGTCTTTCCTCCACCTAAACCAATAATCAAGTTACAACCTTGCTCTTTCCCTAAAGAAACAACACGATTGATTTCATTGTCTGAAGCTTCTCCATTAAAGAAGACAGGTAATACTTCAAATCCAAACCGCAAGAGATATTTTTCAAATTTTTCCCCTACAAGTTCATAAACTAGTTGGTCACAGAGAAGAATTGGATGATCGCCCAATTCAAGAATCGTTTTCGCATTTTCAAACAAGGCATTTTCACCTTGAATATAGCGTGAGGGACTTGCAAAAATTCGCATCTTCCTCTCCTTTCATTAAATCATATTCTGATGATGAATGGTTGCCCAATCGTTTGCAAAATCATCCACTGCTTTCCCAATTGATGGCATTCCAAAGGCTGCTTCAAACACATCTGCTCCAGCAGTAATCGCTTGTGCTCCTTCTTTGAATGCCCGATTGACTTGACCAACATTCTTAAAGGACGCTGCTAGAATTTTGCTTGATGAATGATTTTTTTCAATTGCTTCTGCCAATTGTGCTATTACCTGTGCTGAATCAATATTCAAGTTCTCCATTCGATTATAATAGGGAGCAAGGTAATCTGCGCCTGCTTCAATAGCCAAAAGGCCTTGAAATACAGTATAAATTGCGGTTGCAGTAATTTTATAACCTTCTGATTTTAATGTTTTGATAGCTGCCAACCCCTCAGGAGTAACCGGAACTTTAATAAAAACATTTCCGCCACATTCTTGTCGAATTTTCGCAGCATCTTTTAAAATACCGTCATAATCTTTCGCAACAACTTGCACATGGATAGAAGGAGCTTCGCCAATGATCTCCCGAACTTCATGAATCCGTTTAAAGAAGTCGATTTCTCCTTCTTTTTTGGCAATTGTTGGGTTAGAGGTTACCCCAGCAAGGGGTAACACTCGAGCCCATTTTTTTATTTCATTTATATTTAAAGTATCAAGCATAAATTCCATAAACAAACCTCTTTACTATAGGGTATGCTCTGTCCGTCCAATAATATCATCTTGAGTGGCTTTTGATAGTACATTGAAGAAAGCTGAATAGCCTGCTACACGTACAATTAAGTCACGGTGTTTTTCTGGATGTTTTTGCGCATCCAAAAGCGTTTCTCTAGAAACTACATTATACTGGATGTGGTATCCATGCAAACGATTAAAGAACGTACGGAGTAAAGCAATTAATTTTAACTTATCCTCTTCTTTTGCTAAAGTTTGAGGATTTACTTTTTGGTTTAATAATACACCACCAACAATTTCATCTGTTGGTAATTTTGAAACTGATTTCAGAACAGATGTTGGTCCATGTTGATCCATATTATGAGATGGTGAGCATCCTTCAGCTAATGGAGTTCCAGCATTTCGGCCGTCTGGTGTCGCCAAAGTACCTCGTCCTTGCCCCACATTGGCTGAAATAGAGGAAGTTCCTGAGTAACGGATACCACCAATTGGACCTCGACCATAACGTGTGTTTGGATATTTAGCGATCTCATCTACGTAAATATCATAAGCATCCGTAACTAATTGATCCGCATAATCATCATCATTCCCATATTTAGGAGCATCGTGAATCAGCATCTCTTGAATTTCTTTACCACGTTCACCTGCGTAGTCTGTTTCTAAAGCATGCCAAAGTTCTTGTGGTGTTAGTCGTCCTTCTTCAAAGACTAATTTCTTTATCGCCGCAAGAGAATCAGATAGATTCGCAATACCAACTTGAAGACCAGAAATGTAGTCATAGACTGCTCCACCTTCTTTAAGGTGTTTACCACGACCAATACAGTCATCTGTCAAAGCAGAACACAAGATATCTGGTACTTCTCTTTCAAGAGCAAGGTCAATTGCATTTTCAACGATGACACTCATACGGGTCAAATACCGTAATGTTTTATCCCAGGCAGTTTTTAGCTCATCAAATGACTTCATATTCACAAAATGACCGAAACTTGGTGCAAATCGTTTGCCAGATGCTGGATCGATTCCATCATTCATTGTAATGAGCAATACTTTAGGGAAGTTCATATAACTCATACCCGTACAACGGTAACCCCATTTCCCTGGAACTGCAGTTTCAACACATCCAATTGCACTGTAATCATAAGCATCTTCTTCAAGCACGCCTTTTGCAATAAAGGATGGAATAATAATTTCATCGTTATTGAAAGCTGGCATACCAAAGCCAAGCTTCATAACCTCAATACATTCGTTCATAAAGCGGGCATCCAAACCAGCATGATAACGAACGGTTAAGTTCGGTTGTGGAAGATGGGTTTGAGCAACTGACTTCAATACTAAGTAAGACAATGGATTAACAGCATCCTTTTTATCCCGTGTCTGACCACCAATGGTAACGTTTTGATAAAGGGGACTACCTGCAGATGAGAAAGTGTGAGCTTGACTACGGACTTTATTAATTGTAATTGTTTTGATCCATAAGTTGGTCAAACGCTCCACAATACTTGCTTCTGTTTCACGACCTGCTTCCAGATCAGCCTTTACAAAAGGATACATGTATTGGTCAAAACGTCCATATGATAAAGAGTGACCATTTGATTCAATCTGTAGGATACACTGGATAAACCATACAGATTGAACAGCTTCTGCAAAAGTTTCTGCTGGTTCGTATGGAACCTTCGAACAAATACGAGCAATCTCCAATAATTCTTTTCGACGTTCAGGACCTGCTGTCTCTGCCATTTCAGTTGCTAACTTCACAAAACGCTCTGCATAGGTTTTAACTGCATCCACAATGATAAAAATCGAATCATAGAAATGATATTTATCAATACTTGCTGGATCTGTTAAATCT
>CAKRSU010000071.1 GCA_934401755.1 uncultured Oxalobacter sp.
AAAACTCTCCTTTTACTCACACATTTCGATTGCCCACATGAACAGCCTTGCTCAAGGGCCTACATGCCAGTTACAGGTCAAGCCCTGCCAAACTGTTGGTGGTTTATGTTCCAGTACAATAATATAAAGTAATAAAAGCTGTACTTTTCCATATTGCAATCTACGTTGACATTGTTTCATCAAATTTCTCTACAAATTTGTGTCCTGCTAAAGACGATTTGTATAATTTGTACAATGAATTTTTTATACGTCTATTAAATCATACACGATGAAATTTGTCAATAATAAAGCTAAATAATTCAACAAAATTGTATTTTTTTCTATTATTCATCCTGTTCAAATAAAAAATGTATTTTTTTATTTTTTTCTTGCAGTATTTCAAATTGTTTTGTACAATAGAAGTGCCTGCTAAAGATTTTGACAAATTCTATATTATTAGACAAATTTGTCAAAAATGGTATTATACATTTGTTCAATGATTGAAAGAAGGTTGTTACTATGGCGTTGGTAAAGGGTAAGACATTAGTCGAGCAGACTACAGAAAGAATCATTGAATATATTACTACAAATAAAATGCAACCTGGACAGCAGCTGCCTACAGAGGCGGAATTTACCACAGTATTAAAGGTAAGCCGAGGCACACTGCGAGATGCCTTCAAGGTGCTTATCGCTCGTAATATATTAGAAGCTCGTCAGGGCTCTGGTACCTTTATCGCCCAGAATATGGGTATACCCGATGATCCTCTGGGACTGACTTTTATTTATGATGACAAACTGTTGGCAGTCGATATGCTGGATGTACGCATGATGCTGGAGCCTTCCATTGCTGCTCTAGCCGCCATTCACGCTACAACGGAGCAAAAGAAAAAGATGCAGGAGCTCACCGATTCTCTCAGACAGTGTATCGAAAAAGGGGATTCCTACGCTGATGAGGATGGTAACTTCCACACTTTAATTGCCGAGGCCAGTGGCAACCGCATCATAAGCAATCTGACTCATATTCTTTTTACTTCTATATACAAAAATATCGCCTTGACCATGAATGTGCAAAAGAAAAGCAATACGCTGCAATATCACGAAAAAATCCTTCAGGCCATTATGGAGGGAGATTCCAATCTAGCCAAAATGTATATGTACATGCATCTCAGCCTCCTAAAGGATTTCATGGTGCAAAAGTCAAGTACCGAAAATGGTATTTCCGTAGAGGACGAGACCACAGCCTAGGACAATTGATTTGATATTTTTGTACAAAGCTGACCTGCAATGAGTCAGATATCAATCCTGTGTATGTGTTTATAATGTGAATGAAATGTTAGGAGATGAATATTTATGTTGGCTATCATTGCTGCCGTTCCAATTATTCTCACCATTATTCTTACTGTTGGTTTTAATGTACCAGCCAAAAAAGTATTGCCTATTTCCTGGGCAGTTTGCGCTCTTATTGGACTCACCTATTGGGGTATGGATGCTGGTCATATTGCCGCCTATACCATTACCGGATTCCTTGGTTCCATTGATACTCTGTTAATTATTTTCGGTGCTATTCTTCTGATGAATATGTTGAATGAGGCTGGTGCTATGCGCCGTATTGAGGCCATGTTCAATGGTATCACCGAGGATGCTAGAATCCAGATTGTTATTGTAGGATTTGCCTTTGCAGCCTTTATTGAAGGTGCTGCTGGCTTTGGTACACCTCCTGCAATCTGTGCACCACTTCTCATTGGTCTAGGTGCACCTCCTATGGCAGCTGCTATTTCCTGCCTACTTCTTGACTCTACACCTGTATCCTTTGGTGCTGCTGGTACACCTACTAATGCTGCAGCCGAAGTCCTAAAAGATACCTTACCATCACTGGGAGTTACCGATTTAGACCTTTGGAAACAGGATCTTTCCTTTGTTTCTGCCATTGGTCTAGCTGTAGGTGCTTTCGTTATTATTTGGTTAGTTATCGGTATTATTACTAAGCAATACGGCAAGAATAAATCTTTTTCCGATGTATTCCCTGTTGTGCCATTTTGCTTATTTACCGCAGCTGTATTTTCTGTGTTTTATCTAGCTTTTGCTAAATTTGTTGGTGCTGAGCTGACTTCCCTTGCAGCCGCTGCCGTAACTATTTTCGTAACGATAGGTGCTGCTAAAGCGGGATTTTTAATGCCAAAAACCGTATGGCGTTTCCCTGGAACAGAAAAACATCTAGAGAAGGCCAAAGAATCTACCTCTAGTCAGTCTATGTCTCTTCTAAAAGCTTGGACACCATATATCTTAGTTACCCTCTGGCTGGTAGCTACCCGTATTCCTCAGTTGGGTATCAAACCTTATATGAGCGTGCCAAAAATTGAGATTACCAATATCATGGGGGTAGCAGGTGCAGATTTCACTCTAAAGTGGCTGAACAATCCTGGCTTGTTCCCATTTATTCTGGTAGTATTGATAGGCTTTGCTATGTTCAGTCTCAATGGCCAGCAGATCAAACAGGTTGTTTCCAAGTCCTATAACCAGGTATTTGGTGCTACTATTGCCCTGCTCTTTGGTTTTGCTATGGTTTACCTGTTCCGTTATTCCAACGCCAATATAAACGGCTTCGATTCCATGCTGGTTTCCATGGCTAAGGGTATGGCTGATTTGGCCGGTGCTCACTACCTCTATGTTGCTCCATTGATTGGTTCCATTGGTGCTTTTATGTTTGGCTCCAACACTGTTTCCAACATTATGTTTACCCCACTGCAGTTTGAGACTGCCAGCATTTTGAACCTGCCACATCTGGTTATTGTAGCTTTGCAGAACCAGGGCGGTGCTATTGGTAACATGGTCTGCATTAACAACATCGTTGCTACCTGCGCTACTACCGGTATGCTAGGCTCTGAGGGTAAATT
>CAKRSU010000072.1 GCA_934401755.1 uncultured Oxalobacter sp.
TTCGTATCGCTGATTTATCTTTCGTACATAAAATACCAAATGGAGAAGCACGGCTTGTACAAGAATTACACAATGCAAACGTTGCTTGATGATTTAGATATCATTGAGTCGTATCATCAGCCAGGGAAAAAGTGTCATCTCTCAGAGATCACTCAGAAGCAACGAGGGGTATTTGATGCGATGGAAATAGATGTTCCTGCCTAGATATAATTTTTTCGGGACTTTAGGATTTTTCTGCGCTTTCTGATAAAGTTTTTCATTAGGAAAATATTGATAGCGAAAACGAAGAGCATTTTCTTATTTCAATATGATTCCATTTGCAATCGCTGTTGAAACCGCAGCTTTAAAGTAAGCGGCACGCGAAATGCCAAGGCGTTTTGCAGCGGCATCAACATCGGCTAATAATCCTGAAGACAATTTCAGTGAAATTTGTACCATTTTTTCCCGTTCTGTTTGCGAGATATCTTTTCCGGCATTTTCAATGAATGCCATCATATCGCTGTCTGAGATTTTTTTATCTCCTTTTTTTCGATAAGAAAGATTTTTAGGCATTGTGATTGTTGTTGCCATTGATTGACTCCATTAGAAATTTAGTGAGTAGATAGTATTGCGTTAGACAAAGCTGCGAGTTCATTGCAGGCTTTTTTATCAGAAGGTTTCATTTCAAAAACAGAAAGCCCTGTACCACCTGCTGCTGCAAATGCTTTTCGCCGAACCAATGGGGTAGGGCTAATTTCAAATTCAGGAAAAGTTGTTATGGAATCAATAGCAGCCTGATTATCTTTGCCTTGACTGTCTGCACAACTTAAGAAAGCCTTTGTTTGAAAGTCTGCTCCTAGTCCTTGCGCTTCTTGAATTACTTCAGATAGATCAGATAGCGCCCATACATCATAGCTGCGGGGAACAACAGGAACTAATAGGACATCACAAACCATGAGTGCGGCACGCAAAGCGGATGTATCTCGACCACCCACATCAATAATGATATTTTCCCATTTGTCTTTTTGAGCTCGAACTTGAGAAACTAGTGAACGGCCATCACTATAAGCAGAACAAGGTAGAGCTGGGACAATGCCTGCATCCGCACGAATCCCTACCGCAGTCAATGCAGATTGTTGAACATCTCCATCTATTAGCCAAACTTCTTTATGTAATTTTATTTTCCAATAAAGGGCAAGTTGTAGCGCTGTTGTTGTTTTGCCCGTGCCGCCTTTAGTATGAGCGACTGTTACAATCATAAGAAATCTCCTTTCAATATCATTATGATATCAAAAAATAAGTAGATATGACTTTGATGAATGAAATTAGGTATTAAGAAATGATAAGAATATTGGGTTGAAATAATAAAAGAGTTTGACCTATTGTAAAAATATTGTTGTTTTAGTTGATGAATAATCTGAAGAAAGATAAAAAATAGAAAATAATCTTAGATTTTTTATGATTTTGTTGCTATGTTAACAGCGTATTATCTCGAATGTATAAGTGTTATAACGATTAATAGAAATAAAAGTAGGGGAGAAAATGAGCGGGAAAGTTCAAAAGCAACTGCGAAAAGAGACGGCTGCGGCTGCTGATGCGTTAGAACCGCAATGGCAAGAAGATGGTAAAAGAGCTCGCTATATTACGGTTAGATTAATGCCATTATTACCATTTGTTGCCATGATTTGTATGAGTAGTCAGGGAACGATTATCCTCCCAGATGATTTCAGGAATATCTGGTATGTTGGCGGGGCAGGATGTTTAATGTATCTGAGTTTCTGGTGGTTAGATATCATGTTACTCAAACGCAATGGCTGGGATACAACTGGATGGAAATGGTTGGGATTATTTCCACCACTTGGATTTGTGTATTTGTGGATACGGGCAAAATATACCGATAAAGATTATGGCTTTGCAATTGCTTATTTTGTGATGAAAGTCATTTCGGTTTTTATTGTTGGCCCAGAGCTTTTCATTTGATATTGATTTGGCGATCTGAATTTTAATGAACGACATAATGAGAGTTATGCCGTTCAAACTGTTGAAAAACCCTTGAGATTTTATATTTCAAGGGTTTGATCATAACAAAGAACCATAAAGTTTGCTTAATAATATTTAATTCTTAATTTAGCGGACCATAATTTGGAGAATTCATTTATAAATATTTATGAGTCTCAGAAACGAACATCCCGATTAATACAACAGCTTGTTACAGTTTGGGAAGCTTCTGTTAAGGCAACGCATTTATTTTTATCTGACACAGAAATCAAGCAGATTAAAGAATATGTGCCGAATGCGTTTAAAGAAGTAAAGCATTTAATTGTAGCAGAGCGAGAATTTGAGCCCATTGCTTTTATGGGCGTTACTGAAAATTGTTTAGAAATGCTGTTTCTTTCCCCAATAGAGAGAGGATATGGACTTGGTAAACAATTGATACAGTATGGTATAGAGCATTACGGCATTCAGAAAGTTACAGTCAATGAGCAGAATTTACAGGCCGTAGGATTTTATCAACATATGGGATTTAAAACTTATAAAAGAACGAATTATGATGAAGAGGGGAATCCTTATCCGCTTTTGTATATGAGATTAGTGCGGTAATGACCGCTCTTGTCCCATTTTATTAAAACAGATAAAAGAACAATGAGTGCTAATTGAGGGATTATAGAGGAGAGTTTATAGAAAGTAATTTATAGAGAGAAAATTCAAAAAGAGAGAGAAAAGAAACAAGATAAAACAGTAAAAAAATTGACTTATGAAAATCATACTTTCATAATGCAGAACCCCTGTGTGGTGCCTATTTTTAAAATTCACCAATTCAAAATAACATAGATAACATAAATTGCAG
>CAKRSU010000073.1 GCA_934401755.1 uncultured Oxalobacter sp.
CAATTACAGCTGACTATATTGAAAAGAAAGGAGCTCCAAGAATTGAAATGAGGGGTAACCTTTTGCTAGAGGGATAATAACAAATACTGAAAAAAGGCAAAATCCCAATGGGTAAAAAATAAGAAAAAGACGTGCCAGATAAAATTACAAAAGAAAAAAACATATTTTGTCAGGATCCGTGCATATAAAACAAGTGGAAAAAACAAAATTTACGGAAAGTGGAGCATAACGAAAAAGTAAAAATAAGGAAGTAAAGAATGGGAGAGCCGGTAGGTATACAGACTTCCGGTAATAATTATTAAGTAATACAAAAAGCATCTGTCAAATACAATGACAGGTGCTTTTTTGCACCCAATTTACCGTTCGTCGCAAAAATCGACCGTTCGTCGCATATTTATCGATAATAATGCACCTGAATGATAACATGAAAAAGACGAAAGTCTGATATCGTGAAAGGGAGGTGGCATTATGTATCTGTCAGGTTTTAGTTTTTATGAATGGCTGAAAAAGTTGTTCGGAAAGTAGGCAGCAGGAAGGAAGAGGATTATATTATGAGAAGATTTATAGCATATGTAATGGTAATGGTATTTGTATTTAATGCCATAATATGTAATGCAGGCTCTGCACAGGCATTTGAATTACGTGAAGGTGATGTGTTTGAGGACGATGAGGATTATGATGACATGGAGTTTGAAGAACCGGATGAGAATGAGGAATATGTAATTGATGATATAACGGATGAAGATTATGAGGAAGCCCTTGATATCTTAACAGAGAATAAGGTTGATACATGCTTCAGGGTGCTGGCTTCCTGGCAGGACCACAGCAATGTTGAGGTGACACTGACCAATTCCATGGAGGAGGACATTGAGGATTGGGAGATCAGGTTTGACATGGATGCTGAGATTGAGAATATATGGAATGCGCAGATAACAAAAAAAGAAGGCAATACATATACAATAAAGAATGTGTATTGGAACCAGGATATTGCGTGTGGGGGCACGGCATCATTCGGAATGACTATCAGTTACCGGGATGATGTGGAGTTCCCTGATACTGCATACCTTACAAAAGAAGCTGCAGAGGTTCTTGATGAGTATGATGTGACATATAAAGAATACAGCAGGTGGGATGGCAATAAGGTTAATGGTGAGATAACGATACATAACCTGTCTGACAGGATTATTGATGACTGGAAGCTGGAGCTTGAAACCGGGATAAAGATGGAGCAGGTCTGGAACGCAGTTGTTGAGGAAAGTGATGACCATTATATATACCTGAATAATTCCTGCCATAATGCATCAATCGCACCGGGGGGAACAGTCTCATTTGGATTTATTGGCGAAGCGGAAGGTGATGCAGGGATAGATGAATATTACCTGTATGATATGATGGAGCTTGCTGATGAAGAGACGGAGATTGAAGGTGAGGTTGAGGACGGATATGAAAGGGATGAGGATGAGTTTGATACGGAGGAAGAATACCGGGCATATATAATGGTCAGGGCCGCATTATTGAAAGGTAAAAAAGTTATAGAGCCTACAGGTGATGATAAAAAGGGATATGCACGGCCTGCCCTCCGACCGGGAAAGGTTACAATGGGGGATAAGGGGATTGAATTTGAGATTAAAGGGATTAAGCTAGAAAAAGACCTTGACACTAATAATCCTAAAACATTAAGTCCAACTGCCCTACAGTCCTATGCAAAGCTTGGGGATAAGTATTATATAGCGCAGAGGAAAGGAAATGATATATATATATCCACCTGTTCAGTCGACAGCCAGGATAATAAGGTACTGAACTTTGATGAAAAAAGTACCATGCGCCTGAAGGGGTTTGCACATGGACAGACATTTGAATTTGTCAGCTGCAACGGTGAGATGTATATGCTCTTAGGTGCAAATGTAAGGAAGGAATTCTCGCAGTCGCTGGCACTGGTTAAATATAGTGCATGTACTGTTTTAAATACCGGGAAAAACAATAATGAAACTGACTTTGGGATGAAACGTATAACCAAGCTTGCCTATGCCAATCAGAAAAGGAAGTACTTTGCAAGGGTGGGAAGGATAGATGCCGCATTATCCGAGGATAACAGGACGCTGTGTGTATGGTTTGCAAATGATATCAATGGTGATGATGACGAAAAGATAAAGACAACGAAAATCCAGATAGCGTGTTACAGCATGCCAAAGATAATAAAATATTTTGAGGACAACCCTGATGCAAAATCATTGTCATTCAAGTCTATGAAAAAAAAGTGGTGTAATTACAGCTGTGAACAGAAAGAAAAGACGCAGCTTATAAGACCCGGCGGGTCAAACCAGGGGATAGAGGTGTCTGATACATACGGGGTGAAAGATAAAAAAGGGGGCACAATTAAGAAGAATAAGGTTTATTTCACATCAGGGGATGAGCACAAGAAGAAGCCTCTCTATATAAGCATGATGACGATAAGCAGGAACAGCACAAAAGACCTTACTAAAAATGGAAGCTACAGGACGCAGCTGCGTGTAAACCCCCAAAAGGTGAATTTTGGTGGTAAAAAGATTGCCAGGGAAATAGAGAGTTTGCATATTGAGGGTAAAAATATTATATTTATTATAGCACCTAATAATGGGAAAGGGACAGATAAGTCACGTCAATACCTGTGCTCCATCCCAACAAAATATATGCAGGAAAGCCAATATAAAAAGAGGTCAAAATGATGAAAAGAAATATTATATTAACGGCGTCATTATGCTTAATCAGTATAATGATATTATGCAGCATGAGGCCTGTGCACTGTCTGGCGG
>CAKRSU010000074.1 GCA_934401755.1 uncultured Oxalobacter sp.
GGGTACACGATTGATATAATGTACCCACAGCTTTTGCTTACGAAAATACGTTACTCGCTCAGTTTTCCCAAGAATTCATTCATTCTTTCGTTATCGGAATTAAAAACATATTCAGGTGTTCCCTCAACTGCAATCACGCCTTTATCCATGAAGATGATATGGTCGGCAACATTTTTGGCGAAGTTCATCTCATGTGTTACAATAACCATTGTCATATGCTCTGCGGCAAGGTCTTTTATTACCTTGAGAATCTCGCCTGTGAGTTCCGGGTCAAGTGCCGATGTTGGTTCATCAAAGAAGAGTATCTTTGGGTGAAGGGCCAGGGCCCTTGCAATAGATACACGTTGCTGCTGGCCGCCTGATAATTGCTGTGGGTAGGCTGATGCTTTGTCGGCCAGACCCATTTTATCGAGCAGCAGCATTGCTTCTTCCATTGCCCTTTCCTTTGGAATCCCTTTAGTTCTTACCGGTGCATCCATAACGTTCTGTAGTACAGAGCGGTGTGGAAACAGGTTAAAATTCTGGAATACAAGACCGAAATATTCACGTATCTTTTTTTTCTCTGCCTTATCTGCCGTAACTGCATCAGGAAGGCCGTCATATATGATTTCACCACTGTCTGCTGTCTCAAGCATTGTTGCGATGCGCAGGAGAGTAGACTTGCCGGAACCGGATGGACCGATGATGGCAAGTACCTCACCTTCGTCTACCTTAAGTGATATATCCTTAAGAACCTCAAGCTTATCAAAGCTTTTTTTGATGTTATTGATCTCAAGTAAACTCATATCAGCGGACCCCCTATCTGTAATAGCTCATACGTTTCTCTAGTTTTGAAAATATGCCGGCAACGATGAGGTTGAATACATAGTAGAATATACCGGCAATTATAAATGCGGTTACTGTCCTGTCTGCCGCAGCAATCTGCTTTGCCATTGTAAACATCTCGGCAACTGACAGTGTGAAAGCAAGGGAAGTATCTTTTATAAGTGTGATTGTTTCGTTAGTTACAGGCGGTATGATGCGTTTTACCACCTGTGGCATAACAATATATCTGTAAGTCTGCAGCCTGCTGTATCCCAGCAGCTTGGCAGCTTCATATTGTCCGACCGGGATGCTCTCGATTCCTGAACGGTATATCTCTGCAAAATATGCAGCATAATTCAGGACGAATCCTATGAATACTGCAATAAGGGTGTAAGAAGGAGGCATTGCTATTCCGAATATGTAATATGGACCAAAATTAACTACTAACAGCTGAAGCATAAGGGGTGTTCCCCTCATAACTGATATGTAAGCCTTGGCAAGCAGCCTCACTGCGAAAAATCCTGACATCCGCACAAAGCACAGTAACAGTCCCAGTATCAGTGAACCAACAAGTGTTACTACGAAGATTTCGAGCGATACAAGTGCTCCATCCAGTAATTTCTGGATTATCAATGAAATATCCATTTGAAATGACTCCTCCTCAGGTAAAAAAACTCATAATTGCAGTTATTATTTTCAAAGACAGATTACATCCTGCTGATCCCATTTTTTTGCGATATCTTCAAATGTACCATCATTTACCATATCCATAAGTACTGCCTGTACTTCATCACGAAGGGCTTCGTTGCCTTTTTTGAAGCCGATACCATACTGTTCTGAAGAAAGCTCTTCATCTAAAACAGTAAATGTATCTTCCTTATCTTTTACATAGAAGGCAGCCACTACCTTGTCAAGTGCAACAGCATCAGCTCCGCCGCTTTCAAGTGTCATAAGGGCTGTATTGTAGTTGGCAACCTGCTTAAGCTCTGCAAATGAAGCTGTGAGATCCTTGTGGTCATCTGATTCAAGTGCGCTGAGGGCTGCTGAATCAGCCTGTACAAGAACTGTCTTGTCTGCAAGGTCTGAAAGGGAAGCAATACCTGAGTTATTTTTTACGATAACAACCTGTGAGTTGTCTACATATGGATCTGACCATGTGTAATCGTCCTCACGGCCATTAATCGTGAAGCCGTTCCAGATACAGTCGATAGAACCTGAGTTAAGCTGCATATCCTTTGTGTCCCAGTCAATAGGAGTTTTAACTAACTCCCAGCCTTTTCTTGAACATACCTCTGCAGCAAGGTCAAGGTCAAATCCGACATATTCCCCGGTCTCTTCGTCCATATATCCATATGGTGGGTATTCAGCATCAAAACCAACAGTAAGCTTTGTCCTTGCAGCTGTGTCGGAATTATCCGATGTATCAGCTGTTTCGGCATCTGTCTTTCCTGCATTGTCGTCCTTTGAACCACATCCTGTAAATGATGTTAATACACATGTAACAGCAAGTCCGAGTGCAATAAGTTTTTTCATTTTCATACGATTTTCCTCCGTTTATTCTTATTATGTATTTGCACATACTTATTAATTATAGCATATATTGTTTAAAGTATGCAATGTATTGTTTTACAAGTTATATCACGTTATAATATGATGTAAATGACATAATGCCGGACACTGGCAGGAAGCAAACGGCCTTCAGGATATGTGGAACCGGAGGTTATATATGCTGCATATTGAGGGGCTGTGGAATAAGATGGAGGTTTTTTTATGGTTAAGACACTGATCGTGGTAGATGTACAGAATGATTTTATTGATGGTTCACTTGGAACAAAAGAGGCTGCCGCTATTGTAAATAATGTAAAGAATAAGATAGAGGAGTATAAGGCAGCCGGTAATGAGATTATATTTACAAGGGATACACATGGGGC
>CAKRSU010000075.1 GCA_934401755.1 uncultured Oxalobacter sp.
GGATTCATTTCGCAGACTGCAACATATGTTTCTGCGGTAAACCATACTCTTAAGGGCGGAGGGGATACACAGACAATAGGACTTCTTATCTGTAAGACCAAGGATAATATATTGGCAAAATATGCGGTTGAAACATCCACAGAGCCAATAGGAATATCAGAATATGAATTAAATGCGTTGATGCCAAAAGACTTCAAAGGTACATTGCCTACAATAGAGGAATTGGAACAAGGATTGAGCGAGGATACGGTGAGTTAATGGAATACATAAATGGTTATAAAGCAGAAGAAAGCCTATATACAAAGGATGGAAAAGAGATATCTGTTTTAAGATTAGAGGTCGAAAATGAAGAAAAGGTACTGGATGAGTGGGCTACACATTTTAGAGAGCAATACAGATATATGGAAGATTTGGATTTTGAAAGACATGGAACTAGAAGAACAAGACAGGAGCATTTAAGAGATTATGTTTTTCCAAGTGATAGTGTACGACCTGGACCTTCGACACGAGTAGGAGATTTCTGTGAAATATTAGTAGCAGATTATATTGAATTTGTTTGTAATTATTATGTTCCGAGAATTAGATATAGAGATAAGTTTAATAGAAATACATCGCCGCAAGGAAGTGATGTGCTTGGCTTTAAAATGAGAAAAAAAGCTTCAACAAAGGATGAAGCTTTAGTGTTTGAAGTAAAGGGAACATCAAGTCCTACAGGAAATCCTAAAGGATATAAAAGATTACAAGATGCAATAGATGATTCAAGTAAAGATTTGTTGAGATATTCAGAGACATTAAATGCTGCTAAAATGAGATTGTATCGAATGGGCAGAACGGAAGAGGCAGAGAGAATAGAACGTTTTCAAAATAAAACAGATATACCATATATATTGAAGTATGGTGCTGCTGCGGTGCTTACAGAAGAAAAATTTATTACTTCAGATATGATTAATGTGACAGCAGAAAGACATATTGACAATGTTGAACTTATTGTTATTTATACAAAGGATTTAAACTCCTTGATTGATGGAATGTATAGGAGAGCTGCTATATGTTGATTGGTGATAATTCAAAATATTTATTGAAAAGAGTACGCGCGAAAGCAAAATTGAACGAATATCATATTCCAGAACACTTACATGGGGAAATGGAAGAAGATGCAAAATATTTGTTGATTTTAGCGATTGCTACAATAGGCGATTTCTCAAATGATATTATAAAAAATTATAATGGTATTGATTGTAATATAGAAGAACATAAGAAAAATCTTCAGTTTTCTTCGCGCTTTTTTGATGCTTATTTAGGTGCTGAAATGTATGAAGGAGAGCAATCATATTATTTGTTGCTTGGGGCGGCTGTTTACTATTTATGTGGATACAATGGAAGTTCGAGAGTTTTGGCAGATAGGATTCCTGAAAGCTTGGAATTAAATATAAGTCAAATAGATTCTGTTTTATCACAGATACTGAAAGGAAAAGAAGAAGTAGAATACCATTTTGATATTGAACTGTTAAGTAATGTGGTTGATTCATATAATGACTTTCAGAGGACAGGTACTACATTTGATTTTGATAAGTTGATTCAATTAAGGGAATTTATGTATCATAAAGGAACGGATAGGGAAATTTTATTTTGTGATGTGTTGGTGGCAGTATTATATTTAAAAATATATAATTCATCATATCGATTATTACCTGAATATACACATATTGAACGAGAAGTCTGGATTGATATTTTAAAAAAAGGCACATTAATTAAGGAGTTGTGGCAATCACAGCAGAAATTAGGAGAAAATGGTATATTTGCGGGAAAATCAGCTACTATTCAGATGCCTACAAGTTCTGGTAAAACGAAATCGGTAGCACTAATTATTCTGTCATCTTTTTTGTCAAAACGAGCAAATAATGCGGTAGTTGTGGCTCCATTTCGTTCTTTATGTCGTGAAATTTCAGAAGAGTTACAGAAGGCCTTTTCGTTCAGCGATAAAATTCATGTAAATGAAGTATCTGATGTTATGCAGATGGACTTGCTTGATGTATTGTTAAATGAAGGTGAAACGGAAGAAAAACAAGTTTTTGTTGTTACTCCGGAAAAACTATTGTTTATATTAAGGCAGGATATATTATTTATAGCTAATTTTGGATTAATTATATTCGATGAAGGTCATTTGTTTGATGATATGAGTAGAGGGATTACATATGAACTTTTAATATCAACTATTAAATTTTATATGAAAGATAAGATGCAAAAAATTCTTATATCTGCAGTTATTCCAAATGCAGAGCAAGTGAATGAGTGGATTACCAATGGAAGTGGAGTAGTTATTAAAAATAATATAATACAGACAACAGAAAAGGTTGTAGGTATAGCGGATATACGGATAAGTAGGAAAGAAAAAAAGAAATATGCGTATCTCTTTTTTGTTAATCCACAAAATCCAGATGAAGAAGAATTTTTTGTGCCTCGTGTAATAGGGCAGGTGCCCCTTGAATTGAAAAAAAGAGAAAGTAAAGAGAGATTATTTCCGGAAATAAATAATGATAAATATAAGAATGATATTGCAATTGCTTTGAGTGTAAATCTATGTGTAAATGGAGGAACGGCAATTTTTTGTGGCAAAAAGGAGACTGCAAATAAAATATTGAACAGAATTATAGAGATTAAAGAAAGAGGTTTTGATATATCG
>CAKRSU010000076.1 GCA_934401755.1 uncultured Oxalobacter sp.
TCATTTATAGACGGGATAATTCTCATTATGAGAAGTTGAACGGAATTGAGCGCTGTATTGATGATGAAATACCATTTGAAATACCAGACACATGGACGTTTGTTCGTTTGCAGACTATTTGTAAAAAAATTACTGATGGAGAACATAAAACTCCCAAAAGAGTGACTGATTATTGTGGCTTTTTCCTTTTATCTGCAAGAAATATACGAGATGGCTATATTTCTTTAAATGATGTAGACTATGTTGACAAAACAGAATATCTTAATATTTCTAAACGATGCAATCCTGTTAAAAATGATATTTTAATCTCTTGTTCAGGAAGCGTTGGACGATGTTGTACTGTGGACGATGATAATAATTATGTTATGGTGCGAAGTGCTGCAATGATTTCGCCTATTCAGTGTAACAGTAAATATATTATGTACGCTATTCAATCACCAATGGTACAAAAACAGATATCTAAAAAGATAAAGCAAGCTGTACAAGCTAATTTGTTCCAAGGAGCGATTTGTGAGTTGCTAATTCCTATACCTACTTTAGAGGAACAGTTTCGAATTGTTAATCAAATTGAAACTATTTTTCCTGCATTGAAGAAGCTCCATTAACAGGATGTATAATATTTGGCGAAAGGAGGTCTTTCGCCATGATAGAAAATGAAAAATTTGAAAGACACTTGAGAGAAAGCAATCTCTCAGAAAACACGATCTCGTCGTATATGTTTGCCATTAAGCAATATAGACAACAATACGATGATGTTACACAGAAAAAGTTGCGAGAATACAAGGTATGGCTTATTGAAAACTATAAACCCAAGACCGTAAATCTCAGACTGCGTGCGCTGAACTGTTATCTGGAATCCATTGGGAAAGAAAAATTGAAGTTGCCGTTTATTCGAGTGCAGCAGAAAAGCTATCTGGAAAATGTGATTAGTGAAGCAGATTATGAATACTTCAAATCCTGCCTGAAAAAGGATGATGAAATGTTTTGGTATTTCGTAATTCGTTTCCTTGCCGCCACAGGAGCAAGAGTCAGTGAATTGATTCAGATCAAGGCTGAACATGTTAAATTGGGGCATCTTGACTTATACTCCAAAGGCGGGAAGTTGCGTAGAATTTACATTCCCAAAGAATTGCAAAATGAAGCCCTTTCTTGGTTGGCTGAAAAACAACAAGAAAGCGGCTTCATTTTTTTGAACAAGTATGGCGAACGTATTACTACTCGTGGCATTTCTGGACAGCTGAAGAAATTAGCTGTGAGATATAATATCAATCCTGCGGTAATATATCCTCATTCATTCCGGCACAGATTTGCAAAAAGTTTCTTGGAACGCTGCAATGATATAGCGTTTCTTGCTGATCTTATGGGGCATGAAAGCATTGAAACTACCCGTATTTATCTCCGTAAAACATCCACTGAACAACGTGAAATCGTAGATACAATCATAAATTGGTAATTGAAAAGGCATACACATCGAATTATTTTGAAGTGTATGCCTTTTATCTTAAATGGTTTTACAGAAAGGTAAAATCTCTTTTAATTTCAAAGCAATGCGTTTTTGCTCTGCAAGTGGTGGTAATGGAAACAACATTGGATATATTTTTTTCCCAGATACTACAGGCTGAGCTGTAGCATTGTTGTTTTGACCTAAGTTCATACTTCGTAATGTAAAAACCAAATAATCTTGATCAATACACCCACGGGGATATGTAGTTATAAAAGCATTATCAGTTACCCACGCCTTAGGTTCTGTTACATGAACGCTTCCACAATAATAGCCAACACGACCAATTACCACTGTTTCTTCGTCAACGAAATAATCATTATGATAACCAGTTATTCCATTTCCACCATAGACCGGTATTATCCCTGATTTCATTTCTTTAGAAGTAAGCGGTTTTCCAGATTCGATTTTCAATAAAAAGCCAAGACGCACCCATTCCCAAGATGCTGGCAAATCAAATGGTATCTCATCGTCAATGCATCGCTCGATTCCGTCCAACTTCTCATAATGAGAACTTTACAAAGTAAGAATCTTTGGCATTAATTGCTTTATAGCCATAACAATTCTCTGTTGTTCTTGTATTGGTGGAACCGGAATCCAATAATTGCGTAGATAGCCTAATGATACAAATGATTGCACACCACCTGAAGCAAATTTTTTCATAGTATCCTGCGTTAAGTAAAGGAACCAATAAACATATTCCATATCTAACCCATTAGATATTTTCTTAAATAATGCCATGTTTTTTATGCTAAATTCAGCATTTCCATTATAAAGTACAGGATTACCAATACTTCCTATCATAGCATACATTATATCTCCATCTTCAACCCTTGAGCGTTGAGAAATTGTAATATGATCTTCCAGACTTATAAACTTTGCAGTGGAAAAATCAATCTTTCCATTGCATAAGTTTTTACTTGTTACAAGTGGAATTCCATCTGAAACATATTCAGGTGTATCATGCGTTCCATCTCGAACATCCAAACAAATCCCCATTTTTGACCAACACCAGTTTTCAGGGATTTCAAATGGCAGTTCTTCATCAATGCAAACTTCTTCAGAACCACGCTTTTCATAATGAGAATTATCCCGTCTATAAATGATGGATTCATGCTTGTCTCTCTTGATTTTTCCCTCTTGAATCAACTG
>CAKRSU010000077.1 GCA_934401755.1 uncultured Oxalobacter sp.
TTAGGCCTGCCTCTCGCCAAACAAGAAAATGCTATGAGCTGCTATGCCCAACATGGTGACCCACCAAATCCTGTTGAGAAATGAGGTGAAAACACAAACTGTCCTCCTCCAAGCCTGCAAGCAGCAGGAGTGCAGTCCAGCACAGCAACCCATAACATGATACAGTATAATATAAAAGAAGAGAAAAGACAACAAAAATTAATCGTATTATTGCTTGTTGATAATACTAATACAGTTGCTTTTCAGAGACAACGATAAGGAGGAAAAAATGTTAAAATCCAAATCATTTAGACGCATTATGACCATGCTTCTCGCTGTCGCTCTGGTATTTGCGCTGGCTGTTTCGGCCTATGCTGTAACCAGCACGTGGAAATCGAGGATTGAAGGCTTTACCCGTGTTAGTATTTCCTGCAATCCGACATCGAATTACGTTAAAGTATTGCAAAGATTTTTGATCTGCTATAATGACACAACGAACCAGCTTATCATAGACGGCGGCGGCGTGGATGGAATTTTTGGTCAAAAGGCAGATAGTGCAGTCAGAGAATTTCAGTCCAAGAGGAACATAACAGACGATGGTGATTGCGGGACTAACACTTGGGGGGAAGTTGCCAATTGCCTTTCCAGTAGTACTTCCGGCAATGTCACAACATTTACAACAAATTACCTTTGCCCTTCTGGTTACGGCTCTAACGTAATGAAAGCAACACTTAATTCTGCAGGAACTTATCATACATATTCAACATATGACCAATATGGAATTGCCATAAATTCTATTTTTATCCGCGCCGTTTAACATATAATGAGAGACTAGAAATGAAATCGGTATGATGCATCTTAACGGGAGCTGGTCATAAATATGGCCAGCTCTTTGCAAAAAGGTTCTCACCAGCAAATTTTATTAAGCTTATTGAACAGCGCGTTTTGAACTCTCTTTATGAACAATTCATTTACTTGAGGAGGCTTATCTTGTGAAACAAAGGATTATTGCTGCCATATTGTGTATGACAGTAGCTGCCAGCTTGTGTGCGTGTCAGGCCAATCCACAAAATGGAATTGTGACCAGCAAGAATGACGGCTCTTTTGACGCTTCATCTGTTAAGTCGGCGGAAAACAGCACAGAGAAAATCCAGAGCATAGACTGTACTGACAGCTTTTCAAGCACGGATGGCTCAGTGACCTTTACCTTTGATATTCATGAGCAAATCCAGATGTCTGCTTTGCCGGTCGTTGAAGTGGCCCCCCATACTTTTACAACAGAGGACGCAAAAAATATAGCAGCGGCCTTATTTGGAGACGCACAGCTTTATGAGACAGAACCTGAAAAACAATTGAGTAAGGCAGAGATTCGGGAAAATCTTGCGATCTGGTCACAATACTTAAACATGGAGAAGCTCCTTACGCTTTATCTTGCAGAAAACATTGACGATGCCGATACTCTTTTTGCAGAAATGAGTAGAATCATACAAGCGTATATAGATAAATATACAGCCATGATCGAAACCGCACCGGATGTTGTTGAGCAAACGCCGTGCCAATGGACCTTTTATCCGGATACGCATTACTATTATACACAGGAAGAACTCGAAAACTTGCAGTTTAAGGAGAAAAGCAATCTCCTTATTTCGGCATGGTCTGAAGTGGCAGATATTCCGTATAGATTCAGCGTGTCCAACAGAGATGAGAATGACTACAAGATCCATAATAGTTTTACTTATATTATGGATGAAGACAGCCCCAATGGTATAAACAAAGCAATTATCCTCTCTGAATTATGCAGAGCGGGTGTGCCAACAGAAGAACAAATGGAGAGCGCGAAGAAAAAAGCATTTGAAATATTGTATGAAATGGGGATCGGCGATTGGAATGTCGATCAGTGTTATTATGAGCCGCTTGGATTTGGCGGGCAGGATAAATATACAATCTATGTAAACGCGGTTCCGGTATTCAACGGGATCCCGGTTGTACGCCAGGTACAGTTGGGGAATCTAAAAAGCACAGAAAGCTATGCTTCAAACTATTATTATACAGACGCATCCTTCCGCTTCACAACGGACGGTTGCTTGCTTAGCTGCACGATCATATCCCCAGTTGATGTCGTGCAAATTCTGAATGACAATGTGCAGACCCTTGAATTTGATGAGTTGCTTGAAAAAGCAAAGACGCATTTATCACTTTACGATTATTATGAATATGCAAAAGATGTGATGTATGACTCAGAGCAGGTATTTGACTGCACCGTGAACATCACAGAGATGGAATATGGCCTAACACGGGTCAAAGTTCCAAACACAAAAGACAGCTATGATTATGTCCCCGCAATAACCCTACGCGGCAATTACCAAGCATATGCCGCAGATTCCGGTGAGCGGTGGTTTGATTCAAACGATTGGTGGAACGGAGAACAGCAGACACTGCTTGTGCTAAATGCTGTGGACGGATCCGTGATAAACGTCTCCAACGGTTACTAATAAAACAGACTTCAGCTATCTCCCTACTGTTACAGTAAAAGGCTTTTATAAAATCTTTGATGAAAACGGAAATCTGATTTACGACCTTGAAGCTATGCAGGAAAGAAAAGAAACCCTTCTTGTCCTCAATGCGGTCGACAGCAGCGTAGTTCATACAAGTGCCGGATCCTA
>CAKRSU010000078.1 GCA_934401755.1 uncultured Oxalobacter sp.
CGTATCAGCTGAAACGGCTGAACCCATTAGAAAGGTACCAATCAAAACAGAAGCGACTCCAATTGCGTATTTACGAATGGAAAAACGCTGTTGTCGATGAAATTCCATAAAAACTCCTTTTTACACACTAGGTTAAGGTAGCTTCACACTACCTTAACCCTTATTTTATCCTTGCAACTAAACTAATAGAAGATTATCCTTGATCTGGACGATTTTTCTTCAAGCGGATAGCACCAAAAGTGAGAAGAAGAACCATCAAACCGATCATTCCTGTTTGTTCATTTTCTTGTCCTGTATTTGGAAGAGAAGGTGATGATTGACTTGCATCCTCCTTAGTCGACGGATCCATTTCTGATACTCTTTCAAGATCTTTCTGGAACATTGGACGGATATCTGTCTGTTTCGCGACTATTGGATGTGTCTCGTTTCCATCTGGCCGTTTTCCTTTTTCACCTTCTTGCGTCGTCGTTGACGGTTGAGGAGATGGAATAGGAGAAGATGGAACAATCGGATCCTCTACCTGATCATCTGAAACTTCGACAAAACTAGTTAAGTAGCGATTAATGCGCTCACCTACTGTATAGAAGAAATCATTCTCTACTGCGCGATAACCTTTTGGCAAATCAATATGGATCTGATAATCTCCATTAACTAGAATCTTTTCAAAGGTCTTTGGTTCGTAAAGGGTTTGATCCAACTCCACTTTTTGCCCCGTCCTTTTATCGATGGCAAAGACACGGGTTCCGTTTGGAAGCTCTTTATCAAAGACAAGATCAAAGCGATTTTTATCAATATAATGATAGACAAATTTGACCACACCTTCTGGATGCTCTTTGCTCAATTCCACCGTTACCGTTGTTGGAGATACCCAAGAGTAGTTTTGGTCTTGACCGACGACTTTTACAGTGTAGGTTCCAAATGGAAGAGTTGGTAATGGATCTTCATAATAAATATTAAATTCCTTATCAACCCGATTTCCTCGACTATCAAATACTTGGTAACGCATCATTTCTGGATATTGATTGGTCGCTTCTCCTTTTTCATTGACAATTTGTACCTCTAAGCGTCCCACTGTGGCTTCACTAGTTTCATGTGTCGGACTTGCTTCCTCTGTTCCAGTATTTTCTGTCGTCACCTCGTCTGAAACGGTCTTTCCATCCAGAGTCATGGTATTGGTATTATTGACCCGGTCCCAAATATAGAAGCGTACTGTTTCTAGATCCACTCCGTCAGGGATAAGATAGGTTCCATCTTCGTTTGGAGTGATTTCTACTTCCTGACCATCTTTTTGGTAAGAGAGGTATTTACCAGCTAGCCCACTACCCGTTTCAACAATCTCACCTGGCTTAAAGAGGCGAGTTATCGGATCAAAAAGATCTGTCGTTTTTGCCAGTTGAGGTACTTGCTTATCGACCTTGACCTTTAAGACAATCTCTTGAGGTTTGGCACCAGGTGTGCTTGGACGATAAGTGACCACATATTGATAGTCCCCATCTGGCACAAGCTGATTGTTTTTATCTTTTCCACTCCAACGTGTCGCATACAGAATCTTACTACGATCGTTGATCCGCCAGCCATAATCTGATTTCTTCTGGCTCTCATTGCCTTTTTCAAAAATTGGATGTTCTCTCTTGACGTCATCCGCACGATAAACCGTCAAATGAATATTGTCCACATTTCTTAAGACCACTGCATTGAGTTTGACACTATCATAGGATCCATCCCCATTTGGCGAGAATACGAGACTATTTCCATCATAGTGCCCGTCTTTTTCTCCCAAGACAACTTGTACTTTTTTGCCCCCTCTCCAAATAGAGCTGACTAAGGCAGTAAAGTGATCCCCTGGGTCTTTTTCAGGGTGCTCCGCTTTTTCATTTGCGTAATAATAGAATGGTTTTTCATCCCCAGTGAAGGCATAGATGGGTTTTTCAATTCCTGGTAAATCTTGATAGTTCCCTTTAAAACCAATATATGGAAGACTCACTAGGTCTTTCTTAGTTTTGGCATCTTTAAAGAAGACAAAACCTTCTAAAAAGTAACCGTTTTTCATTTGATTCGTGAGCTCACTTGTATAGTTACTGGTATTCACAGAAATCGGAACCGTCACACTTCCCATAGCAGGAACATGAATGGTTTTTTCTCCTTCTTGATCCAGTAGTTGGCGCATCTTCAAGGTAATACGTCCATTTTCTACTTGATCGGTATTGACGACCGTATGATAAGTGAATTCTTTTGCTTCTGAACTAAGATTATGTACAGTGACATCAAACGTGAAGGAATCTTTAACATTTCCAAGGGTCAGACTGCTATTTGCTCCTTTTCCACCTGTTACAAAGACATCGCCAAAAGCTGCAGCTGCAGCATCCATAAGACCAGATCCTTGTTGACGAACCGAGGAGTAACTGTTGCTTTCCTGATCAAAATGAGGTTTGGCTGTACTCATGACTAATTGTCGCAAAAGCGTATGGATTTGCTCTGGGCTATAATTTGGGAATCGTTGTTCTAAGGCTTGCTTAATCAAGGCTGTCGCCCCTGCCGCATGAGGTGTCGCCATACTCGTGCCTGCATCCATATCATAGGAACCATCTGGAATCGCTGAATAAACCATTCCCCCAGGAAGGGTAACATCTGGCTTGA
>CAKRSU010000079.1 GCA_934401755.1 uncultured Oxalobacter sp.
TCGGGGTGTAGCGCAGATGGTAGCGCGCATGGTTCGGGACCATGAGGCCGCGAGTTCAAGTCTCGCCACTCCGACCAAGAAAAACCCTGTAATCTCAATGGTTACAGGGTTCTTTGTTTTCTTTGGGGCAGCAAGATTGGCCTCTGGGTCAACAAAAAAGGTCAACAAATTCGGATTTTTTGATAAAAAAACCGCCCAGAGGCAATCTCTGAGCGGAATTTTTTTTGATACATTTCGTTGTGCTTCACGAAATTTTTTTCATCCGCAGTTGCTTTAGCGGAATTTATCGGAAAAACTCGGTCGGTGCTTCGATCGGGTTATTCAAAGAGCTTTTCGTTGAGATAGTCGAGAATTTCTCGCCGCACATCCTCTGAAAGTTCACTGAACGGAATGCTCGATGCCATCGCCGCTCTAAGCGGAATATTCGTTGACGGCAGCAGTGAATTTTTTGCGTTCACATCTGGTCATTTATACACCTCATTTCTTTGCTTCATCGTCGGTTACTCGACGCTTCGTCTATTGTTCATCGAGGGTTTGTCGAGGCTTTCGCCCATCAGGATTCGCTGTCAGCGCCGTAAAAATTATCGACGGATCATCTGCCATTTGCAAACCTCCTTTTTGTGGCATGAAAAAAGCCAGTCCGCAGACTGGCCGGGTGGAAGTGACCTCCCTTCATGGTTTTATATATGAAAACGCCGCCCGTTGTCCTGTTGGGCGGCGTAATCGTCAATTTGATGTTTTTTCCTGTTAAAACAACGAGATAATTGTGGAAAAACCAAACTTGAAGTGCTATAATCTAATTGTTACTTTTGGAGAGTATATTTTGCAATTGCTCTAAGAGCCTGTTCATATTGAAAAGTAATCATTTCATTATGGCAAGTCATCAACAAGAATTGAATTTGAGGAGATTGTATCTTATGCAAATGAATACTCAATATTTAACACGACGTGAATACGATGAATCTTTCCTGAAGAATGATTTACGTAATGAGTATTGTCATGACCGGGATCGAATCATTCATTCAAGAGCATTTCGCCGACTGATGCATAAAACACAGATATTCAATGCTAATAAAGGAGATCATTATAGGAATAGACTAACACATACTCTTGAAGTAGCACAAATCGCGCGTTCAATAAGCCGCCAACTAAATTTAGATGAAGATTTAGTTGAGGCTATTGCTTTAGGACACGATTTAGGTCATACGCCATTTGGCCATGTCGGGGAACGCAGATTGAACGAATTGATGCATGAAGGGCTCCCTAAAGAGTTTGGTGGCTCTGAATTTAGCTTCAAACATAATTTTCAGTCAGTTCGTGTGGTTGAGTTCATAGAAAGGAAATGCGATGAATTCCCCGGAATCAATCTGACATTAGCAGTTAGAGAGGGAATGCTAAAACATACGGGCTTAAGGATTCGCGATAGTCACAACAGAAAATACGAGGTAAAGTACGAGAGCAGCGCCCTTAACACAGAAGACTTTCGTATGGATCTTCCAAATTCAATTACTTTGGAAGGACAGTCTGTGGCAATAGCGGATGAAATCGCCCAACTCACACATGATATAGAAGATGGAATTCGTGGTGGCATTATTTCTTTTGATACCTTTTGCACTTGTGATTTAGTAAAGGAATATGTATCGCTTTTAGATGATACTTTTTTAAAGCCTAATCTATCCTACAATAAAAAGAATCAGATAATTAAGGGCTTGGTTGGATATTTAATTTCTGATGTAGTAAAAAACTCCAAGGTAGAAATACAACACTACAATGAAGAAAATGACATACCAGATTTTAGTTCGAAACATTCGGTCTACGAAAAGAAGTGCATCTGTTTTTCTCACGAAGTAGAAACTAAAGCAAAAGATTTAGCTGACAACCGTGATAACTGGATTATTAGTTCCAAAGAAATCAGCCAAGCAGATTCAAAGGCCGAATATTTTATTACGCAAATTTTTAAAGCATATTACAAACACCCTAAAGAATTGCCAGATTACATTTTAGCAAGGTATTATGGTTATAATGATGCTGACAAATTTAGCAGGAAAGAAATGTCAGTTGAAAAAATGAAGCAAGACCCCATGTTTATCCGTTTTATTTGTGATCATATCTCTGGAATGACAGACCAGTTTGCTGCACGAGAATACATGAATCTTTATATCCCCGACTATTATTGATGCAAAACCTCAATGACTTATAGGAAACGCCGCCCGTTGTCCTGTTGGGCGGCGTTGTTCTCGTTATTTTGAAATTTTAGAATGAATACCTCTTGCTGACGACCAGCAAACCATTGATATATCTGCGTTTTCTGAAATCCTATAATTACACTCCGACCACTCGGAGCAAGCTGTATGGCTTGCTCCGAATTTTTATATCTGCAAAGACACAGAGGCCGCAATCACATGATCGCGGCCTCTTTTCGTATGCGGTTATCCGGCAGCTCAGAACAGACCGGTGATCCTGCCGTTTTCGTCCACGTCGATCTTCTCGGCAGCGGGGACCTTGGGCAGACCCGGCATAGTCATGATCTCGCCTGTCAGGGCAACGATGAAGCCCGCACCGGCGCTGACCTTCAGGCTGCGCACGGTGACGGCAAAATC
>CAKRSU010000080.1 GCA_934401755.1 uncultured Oxalobacter sp.
TTTGATTTGGCAGATGCTGTGTTTCCTGTAATTAATAACATCAGACACAGAACTATTACAGGTATTGTTGTCATTGCTTTTAATGTTGTGATTTTTTGTATCATACTACTACGCCTCCCCATACAACATAAGTTTTACATTAACTATTATTACATATTACATCATAGCCATTTAATAAGCACTTTCACTGATTATACTCTCACCCCTTGCTTTATCATGTTTACTCTGCAAGTACCTGATATTGAACAGCTCCCCCAATATATACATGCAATTGTTAATAATATATGTTAAATATTAGCATGCATTGTTACAATTCGTCAACAATTAATATACAAAAAACCACCATCCCCTCAATTACAATCATTTGGGAATGGTGGTTATTTTAATAACAGCCTTATAATCCAATTTCTTGTGTGAAACAGGGAGTTATCAATCTAATACCCAATTACTTTAATCCAAAGATCATTTATTTCACTATACTTTTCTCCTTTAAGCCTCCACTTTATATACTTACTCTTAGCTTTTTTAGGGACATATACTTTACAAAATATTGGTTTTACTTCATAACCTGAATGAACCGTACTTTTTTTTACACTTGGAGGCGTCTGATTTTTAAAACATACACTTTTTAATTCTTTTATTGACATCATCCATGCCCCTGACAACTTCTTCAGTGATTTTGGTAGTATAAGCTTTTTAATTGTCTTACCACTTCCCATAACTGATACACTTTCATTAATAACTTTTACTTTTTCCGGGATTACAACTTTACCCTTGTCAACAATTATGCAAGCTAGCACTCCTGTTTTTTTGTTGTATATACCATCATGTTTTTTTGCAAATACCTTATTCTTTTTATTAATATTTACCCTGGCGGCTTTGTTAAGCGAAAGAGAATCGTGGGACATGTTTTTTACTGTTGCAGGTATATTGATTTCATCTGCATATGATGTTACCATAGCTTCATTCCCCAGAGTCTCGACCCCATCAGGTATGTTAACCTTTTTAACTGCAGGCGCTGACAGATATAATTTCTTACCATCCTTACTTAGAAGCACATTATTATTTGCTACATATTTTGTATTTGCATGAGATACCGTTAATGTTTCCAGACTGCTACATTTATAAAACGCTTTTTCATTAATGTCACCTAAATTTTGTGGCAATACCATCCCTTTTATAGATGCACACATGCCAAACGCATAAGCTTCAATGTTTTCAACACTATCAGGAATTGCTATGTTTTCTACCTTATCAAACTTGAAAAGTGCCATACTTCCAATGGATGTTAATGAATCCGGTAATACGATGTTCTTTATATTGCTTCTTACATCCCCTGCCACATCATGGATTTTCTCACCCACATCCAAACTATTTCCTAATATATCAATAAATAATTCATCATCTGCTGTATTGCCTAACAGTTCCTTTGCTCCACCAATCTTTGTTACTTTTGCTCCATTTATTTCATTTGGAAAATTAACTGTCTCTATCGCTCCATCTATTGTTATACGATATATCCAACATTCTTTTGCATCTGCAGAAATGTATGCGTTATAACTTACATTATTAATTGTGCTTGTTACCTCATTTGTAATGTTCCATTTCTGCAAGGAAGCAGCACCGGTTTCGATGTTTTGTGTCTGATATGCATTTATTTTTTCTGCTCCTGCATCATATACCGGGGTTATGCTAATCATCATTGCTGTTCCAAGACACAGGATTGTTTTTATTTTTTGTTTCATAGAATCACTCCTTGTTAATTTAATGTTGTAATTTTTTCCTTCAAAATGATATTATTGAGTCTGTATTAAATTCTTGGTTGTATTTCTCTCACTGTAGAAAAAAGTTTATCTCTGACCAAGAAATACTTTTTCATTTAATAACTATGCATATCCATAATCTTACGGTATGGTTCAAATTTCAAATTTCCCGGACTTATTTCAGAAAAATAACTCAGATTCTTTAATCTAAAACCCTTATAATCTTGTATAAAATTTAAGAAAAACATGCAATCGCTAATAATATGTGTTAAATATTAACACGTATTATTACAATTGGTCAACAATTAAGCAACTGTTTAATCCATTTTTATGTATTATATTATAATGAATAAATATTTTATGTGGTTTTTTACATTTTTTTAATAAATAGCAATAAAATTATCAAAAAATGCTTCTCTGTTTTCCATAATACTAATTTATATTTGCAGGCTATTTTTCTACATCATACTGCATACATCTTTAACAAAATAAGAAGGATAAGAAAACTAATTACAAGTATTATATATACAATATGTATCGCAGCACTGATAAATATACAAAAAACCACCATCCCCTCAATTACAATCATTTGGGAATGGTGGTTATTCCAATTAATTACATGTGTCTCCCCTGCACTACAGTATATCCTGCGGTAAGCAGCCTCCCAGCCAGCTTATACTTAGACTTTTTTACTCCATTTTTATATGCCTTCGTATTGCCATCAGAATCCGTATACCTGTATATCAGCTGATCCATCCCGATATACACACGGCATTTCTTAGTCCGGGTTTTCGTTTCAGTCACTATTTTTT
>CAKRSU010000081.1 GCA_934401755.1 uncultured Oxalobacter sp.
GTGATTCAGGGTTGACAAGTCCATGGTGCGCTGACATATATGGCGGATTAGATACAATAACATCATACGATGATGCCCCAAATATGCCGGCCGCATCCTTTATATCTCCACACACAATATCAATTCTTTCCTGAATATTATTAATCAATACGCTTCTTCTTGCCATGTCTGCGCTTTCAGGCTGCAATTCCAGTCCCGTAAAATGCCCTCCCGGGGTTTTTGCCTCCAAAAGAATAGGAAGAATACCTGTACCGGTTCCCATGTCCAGTACACGCTCTCCCTTCTTAATATGGGCAAACCCGGATAAAAGCACTGCATCCATTCCGAAACAGAACTTCTCCGGATTCTGTATTATATAGTAGTTATTGCGCATAAGATCGTCAAGACGCTCTCCCGGCAACAACAATCCATTAATATTACCGTCAGTGTTACTACTCATCAAGCTTTGACTTTCCTTCCTTCTTTTCAAGCATCTCAAGCTGCTTAAGCTCATCATCAACAGCCGCATTATCCTTACGTCTCTTAGCCTTGAACTTAAGCTCACCAACAGGATATTCACGAACCTCCTTCTCGTCATTAACCGTTACAATAACCTTAACAAGCTGTTTTAATACGCTTACGCTCTGAACCTCGCCCTTAAGGTTATCAGAAGTTCTTACAAAATCCCCAACATTTGGAAGGATTTTGTTGAGCTCCTCGTATGCTTCCTCTTCATTCTTAAGACAACACATAAGCCTTCCGCATATTCCTGATATCTTCGCAGGATTAAGTGACAGATTCTGTTCCTTAGCCATCTTAATAGATACCGGTGCAAATTCTGACAAAAAGCTGTTACAGCACAACACACGGCCACATACACCAATTCCGCCCAGTATCTTAGTCTCATCCCTTACACCGATCTGGCGAAGCTCAATTCTTGTACGGAATACTGCTGCCAGAGACTTAACAAGCTCTCTGAAATCCACTCTTCCATCTGCTGTAAAATAGAATAATACCTTGTTATTATCAAATGTATATTCCACATCAATAAGCTTCATATCTAATTCAAACTTTTTAATCTTCTCAAGACATATCCTGAAAGCCTCTTTCTCCTTAACACGGTTCTCAGCTTCCTTTTTATCATCTTCCACTGTTGCAGCCCTTATTACCGGTTTAAGCGGCTGAACTACCTTTTCGTCTTCAACTTCTCTATTGCCAAGAATAACCTCACCATATTCCACGCCTCTGGCTGTCTCTACAATTACATGCTGACCTCTGGTCATAGCAATCTCACCCGGATCAAAATAATATACCTTTCCGGCCCTTCTGAACCTGACTCCTATAACTGTAACCATCTATGATATCTCCTTTAATGTAATAAGCAGAAGCTCCATTGTTACTTCAAAATTAACATTGGCATTAAGTCTCTGCTTTGCTTTATCGATTGCATTAACGCAACGTTCTATATTCTCATAGCTCCTTATTCTTGCCTGTCTGTCTATATCAGCAGCCTCTTCTTTGAACAGAAGCATTGATGGATCCTTAACTGCCTTATACAGCAGAATGTCCCTGTACCACAGAAGAATTATGTCAAGATAATCATCAACAACGTAATTCTCTGACTTAATACGCTTAGCTATGTCCATAAGCTCATCCGTTCTCTTATTAGCAAGGCTCTTGACAGCCCTGATAACCTCATCCTTAGTCGCAATAAAATCCTCATCGGTGGCGTACCTTATTGCCTTACCGATATTACCCTGTGCAAACACGGCACTTGTCTGTGCAATATAATCAGGCAGCTTATAGTTCTTCATAAGGTAATCCTCAATAACCTTCTCTGAAAGTGGTCTAAGATTAAGCTGCACACACCTTGATAATATGGTAGGAAGTAATGAACCGACACTCTCGGCTATCAGCATAATTACGGCATATTCCGGCGGCTCCTCTATCGTCTTAAGCAGGGCATTCTGTGCCTGCTCAGTCATCTTATCTGCCTCCGGAATAATATATATCTTATATGGACCGGCATATGGCTTAATATCAACCTTGTTATTAATCTGTTCCCTTATATCATCAACACCTATTGACTTCTTATCATGGGTAAGCGTTATAACATCAGGCTGATTACCGCTTGCCATCTGGAGGCACGAACGGCACTCTCCGCAAGGCTTGTCAAATCCGTCTATATCCCATTCGTCATAATCCCTGCTGCACTGGAGTGCAGCCGCAAACAACCGCGCAAGCTCCGTTCTCCCACTCCCCTTTTCACCACAGAAGATATACGCATGTGCCACCTTCCTGCGGCATGCCGACTTTTTGATAAAGTCCTTAATCTGATCCTGTCCTACTATATGTTCATATCCTCTCATATAATATCTCTCCCACTTATAATATCTCTCCATCTTCTTCCTGTGTTAATATATCAACTATGTTAGTATATCAAGCAAAAGTCCCTGTATCTCATCTATCTTTGACAATATCGCAATATTATCCTTCTCGTCACTAATAAGCTCCCTGGCAAGCTCATCAAGCTTCTGATCCACAAGCTTCACCATCCCATATACAC
>CAKRSU010000082.1 GCA_934401755.1 uncultured Oxalobacter sp.
GAAATTCGACGCACTGTTAAGCTAAACGATGTTTTATACAAGAAACAAAAACACGATGATGTATATTACTTCAATGAAAACGATCCTCAATATAAATTCGTAAATGATCACGTCAAAGATAGTACCGCACTGTATCAATATCGAGATGCGAAAAAAGGATTTACAATTCATCGTGTATGTCCGACTTTAGTCGCTAGTATGGGAGATCATCCAGAACGAATTCCTGTTGTTAGAGATTCATATGGAGTGAGACGAATCACTCCATATGAATGTCTTGCGCTACAAGGTTTTCCTAAAGACTATCGTTTTCCCAATATATCAATGAGTAGTGCATATAAACAATGCGGGGATAGCGTAGTTGTTCCAGTTATTAGAAGAATAGCGGAAAATATTATGAAGGTAATGAGCGGAAAAGATGAATAAAACCGAAAGAGAATATCAAGAATTTATGATAAAACTAATTGATAAAGCAAATGAAGTTCAAAGGGATTTTGAAAAATTATCGCCGGAGAACCAAGCGCGTGTAATGCAGGATGCCAGATGCTTGGCGCTTATAAAATTAGGTGAAGCTATAAAATGATTAAAGAACTGATACACGATCCAATCTTCCTTGCTGGGAAGTCGGAAACTGCAACAAAAGAGGATTTATCAATTGTACGAGATTTGCTTGATACGCTAGTGGCACATAAAAATAGCTGTGTCGGCATGGCAGCGAATATGATTGGTGTGAGAAAACATATCATCGCTTTTCTCGACGAGAGTGGACGAGCTCCTACATATACAGTGATGCTTAATCCTGAGATCATCAAAAAAGATGGCGCATACGACACTGAGGAAAACTGTCTGTCGCTTCTCGGTGGCCCACGCCCATGCAAACGCTATAAATCTATCAAAGTAAAGTATCAAACATTAGATATGCAAACCCGCATCAAGACCTACACAGGCTGGACGGCACAGATCATTCAGCACAAAGTGGATCATTGCGATGGGGTTTTGATATAAAAATATTTTTGAATTGTAACAGCAAAAATTCTCTTTTTAGCAAACGTAGGGAGGGGATAATATGTGTAAAAGAACACATGTACCTGACAAATTAGAAGGTTATATGCTACAGGTGAGGCACGCCCTGTATAATTTGATTTCTACAGACGAGGTTGTTGTTAGCGTTGAAGGTTATGATGATGTAGCTGTAGAAACCAACGAAACTGTTATTGCTGAGCAGACAAAAAGTGTTTTGTCATCCAATAATCCAGTAACTAACAAGGCTGTTTCGTTTTGGAAAACCATATATAACTGGAGCAAATATATAGACGAAGGTGAATTTCCTCCCAAACAGTTAGTTTTAAGATATGTGATTATTGCGGCACATAAGTTATCAGTTGGTTCGATCCCACAGTCATTTTTTGATGCCAAAGATAAGAAACAGGCAAAACAAGCGTTAGAAGCAGCTCGAAAAGTGTTGTTAAATGAAGACAAGAAATCATTCGATGTATCTGTAGAATGTTTACCCTATGTTTCACATTGTTTTTCTTTAGAAAACGAAGATTCGGTAATAGAAACCATTGTTGCTATGGAACTTGATCTGCATGAAGAAACATACGATGAGGATTTAAGGGCGAAATTTAACAGGCAACCTATCCCACCTGAATATGGCGAAGAATTGCTAATTCATATGTTGGGTTGGGTTCAAGAAAAAGTACATCAATATACAAAGACCAACAATTCTGCTTATATTAAGTCAACCGAATATACCGAGGCACTGCTTAAAGAGGTTAGAGGTCGAAATACAAGCACTATTCTCAGTGCTGTTTCCTCAGTTCCAAATGATCAGGAAACGGGAGATGAGGTTTCTCGAAGGGATGTGTATATTAAGCAGTTAGAGTTAATTGAAATGGACTCTACCGAATTGTTTAGTGCTGCAAGTGACTATTTGCGAACAAAAGCCGAAGTAACTGCTTGGGCAAAGAAAGGTTTGGTTACAGATTCGAGCTTTTCTGATTATAGTGATGGTTTGATACGTATATGGAAAAACGAAAAAACTCTTACAGAATTAACCACTTGTGATTCTGTAGGCAAAGGACGTATGTTATATGCAAAATGTAACACTGCAGTAGCCAATAGGTTGTTGCAAGGAAAAACTGTTCCATCTTTCTTTGGTAGCGGATCCTTGCATTCCTTGGCAAATGAACCGAGCGAAAAACCAAAGATAGGATGGCATCCAAACTATGTTGATATGCTGAAGGAGGAAAACGATGAATAAAGAGATATATCGGGTTCAAAATCCAGCTATAGGTGCTATGATTCTTTGGCGCTTTATTTGCGGTTACAAGTCAAAAGATAGTTCACCAACACCGTTCCCGTTGTTGTTTTATGTGTTACCCATAATCTTTAGAGATGATTTGTGTACTACCATAAAAGGTACACGCAAGGGGCTATCAAAGGTGTCAGAAAAATTATTTAAAGAAAAAAGAAATGATGAACTATACTCGAT
>CAKRSU010000083.1 GCA_934401755.1 uncultured Oxalobacter sp.
CATAATGCAGAACCCCTGTGTGGTGCCTATTTTTAAAATTCACCAATTCAAAATAACATAGATAACATAAATTGCAGAGAGTGTTATGCTTGATTTCATCCGTAACCATAAACGCTTGACCCAAATCATACTTTTAATATTCATTATTCCATCTTTCATATTTGTAGGAGTCGAAGGCTACAAACGTTTTGGCAATGAAGATGGCGTTGCTAAAATTAAAAGATCGTCAGGGCCATTAAGCTTTCTACAAAAAGACTATGTTATAACTCAACAAGAATGGGATAACGAAGTTCGCAAACAAGCAGAAATAATGCGTCAACAATCTGCCGCACAAGGAATTCCTTTTGATGCCAATTTGCTCGAATCCAAAAATTTCAGATGGCAAGTCCTTCAACAACTCATCAATAAATATACATTGCAATATGAAGTTAACAAAGAAAACCTATCCGTCCCAGAACAAATCGTATTAGATCGGATCCGTCAAATACCAGGACTTGTTGACGAAAATGGAAACTTTAATCAAGAAAGATACCAACAAGTACTTGCAGCACGCGGATTGACCCCAGAAAGTCATGCAGCCCTTATGGGCCAAGAAATGGCCATGCAGCAAATTCCAGCGCCCATTCAATATAGTGCGCTTCCATCAAAAACAGTTAATCAGCGCATGATTAATCTTTTTGTTCAAGAACGTGAAGTCCAACGTCGGCTTTTCAGCATTGCATCCTATAAAAATCAAGTCAAAATCACGGATGAAGATCTGAATAACTATTATAAAGATCATGCGGCTCAATTTACCATTCCAGAACATGCTGATGTAGAAGTGGCCATTCTAGACCAATCAATTGCTGAAAAAAATATCAAAATCACAGAAAGTGATTTACAAAACTACTACAACCAAAACAAAGATCGCTTTGCAATTCCAGAACAACGTCGTGCACAACATATCCTAATACTAACCCCACCTAAAGCAACGGAAAGTGATAAAGAAGAAGCGCGTAAAAAAGCAGAAGATATTTTGGCGAAAGCACGATCCAATCCCGCCCAATTTTCAGAATTAGCAAAAACAAATTCCCAGGATCCCGGATCAGCGAAAAATGGTGGCGATTTAGGCTATTTTACTCGCGGTAAAATGGTTAAAGCATTTAGCGATACAGCATTTACATTGCGAAAAGGAGATATCAGTGATATTGTCCAAACCGAATATGGCTACCACATTATAAAAGTAACAGATATAAAACCTGCCGTTCCAAAAACACTGGCTCAAGTTCGCCCAGCCGTTATGCAAGAACTTAAACGGACACAAATTGCCAAAAAATATGCGGAAATGTCAGAAACATTTTCGAACATGGTATATGAAAAATCAGATAGCTTAAAACCTGTCGCCACAACCATGGGATTAACGATTCACACATTTAAAAACCTCCAACGGGATCCAGCTGTAGCTGCCCAACAAAATAAAATACTGGGTCATCCTGCATTACTTGAAAAAATCTTTTCAGACGATAGCGTAAAAGGAAAACATAACACGGAAGCCGTTGAAATTGCCCCTCAAGTTTTAGCATCAGCTCATGTGACACAACATTATCCTGCCGCATTAATCCCTTTTGAAAAAGTTCGAGCAACCATTCAGATTGCCGTTACAAATCAAAAAGCACTTGCCTTAGCCAAAGCGGCAGGAGAAGCCGAACTGACTCGTTTAAAAGCAGGAAATAATGCGACAGGCTTTTCTGCACCACAAAAAATTTCTCGTCAAAAAATTGCCCAAACAGGGCATCAAGAATTGTCTGCAGTGATGAAGGCAGATACCTCTCATTTACCGGCATATATCGGCGCTGAATTACCGAATGAAGGCTATGTCATTTATCGTATTATCAAAATTGAACTTCCGAAAAACATAGATCCCCGCCTAACAGAAGCAATGCAACGTCAGATAACAGCCGTACATAGTGCCCAAGAACTTTATGCCGATCTCCAATACCTGAGAAAACAAGCCGGTGTCGAAATTCTAATTCCAGAACCAGATAAACAAGAAATGAAATGACAATGAGAAGGGAAATAATGTCAGAAAAATTAATTACAGAAAATCCCTATCTCATGCATTTAGGGGCAGAACTATTAAAAATGGAAAATGGAGAAGCTAAGGTAGGGATTCGGCTTCAAAAAGAACACAGTAACAGTTGGAGCGTTATGCATGGAGGCATAACCATGACCTTGCTTGATTGTAGTATGGCTCGTGCTGCCCGCTCACTAGTACTTCCAGAAATAACCTCTGCCGCAACAGTTGAAATGAAAACAAGTTTCTTCCAGCCGGGAGGAAAAGTCGGGCAGTATGTCATTGCAACAGGTCGAGTCCTTCATCATTCCACGACATTATATTACTGTGAAGCTGAGATTTGGAATGGAGAAGCCTTAGTTGCCAAAGCCATGGGGACGTTTAAAGTGTTTAAGCGT
>CAKRSU010000084.1 GCA_934401755.1 uncultured Oxalobacter sp.
AAGAGAAATTACACCAAAGCGACCGGACATAATTACAAGGCAATTACAATTCGTGAAGCAACCTGCAAGCAAGGCGGCTTGAAATTAAACCTCTGCGACAAATGCGGCAGCTTTTATGAGGAAACAACTCCCGTCGGTGAGCATAAATACAAGACTGAAAAAGTACAACCCACTTGCAGAAATGTAGGCTATACAAATCACATCTGCGAAATTTGCGGCAATTCATATATTACCGATATGACGCCGATTATCTCACACGCTTATGAGCGTATCACCAAAGAGCCGACCTGTACCGATAAAGGCTATACAACCTCAACCTGTACTATGTGCGGACTGAATTATGTTTCGGACTACACCGAGCCTACCGGACACGATTGGGACGAGGGACATACCGTTACAAATTCCACTTGTGAGAGCGAGGGTGTAATTGAGTACCGTTGTAAAAATACAGGCTGCAATGAAAAAATGATTAAAGCGGAATCCGCAACGGGACATACACCGGGCAAGGAAGCTACTTGCACAGAGCCGCAAACTTGTGAAAAATGCAGTACGGTTTTAGAACTTCCGAAAGGACACAGCTATTCCGAAAAGATAGTTGCTCCGACTTGCACAGCTATGGGCTATACAGAATACAAATGCGATAATTGCGACGACAGCTATATCGGCGATTACACCGATAAGGCAGAACACAAATATGCGAAAAATATTACTGCTCCCACTTGTACCGAACACGGCTACACAACAAATACTTGCGTAAACTGCGGTGATGAATTTGTTTCGGACTACACAGAAAAGAAACCGCATAACTACAATGCGGAAATCACAAAGCCGACTTGTACCGGGTTTGGTTATACAACTTACACTTGTGCAGACTGCGGCGATAAATATATTTCCGACTATATGGATAAGACCGAACACAATTACAGCAAAAAAGTAATTGAGCCGACCTGCACCGAGCACGGATATACAATCTACACCTGCCCCGACTGCGGCAAGGAATATATCGCAGACTTAACGGAACATAAAAATCACAGCTACACCGAAACCGTAATTGCCCCCACCTGCACAGAAATGGGCTACACGATTTTTACTTGTGATTGCGGCGATTCCCACAAAGGCAACTACACGGATAAAATTCCTCACAATTACAAAAAGACAGTAACCGAGCCGACCTGTACCGAAATCGGATTTACAACTTCCGTTTGCGAGGTCTGCGGCGACACGGTTAAGAGCGATTACAAAAATGCAAAGGGACACGCACCGTCTGAATGGATAATTGACGAAGCGGCTACCATTGAACACGGCGGCAAAAAACATATTGAATGTGTGGAGTGTAAAGAAATTTTGCAAAGCACCGATATTTCCAAACTTGTGGCAAAGGATAATTCGGACGAGGACGGCAAAGCCGAAATCGGCGGATATTCCGTTATTCTCACGGACAAAAACAATAAGCCTGTGTTTAATTCCGAAATCACGATTGACAAGGACGATAACATTTCAATCCGCTTGCCGAAAAACAGACTGCTTGATTTTGCTGACAGAACAACAATAACCGTATTCAACACCGAAAATCAGACAGCAGCAACGGGTTTGAATATCTTTGTTACGGACAACAACGGCAATAACGCAACAGGCGTAACAGACGAAAACGGACAGTTTATCGCGCCCGACAAAAAATCCTCAACAGGCGACGATAACGGCACTATCGGAAAAGAGGACGGCGACAGTAAACTTACCTATGTTATCAAGGTTACGGATAAGCTCAATGTTACAATTCCGAACTGCGAAACCTATACCGGCGAAAGCAATAACATTGTTGTAAAGCTGCCCGACGGTTTAATTTTGACACAGGATAGCCCTGCAATCATCACCGTAACCGACCAGAACGGCAATCCCCAAAAGGGTGTGTCTGTTATCGTAATAGCCGACAAGGACTATATCGAAAAAGGTATGACCGATATGTACGGAAAGCTGACCGTACCGCCCGTAAATTCGGGGCTTACCGATAAAGACGGAAAGGTTAATTTACAAAGCTACTATGTTTTCGTAAATGATGAAAAGGGCTATATCGAAAATGCTCTTGTTACTCTGAATGAGGACAATTCTTTCAGCGTAAAACTTCCGGCTGAAAATATGATTGATTATGCAAACCGAATCACCGTAACCGTGCTTGACAAGGACGGCGCACCGCTTAAAGATATTTCCGTTACCGTTTCTGACGCTGCGGAAAACAGCGAATCGGGTATTACAAATGCAGACGGGAAAATTATTGTGCCGCCGACAAACTTTGACTATACCGACGCAAACGGCTATTCAGAGGTTGACGGTTTTATCGTAACCGTTGTAAATAAATCGGGTGCGATTGAAAAAGCGTATGTTAAACACAATTCGGAAATCAAAAACGAGGACGGCAGCAT
>CAKRSU010000085.1 GCA_934401755.1 uncultured Oxalobacter sp.
GCTGGCGCAATAGGCGGATACGTCGGCGTTAAGCTAGCACTTGCCGGAGAAGATGTCACCTTCATGGTCCGGGGCAAGAACCTTGAAGCCATCAAGAAGAATGGCATGAAGCTCATTATGAATGATGGCACGGAATTGGTCGCAAATAATGTCAAAGCAACCAATAATTATGATGAGGTTGGCCCTCAAGATATGGTCATTATTGCTCTAAAGGCGCATCAGGTGGATGCGGTCGCCAATGATGTTCCTAAGTTGTTTGGCCCTAATACGGTGGTTGTGACAATGCAAAATGGGATTCCTTTCTGGTATTTCCAAAAGCATGGGGGTCCCCATGAAGGGGAACAGGTTAAAACGGTGGATCCAACCGGGCTTTGTGCCGAAAAGATTCCTGCTGATCGTATTTTAGGGTGTGTGGTTTATCCGGCTTCAGCGTTGATTGCGCCTGGGGTGGTTAAGCATATTGAGGGGGATCGTTTCCCGATTGGGGAATTGGATGGTTCGATTTCTGAACGTGCTCAGAAGGTTTCTGAAACGTTTATTCATGCTGGGTTTAAGTCGCCTATTCTTGAGAATATCCGCGCTGAGATTTGGTTGAAGTTGTGGGGAAATTTGAGTTTTAATCCGATTAGTTCGTTGTCTCATGCAACGTTAGTGGATATTTGTCAGTATCCTTTAACGCGTGATTTGGCCGCGAATATGATGAAGGAAGCTCAAACGATTGCGAATAAGTTGAATATTACTTTCCGTGTGCCGCTTGAAAAGCGTATCCGAGGCGCTGAGAAGGTCGGTAAGCATAAGACGTCGATGTTGCAGGATGTGGAAGCGGGGCGTGCGCCTGAGATTGATGCGTTGGTGGGCTCTGTCATTGAGTTAGGACGGATTACGAAGACGGATACGCCTTATATTAATGCAGTTTTTGCGCTGGTGAAGTTGTTGGCTAAGACGATGGAAGAGGAACACGGTAAGGTGAGAATGGAGTCTTGTTGAGGGTTTTAATGAGGGCTCTGTTTTAGATGGAGCCGCTTTTCTTAAAAAAATCTTTCCAAAAGAGTGCAAAATAGTCCAAAATACCAGTTTGGAGCTTTTTCGGTCAGGCTGATTCGGCCTGACTACTGAATATTTTCCTGTGAGAAAAATGAATTATGGCAGCAGAAACTATTAAGACTTTTGTCCCGCCTCAGCGTATTTTGATGGGGCCTGGTCCTTCTAATATCCATCCTCGTGTACTGAAGGCAATGAGTGAGCAGGTGATCGGTTATATGGATCCTGTGTTTGTGGATATGATGGCTGAGCTTAAGGATTTGATCCGTTATGTGTATCAAACGGATAATATGCTTTCTTATCCGGTATCCGGCCCGGGTTCTGTAGGGATGGAGAATTGTTTTGTCAATTTGGTTCAGCCTGGGGATAAGGTGGCTGTTTGTCGCAATGGGGTTTTCGGCGGCCGTATGATTGAGAATGTGTTGCGTTGTGGCGCAACACCGGTGATTTTAGAGGGTGTTTGGGGTGAACCGGTTGATCCTAATGCGCTGGAGGATTTGTTAAAGAAGAATCCGGATGTGCGTGTGGTGGCGTTTGTTCATGGTGAAACGTCGACTGGGGTGCTTTCTGATGCGAAGACGATTGCTGAGGTGGCTCATCGTTATGATTGTTTGACGATTGTGGATGCGGTGACTTCTTTGGCCGGGGTTCCTGTTTTGGCCAAGGAATGGGATTTGGATGCGGTGTATTCGGCAGGACAGAAGTGTTTGTCTTGTACGCCGGGTTTGTCGCCTTCGACGTTTAATCAGCGTGTGGTGGATTTTGTGACGAGCCGTAAGGATAAGATCCAGAGTTGGTTTATGGATATGACGATGATTCTGGAGTATTGGGGTAAGACGGTTCGGACGTATCATCATACGGCGCCGATTAATGGTTTGTATGCGTTGCATGAATCTCTTTTGATGTTGAAGGAAGAAGGGATTGAGAATGTTTGGGCACGTCATCGGGCGAATTATGAGGCTTTCCGTGATGGGATTGAGGCGTTAGGGCTTGAGTTTTTGGTGAAAGAGGAGTTCCGTTTGCCTCAGATTAGTACGGTTAAGGTGCCTGATGGGGTAAGTGAGCCTCAGTTGCGTGCTGAGTTGTTGAAGATGAGTAGTTTGGAAATCGGCGCTGGGCTAGGTTCTTTAGCGGGTAAGGTTTGGCGTTTTGGTTTGATGGGGCAGACATCTTCGGCTTCAAATGTGATGACTTGTTTGGCATCTCTTGAAAAAATTCTGCCAAAATTGGGTTATCCGGTTAAGGAAGGTGTGGCTGTGGCTGCTGCTCACAAGCGTTTTGCGATTCAGCATAATGCGGCTGCCGCTGATGCGCTCAAGTGATT
>CAKRSU010000086.1 GCA_934401755.1 uncultured Oxalobacter sp.
TTGCCACATCTTGCTTTAATCTTAGTTCAACGAGTCCCTTTTCAATTTCAGCAATATTCTTAAGATATTGCTCATATACGCTGTTAGAGAACTCAACGTCGTGTTCATCATTGAGAAAGATCTCTCTCACCGAAGTAAGCAATTTTGCCGATTGCATTATTGTATTCTTTTTGCCCAAAAGTCCTGCAGAAGCAACAGCACCACCGACTCCAGCACCAACACCAATTCCAAGGACAGCACCGCCACCAACGATTGTAATTGTTCCGCCAAGCATTCCTGCTCCGCCTACAGCTATAGCACCACCTCCAAGATACGCAAGGCAAGCGTTGGTCAATGCTGCACCGCTGAGTCCTGCAAAATTAGATCCTACTAATGTTACTGCAATCGGTCCCGCAAAAGCGCCTGCTGTTGCAACAGTTACAATTGCTATAACTGCAGTGATGGATAGCGATGTCACCACAGTTTTCAGAACCTCGTTTAGTTCGTTCATTCGCTTGTCATAAGACTTGCGCAACCGTTTTACATAGCCAGATTCGCAATATTTACCTGTAAACTGCTCGTTTAAGAATCGATCTCCTTCACCCTTTTTAAAGCCATTAAGAGGGTTGTTTAATTGCTTATATTTTTTGCTCGGCACATCCATTCCTTTCTTATCCTTCTTCATTCCAAGTGGATAATATGGCTCAAACAGCATAGCTTCCAAGAGAATCAACCGATACCATGGCTTATCAGGGTTATGTTTAGCAATGCATTGCTGCAACTCGTCCATACTGTTGTACCAGTGCATTTCTGCTCCCTTAACCTGTGTAAAACTCTCAAAGCCATCAGAAATAAACTTTGACCAGTCCTTCAGCCATGCAGTTTTCATTTCTTTGACAGAATCTCCTGTTATCGGAATTTTGGTAGCTTTTATGTCATTCAGTGTTTTGTAGTATTCAAGATTATACAGTATCGTTGTCTGTTCCAACGAAAGACCGAATTTATCCATTTGTAAATCCATGTCATCTCCTATTCTTTTATAGATATCTGCATCGGCTTTCTTGAAGGTCTGACGCTTTATATTTTCATATACTTCTCGGACTTTTTTTACATTACGTGCCTTAAGCCCCCAACTCACATCAGAGCCGATAGCAACTGCAAATCTTCCTACCCCAATGTAATTAATGGATACCCAATATTTCTGTGTTACGATTGCCTCACCTATATCAAGTGCATTGAATATGCCTGTTGAAATAGTAAGCATTCGAGCAATTGTTGGGTTGTTCGTGGGCTTAACAGAACCCCAATCGATTTTCTTCATGTCGGCAATGCAACTAACTTGGTTCTCTTTCATTGCTATTGCAAGGTGTCTTATAAAATAAAATCCACGCACGATGCATTCGTTCGCAATCACCGGAACAGCCTGTTTGCAGAGTTTCACAGAAACACCGAGTTCACCACGCAAATCGAATTTGACAACAGATTCCTTGATTATCTGTCCGTTTTCGTCACGCTGCATCATCAGCGTACCGTTAAACAGCTTTGAAAGGAATAGAGACACTGACATATTGTCATCAACCTTCATGTTCTTGAAAAGCGGTATTGCAAAAACTTCATTTGCTAACGCAAGGATCGGTCCGGGAATACCTGTTCCACCAGTAATTCCCACAGTACTGCTCGACCCAGCCATATCGCTTACAAGATGGAAAAACCAGGTTATTGTTCCCATTAGGATTTTCTGCGAAATATCTTTTCCAATAAACGGCTTACTCTTTTCTGGAACATCTACAGCAATGAAAACACCATTTACATCTGTTCCATATGATTTTTCCGTGAACTGTGTCAACAATGAAAACGCCAGTCCTACAATTGTTGGATGATGGGCAAAATCTCGCAAGTGATGCTGCAATCCTCCACCAAAATCCGCTGTGTTTCCATCACTTGGAATCATGAATCTTTTTTCCAAAGATTTCACTGCTGACTTCACATCATCGAACTTTTTTCCTTCCAGCATCTCTGCTGTCTTTTTTACAAACGAGTCAACCTTATCACTGGCAATACTGCGTCCACCTGCCAGATCAAACTCGCCAACCCAAAGAATATCCAATAATCCACAAGCAATACCGCTTGCGATTGCAACAACATAGTCCAAATTATCTGCGTGGCTTGATAATAGTTCAATCTGGCTATTCAAATCATAAATTGTTTTATCGAAATCAAACTCCTGTGAGCCTATAAACCCATCGTAGGGGATTAGTTCATATCTTATATCCACTCTTTCTTCGCTCATCTTACTATTACCAAACCTTTCTTTG
>CAKRSU010000087.1 GCA_934401755.1 uncultured Oxalobacter sp.
GGCGTGCTGTCCGCCGCCGCGGGTTCCTCCGCCGGAAGCTCTATCTCATCCTTGAGCAGGTAATCCGTGCTCACGCCGAAGATGCGGCTCAGCTGCAATATCTTATCAATGTCGGGTATGGACTGCGCGCCCTCCCATTTTGAGACCGACTGCCGCGAAACGCCGAGCTGCTGCGCCAGCTCCTCCTGCGACCATCCCGCTTTCTTGCGCAGGTCTATTATCTTGTCTGCCAGAATCATATTGCTACCTCCATCGGGGGACGCTCCCCTGTTTTTTACGAGCCGAGTATAATAAATTTCGCTGTTGCGGACAAGAAAGCGCACCGTCAAATCTGTCAACCGGCGGTTGCGCGGGCACTTTTTCAAACGTTTTTTTCTATTATAATATAGCCACAGCTCAATTACGAGCGTATTTCCGAAAAAATATTTTCTGATTTTACAATTTTGAAACAACTTTCTGCTTATCTACGAAACATCTTTCCTGTATCTTAATACTCGCAAGAAACTTTTTCATTTTGTCCTCTTTCACCTATACAAAAAAGCTCAGGGTTCTCCCCCTGAGCTTTTTGTATTTTAGAGGCAGTATGGTATAATTGAATGGGAAGAGAGATTCTTAAAAAGTTTTAAGATATTATTAGACTGTAAAGTATCGCCGCACCTCTTCCATTTTCCGTGAATTTGTCGTATACTATATCTACCCTTAACAGACAGGAGGTCTGACCATTTGAAGAAGCCTGTAAAAATAGCGCTTATTGTTCTCTGCGTTATATTCCTCTCGATATTCGTGTACAGCGGATATAAACTGATATCAACGCTGCATGAATACAAGGTTGCAGAGGATACATATAACAAGATAAGCAGCGATTACGTTTCGCCGAAAAGCGACAAGAATAAAGGCAAGGACAACAGCGACGGCAATCAGATAACCGAAAGCTCGCCCGTTGACGTCGATTTTGACGCACTGCTCAACCAGTGTCAGGATGTTGTCGGCTGGCTGTATTCGGAGAACACCGTTATTAACTACCCCGTTGTGCAGGCGGAGGACAACTTCTATTATCTGCACCGGTTCATCGACGGGCAGTATAACGCCTCCGGCTCGCTCTTCCTCGACTGCACCTGCTACGGCGACTTTTCCGGCAAGAACACCGTTCTCTACGGGCACAACATGAACGACGGCTCGATGCTCGCCTCGATACGCAATTATAAGGATCAGGAATATTACAACGAGCACCCCGTCATGTACCTCAACACTCCGACCCAGAACTACAAGATCGAGATATTCAGCGCCTACACCACCGACGCCGAATCCGACACCTACAAGATGTTCTTCGAATCCGAGGCGGATTTCGCCCGCAGTCTTGACGACTGGCGCGTGCAGTCTCTCGTCTCGACGAACGTTGACGTCTCGGTAGACGACCGCGTTATCACCCTTTCGACCTGCACCTACGATTTCTACAACGCGCGCTTTGTAATTCAGGGCAAGCTCACTCCCGTAAACTGACAAGCTGTAAACTGACAAGCTTATACATTAAAGTTACAAAATGTAAATTTTACATTTTAATTCTTAAAAAACATAAGAAGTCCGTTCCTTAAGAAATATTATGTAAATACCCCTTGCAATTCTAATATAATTTAGATATAATGCAATCGTAGCAAGTTACAGTATGGTTAAAAAATAGTTACATCTATTTGTAACACTTTGATGCTTTTCACAGCAATGCCGAAAAGTTGTAACAGTTTCAATTCAGCAAAAACTTTTTGAGGTGATTTTTATGAAGAAGACAGTTAAAGTACTGTTCAGTCTGGTTCTGGTCTGCCTGTTCGCAGTTCAGTTCGCAGGCGCGATGCCCGCCAGCGCAAGCGCTGACCGTGTCGACTCCAAGTGGGACAATGTACAGCTGGATACCAGCGTATATGTCTACGGCGACGATGACTCTGTCGAAAAGCAGGACGGCGATTTCGGCGTTAAGGCCGGCTTCTCCGGGAAGGATGCCTCCGGCAAATCCACTCTCGGTGAGTTCCTTAACGGCGACTACACGATAACTCCTCCGGATGGCTACTACGTCTCCGAGCTGTATATCTGCGCTGCGTCCAAGGCCGATGCCGATATTGAATCCGTCAACCTCGTCGGATACGCCACCGCGAGCAAGGATTCCGCGAAGCTCACCATCACCCGCGGCTCCCTCGCCACCAATGACAACGGACTGAACACCAGCCTGTTCGTCACCGATGACGAGAGCAGCAGCTATGTCGCCCAGATCTATCTCAAGGCGATCGACACCGAGACC
>CAKRSU010000088.1 GCA_934401755.1 uncultured Oxalobacter sp.
ATACAGGACAGATCAATGCTGCTTCAACAGTCAGAGACCCCTGGCTTCGTCTTCTCATATGCACCTCTCTTTCAAATCCGGACACATGCAGACAGGAACTATTCTCTTTTCTATGGCTGGTTTAATGGTTGAAAATTCTACAAATTTGTCCCTCATCTGGATATGTCTTTTTAATTCATTGTCAACAGTTACTATTACAGTTCCTGCCTGAATGTATCCGGATTCCGTCTTCTTGTCTTCCCACTATTTGTACATGTATCCACTTTTTGCAACATAATAAAATGGTTTTTCACATATGAGCTCCATATCCGCCCCACAGACTGCGTTTTGAAATGAAAACAGACTGTCATGATTCTTTTTCATATTGTATTGGATAATATCCATACTCCTATATACTCTTTTTTTCACGGATGTTCCCAGGAGGAAAAAATTGATATATTCATCATACGACATTCCCTTTTTACTTTTATAATCATTAATCTTATTGTGCATATTCTCCTTACTGAACAAAACCAGTTCGTTAAATTCTACGTTCAGGTTGTTTCTGTTTTTTACCATGGGGATGCTTTTTCCTGACAGTACGGCACCTGTATCAATACATGCATCCTGATACGCCCATGCTGCAAGGATAAGATACTGGACACACCTCACTACAGCATCAAGTCCTGTAAATCCAACAATTGATGCTGCTGCCACATATGCCTTTTGCCGTGAAGCATCATCCGCTGCAAGATATACAAATGAAGTTCCCATTCTGATCATCAGAATCCTGTAAACCACGGCTTTAAGGTTATCCCTGTCTGATACACCAGCATTAATGATGTATTCTTTTTCATAATCAAGCACATGTACATTTTTCTTATCATTCTCCCTGTTATCTGCATTATCACTGCAGACATACTCCGAAAAAAATCTGTCAATATACATTTGTATATATAGGCTGTCTGTCGAATCATTTTTATCCCGGTCGGGTAAGCATTTATCTAACGTTCCGGCTAACCCTTCAATATCTTCAAAATCAATACCTGATATTTTCTTTTCCTTTTCCGGGGCAAGCTGTTCATACACACCGGCGGCCACAATATGCTTTTTTGAAATACTATCTTTATTCTGAATTAAATATGTAATTATATCATTGACATCGCCATCTGTTTCAGTTGCCGGATTATCAGTCCTTTTCAGATTAAGTGTGCTGTAATCAAAAGCCATATCTTTCACATGATATCTTTTAAGAAGCTTAATATATTCCGTTGTAAGTGCATATATATCCTGCCAGTCACTAACACTCTCCGGTTTTTTTATATCCTTAAGGCGTAACAGGGCTTCAAGTATGGGGATATTAGCTGCAAGTCCCTTTTCAATAGCCTGTGGATTACATATGCCGCCTTTAAGTTTTCCTATTGTGCCGGCAGTATTCTTTGCCTTTACCGTGATTTCATACACCCTTTTAACCCTGTTACACCACTGCATGGTTTTTCTTTCGGAATACGTTACCTTTTTCCCCGCGATTGCTTTTTTAGCTCTGTTATTAAGCCTGACCAGGTACTCTGTCATATCAAATGAGTTATCCTTAACAGCATTCCATATATCCGGATTATCAATTCCTGCATTGGCAGAAGTAACCTTTCCAGCCAGTCCACACTTGGCATATTCCCTGCTGCACTTTATCTTTCCACCGGACACCGTTATTCCTTCAACAAGCCTTAACAGTTCAAGCATTTTCTTTTCCTGCTTAGCTTCATCAATATCTTCCTTAACCCTTTTCCTGCATTCATTAATCTTGTCATTATTGCCGGAAACATTCGTATTTTTATATTCTTCCGTAAATTTATTAACCTTATCCTGTGCAAATGTATCCTTAATAACAGCACGCATCTGATGCCTGACATTAGCTGCTTCATCATCAGTTGCATAATACATTTTTGTAATATCAAGTCCTCCCGTTTCAAAGCTTAATAATCTTGTTATTCCGCTTTGATTCTTAGTAACATAACCCATAATATCCGCACTAAGCTTTTCTTCACTGTCTGCAATGTAATAATACATCCCATATTCATTAAGCAGAGGCCTGTAATATTTTCCAAACGCAGACTCCTGTGATACATTTAATGAAATAAGCGAATTCATCTTTTCGGATTCATACCTTAAAACTGATATAACAGATGTAACAAGAATTATTAACACAGAAAATATAAGAACAAAATATACCGAAACGCTGCCTCTGTTATTCACCCATTATCTCTCCACTATTTTCATCAATATCTGACAAAGCATTATTA
>CAKRSU010000089.1 GCA_934401755.1 uncultured Oxalobacter sp.
GTCGTCACACAATACCTCTTTCAGGTATCTACCCGATGCATCAAACCTTATTATTCTTCCTCCTGCCGCATATTGGTTAAGCTCATCAACAGGTTTGTCAATAACATATATGTTATCTTCATTATCACATGCAACCTCCGTCGCATTACTGAAGTTATCTTCATCATAACTGCCATTAATAGTCTTCAATAGCTTTCTTGAGCGGTCCGTAACTACTAATCTGTGTCCTCCGTTATCAATTATAATATTATTACCATTATCTGCTATGTAGTTTGCAAGAGGCGTATCAATAGTAAACTCTTTCTGAAAAGGATTAGATCGAATGTATTCTTCATTTGAGATAATAAAAAAACCAAGCAAGATTACAGCTATTATCACAACAAATATTATGTTATCCTTCAGTCTTTTCATAGCTTTCTCCCCTCATATAATGTATTCAATGTGTAATATATAATACCAAAACAAAGTTTTAGCACAGCCGGAACAGATACCGGCTGTGCATAAAACTCAGTAAAACCAATCAACATATATTGTATGTTATTACTTAACTACAACTATCTTAACTCTCTTCTTGTATCCATCTTTTGTAAGTACAATACTCACTGCCTGCTTTTTAATAAGCTTTTTCTTAAGTCTGAATACATATTTGCCCTTCTTCTTAAGCTTAACCGTATATTGGGCTACAAGTCCCTTCTTTTTATCTTTAGATGCAAGTGCTTTGTTCTTATATACTTTGAGCTTAAGCTTTCCGGCATCTGCCTTAACAACAACCTTTTTGCTGCCCGGCTTAACCTTTTTAACCGATGATATCTTCAACTGCTTCTTAGATGACGCATTATCATCCTTCACATCTATATCAGTCGGCACAGGTGATACCGCCATTGTTGGTGCTGCAGTTACATCGGCAGTTGGAGCTGCAGTTACATTGGCAGTTGGAGCTGCAGTTTCCTGTGCAGGTGTTGTCGGTTCAGGTGAACCGGACTGTACAGGAGCCGGTGTTCCATCAGGTCCCGGTGTACCTGTCGGAGCTGCTGTTGGCGTCGCAGTCGGTGTTGGTGTTGGGGTCGGTGTGACTGCAGCCTTCTTTACTTCAACATCAACAGATGCCGTCTTACACAGACCATCCGGAATCCTATACAACTCAGGTGATCTGATAAATGAACCGGATGTGCCATAAGAAGCAATACTGCCAAAGCCGCCGGAAGCATTGCCGCTTTCAGCATCCTCACTGCCTGAGACAGACGAGCCTACTCCGCCTATGGTATCTGTAAGAGGATACAGCTTTGCAGTTACGGTAACCTTACCTTCCTTCATCGGAATGAACATACCATCCTCACTTACATAACCTATTGAAGGATCTGAAGATTCCCAGAGCACCCTGGTATTAACATCTGCATTATCCTGTGAACCCCTGACTACCGGAGTAAATATCGTGTAATCATCATCTGATACATCAAGCTTATTACCTACCTCTTTAATCTTCGGCGATGTACCGACTTCGTCCTCGATATTCTCCTTAATTCCAATACCAAAATCTGTTATTGAATCATAAGCCTTACCTGATTCTGCTGATGTTGCACGCGTAATCACGGTATCTGTTGAATAATCACCAGCCTGAAGTGTTACTGCCATCTCATCGTACTTACTTCCATCCTGGGCTGTCTGTACATCCCCAAAATCCACATCAGATATATCAGCAAGAAGTTCCAGGTTCACACTCTCTCCGTATGGTACAACAACATTTTCCGCAGCTGCAATATCCTTACCGCCGGCCTTTGCTGTTATACTGCCCTCATAATCCCTGTTACCATTATTGATAGCACTTATTGATATACCTGCAAGCCCATCACTATATATCTCTGTTCCGGTAACTGCTATTGATACATCAGAAGTACTTTCAATCTTCTTTTCAACTCTGATCTCTTTATCATTATTATCCTTAATGACAACAACATAAGTTACAGCATCAAATTCATCAGGAAGCTTTACTCCGGTCTGGACAGTTACGGTATTACCACCAATAAGCACATTGTTATTGTACACAGGAGTCTCTTCTACCGTATCCTTCTTTTCCTCTGTAAGCTCTCTTTCAGAACCGGACTGCTCTGTATCAGAACTACTGTCTGCAAGGTCTTTCCATTCAGTCTCAGTTCCCTCCATTATATTGCCATTATTTTCCAGATATGACTTGTACTGAATTCCTTCAATCGGCGCAAAACCATCATTTGTCACATCAACACTTGCGTTTGCTATTCTTCCCGGATAATTAACATCATTC
>CAKRSU010000090.1 GCA_934401755.1 uncultured Oxalobacter sp.
ATTGATAAATGAATATGTAACATTATCAAATCCGGTTACTTCAGATTCATCAAGAAGCTCCTTCATACCGGATGCAAGCGTTGCCCCTCCAACAAAACCGATTGTCTTGTCACCTTCATATACAGGAGTGTACATTGACATGATAAGCAGTCCCGATGCAGGTGATGCCTTAATACCAAGGTTATATACCTTGCCCTCTGCTGCGTTGGCAAGCATCTGATCCTGGAGAAGCTTAAGGGAATCTCCCTCACGCATATTCTTGCCAAATATAGGTGTGTCAGGATTGGAATGTGTAATAACCTTAGAATCCCATGTGTCAAGATAGATACCCTCCCAGTCAGGTATAGTTGAATAAAAATCAACCGTATAAGCCTGGGCAGCTTTTGCAAGCTCTGCATTCTCAGGATCCTTAACATACGCCTTAAGCACATCACTCTTGGCAAACTGCTGCAGCGTCACTTCTGCATTGTTAATGTACTCATTAACAGTCTGGATCTTAGCATCTATAGATGTATCCATGTTGTTCTCTGCCGTCTGCTTAGTAACATCAGTCATGTTATTATCTGAGACGATGAACAGACATCCAAGACATACAATAGATACAACCGCAATCATAATTGTAATACTTGTTCTCAGTTTCATGTTCTTAATCATAGTATATTACCTCCGTCCTTATATATTTTGTTCCTTTGTATTATATATCATCCCTTATTATATATATGTACTGCAGGGAATTATACCATAATTGTTACCTTAATGTATGGTGACAACATACCCCGGTCTATACCTCTCCATTGTACTTGAATGGGAAATTTTCTATTCTTATAGTCATTCCAACTGCTGATGACACCTGTCTTATCTTCTCATTTACAGATAGCATAATAGGTGTAAGATAGTTCTCCCCAATAAAGTTATCGAAATTATCAATGAAAGAATTAACCCTGACTGCAGTACGTGTATGGATTCTGATCATTACCCTGTCACCATCCGTATCCTTAGCTGTAAATATTACATCAACACAGCCCTCTAATGGTTTATCCGGGAATGTAATTATCTTAAACTCCGGTGATCCCGTAAGATTAACACTCTCTGTTGGGAATTCAGTATTGTACTCTACTCCCTTAATCATTGTTGGTGATATCTGTATTATCTTTTCGCTCATTATCAAACTCTCCTTAATTATATTATCAATCATCAAATAATGGTGTGCTGAAATATCTTTCGGCAGTATCAGGAAGCACTGTTACAACCGTCTTACCCTTACCAAGCTTCTTAGCCAGCTTAATCGCTGCAAATACATTGGTTCCGCTAGAGATTCCACACATAATACCCTCCTTACGTGCAAGATCCTTAGCTGACTGCAGTGCCTCTTCATCTGTTACAATGAATATATTGCTGTATATATCCATATTGAGGTTGCCCGGTATAAGTCCGTCACCTATGCCCATCTGAAGATGTGTTCCAATGTTGCCCCCGGCAAGAATAGCGGCATTCTCAGGTTCTACAGCCCATATCTCAATGTCCGGATTCAGTGCCTTAAGCACTTCACCTATCCCGCTTATCGTTCCACCGGTTCCAATTCCTGCACAGAAGCCATGAATCGGCCTTCCCATCTGTTCGAGTATCTCAACGCCTGTATGGTACTTATGGACTAACGGATTAGCCGGGTTCTCAAACTGCTGCGGAATATATACATCCGGATTCTCTTCCTGCATCCTGACAGCTGTATTAAGGCATTCCTGTATACATTTTCCAATATCGCCATCATCATGGACAAGTATTACCTCCGCCCCATAATGCTTAACGAGCTTACGCCTCTCTTCACTTACCGAATCAGGCATAATGATAACAACCCTGTATCCACGTACGGCACCAATAAGTGCAAGCCCGATTCCCTGATTACCGCTTGTTGGTTCTACAATAATCGTGTCAGATCCGATTATTCCCTGCTTTTCTGCCTCAAGTATCATATTGTAAGCGGTTCTTGACTTAATAGACCCTCCTACATTAATTCCCTCGTATTTGACATATACGTCTGCAGAATCATCATCAACCATACGGTTAAGCTTGATCACAGGAGTATTGCCCATTGCGTCAAGAATATTGTCATAAACCATCTTAATGTTCTCCTTAATTTATCAGTCACTGATATTATTATATAATATATTCAATATACTGCTACATTGCTGTCTGCTTTTGACACCTGCCTGTATCATATTATGCGAGTGCAGCAG
>CAKRSU010000091.1 GCA_934401755.1 uncultured Oxalobacter sp.
TTGAACCGGGATTTTCAAGAGATGTAACTAACATTGGCCATTGGGGTTGCGGTGCTGTGGAGTTGCACTTGCAAAACGCTGCAGACTTTGAAAAAGCTAAACCGCTGATTGACAGAGCATATAACGAGAATTAAAGTTTACAAGGAGCCAATTTATGAAATCAAAGTCGAACGAATTGCTAGATAAAAGCATCTCCGCAATGATTGCTGCAATCGAAGTATATAACAAACCTGATTTCTTGTACCGTGGTGAAACTTTTTCGATATTAGCAATTAATAGCTGGGAATTACTTCTTAAGGCTAAGCACCTTAAAGATAATCACAATAAAATGCGATCGCTTTATGTTATGGAGCCTGTAATAAATAAAGATGGTAGCAAGTCCAAGAAAAAGAAGGTCAAACTAACTAGAAGCGGTAACCCATTTACGCATTCAATCGATTTTATAGCTAAGAAACTTATTGAAAAAGGCGAAATGGATCAAATCGTTTTTAATAATATAATGGCACTAATTGAGCTTCGTGATTCTGCTATACACTTTTATAATTACTCGCTTAAATTCAATGTTCGAATTCAGGAAATAGGAACCGCATCTTTGAAAAATTATGTGTCTTTATACAAAAAATGGTTTAACAAAGATTTATCAGAATTTAATTTCTATTTAATGCCGTTATCCTTTGTACAAGCACGAAAAGAATCGGATGTTTTGCTCTTGAATGCAGAGGAAAAGAACTTTTTCAAGTATGTGGATGAACTTGAAGAAAGTTCTTCAGCGGATGGTGAATACAGCATAGCACTAAATATTGATGTTAAATTTTCGAAATCCACATCAAAGGATGCAATTAGAGTTGCCCTCTCCAAAGACACAGATGCTATAAAGGTTACATTAACAGAAGAACAGTTAAAAGCCAAGTATCCTATGGATTACGGTGAACTTACCGCCAAATGTAAAGAACGTTATAGTAATTTCATACTAAACGGTGATTATCATGCAAATAGACGTTTATATGAAAGTGATGATAAGTGTGCCTACATAAGATATCTTGATCCCGACAAAAAGAAAAGCGGTAAAAAAGTATTTTATAGTGAGGCTATGCTTTCAAAGTTAGATAATCACTATACACGAAAATAGTATAAGGTCTTAGTCTAATAATACAACCCCTTAACTTCCGATAATTTTTATTATCCGGAAGTTACAAACGACAAAGCGCTTATAGGAGGATAACACTATGTTACCTGAAGAAAAAGCAAGAGTTAAAATAGATAAACAACTAAATAATTCCGGATGGGATATTGTTGACAGACAGGATTATCTGCCAAACTATGCTATGGCGGTAAAGGAAGCATTAATGCAGGGCGGAAAAGAAAGCGATTACTTGCTTTTTGTTGATAATAAAGCCATTGCAGTTGTTGAGGCAAAGAAGGAATCGGATAGTCTCGGTCCGAAAGTTGCCTCACAGGCTGAACACTATGCAAAAACTCCGCAGAATTGGTATGGTCTTTGGTTTCAGGGACTAATACCGCTTGTATATCTTGCAAACGGCAATAAGATATATTTCAAAAATATGCTTACTGACCCTGACGGAGAGTATGTTGAACTTGGTGAAATGCATTCGCCTAAGAAGATGCTACAACTCATTGGTAAAAAATCAGAGTACGGTGCTTTGCCACGCATTGATAAAAAGGGACTGCGTGACTGCCAGTATGATGCAGAAGTTAATTTAGAAAAATCTCTCAAGCAAGGCAAAAAGAAAGCCCTTGCAGTTCTTGCAACAGGCTCCGGTAAAACATATCTTGCTTGCCTTGCTTCATATCGTTTACTCAATTACACATCTACTAAAAGGGTCCTGTTCCTTGTTGACAGAAATAATCTTGCACGTCAAACAGAAACAGAATTCAGCCTGTTTGACCGCACAGAAAATCAACAGCCTATGAGCTCTTTGTATCAAATCAACCGATTGAAAAACAAAGACGATATTGGCGGTGACATAGTAATTTCTACAATACAAAAACTGTTTGCTGTTTTGACCGGTCAAACAATTACTGATGATGACGAAGATAAGGAAGATGAAAAATTCTTTTCTTTCAAAGACAACGACAGTAATCAAACTGTTGTATCTTTGGGCAATGATTTGAAATTGCCGCCTGATTATTTTCAGTTTATCATCATTGATGAGTGCCACCGCTCGATTTATGGCAAATGGCAATCTGTTTTGAAC
>CAKRSU010000092.1 GCA_934401755.1 uncultured Oxalobacter sp.
AGAACCACTGGCAAAAGCAGGGTAATGTAGTCCATAGACTTCATAAATTCATCCTTGGTGCGCTGCAGTTCATCAGGGTTCATACCTACGGTTTCATAAAGCTGAAAAGCAGCACCGGCGGATTCCTTCATGGCACTAATCTGTTCGGACATAGCCAGTGGATTGATACCAGTTAAGGCCAGAGTCAGGGCAGCGGTAAGAAAAACACCGGCCAAGGAGGCCACCAAGCCATAGAGCAAGATACGGGATGCCGTCAAGCCTTGACGGAAGCCGTAGCCTAGAGCCAGACTGGTGGGGCCAAAGGCGGCTGCCATATGTACCGCACTTACAGGAGAGATACAGGCAGACATAATAACGCTGGCTGCGGCAATGCTCAAAAGGCCATATTTCATGCCATGACGGACAATCAGCACAATTATGGGTAAGGGCCACAGCATGGTGGCTGCAATGCCCATAACAGGCATATATACCGCAATTAATGCCATAATAACCGTAATTGCCACCAAAAGGCCACTTTCCGTGGTTGATTTGACGGTAAAGCTACGCATAAAAAATTTACTCCTTTATATTGTTTAATAACCCATTATATCACTTTTTAACAAATCTGACCAGTGTACACCCTTTTGCCTAGGGGATATGTTTTGTCTAGGCTTCCTCATGGACTGAGTGATTGTATATGGTGCGAATAGGGAAAGGAATTTCAATGCCCTCTTGACGATAACGCTTGGTGAGAGCCTTGATAAATTCATGCTTTAGCTTGAACTGATCCGCAAATTTGCTGCAATGGAGCACCACATTGAAATCAATACTGCTTTCATTAAAGGTGTGGAAAAATACCCCTGGTTTTTTGGTAACAGTATTGTCAATTTTTTGCGTAATCTCCCAAGCTACCTCCAAGGTAACCTGCTCCACAAAATCCAAATCACTGTCATAGGCAACGCCACATGGAACTTTAATGGTCATATCCGGCTCTGGCATACAGTAATTGGTAATAATGGCGCTGGAGATTTTTTGATTTGGTACGACTACAGCGTTGCCAGAGGTGGCAATAATGGTGGTAAAACGCCAGGTAATATCTGCCACCCGGCCCTCTTCTCCCGTGCTGAGACGGACATAATCATCAATGCTTAGCTGCTTGGACATCAGCAGGTAGATACCGGCACAGATATTGGCCAAGGTTTCCTGTAAACCAAGGGCGATGGCCATACCACCAATACCCATAGCAGTTAGCAATGGGGCAATGGAAATTCCCATGGAGCTGAGAATCAGCAAAATACCCATAGCGTAGATTACTACATTAATAATATTTGGCAACAGACTGGTTTGAGGAATATTTTTGTTTCGCTGGGCACAAAGCTCAATAAAGCCAGTGGCGGCTCTAGCCATAACCTGAAACAGGGTAAAGCTTAGCCAAGCGGAAAGTATGTAGGAAAACAAATTGGCGGCAGCCCAATTAATATTGGTGGAATTAATCAGCCAATAAAGAGTCATGCCTACAATCCAGGCTCTAGGCAGTCCCCGGGCGGCTTTTAAAATAATATAGCGAATGGAAAGCTCATCCTCGTCAAAATGTCTTTCCAGCCAGCTGGCAATCAGGCTGTTAATAAATTGGCCGATACAAAGGGCAGCCAAGAAGATACAGCCGGGAATAAAAAGCATATCCCAGATTTCTTCCGGGGTAATATTTTTCATGGTGTTGACAAATTCGTAAATATTAAAGGATTCTTTCATACATTTATCGCCTCCTATAGCAATAATTTTACATTTAATTACTCATACTATGTTTGCTATATTATACCCTTTATATTATGGAAAGTAAATGTTAGCAGGTACTAGCCTATGCACTTTCCCCTGTTCAGATAGTATTTTTCCATATTTTAGTATTGAATTTTGTTAAAAGTTGTGATATGCTAACGCGTGGCAGTTGATTTGACTGTCACGGCTTGGATTCCCATGAACCGAGACCGGAAACCTCATAAACTTTGTCTGTGTTGGTATTTTTGTGCCCAAAAGTCGCAGGCATGGCTAAGTGTATCTGCGTTTCCTGGTAGGCATTCAGGAAGCGCTTTATTTTTCCTCAGACAGAGCTAGCTGTCTGCTTGTTGCAAGGAGAGGATAATTATGAAAATTTTGCGTACAGTTGCCCAGATTACAGAGTTTGCCAAGGCTGCCCAGCAGGCAGGCAAGGTTATTGGCCTGGTG
>CAKRSU010000093.1 GCA_934401755.1 uncultured Oxalobacter sp.
CGAGCTTGCTAGCAATGAAGCGGAGTTTGAAAAAATAAGAATGGCTTATAAGAACAGAAATAAGCAGGAGGAAAAAGCTAATGGATAAGATGAGAATGGAGTCAGTTGACATGACCGAGAAGAACATTGACAGGATTGCAGAACTGTTTCCAAACTGTATCACAGAGGCCGTGGATGAGGAGCACAGTACTCCCGACCACAAGTTCTATAAGAAAGTCGTGAACTTTGATATGCTCCGCCAGATGCTTTCCGGTGATGTTCTGGAGGGCGATGAGGCTTATGAGTTTACTTGGGTCGGTAAGAAGGCGGCTATTGTCGAGGCCAATAGGCCAATTCGTAAAACACTGCGACCATGCCCAGAAGAAAGCGTGGACTGGGATACTACAGAGAATCTTTACATTGAGGGCGACAATCTGGAAGTTCTGAAAATTTTGCAGGAAAGCTATCTCGGCAAGGTCAAGATGATCTATATCGACCCACCTTATAATAGAGGCAGTGATTTGCTTTATAAAGATGATTTTACTTTATCATATGACGAATATGATGAAAGCTTAGGTGCGTTTGATGAAGATGGTAATCGTCTATTTAAAAATACAGAGAGCAATGGACGTTTTCATTCCGATTGGTGTAGTATGATTTACCCAAGACTAATGATTGCACGTAATATGCTCTCTGAAGATGGTGTGTTGTGTATTTCCATTGATGATAATGAACTCGAAAATCTTAAAAAGATTTGTGATGAGGTAATGGGCTCTGCTTGTTTTGTAGATTGTATTACTTGGAATAAACGAGTTCCTAAAAATGATAATAAAGGGATTGGCAATATTCACGAATACATTCTCGTCTATGTAAAATCTCCACAGTCTACAAGACAATTTTTGATGATGAAAGATGGATTAGATGATATTTTTGAATTATTAGAATCGCTAAAGAAAAAACAAGTTCCACTGCCAGAAGCAGAAAAACAGCTAAAGCAGCTATATAATAAAAAAGGATATGACAGAGGCATTACGCTCTATAATAATTTGGATGAAAACTACGAACCGTGGGGTAAAATCAATGTAAGTTGGCCCAATGCTGATACTTTTGGTCCAAGATATGATGTTCTTCACCCAAAAACAGAAAGACCAACAAAAGTCCCAGACAGAGGTTGGAGATGGAACAGGGAATCCTTTGATTCGAAATTGGACTACAACCATGTTTATGAAAGATATGATGGAAGTTTTGTTTGTGGGGAAATTTGGTTCGCAAAAGATGAAAACACACAACCGAGTTCAATAAAATATCTTAAAGATGTAAGCAAGATGTTACTTCGTTCAATTATAAGTTTGAAAAGTGATGGCGGAATTGAAGTTGAAAAAATATTTGACGGAAAGAGCTATTTTTCTTATCCGAAACCAGTTTCCTTACTAAAATTATTGATTAACTCTTTAGAAGAAAATGACGGAATTTTTATGGATTTCTTCTCAGGTTCAGCAACAACCGCCCACGCCGTAATACAGTTGAACGCCGAGGACGGAGGCAATCGTAGGTTTGTTATGGTACAGCTTCCTGAACCTTGTGATGAGAAAAGCGAAGCTTACAAATCCGGATATAATAATATTTGTGAAATTGGTAAAGAGCGAATCCGACGAGCAGGGAAGAAGATCAAAGAAGAAAGTCCTCTGACTACCCAACAGCTTGATGCCGGCTTTCGTGTGTTCAAGCTGGACGATTCCAACATGAATGATGTTTATTACTCCGCAGGCGAATATACACAGGAATTGCTTTCGATGCTGGAATCCAATGTGAAGTCAGATCGCTCTGTCCTTGACTTGTTATTTGGCTGCCTGCTTGAATGGGGACTTCCATTGTCGCTTCCTTATTCATCAGAAACTATCGATGGATGCACTGTGCATAATTATAACGAGGGTGACCTTATTGCGTGTTTCGATGAGAACATTCCGGATGAAGTAATCAAGATGATTGCTAAAAAGCAGCCTCTTAGAGCGGTGTTCCGTGACAGTAGCTTTGCTAACAGCCCTTCAAAGATTAATGTTGCAGAAATCTTCAAATTGATGGCACCGGAAACCAGTGTAAAGGTTATTTAAGGAGGTCCCGCTATGAAGCTACGATTTAAGCATCAGAAATTCCAAGCAGATGCTGCCAAAGC
>CAKRSU010000094.1 GCA_934401755.1 uncultured Oxalobacter sp.
GCAATAACCATACAGATACTTAAAAGCACAGCAAGACTGCGGCGCCATTTCACAAGATACTTCGTCGCTCTCTCCATTTAATCTTCCTCCTGATTTTTAATTTGTTATTATAGTCCCTTTTATTCACTCTTTTGTGCCGAACGGACTACAGCCCCGGCAAGCGCATCCATGGCTTCTTCATCCCCAGGCTTGTATGTTGACCTGATTGTAACTGTCTCATCAAGAATAGTGATATTCTTCATTGATTCAAGATATGTACGCATGGCCTTTGCCGCCATAGGAGCCCATGTTCCATTCTCAACAAGCCCTACCATACGGTTCTGGTATGCCTTGATCTGCAGATGATGTAAAAAGTCCTCCATCGGTACAAATGCACCACCATCATATGTTGCTGCACACAGAACCATTCTGTCATATCTGAATGCATTCTCAACGCATTCTGCAATATCCTCACGCGAAAGGTCGGATAAGACTACTTTCTCCTCTCCAAGCTGTCTTAGCTTATCAGCGAGAACCTCTGCTGCCATTTTAGTATTGCCATGAATTGATGCATATGCAATAAACACGCCCTTATCTTCCGGGGTGTAGCTTGACCATTTGTCATACAGGTCAATATAATATCCAAGATTACTGTCAAGTATCGGTCCATGAAGCGGCAGTATCTTTTCTATCTCAACCGTACCTGCTTTTTTAAGCAGTGCCTGGACTGATGGTCCATATTTTCCAACTATGTTAAAATAATATCTTCTCGCTTCACACGCCCAGTCCTCATCCGCATCTGTTGTACCAAACTTACCGAATCCATCAGCAGCAAATAATATCTTTTCAGAGCTTTCATATGTAACCATAACCTCCGGCCAGTGAACCATTGGCGCCATTAAAAATGTAAGTGTATGGCTTCCAAGCGAAAGCGTATCACCTTCCTTTACCTCAAGCTTCCTGTCTGATATGTCTGTTCCAAAGAATTGTTCAATATAATTAAATGTCTTCGCATTACCTACAACAATTGCATCAGGATAGGTCTCAATTGCATACTGCAGCGAGCCTGAATGGTCCGGTTCCATATGCTGTACAACAATATAATCAAGCTTACGTCCGTCCAATGTCTCTTCAAGCAGCCTGCTCCATTCTTCAATTCCCCTTATATCCACCGTGTCCATAAGGGCAGTCTTCTCATCCATTATAAGATAAGAATTATAAGCCATTCCATTTTCTACAACATACTGTCCTTCAAATAACTCAATGTCCCTGTCATTAACACCGACATACTTAACCGAATCAGAAATATACATATTAACCGCTCTCCTTTAACCATTAAAAATCTGAAGATATTTTATCATAGTTTGCCATGTGTATCAAGCATACCGCATACACTTCCTGCTATACACATACCTCCAGCTCTATACAGAACTCTGAACCCTCTCCCGGCTTACTGTTGCACCATATTTTACCATTATGTCTGTCGATGATCGTCTTAACTATTGTAAGGCCAAGTCCGCTTCCTGTCGATGCATCAGGTGTACGTGCTTTAGCCGCCTGGTACGAATGATTGAATATCTTATCGATGTTCTCTTCTTCTATGCCAATTCCCGTATCCTTAACGCCGAACACAATCCGGTTCCGTGTCCTGCTGTACAGGACAAGTCCTATCTTATCTCCGCTATGTGAGTACTTAACAGCATTAGAGAACAGATTAAATGGTCTGCCAGCGCCATATCATATCATTTATAACGCCGGCAGACCACGGATTGCTGCATATATTATATTATTTTATTTTATCTTTACTTTTACAACACGGCTTTGCGGGCCAAACACTTTTTTCCCTGCCTTATCTACGGAATATGCCTTTACTTTAACATAATATGTCTTCTTAGACTTTAACTTCTTAATCTTAAGCTTCAATTTTTTTGTATTGACAAGCTTAACACCTTTTTTGAACTTTTTACTGGCAGAGTAAGCAACCTGATATCCCTTTGCACCATTAACCTTCTTCCACTTAATGACCATTGACTTCATTGCACCCCTGGCTGATGTAACCTTAGTCTTTCCCGGTGCAGTAACCTCTGCCGGAACCTGCTGTGTGGCTGATGGTGCCGATGATACTGACGGTGCCGTTGCCGGCGATGCTGCCGGTGCCGACGGTTTAGGCG
>CAKRSU010000095.1 GCA_934401755.1 uncultured Oxalobacter sp.
AGACGCAGAATCTCATCCACACTAACAATCATAGGTGCCATAATAGCAGCCCTGCCATAAACACCAGCCCGCAGAATTGCCTTCAGCTGAGGCATAAACAAATCTCTACGGTTCAAGCTGATACGAATAGCACGATAACCCAGGAATGGATTATCCTCATGTGGAATATTCAAATAAGGCAGTGGCTTGTCACCGCCAATATCCATGGTACGAATAACACACAGCTCGCCATTGCAGGCCTCTACAGCCTTCTTATAGCTTTCGAACTGCATTTCCTCGGACGGAATATCTTCACGGCCCATGAATACAAACTCAGAACGGAACAAACCTACACCCTTGTTACCATATTTGGCAGCATTCTCAGCATCATTAGGACTGCCAATATTGGCAGCCAGCTGAACCTCTACTCCATCCTTGGTAACTGCAGGCAAATCCTTCAGAGCAGCATAACGCTCCTCATCAGCTCTCTGCTTAGCCAGCTTTGCTTCGTACTCCTTGATAGTCTCCTCATCAGGATCTACGAAAATATCGCCGGTATGTCCATCAATAATAACAAACGCACCCTCTGGAATAGCGTCAAGTCTGTGCTCCATACCTACAACGGTAGGAATAGCTCTTGACTTAGCAATGATTACTGCATGACAGGTGGTGCTGCCCTGTCCCATAATAACACCAGCAATCTTATCATCCGGAACAGAAGCAATAACAGAAGGCTCTACCTCATAACCACAGAGGATTACCATATTGTCGCCAACTTCTGGCTCCTTGATGCCAAGAATCTTGCCTGCAATACGCTTACTTACATCCAATACATCCGCTGCACGCTCACGAAGATACTCGTCGTCCATAGACTGGAAAATCTTGGCAGACTCAGCAGCAGATGCCAAAATAGCTGCTGGTGCATTCCCCATCTCCTGAACCTTATCAGTCATGCCGTCTGTCAGCATTGGGTCCTGTGCCAAGAACAAATGAGCCTCCATAATATTGGCCTGCTCATCATGACCTACGGCACGCATCTGCTCAACGCTCTTTTCCAGAATATCTGCCACCTCGGCTACAGCATTATTGAGCTTTTCCAGCTCCTCTTCAACTGTACCTGGCTGATACGCAGCCAAATAGCCATCCAGTGCCTGACCAGCCTTCATAATATAGCCGATTCCTATTCCTTGAATGGCACCCATTCCCTGCATTTTTTCTGGCATAATATATCCGTCCTTCCGCCCTTTTACTAATTAGTCTTCGCCGAAACCGGATTTGAACATGCCGCCGAACTTCTCAATAGCCTCATTCTCATCAGGACCATCTGCAGTAATGGTAACTACAGTACCGTTCTTAGCCTGGAGAGTCATGATACCCATCAAGCTCTTTGCATCAGCCTTCTTGCCGGTAGCAGCTACAGACAAGGTTACCTTGGACTTAAAGTTTCTTGCCTCCTTGGCAATCTGTCCTGCTGGACGTGCATGGAGACCCTGAGCATTAACAACTGTGAAATTTTCTTCGCGCATTTTTACCCCTCATTTCTTGATTTGTGCTATACTGTAAATATAATTTAATACTTTCGCTACTGTTTTATTTCGACATCAATACGAAATTCCCTGCTTTTTAATAAAAAATCTTGGCATTTTTTTACGGCGAGTGAATTTTGCCACTGAATTGAAAATTTCTAGCGAAAATTTATCTGCTGTATTATTGTACAAGTATTGTGTGATATTTGCAAGCAGAAAACAATACAAACAAAAAAAAATAATGTAAAACGAAATTTAAGTATCATGAAATGAAGTTTTTTGTTATAATATTTTTAGTGAAATATGGCAGAATTATAAATCTGTCATATGATATAATAAATAAGCAATAATAAATCGTGGTGTGTATTTTGGAATTTTTTGTAATAGCAGCCTCCATTATGTCAGTCTGCATTATATCCATTTATAAAATAGGCCGCAGGCTAGGAGCAGATATTTCTCTTTCTGCCTTGGTACTGTGTGGCGTTTCCGCCCTGATTATCAACTTTATGGCAATCCGGGTGAATCCATTTTTGACAAAAACCTACTATTATATATTAGGCACAATGATTATTTTTGCAGCCACCGGCACAACCTGCTATAATAAGTACTTGTTATACAGGCGTAGCA
>CAKRSU010000096.1 GCA_934401755.1 uncultured Oxalobacter sp.
GCCCTTACTGCAGCCCTTAAGGCTGAGTTAGCATAATGCACACAGATGCAGAATAATAAGACAAGCTATTATTAAAAGTTATTAATTCTATTGCCATAGTAAATTAATAATATAAAAAGAACCTGATTACTATTATGCATGTCAGTTTTGATACAAAACGACATTGCACAGAGTAGTCAGGTTCTTTGTTTTACAACAATCCTGTTCTTGACATCTGTCATCCTTTGTAATAAATTAAATAAATGTGTGAAAAAAATAACAAGGATGAAAGAGAAAGAAGAGAAAGAGAATGGAAAAGATTAAGCCAAAGCTATTTTCAGTAATGAAAAGCTACAGCACGGAACAGTTAGTGAAGGACATTATTTCAGGTATCATAGTTGCGATAATCGCACTGCCATTGTCAATCGCACTTGCGATTGCGTCAGGTGTAGGACCGCAGGAAGGTCTGTATACCGCAATTGTTGCGGGCTTTGTAGTTGGTTTTTTAGGCGGAAGCCGTGTACAGATAGCAGGTCCGACGGCTGCATTTGCAACGATAGTGGCAGGAATAGTTGCGAGGGAAAATGGAATGTCACAGCTGGTTATTGCTACTATCATGGCGGGTATTATACTTATAATAATGGGCTTTTGCCGGATGGGCTCGTTGATACATTACATACCGACAACAATTACGTCCGGTTTTACCTTTGGTATTGCAGTTACAATTGCACTTGGTCAGGTAAAAGACTTTTTGGGTCTTACATTTACGAAGTCACCTGTTGAGACTGTAGAAAAAGCAGTTGAGGCGGTAAAGTGTATAGGGACATTTAATTATCAGGCATTCCTGGTGGGTATTGCATCACTTGCTGTAATAATTTTCTGGCCTAAAAGGTTACAGAAGGTACCGGCATCACTTGTTGCAGTAATCGGTTCTTCCGCAGCAGTAATTCTCCTGGGGCTTAAGGTTAACACGATTGGGGATCTATATACAGTAACAAGCAAGCTACCGGAATTTCATATGCCTGCATTCAGTCTTAAAATGATCATTGATCTTTTCCCGGATGCGGTGACAATTGCAGTCCTTGCCGGAATTGAATCGCTGCTGTCATGTGTTGTATCAGACAGCATGATCGGTTCGAAGCATCGTTCTAATATGGAGCTTATTGCACAGGGGGCAGGAAATATTGCTTCGGCATTTTTTGGAGGAATACCTGCAACAGGAGCTCTTGCGAGAACAGCGGCGAACGTTAAAAACGGAGGAAGAACACCTGTATCAGCTATGGTACATTCGGTAGTGTTATTGCTGATAATAGTATTTCTTATGCCATATGCGGCACTCATTCCGATGCCTGCAATCGCAGCAATATTATTTATGGTGGCATATAACATGAGTGGCTGGAGGAATATAATACATCAGATTAAAACATCACCTAAAAGTGACACTATCGTACTTGTAACAACATTGGTGCTTACTGTTGTGTTTGATATCGTGGTTGCTATCGGAATAGGTTTTATGCTTGCGTCACTTCTGTTCATGAAGAGAATGGCTGAGGTAACAGAAGTTAATGCATGGGTATATCCCGATGCAGTGGATGAAGAGGACGATACTGACAGCCTGTTTTACAAGAAGGTACCTTCTAATGTAAGAGTATTTGAGATAAACGGACCAATGTTTTTTGCCGCATCTGATAAGTTAACAGGTGTTATAGATGATACCTCAGAGGATGTACTTATTATAAGAATGAGAAGTGTACCTGCAATTGATGCAACAGGGGTTCAGGCACTTGAGGAGATTCTTGAAAAATGTAAAAAGAACAGGATCAAGGTTATATTCTCCCATGTAAATGAGCAGCCAATGACTGTTATGAAAAAAGCCGGATTTATTGATATGGTTGGTGGTGAAAACTTCTGTGAGCATATTGATGCCGCACTTGAGAGAGCTGATGAGATAATAGCAGCATAGATGTATCATGCCGGGGCTGATATCACCCGAAATAAGAGCCAAACACATATTGTTCACAAATAATACTAAATATCATCATAACCGGTGTTATATAATGTATCTGTATTCAGGTACTTATATAACACCTTTTATTGTCCGGAAATAATTGAAAATAATATATAGGAGGCACACCTTATG
>CAKRSU010000097.1 GCA_934401755.1 uncultured Oxalobacter sp.
TCATATATCTTTCAGCATTCCGGCAGGCTGTCATGGCATGTCTGAACCCATGAAAACGATGCTCGCCATTATCCCTGCAGTGCCAGTCATAAAGGTAGAAATCATGCAGCATGGCACCGGTTAACAGCACTTCCAGATCCGCATGTAATGAAAACCTTCTATTGATGGCATAGCATAATCTTACAACACTTTCACAATGGTCAAACGTAGAAACACTTCCATGCTGGATATATTTTTTCATCTTCCTGACATTGCGGTCTGACTGTATATGTGACAGAATCTCATTCATTTTTTTATTAGACGACATAAACTACTCTCTTTTCATTCATATGATAAAAATATATTTTCATAACTATCAGGTCCCATCAGTGATATCTCATCAATAAAATACTCCCTGAAGGTCATGGTTCCACCGCCGACAGCCTCTGTTTTTTTAGCTGCCCTCTCACCTGCAATACCCATATATACACAACAGGCTGCCGCTGCCTTCACCGAAGGCTCTGCGTATAGGAATGCCCCGAGCATTGCTGATGACATACAACCGCTTCCTGTAATACGTGCCATTTCCGGACTGCCATTTTTACAGGTGCAGGCTGTCCTTCCATCTGTTATTATGTCCACAGCTCCCGAAGCTATTACAATAGCTTTGCAGGATTCTGCAAATTGCTTCATTGCAGTTATATCTATTCCGTCATCTCCTGAATCCACACCGGCAGCTGTACTGCGTTGTTCCATAAGGGCACGTATCTCTGAATAATTACCCCGGATACATGTCGGGACAATCTCATGGATAAGGCTCAGACACCTGCCCCTGCGGAATCCCGAGCCTGACACCCCAACAGGATCAAGCACTACCGGATGTCCAAGCCTGTGTGCTGTGCGCCCTGCTATAAGCATCGCATCAATATCACTGACAGCCCCCATATTGCATACCAGTGCTGATGAACCCGAGGTTATCTCTTCGACCTCCATAGGATGATGTGCCATGGTAGGGGATGCCCCCACCGCAAGCAGTACATTGGCACAATCATTAACAGTAACAATATTAGTAATGCAATGGACAACAGGCCTTGATTCCTGTATCAGGCTGTGTATTTTATTAATGTATTCTCCTGTGATCATTATACCTCCCCCATGATCCATCCGTGCCGTCAAAGATCATGCATTAAGCATATCAGTGATCCTGTCAAGCATACCGGACTTCTTAAGTGACACGGTAATAATCACCGCAATTATTGTACCGCCACAGGTACTGATAAGAAATGGTATGACAAATGTAAATATTGCTGCCGTATCATTGCCCATTATAAAATAAGCAACCGGGTAAGAAAGCATTCCCCCGATAATACCGGTTCCGGCCACTTCCCCAATACAGGCAAAGGAAAGCATCTTACTATATCTGTAAAGCAATCCCCCAAGCAGTGCACCGCACATGCTTCCGGGAAATGCCAGAACACTTCCAAGACCGGCAATATTACGGATAAATGACGCCGTAAATGCCTGCACTAATGCCCACCATGGCCCAACTGTCACGGCACACAGAATGTTTATCATATGCTGAACCGGTGCGCATTTTGAACCAAGTACAGGGAATGAAAACATACTTCCCACAACCGCAACAGCCGTAAATATAGCAGTTAATGTCAGTTTTTTTGTGTTGCTTTTATTCACCATTATCCAGTCCTCTCTTATTACCGGTGAAGTATACTTTAGTATTCTCCCCTTATCGCAAATGCATGATTCACAGGTCCGCTTCCTTTTCCAAGGTCAAGCATATCAGCAAGTGCACCTGAAATATAATTTTTGGCGTGTTTTACTGATGTCTCAAGATCCATTCCCTTTGCAAGGTTAGATGCAATGGCGGATGACAATGTACATCCGGTGCCATGGGTGTTAGGGTTATCTATTCTCTTCCCCTTAAACCACACCGGCTCCTTTTCTTTCCTGAATAAAAGGTCGTCAGCATTATTTAACTGATGTCCACCTTTAAGTAAAACACTGCATCCAAAACTGTTACATATATGCTCTGCCGCTTTTTCCATATCCTCCCCGGTATTGATCTTCATTCCCGAAAGCACTTCTGCCTCCGGGATATTCGGAGTTATGACGTC
>CAKRSU010000098.1 GCA_934401755.1 uncultured Oxalobacter sp.
AATGTCTTTCATTCTTATACTAACGGTCTATGGCAGATTTTTTAAACTGTACATATACACGGCACTGTCCCCATTGCCTCTCGCGGCCTTTGCCGGAGAAAGTACAAGCGGCATAGGCAAAGCTTTTATACGAAGCTATGCGGGAGTTTGCCTAGAGGGAGCCGTAATAGTGCTTGCCTGTCTTATATATTCGGCTTTCCTGTCAAGCGATGCGCCCGCAGTAGACGCATCCCTTCCGGCAGTAACAATGACATGGCAGTATCTAGGGCAGCTGGCTTTCAATATGCTTGTATTGACCGGGCTGGTTAAAGGATCTGACAGACTCATTAGAGAAATGTTCAGCCTGTAAACGTATGCTTGTTTCAGAAATACTTCTCATGGTGAGAACTATTTTTACAGTCAAGCAGGTCATCGGGAGAGTATATCCACCGACCGTTTTGCATGAGTTCGTTGATTATGCGCTGTTCTTCCCGCTTGTGCCGGATTAAACTTATCAGCCACGCTGCGGCGAAAAACAGTACGGTGCCAGCTAAGATTATTGCACAGATACGTCTGTTTGCTGCATACCATTTTGGAAAGCATAGGCGAGTGACAAAGAAATACAATGCAAGCGGCAAAAGATGCAGCCTATTCAGTAAGGCTATGGTTGGCTTCAAAAGTGCGAGTCCGCATATAACGATGAGAAGCTGCTGCCATTGATTCATAAAAATACCTCCGTCGAAAAAGTTGAGTTTTCACGACAATATTATCTCCCTTGGCACAAATGTTGTCAAATTTCAGAACAAATAGGAGTGATAACTATAGAAGTAAAAATTCCGAAGGAAGTACGTGCATATAAAGAAACTATATTTTTCGGACTGTCAAGTCGGCAGTTTATCTGCTCGCTCATTGCAATAGGTATAGCTGCCGGTGTATTCCTTGTGCTTGACCGATTTGTCAGCCGCGAAACCGCAAGCTGGCTTTGTATTGTTCTTGCATCACCGGCAGCCGTGGCGGGATTCTTCAGCTACAATGGCATGTGCTTTGAGCAGTTTCTATGGGCATTTATAAAATCTGAGTTCTTACGTGCCGGGGAACGGCGGTATATATCAGAAAATATTTATTATTCATGCCTGAACAGAAAGGGGCGTGAAGATTTTGATTAAGACGCTGACGGCAGCAAACAAAAGCGAGAAAGAGAAATTCCACATACCTCGCTCAGTGCAGCAGTCAATACCCGTACGCTGCATATTCAATGACGGCATATGGCTGGTTGGGCACAAGCACAGTATGACTTGGCGCTTTGCGGACATAAATTATATTGCTGCCTCGGACGAGGACAGGCGCAGTATATTTTCGTCATACGGCGCAGTGCTCAATACTTTGCCGACAGATGCAGGAGCAAAGATAACGATTATAAACCACAGGCTAAACCCGCGTGATTTTGAGCAGCGGATACTGATGAAGGAAAAAGGAGATGGCCTTGACCGCTATCGCCGGGATGTGAACAATATAACGCGAGCGCGTGCAGCATTGAGCAACAATCTTGTGCAGGAAAAATACATAACACTTTCTATACCTGAACGCAAAATCAGCGACAGCCGTGCATACTTCCGCCGCGTGGACAGCAATATCTGCAAAAGCTTCGGAAGGCTTGATTCCGGAGCACAACGCATCGGAAATTATGAACGCCTCCGCATTTTCCACGACTTCTTCCGACCGGGAGAGGAACAGTATTTTGCCTTTGATCCGGCGCATATTATGCGAGCCGGTATGGACTTCAGGGATATTGTATGCCCTGACAGTCTTACTTTCAAAAAAGATTATTTTGAAATGGGCAGCAGATACGGGCGGGTTTTGTTCATGCGCGAGTTTGCATCTTTTATAAAAGATGAGATGATAGCGGATTTATCCGATGTGTCGCGTAATCTTATGCTGTCTATAGATATTCTGCCTATTCCAACAGATGAGGCGGTAAAGGAGATCCAGCAAAGAATTCTGGGAATCGAGACGGATATAGCGCGTTGGCAGCAGCGTCAGAATAATCATAATAATTTTACTGCCGCAATTCCCTATGAGCTTGAGCAGCAGCGTACGG
>CAKRSU010000099.1 GCA_934401755.1 uncultured Oxalobacter sp.
GAATTCCACACAGTGCGCCAGTGGGATTGTCAGTATTACGCTTCTTTTATTGTTTCAATTACCGCTTTACATCTCTTTTTATAAAAAGCGATACCATAAAACGTCATCTTGTGTCGGCCATCATTTTTCAGATATTCCGAATATCTTCGGCTCTTGATCTGCTCAATTGCCTTTTCACAGGCTTTCTCCAATCCATTTGCTTCTTTTGAATATTTAAGCTCGAAGATGATACCCGCATCCGGGTCTTCCGGTTCAACAATAATATCAGCAAAACCCTCTCCTGCTTCCACATTTGACCTGACCACCCAGTCTGTATTTCCTGTTAACAGACCTACTAGAAGTGTGTGGTAGGAACTTTCTTTTTCTGGTGCTTTCGTATCAAAAACACTAATCGAATTGCTGAGGGTTCGGTTCAAATACTGTTCTATTGCCTCTGTCTTTCCTTCTTCGATTGAATTCCAAAAAGCTGTTAGCTGTTCCGTATTGTCACGCAGTTTCTTATCAAACCAGTCCTGTATCTGAAGTTTATACACCTCTCGCACTTCTTTATTGGGAATGACCAGCTTATATGCTCCCTGTTCCGTCACTCCAACCTGCGTTAAGTATCCTGTTGTAAACAACACGCTCCAAATATTATCAATACTATTGTCTATTTCATCATAAGTCAATTCAAGACGAACGGACTTTTCTATTGGCTCTCCCGCAATCAGGCGTTCAATTTCATCTCGCGTCGTTTTATTTGCTCTAGTAATGAAACGCTTTACAAGTGAATTGCCACTACTATTGATCCAATAACATTTTGGTTCTGCTTTTGAGTCTTTGCAAAGTAACTCCACATGGTTGATCACATCCCAAGGACAATAAATATCCGCATCGCCAAAATGATATCCGTCATACCACTCTTTCATCTCCGGCAAATGTGATTCCAAGTGATATGCAAGCAGCAGCTTTTTAACTTCATCTTCCGTAAATCCAAATTGTTCATCAAAACGAACATCTGTAATCGATAAAATCTTAAAATTGTTAAGACCCGTAAAAATGCTTTCTTTCGATACTCGAAGGCATCCAGTTAAAACGGCAAATTGTAAAAAATCATTCGTCTTAAGCGTTTCCCCTAACAACCCTCGAATCAACGATACCATTTCTCTATAGTATCCATCATGAAAGGCTTTGTCGAGAGGCACATCATATTCATCAATCAACACGATTGTTTTCCTGCCATAATGCTTATACAGCAACTCTGATAGATTTTTGAGTGAAAATCTGAGTTTCACAGATGCTGCCGGGCTTTGTTCTTTGTTTAAAGAAATCAACTCACGATACATCTCTTTATCGTCTGCATCCAGTCTATCACTTTCTTGCAGAAACTTAAACCTTCTTGCTTCTGCTGCAATCAGTTCTGCAAGGCTAAGTCTAGCCTCTTCAAATGTGGTTCCTTCCACGCCTTTTAATGTAAGAAACACAACTGGAAACCTACCCATGTATTCTTCGCAGAATTGCTCATTCTGTGAAATATAAAGGTCTTCAAACAGTGTCTTATCTGCTCCGATTTCAAAAAAGCAGCGAAGCATACTCATGTTCAAGGTTTTTCCAAATCGGCGTGGTCTTGTAAAAAGGTTCACTTTTCCCCAATTATCAAGAAGCTGTTCAATAAGCTTTGTTTTATCAATATAGTAAAAACCTTGTCGACGAATTTCTTTAAAATCTTCGATGCCAACCGGAAGTTTTAACGCCGCAGCCATTCTTCCACGCTCCTTTCCGAAGCTATACTACCAGGGCAAAGGATATCATACCCCCAGTGTTCTTTGATTTTACCATCTAGCAGGTTAAATAGCAAGTTGATCCCCGGGTACAACACAATTATTTCATGTCCTTTTGGTTTTTCAACAATCTTATCCTCTAACTCTCGAACCTTTTTATATGCCAATTCGAACATTCCTGATGCCGCAATCTTTCTATCGTTGTCTTCCGCTTTCAGGACTTCTCTATTTCTTTTATCCTTGGAATATAATGAAAATACCTGCAGGTTATCATCTCTAAAGCGTCAAAACTATAGG
>CAKRSU010000100.1 GCA_934401755.1 uncultured Oxalobacter sp.
GCCGCATAGGCCGGAATCTCCAATGCAGGCAGAAGTGACAGCACCATGAGAAATGCAAGGGTAAGTGACAGAAAACGCTTTATAACAGTTTTCATTTTCTTCTTTCCTTCCCAAGTTTATTTTTCTTTGCCGTAAATTCAAAATATATGCTCAATCCTAACGCGAGGGAAATTAGCGACCATATATGTGCCGGATGAATTCCCGAATAACTTGACTGCCTGAACCATTCGATAATAAAGCGGAATACACCGTATGCAATCATGTAGAGCGGATATGCCGTACCCGGCGCTTTTGTCTTTAAAATTCTGCCGCCAAGCCATATAAGGAGCACGACGTAAAATGCGATCTCAAGCTCACGTGTCGGCCAATAAAGCGTTGTGCCTTTAATTGGCAGTCCGAAACAGCAGCCGGAAATAAGGCAATTTATACGCGCACACATGAGTGTGAAAATTATACAGACTGTAAAAACATCAAAAACATCAGCCACTTTTCTCTTTGTCAGTTTTGCAAAGAGAAAATAGTAAAGCGGCATAAAAAACACACCGCCAAAGAGGCTCATATTTCCTATGTTGCCGCTTTCCAGAAAAGCAAAGACTTTCACACTGCATACGCCGATAGCAGTATGCAATACCGAAAAGATCAGTACGGCATACCATTTCATTTGGAGCTGTCGCCGCATCCTGTACAGCCAGAACACATTGAAGATGGTTCCTGCTGTTAGTAACAGATACAGTGAATTCGTTTGAAGCCATGACATCATCTTTGCACCTTCTTCCGGCTATGAGAACTCTGCTCTAAGCAAATAGCCAAATAGAACAAATTTAAAAGTAGCACTATTAAGCCACAAACTGCCACAAATACAGAGCCCTGCATATTGGATAGCCATGCAAACAAATCTCCCAAGAGTTTCAGTACCCCGACATAGATTCTTCCTTGGAGTGCGATTTGCTTTGCACACAGGAGGTACTCAATTGCCATAATGAGATCTATTGCAAAGACCGAAATCCTTTGTCCATCGACATTAGGAATACGGAACATTCCATATATGACTAAGATAAACACAGCGATAAAGAGTAAGTACTTCTTGCGTTTACCTTTTTCCAAAAAATGAACATTATGAAAAACAATAAAGACATCCAACACTGTCCACAGCACATGCCCATAAAAACCTCTTGAGAGTAGCAGAGCATTAATCTCCCAAGCGAAATTTAAACTTCCTGCTATCAAGGGCATAAACAATAGATGGGATTTCTTATTTTGAATTCCACAAAGAACGATTATTACATATGCCAATGTCCAGCAAGCTACTGTTAAGTGATTAAGCAAAATGTACCCCCATTGAAAGGTTCCTCCCCTATGGCTTATTCGGTCAGCTCACCATCTTGCTGTTCACGTCAAAGGCATACTTCTCTGCTTGCATAGATTATCGCAGGAAAAGTATGCTCTCCGCGGCGACAACTGCCCATTGAAGGAGAGAGGGCAGCTGCCGCCGGGAGAATTTAAAAGGAGTGTAGAATCACAGAATTATTTTGCCATCGTCGGCAAAAGTATAGCTTTTTTCAGGCAGCAGTCCATTGGTCTTTGAGATCCAGTAATTTTTACCATGGATAACTTCACATGATGAATTGACATAGTAATAATCATTATCTATTTTTATCAACCCAGCATAGGTCAGTTTGCCGTCCACGTAATAATACAGGCTGCCGTTCTCTGCAACTATACCGTTCTTTACTTCAGGAGTGGGCGTCGGATCTACCGGCGTCGTCGGCACAGGTGTCGGATCTACCGGGGTCACAGGATCCGGATCAAGTATCTTACCTGTCTCGTCGAAGGTATAGCTCTTCTCCTTGAGCAGACCGTTGGTTTTCGTGATCCAGTATTTGCGTCCGTTTACGATCTCACCGCTGGTCTTCGCATAATAATAATTTCCATTGATCTGTATAACGCCGGCATAGGTCAGCTTGCTGTCCACGTAGTAATACAGGCTGCCGTTCTCTGCAACTATACCGTTCTTTACTTCAGGAGTGGGCGTCGGATCTACCGGCGTCGTCGG
>CAKRSU010000101.1 GCA_934401755.1 uncultured Oxalobacter sp.
TGATGAAGAATTTAAGCCCCGTGCCGACCTTGTGACAAGGGGCGAATTTTCGGAAAGCTATTTTTTGAAAAGAAAAATACTTAATTTTAAAACAGGCAAAGCAGACGTATACGCCTGTTTTTGCGGCATAGGCAAGGTAAATGCCGCAGCCGCAGCCGCACATTTTGTTGATATGGGCTGTGAAATAATACTTAACTACGGCTTATCAGGCGGGATAGACGGTGTTCGCCGCGGGGATATTTGCGTTTGCTCCCGCTTTTTAGAGCACGATTTTGATTTAACAGGCATAGGCTATAAGCCCTGCGAAAAGCCGTGGCAGGAGTATATTTACAGTGCGGACAAGCGCCTGAACAGCTGCATTTTATCGCTGCTGCCGGGGGCGGTTACCGGCACTGCGGTTACGGGCGATTGCTTTGTAACCGATGATAATTTACGCGAAAGGCTTAAAAACGATTTCGGCGCGGTTTGCTGCGATATGGAGACCGCCGCTATCGCCTATGTCTGCTATTATGCGGGCATACCGTTTGCCGCCGTTCGCAGAATATCGGACGACGCAGGTGCGGGCGCGGGCGATATTTACCGCGAAATGAACAATTCGGGCGAGACTGTACTTTCGGATTTTATTCTTGAATGTGCACGCGCCGCAGCAGAGCTTTGAGCGCGGCGGAAAATAAGCGCCGAAGTATGCAATACGGCACGGTGGTGCTGCTTATATCCGCCGTTATTGTAAAGCTTATCGGCGCACTTTTTAAAATTCCGCTGTCTTCGGCGCATTGTTTAGGTGACGAGGGCTTCGGCTTTTTTTCCTCTGCTTACGATTTATTTTCGCCGCTTTACTCCCTTGCAATGGCGGGGCTGCCCGTGGCAACAGCGAGAACCGTTTCGGAGCATATGGCGGCGGGCAGATACCGCGACGCCCGCGCAGCATATAAGCTTTCGCGAAAATTTTTCCTAATAGCGGGGATTGTAGGCACGGCTGTTTTCGCGGCTTTGGTAATTCCGTTTGTAAGGCTTACCGACGCAACGGGTAAAACCGCCCCCGCACTTTTCGCGATGGCGCCCGCGGTGCTTTTTTCCTGCATTTTATCGGCGGAGCGCGGGTATTACGAGGGACTTAACAATATGCTCCCCACCGCCGTTTCAGAGCTTACAGAGGCGCTGTGCAAGCTGATTTTGGGTCTCGGTGCGGCGTTTATAACGGTGCGGATTACGGGCAGCACCGTATGGGGCGCTGCGGCGGCAATGGCGGGAATAACCGCAGGTACGCTTTTGGCTGCGCTTTATGCCCGCATATACGCAAAAATAAATGGCGACGGTATTACCTCGGAAATGCTTGAAAACAGCCCCGAGCCGCAAAGCGGCACTGCCGCCCTTAAAAAAATGATATTGCTTACCCTGCCTATTGCGCTTACCTCGCTTACCGTTAACATTCCGCCTATGATTGACGCGTTTACGGTAAAAAGCGGGCTTGAAGGGCTGATAAACGGCGGCACGGATCTAAGGGAAATTTACCGCTCGTTTTTTGAAAACGGCGGTATACCCGCTTTATCGGCTTTCCCCGTGCTGCTTTACGGCATACGCGGCAAGGCTTATACCGTTTTTAACCTTGTGCCCGCCTTTACCTCGGTAATAGGCGTGGGCGCGGTGCCCGCAACAGCGGCGGCAGCAGCACAGGGAAATACGGCGGAGCTTAAAAAAAATATAAACACCGTGCTTAAAACCGCAGCGCTTATATCTCTGCCCGCCGCGTGCGGACTTATAGCAATAGGCGGCAGAATAACCGAATTTTTATACGATACCGAGGCTTCCGCCGTAATAGGCGGCAAAATGCTGACGCTTTACGGCTTTGCGGCGCTTTTCGCGGGCTTTTTAGCGCCGCTCGGCGGTATATTGCAGGCGGTGGGCAGACAAAACGCGGTGCTTTTAAACACGGCTGTCGGCACGGCAGTAAAGCTGCTTGTGAATATTATTGCTGTATCAGTACCGAAAATTAACGTTATGGGCTCGGCGCTCGGCACTGTGCTTTGC
>CAKRSU010000102.1 GCA_934401755.1 uncultured Oxalobacter sp.
TCAATATAAGTGGCGTCGGTTATTTCGCCGCCTGGAGGAACCGGCTTGATCGCGGCGTTTATACGATCAACCATGGCATCAATCTCATCGTCAAGAGCGTACATGTTGCGGTAACGGCCAGTGTGGATACGGTCTTCGTCGTATTCGTCCTTTTCCTCATCAACCCACTGGAAGATGGTCTCAAACTTGGGCAACGAGGTGATCGCATTGTTAAGCTCCGGAGATATATCGTTTGACGATATACGCAGAGTTTGCTTGATTTCGTCAGGCGTATTCTTCATGGCAAAGCGCAGCTGTATCTGTTTGCAGGCGACGTCCGTAAGACCGGAAACACCGGTCGTATAAGTTTGGCTGGCAAAGATGAACTTAAAGCCGAGCGCGCGCCCCTGCGTCAGAAGATTTTCTAACTTGAGTGTGTAATCCAACCCGTGACCGGCGCCCTTTGTTTCCTTGATAATTTGTGACATCTGGGCAAACTCGTCGATGATAACAAATATAGTTGGCATGTTGCGGTCAAGCGGAACATCGGTAATTTTTCTCCACCCGTTCTGAGAGAAGAGAAACTGACGCTGTTTGAGAAGCTCTGTCAGTTGGTCGATTATATCGAATACAAGATCCTCAGACTTCTCCAGCAATATGTATTTGACATGGGGCGGAAGATGGTTGGTATATCGTTTAAATTCAAGCATCTTGAAGTCTAGCAGCCACAGTTCCACTTCATCTGGATGATAGTTCATGATCAAACCACAGATAATTGTGTGGAGCAGCGTTGATTTACCTGAACCCGCAGCACCCATGATGTAGGCTGCAAACATGTCGTTTTCATTGAAATTGCAGCTTATGACATTGTCGTTCTCATCAATGGAGAAAGGTATGGATATGGGCTTTCGTACACCGATAGAGTGGGACGGTATCCCCATACTAAAGCGGGAGAAATACCTGGTGCCTAGTTTTGCTGGTTTTGCTGATTCGCGAATCTTCTCAATAAAATCACTTGGCAGAGCATCAGGGGTATCCAGCCATTTGAATGCGAGCCATTTATCTCTGTTACTGATGAGAAAGCCACCAACTGTGTCACTCGATATTACTATTCGATCTTCTGCGGCTTGCGGAGGTGTGCTTTCCAGACCTGTTCTGCTGCCAGACTTTTTGGTCATGTGAATAATGGTTATGCCAAGTTTTTCAGCATTGTTTATAAGATAGGACATCTCCGGAGAATCGGTGGTGCGGAACGCGTCTTCAATCCGGTTTATAATCAGTATCCGGTACGGGAGACGATTTGCGGGAAGCTGATCGTTATTATACTGGCGAAGCGTAAGGGTACCTATACGGTTTTCAATCTTACGGTAGTGATCCGCGAGAAGAGATATACTCTGCTGTAATGCTTGAGCGGTCATACCGGGTTTCTCGATTATTCCGTTCTTTTCAGAGGCAAGGGCGGAAACGGGGCCGAGAAGGTCAGCATTGTAATGAATATAATCCAGTAGAGAGACTTTGAACTCAATGGGCTTGAAACAGCGGAGATAGTTAAGAACAAGCGCCTGAAGACCTTTCTTGACAAGAGCTTCATTACTGCCTGTGTATTCAATGAATAGTTCTACGGAACGGTCTATTGCAAATGTGTAGGGGCAGTCAACTGCTTTCGCTTCGGAATCAAAATGCCGTCCAAGCTGCCCTTTCAGGATGTCGCTAAGCGACTGCGGAACATCCAGCGGAAATTGCGTAAATCCCAAAAGTATGGTGTTACTGCTGTCGATGTTCTGCCCGCAGGCTCTGAAATAGTCATCATTGATTTCGCAGCCGGCGCGCAACCTTTTAAGACTGCTGGAGAGCTCGGTAATATTATCCCCATTGAGATAACTCTTGCATTTCTCAAATTCCAGTGAAGCACGCGAAGCCAGCGCGCTAAGCTCTTTGCTTTTGGCCACATCAAGCTCACGACACTCTGTCTGCTCCCTGATGCTGAGCTGAGAAAGTTCATTATCCAGATACGCCATATATTGACATACC
>CAKRSU010000103.1 GCA_934401755.1 uncultured Oxalobacter sp.
ATGTTGCCTACATCGTCATAGGTGTAGGTGTAGCTGTTGATGCTGCTGCCGTCAGCCTTGCGGTTTGCCAAGCTGCCTTATGTGCCGGGGTAGGGAGAAGTTCCACCTACTCCGAAATTGGAGTTTTAAGTGTTTGAGCTATTCAAAAACGTTAAATCATTTTGTTTGTGTAAATACTGAGTTCCCTAAGATTGTGCCCACAGTAGCGTTTTATCATTTTTGTTTCAAAAGTCTCATCGAATTGTTTCCATGGAACGGCCACAATGTTTTCTCTTGAATGGGGAATAAATTCTTTCTGCGGGGGGATAGTATTCACATAGTTCCCTACATAGATTAATTTTTTAGGAATGACCTTTTTTGAAGTGTTGAGCAACTTCACCCTGTACTGCGGCAAAAAACCATATTCATCTATTTGGTAATCTGCTTTGGACTTTTCAGCAATATCTTCTTCTGGACGACTCATATCAATTGGCAAAAAGCGATCTTCATACTTTGTGAACCATGTTTGTACATATTCCAATTGGTTATATTCTTCTATATTTGAAGGAAGATTTGCGCCATTGGAAATTTTTACATATACAATTGGCACTATATGCCCAGGATACCATACACATTCATCAACCTTCTGAATCAAAAAATACCGTCCATGGAGCCCTCTTTCTTTGGCTAAATCGCTTTCTAACCGATAAGCAAAAACATCTCCCAACTTCCATTGACATTTATAAACTCTTTTATTTACAGTTTTTTTAACTGACGGTTGGGGAGAAAAAAGCTTCGCTTGCAGATCATCTAAAACCTTTTTTCGTTGCTCATTTATTGATATATCAATTGCTTGACAATTAATTATACCATTTTCTTCGTTAATCCAATAGAGCGCTTTGTCTTTAACAACAGGTAAAAGCACCCCCAGATTCCATTGCGTATCTGCCAAAGCAAACCAAAATAAAGGTTCCTCATCAAGGTTGCCCAGTATACTTTTATAATCGGCCATCAATTTGTCGGTAATCTCTTGGGCGGTCTTACCAGCATTATATAATTCTTCAAATTCTTCTTTAACATCTAAGGATGTATCATTTTGATATAATCCGAATCCCCAGATTCCCATTTTATCACCTCCAAATTAGTTCCCTGCCCAATACAAAATCTCGTTGGACATCTGATTCCATCCGTAATTCAAAGTACCTAAAGCCAATTCCTTAAATGCACCCCAATATTTTGGCGACACACTGTTGATTTGGTTATTCATTTTATTTGCGGTGTTTTTTGTGTGATAGTATGCCATTCCTGCTTGCTCCAGAGCTCTTGATTCTGGCAAATTCAATCCAGAAGCAATTACTTCCATTTCCAACCCAGCGCGGGCAGGATTAGCATTATGTGCGGCTCTTCGCCTATCTACATCATTGGTGCGCCCAACGTATTGGACTGTTCCGGTGTCATCTTTTAAAACATACACTGAATTATTTCGTTTTGTTGTTTTCTCTACAGATTTTTCTACAACAGTTGAGGTTACCGCTGCAACGGTTGAGATACCCGCAACAATCAAAGCTCCTGTTGCTACAGCCCCAGTTGATATTCCGCCTATTATGCTTCCGCCTGCAACCACTAAAGCGGGTGCAGCAGCTCCACATGTTGCCACAGTTACGGCTACCGCCACCGCTGCTACTGCAACTACTGTAAAAATTGTGCTCAATTTAGGCCAATTACCAGCTGAGTCGGACATGTTTACAGGGTTGTTAAAACAATAGGTAAACATATTGGTGCTTTGAACATTTCCAATTTGTCCGATGGCAGCATCAGCATTAACGAACCGAGCAATTTGGGGGTCGTAGTATCTGGATTTGAGGTAGTAAAGGCCAGTGTCGGTATCGAAGTAGTAACCCCGGTAGCGGAGAGGGTTGATGCTGGCCATCGAGCCGGAGGAGGAGAGGAGCTTGCCCCAGGCGTTGTAGGTGTAGCTCGCAACGGTGTTGCCGCTTGCATCCAGTACGTTCGTCACGTCACCCTGTA
>CAKRSU010000104.1 GCA_934401755.1 uncultured Oxalobacter sp.
TTCATAATAGCTCGTCTTAATTTGGAAGGATATAATGGTGCCTTATTGAGAGTTGCAATCTCAAGCCATTCATACCCAACCTGATTCTTATCAGGATGATATTTCATATTGCTTTCACCAATATAATCACATAGATAAATAACATCTACTCTATGATGTTTCTCTCCCTCAGCACCTTCGATTATAAACAATGCATCTTTTGCCTTAACTGAAATTCCTGTTTCCTCTGCCACTTCTCGTTGTACTGTCGCAGAAAGTAATTCTCCTGCAGCCTGTCCTCCGCCTGGCATAATGTAAAAATCTCCATCACTATCATGTAGTTTTATTGCAAGCATACATCCATCTTTTATAACTAATGCCTTTGCTGATGTTCTAACTAATCTGTCCATGTTTTTTCTCCATTTCTTTCTATATGCCCCCGATAACTTACTATTAAACTAAATATGTTTCACCTATTTACATAGACATAATAATCTCTCTTGCTGCACTTTCTGGAATCTCCTTTGCATACAGATTATCTCCAAATGACACAACATCTCCAATTCTTTTTTGTAGCACAAATCTCAATGCACCATTCTTGACTTTCTTATCCGTGTACAATTTTTTCAACAGTTTTTCTCTATCTATATAATCAGGTATCTTAGTTGGTAGTTTTGCCTTTTCCAAAATATCTTGCACCAAGGTCTCATCCAAATCTGTACAATAGCCTAATTTCTTAGCCAATTTAACTTCTGCCATCAAACCAATTGCCAGTGCTTCCCCATGAAGTAATCTGTATTCGTTTACTGTCTCAATAGTTCTGCCAACCGTATGTCCAAGATTTAATATCTCTCTTAAGCCACTTTCACGTTCATCCTTCATAACAACTTTATATTTTATGCTGCAATTTTCTTGTGCAATATGTCCGCATACCTCATCATCCACATCAAAAACTGCCTGCATATTATCATTTATGTAATCAAAAAACTTTCTATCCGCCATACATGCATGCTTTATTGTTTCTGCAAGTCCACTAGAAATCTGTCTTGCCGGTAAAGTTTTCCAAGTTGCAATATCGATATACACCTTTTCAGGCTGATTAAATAATCCAATCAGATTTGTTGCCAACGGAGTATCTACAGCTGTCTTCCCACCAACAGAAGCATCCGCTGCTGCCAATAATGTTGTTGCATAATTTATAAATGGAATTCCTCTTCCAAATGTTCCCGCAACAAAGCCTGCCAAATCGGTTACAACTCCACCACCGACTGCAATAATACAACAATCTCGCCTATATCCTAATTCAAGCATCGTATCTTCAACATACTCTTTTGTTTTTCTTGTTTTATTTTCTTCCCCTGCAGGAAAAACAATCAAATCCGCTTTATACCCGTTTGATATTAAAAGTTCTAATATTTTGTCCGCATACAGAGGCTTTACATTACTATCCGTAACTACAACATATTTCTTAATGTTACCAACAAGCCCTGCATTAATATCAGCAATTAACTTCTTCTGTAATTCGTAACCAATCTCAATTTCGTAACTGTCATCAATTACCTTCTTTAATTCTACATTAAATATGCTCATACATTTGTTCCTTCCTGTATCCTTTAGACCTTATCATCCATACAACCAAAATCTCTTGGTCCCATGTGTTAATCATAGTATTCCACGATATCTTCTAATCTTTTTCTTGGACGCATAGCTGGAGTCTCTTCCTTATATCCTAAAGCTATCGCTCCCACCAATTCTGACGTGGATCCAATATACTCCATCAGCTCTTGGTATGCAAAACATGTATTACCTATCCACAATGATCCTATATTTAATTCCTCTGCCTTTAATAACATATTTTCTATAGATGCACCTATCGATAATAGATCATTCATTTCAGAAAATCTATCATCCACATCTAACTGAACAAATGGTGATTTTCCACTTGTATTAAGAACAATAATTACGACCGGTGCAGTTTCCATAATCTGAAGGGTATTTTTAGCATCCGGAATTC
>CAKRSU010000105.1 GCA_934401755.1 uncultured Oxalobacter sp.
GGTGCTTACACAGTGCAGGGACCATATAATAAGAAAGACCTTTGAGGCGCTTGAAGGCGCACCTAATGCTATAGTTCATTTTTACAATTCCACAAGTGTTGCCCAGAGAGAGCAGGTATTCAAAAAGTCAAAAGAAGAGATTATGGAGATTGCGGTAGATGGTGCAAAGCTTGTCAAGGAGCTTGCAGATGAGTATAATGGCAATTTCAGATTTGAATACAGCCCGGAAAGCTTTACCGGAACAGAACCTGAATATGCACTGGATGTATGTAATGCGGTTCTTGACGTACTTAGGCCTACACCTGATAATAAGGTTATCATTAACCTTCCGGCAACGGTATCAATGAGTATGAGCCATGTATATGCTAATCAGATTGAATATCTTAGTGATAATATGAAATACAGGGAGAATGTTATTCTTTCGGTGCATCCCCATAATGACCGTGGATGTGGTGTTGCCGATGCTGAGTTGGCAGTTCTTGCAGGAGCAGACAGAATAGAGGGAACACTGTTTGGTAATGGTGAGAGAACCGGTAATGTTGATATAATAACACTTGCCATGAATATGTACAGCCATGGTGTTGACCCGCATCTTGATTTCTCTGATATGCCTGAGATTGTTAAGGTATATGAGGAGGTTACGGGAATGCATGTATATGAGAGAACACCTTATGCAGGTGCACTTGTATTTGCGGCGTTCTCGGGAAGCCATCAGGATGCGATTGCCAAGGGCATGAAATGGAGGGCAGAAAAGAACCTTCACGAGTGGACAGTTCCGTACATTCCGGTTGACCCGACAGATATTGGAAGAACCTATGATTCCGATGTAATACGTGTTAACAGCCAGAGTGGTAAAGGTGGAATCGGATATGTTCTTGCACTTAACTACGGCTATGAGCTTCCAAAGGATATGAGGGAACACTTCTCATACACAGTTAAAGGTGTATCGGACAGAACCCACAGTGAGATGAAGCCGGATGAGATTTATGCTATATTTAAAGATAACTACCTCAATAAGACATCACCGCTTGAAGTGGTCGAGGCTCATTTCGTCCAGGAAGACGGAATACTTGCAAAAGTAAGCCTTAAGCTCAATAACAATGTGAATGAGGTGTCATCACACGGTAATGGACGCCTTGATGCGGTAAGTAACGCAGTTAAGAAGTATACAGGTATTAAGTTCAAGATTGAGCATTATTCAGAGCACAGTCTTGCACATGGCTCTAACAGTGATGCAGCCGCATACATGGGAATCAGACTTGAAAATGGTGAGATGGCATGGGGGGCAGGAACAGATTCGGATATTATAAAAGCCGGCATCAAAGCGCTTGTAAGTGCCTATAACAACAGTAATTATATTGTGTGATGCTAATCTGTTTATTCTATGAAGGATATAATATAAATAATAAATTAAGGAGATGAATTACATGGGAATGACAATGACTCAGAAGATTCTTGCAGCACATGCAGGTCTTCCATCAGTTAAGGCAGGGCAGCTGATCAATGCTAAGTTAGATATAGTTCTTGGTAATGATATCACAACGCCTGTAGCTGTTAATGAATTTAATAAGGCTGGATTCGACAGTGTATATGATAAGAGCCGGATTAATATAGTGCTGGATCATTTTACACCTAATAAGGATATAAAGGCAGCTGAACAGTCTAAGACCTGCAGACAGTTTGCGTGTAAATATGATATAGATAATTTCTATGATGTAGGTGAGGTTGGTGTAGAGCACGCACTTTTACCTGAGAAAGGGATAGTAACTGCCGGAGACTGTATAATTGGAGCAGACAGCCATACATGTACTTACGGTGCTGTCGGAGCATTTTCTACAGGTGTAGGAAGTACAGATATGGCTGCCGGAATGGCAACCGGAATGTGCTGGTTCAAGGTTCCGTCTGCAATGAAGATTACACTTACAGGTAAGTTAAGCAAGGGTGTTTCCGGTAAAGATGTAATACTTGATATTATCGGACGCATCGGTGT
>CAKRSU010000106.1 GCA_934401755.1 uncultured Oxalobacter sp.
TCTCTTGTAAACGACCTGCTCATGCCGTTTATAAGCTGGATATGCGGCACGCGCGACATGAGCGCGCTGAATCTCCTTGTCCGCCCCGCCGAGATCGTAGACGGCGAGGTGGTGCGTGAGGCGATCACCATCGGCTTCGGCAATTTCATCGGAACGGTCATAGACTTTCTGCTCATAGCGATCGTGGTGTTTTTCATAATCAAGGCGTTCAACACCGCGCGCAGCCTGACCGAAAAGCAGAAAGAGGAGGAAGCGGAGGCAGACCCCAAGCCTACCACCGAAGAGCTTCTGACCGAGATTCTCGAAGAGCTGAAGAAAAAATAAATACATACCGCAAAAGGCACAGCGTTTTGGCTGTGCCTTTTATTCTCTTCTATATTATATTTATATCTTGCAAGGCAGCATGATTTTTGATATAATAAATAAGTTAATAGATATATCATCGGCGAGGTATGTAATTATGAACTCTCTCAACGATATCTGGCAGGAAATAATAAGAATTTTATCATCTCAGCTCACGCCGACGGCCATAACCACATGGTTTTCGGACTGCGAGCCGGTGGAGATTGACGATTGCCGTCTCGTCCTGCACACCACAACGGACTTCAAGCGCAGCATTATAAACTCCCGCTTCGGGGACACGATAAAAGCCGCTCTGTCCGACCTTTTCTCCTGTGATTTTGATCTGCTCATACTCGCCGGAGACGAAATAAACGAATACGTGAACAAGAAGAAGGACGACAACTCCCTTCCCGAAATGGCCGGATACACATTTGACCGCTTCATCGTCGGCAACTCCAATAAGTTTGCGCATGCAGCGGCCATCGCCGTGGCGGAGAATCCGGGCAAGGCGTATAATCCCCTCTTCATCTACGGCAATTCTGGCCTCGGAAAGACGCACCTTCTCCTGTCGATAGGCCAGGCCATACACGACCGCGATCCGTCGAAGAAGATTGCATACGTAAAGGGCGATGAGTTCACGATACAGCTCGTCAAGGCTATCAAGGACGGCACCGCAGAGGAATTCCGAACCAAGTACAGAAACGTCGATCTGTTCCTCGTTGACGATATCCAGTTCATCGCCGGCAAGCAGCAGACGCAGAACGAGTTCTTCCATACTTTCAATAACATCTACGAGGCCGGACACCAGATAGTTCTGACCTCCGACCGGCCGCCGATGGAGATGTCCCTGCTGGACGACCGTCTGCACACCCGCTTTGAGGGCGGCCTGATGGCGGATATTCAGCCGCCTGATTTTGAGACGCGCATGGCGATAATCAGAAACAAGGCCGCACAGCTCGGTCTGCTGCTCTCTGACGACGCCGTGGAGTACATCGCGTCTAATATTACGGCGAACATCAGGCAGCTTGAGGGCGTCATAAAACGCCTCACAGCGTATAAAGAGATCCTCAATGACGTTATAACAATAGACTCCGTGAAACGCGCCATAAAGGACGTCATCCGCATAGGGACGTATATTCCGACACCGGACTGCATCATCCGCGAGACGGCGCGCTACTACTCGCTGAACGAAGACGATCTGCGCGGCCAGAACCGCTCTAAGAACACGGCGATAGCGCGTCAGGTATCCATGTATCTCATGCGCTCGCTGACGAACCTGTCGCTCAAGGATATCGGTGCTCAGTATGAGGGACGAAATCACGCAACTGTGCTAAGCTCAATCCGCAAGGTGGAGGATCTGCTGGTAACGGACGCGAACATGGCGGCTACGGTAAGAGACATCACATCGAACATCAATTCGGTCTGATCCATGGCCGCGGCTTTTAACATTTTGCCTGTTGAAAGTTTAAAGATCGCGTGTTGAGAAAATTTCAGTCAACAGGCCGTGTTAAAAACTCCGGAATTAGAAACAATTTTTCAACAGCGATTTTTCTTTATTATCAAGGCTTTCAGCGGCTTTTCCACAAAAATTTTGCCTATAACAACTACAACAATAATATTATCCTTTATTTATTCCTTACA
>CAKRSU010000107.1 GCA_934401755.1 uncultured Oxalobacter sp.
TATTGAACTGATTAAATTTACTTAAGTGAAATTTTTCATGTTTGAATGGGTTGTTTGTTAATTATTATTTGATTGTAAAAAACAATTTACACAAGGGAAGATGAAAAAGAGAGGGGCTTGGGAAATGGCAAGAAGAAAAACTTATGCCAGCGAGGATGGCAATATTCAGAAGCTGGTGGGAAATCATGACCATGCATCAGCTGTAAGAGCAAGAATTATCAATAGTGCAAAATGCCTGTTGGCGGAGGAAGGGTATAGCAAGACTACTATTCGTAAGATTGTGGAGCATTCCGGCATTCTGACTGGCAGTATTTACTATTTCTTCAAAAACAAGGAAGATATTTTCCACGCTATTTTGTTAGAGCTGATGCGGGATTGTATTCGTCGTATCAATTTGAGATTCCAAAATGAATCGCCTCTATTTATTTATGCTGCAGTTTGTCAGGTAGAGTTGAAGGTACTGGCGGATAATCAGATAGTACGGGATAGCTATAAGAAGGGTTACGATTCTATTATTATCTTTGAGGGTATGATTGCCCAGTTCCATGAGATGGCCAGAAACCTCTTTAACGGCACCAAATACGAAAGAAGTGACGAGGAATATTACGAAAACACCCTGATGATTAAGGGTGCTATGCATGCTTGCTTAACAGAAATGTCCTTCCGTCGGCCTATTTCCTTGCCAAGATCCAGAGAACGGCTAATTCGTATGGCCTGTGAGATGTTTGGCACTAAGAAGGAAGCCACAGAGATTGTCAGCAAAATTCGCGAATATGGCAGTATCTGGGAGGATATTGGGGTGGAATTGGTAGAGAAGCCTATCTCTTCCGTGCCAGGTGAATATGAGTTTTAAAAGTTAACAAACTAAAAAAGACTTCTAGGAAAGGATGGTCCTAGAAGTCTTTTTATTACATTAAATGACTATGTTCGTTGATATCTTCAATAACGTGGCGAATTACCACCATAAAAGGAACGGCCAAAAACATACCAGCAGCTCCCAGCAGCTCTCCTCCTAAAATGATGGAGAGAATAATGGCCACAGGATGTAGATTCAGGGAACGGCCTACAATGGCTGGATAGACAACATTATGGTTTATCTGAGTCATAACCAGGTAAAAGATAGCTGTCTGAATGGCCAATTCAGGATCAGAAATAGCAGTCATAAGAATACCGAAGCAGGAGGCCACAGTAGGGCCCAGCACCGGCACAAACTCACTAATGGCAGAAGCCACAGCAAATACAGAGGCAAAGGGCAGATCCATAATGGTGAAATAGCCATAAACAATAAAGCCGGTGAGAACGCAGATGGCCAGCTGACTGCGGACATATAGCCGTAGGGACAGCAGAATTCTATCCATCAGCAGAGAAATCCGCTTTACATCCTTGGCTGGGAAAAGTCTAGCCACAAATTTTTTGATTTTGTCTCCATCCATAAGCATATAGAAAGATAGAAAGATAATAATGATAAAATCAATAAATTTGTTGAAAACAGAAAAGGCAATTAGCAGGGAAGAGCGAATTGCATCTGTAACAAAATTAGATGCTTCCGCCCAGGCTTCATCCAATCCGGTTTTGAAAATACCGCTTTCCGTCCAGCCACGCATATTTTGAATATTGCTGGCCAGCCGTGGCAATTCATCGGTAAATTCCGACAGGGTAGGAATAAAGGTGCTGGAAACAATGGCTACAAGTCCCAGTAACAATCCCAAGAAACCAGCTAAACCAAGGAAGGCGGCTAGCCCCCGGGGCAGTTTCAGGGCCATTTTGTCTACCAAATCCAGAAGTAACAGTGTCAAAAGCACAGATAGGAAAAAGACAAAGGCGAAAGATGGCATATACCAGAAAGCTGCCAGCAGGCAGATAATGGCAACACCCACGATTATAGATGTTTTATGGCGATTCCACATATGTATATCAACTCACTTTTATTTTTGCATATTCAGGGTAGAGCATTCC
>CAKRSU010000108.1 GCA_934401755.1 uncultured Oxalobacter sp.
GTGGTTATGGCCCTTAATGACCCAGCCGCCATGGGAGCTGTTGCTGCCCTGCAGCATGCCGGACGGCTTAGTGGCACCTCAGTTTATGGTGTCGACGGCAGTCCTGACGTAAAAGAAATGATAGCCCACGGTGCCATTACGGCCACAGCAGGACAGGAACCCCGCAAAATCGGTATTCTGGCTGTGGAAAGTGCCTTCCGTCTACTGGGTATGAAGAACACTCTGCCTCAAAGATTCAATATTGACCAATATAATGATCAAAGTGTAATTACTCTGCCTACCATATTGCTGACTAGGGACAATCTTAACCAGCACCCCAATATAGGCTATTGAGAGGTTGATTATGGGAAAATATATAAAAATTTTTATAGGCCTATTGGTTTTGACATTGGCTGTTATTAGATTTTGGCCTGCTTCTCCCCCGGTCTTAACTGTTGCCATCTGCGCCGACAGCTACTGGGGAGTACCGGATGGCCATCCCACTGCTATCTGGGAAAAAGCCATAGAAAAATTTCAGACACAACATCCCAATGTTCAGGTAAAGCTAATAGCCGGGGTACAAAAGGCGGATTATGGCGAGTGGTTAGCCGAAAGGCTGCTTTCTGGTCAAGAACCTGATGTATTCCTTATTCCCAGAGAGGATTTTGACAATTACGCCTCCAAAGAAGCAGTGCTGCCCCTGAATAATCTCATAGAAGCCGACAGTGATTTTGACACCACTCTTTATTATCCTGTTTCTCTGCAATCAGGACAGCTAGGTAGTACCTTTTATGCCCTGCCTCTGGAAAGTGTCCCCACCTTGATGTTTGTTAACAAAACCATGCTAAAAGATTATCAGATTCCTCTGCCTTCACCTACCTGGACCTGGCAGGATTTCTACAGCATTTGTCAACAAACCACCCAGGATACTAATGGAGATGGCAAATTGGACACCTTTGGTGCCTACGGCTACACCTGGCAGCAGGCTGCCCTAGACAACAATGTATTACTATTTCAAACTGATGGCAACAATCGAATAGCTCATTTTGAAGGGCCAGACCTAGAGGCAGCTATTCATTTTATCCGCAGTCTGCAGGAGCTGAATCAAGGCTATCGGCCTACAGCCAGAGATTTTGATTTAGGCCATATTGCTTTCCGGCCTCTTACCTTTGCAGAATATCGCACCTATCAGCCATATCCTTGGCGGGTGAAAAAATACAGCTCCTTTGATTGGGATGTAGTTCCCTTTCCTGCTGGCCCGGCTGGTCAAAATCTTTCCCACGTAGATACCATGCTGATGGGTATTAGCAGACATAGCAAAAATCCTCAGCTAGCTTGGGAATTGCTGAAAACCTTTTCCTATAACCAGGATGTACAAAAGTTGATTTTAACCCATTCCTTGGGTTTGCCAGTACGCAATGACATTCTTACAGAAGCAGACAGTCAGAAAAGCTTTCAGCAATCCATGGGAGCTACTAATCAAAATCTTACTCTATCCGCTATTCATACCATTATGCTGGAAGCTGTACCTGAGCCGGTATTCCGCCAGAATCAGGAAGCTATGGAAAAGGCCAATAGCTTTATTTCCCGTATTATTGAGGAAAATTTGCCTTTGAATAACAATCTGAACCAATTACAGCGGGAAATCAACAGCCTGCTGCTGCAATAAGGAATATGAAAAAATTTTGATTTGCCTACCTATCTTTAGCATTGTAAGTATTAATTCGTTATGTCAAAATGTTTCGATATACAGCCTGCGGTCATAACGACTTTTGCTCTGTCCGACTTAATGGCCCTATCTGAGGGTTTATCCTTACGCACAAATACCGCTTGTCACTGAGCCAATTTGGCTCTACAAATCAGAATTTATACAAACGAAAGGAACATTACTATGATAAAACCAATTATTCATGATCCAATTTTTCTTGCGCAAAAATCTGAAAAAGCCACCAGGGCAGATGCTCAGGTCATT
>CAKRSU010000109.1 GCA_934401755.1 uncultured Oxalobacter sp.
TGGTGGCAACTACTGCCGGGGTTATGGTTGTTGCCGGAAGGGTAACACAATTATTGATTAGGAAAGGAAATAGACATGAATGATTTTATAACAAGCTCCGTATTCTTTGGAAGCTTTACAAGTATGTTGTTCTATGAAATTGGTGTATTCTGCAAGAAAAAGTGGAAAATCTCGGTTCTTAACCCTCTTCTTATCGCTGTATGTCTTACGCTGATAATGCTTGTGGTTCTGGGAATAGACTATGACACATATTATTCGGGTGCAAAGTATATAAGTTACCTGCTTACCCCTGCTACGGTCTGTCTTGCAATTCCGCTTTATGAGCAGTTTGAGATGCTTAAGAAGAATTACGTTGCCGTAATTGCCGGTATAACATCAGGTGTGATAACAAGCGTGCTGATGGTTCTTGTATTTGCGGTTTTGTTTAATTACAGCCATGAGGATTATGTAACCTTTTTACCAAAATCAATTACAACAGCTATTGGAATGGGTGTATCTGAGCAGCTTGGCGGCAATGTTTCTGTTACGGTTGCAGTCATAATCATCACCGGTGTATTCGGTAATATAATTGCTGAACCTGTGTGCAGGCTGTTCCATATAACAGAGCCGGTTGCAAAAGGCGTTGGCATTGGTTCTGCATCGCATGCAATAGGAACAACAAAGGCTATGGAGATGGGGGATATTGAAGGTGCAATGAGCGGCCTGTCTATAGCGGTGGCAGGTATGCTTACTGTAGTTGCAGCAATAATCTTTTCGTATATCTATTAACATGTTGACTGATGAAAACTAAAAATATGCAGATAACATATGGGATAATAAGAGGTGTGTAATGACATTACAGCAGTTAAGATATATTATTATGGTTGCGGATGAAGGCAATATTACAGAGGCTGCTGAAAGGCTGTTTATTTCACAACCGAGCCTGACATCGGCAATCCGTCTGCTTGAAGATGAGCTGTCGGTTAATATTTTTAACCGTTCTAACAAAGGCGTGACTGTTACGCGTGAGGGCGAAGAAGTGCTTGCGTATGCAAGACAGGTGCTTGAACAGGCTGAGCTTATGCAGGAAAGGTTTGGCAGGGGCAGGAAGAGAAGCCCGAGATTTTCTGTGTCATGCCAGCATTATTCATTTGCTGTTAATGCGTTTGTTGATGTTATCAGGGAATATGATGCAGACAGCTATGATTTCACAATAAGGGAGACACAGACACATGAAATAATTGAAGATGTCAGTCTTGGTAAGAGCGAGATAGGCATTCTATACCTGTCCGGTAATAATGAAAATGTGATCGGTAAGCTTCTGAAGAAAAATGAACTGGTGTTCAATGAACTGTTTGTGGCGAGACCGCATGTGTTTATATCAGGAAGACATCCGCTTGCCGGAAAGGAGAAGATTGAGCTGCATGAGCTTGATGCGTATCCGTATCTTTCGTTTGAACAGGGTGAGCATAATTCATTTTATTTTTCTGAAGAGATTCTCAGTACTATTGACCGTGCGAAGAATATAAAGGTGCGTGACAGGGCAACTCTTTTTAATCTTGTAATAGGCCTGAATGGTTACACGGTCAGCTCGGGTGTTATTGACCCGGAGCTTAACGGTGAGGGAATAATTGCAAGACCGCTCATGGTTGATGAGGTTATGCATATCGGAACTGTCATGAGAAAGAATGCCAGATTGAGCCGTTACGGCGCGTCATACCTGGAAGCAATACGGAAGCATGTGTGCTGTTAAGCCATAATTAATCATATAACACAAATATCAGAAATACTGGAGGATACATAGATGAATGGAAATATATTGTGTTTTGGAGATTCCAATACCTGGGGGCTTAACCCGGATACATGGAAGCGTTATGAAAAGGATGAAAGGTGGACCGGAATTCTCACGCATGAGATGAGGGATGAGTATTATGTGGTCGAGGAAGGGCTTAATGG
>CAKRSU010000110.1 GCA_934401755.1 uncultured Oxalobacter sp.
CTGGGAAGACGCTGAATAACAGTTTCGCGCTTAGTCGTGAAATGCATGAAAACAGGGTGATCGGTTATCTAAACTGATCACCCTGTTTTTGTGCTAGGAGTGTGCTTATATTGAATGGAATGTCCCAAATGGTTCGAATAATTTTAGCTTATTACGGAAAAAAGAAAATGCATTACATAATTCATGTTTCGATTAGTATAAGTGATAAAAATTATCATAATTTATCATAATAATGTGAATTTAAAGAAAAATATTGACAATATATATATATATATATAATGAAGCAGACGGGAGTGCTAAATACTCCCAATAAAGTACGGATTGAGGAGGATGAAAATGGCGAAGAACGGAAAACCATTATTTAAAAAGTGGTGGTTCTGGGTAATTGTTATCATCATAGTTGGAGCGATTGCATCTCCAAATTCCACCGATACGAAATCTGGCGAAAAACAAAGTACATCAATTGTTGAATCTCAAGATAAATTGACGCCTGCTGTTGAAAGTACAAAATCTGAGGAAGATAAGAAAACTGAAAAAATCGTGGTGACAGCAGAACCGGTTGCAACTGTTGAACCCGAGGCCAATTTAACAACAGGGCAAAAGAACGCTTTAAAAGCTGCGAAGAAATACTTGAACCTTATGGCCTTTTCTCACGATGGCCTTGTAGAGCAGCTTGAGTTCGAACAGTATTCTCACGAGGATGCAGTTTATGCGGCTGACAACTGTGGAGCGGATTGGAATGAACAGGCCTTGAAGGCTGCAAATAAATATTTGAATTTGACTGCGTTCTCTCATGATGGGCTTGTTGCTCAACTTGAATATGAAAAATACACAACTGAAGAGGCTACATATGGAGCAGATAATTGTGGAGCGGATTGGAATGAGCAGGCAGTTAAATGCGCAAAGAGATATCTAGATTTAATGGCTATGTCAAAGGAAGGTCTTATTCAGCAACTTGAATATGAAAAATTTACACATGAACAGGCCGTTTATGGCGCAGAACAGAACGGATATTAAATATTAGCGGAAAAGGAGCGGGAGAAGTCCTGCTCCTTTTCTAATTGCTGTTCCTCCCGTCGCCCGGCTGTGGGGCGAAGTATTGCTTTTGAGCGAGCTCAAACTGGTGGTTGAAAGCTTCCGCCGCGCGGACGGCGAGCGCGGAGTCGGGCTGCATCATATCAAAGGCGTGCATGTCCGTGTGATACACGTCCAGCTCCGCCGGAATGCCGGCATTGCGCAGATGCTCAAAATAGCTGACGGTCTCGGCGTAGAACGGCTCGCCGTCGCCGACAAAGGAATATGCGGGCGGCAGACCGGAGAAATCCTCCAGCCGCGCCGGAGCGGCGTAAGGCGTGAGCTGCGCGCGGTCAGTCCCGCGCAGATAGAGCCGCCATGCGAGATGGTTGCGTCGGGTGTTCCAGACGCGGCCGTGGTTATCTCGCGATGACTCGGTGTCGCGGTCGTCAAGCATCGGGTAGAGCGGCATCTGAAAGGCGACGCTGACCTCGCCGCTGTCCCGCGCGCGGATGCACACGGCGGCGCACAGCCCGCCGCCCGCGCTCTCGCCGCCGACCATGAGTTGGTCGCTTCTGATGCCGAGCGCGGAGGTGTTCTCCTTCAGATAGACGAGCGCCGCGTAGCAGTCGTCCATCGCCGCGGGGTGCGGCGAGCAGGGGGCGAGCCGGTATCCCGGAGACAGCACAACAGCGCCGAACGTCTTCACCAGATCGACGGCGCGCGACATGTGAACCATTTCCTTCATCCCGGAGATGTACCCTCCGCCGTGAATCCACAGCACCCCAGTAGCGTCTGCGGGCGCGGTGAGCGGCGAGAGAACCAGCGCGGGAATACTTCCGTGCGGGGTGGGTATGCGTATTTTCCGGAC
>CAKRSU010000111.1 GCA_934401755.1 uncultured Oxalobacter sp.
GGATTTGCAATTAGCGGATATATGCTTGATAAATCGAAGATACCTCGTGGGCTCACGCAACGACAGGAACAAAATTTTCGTAAAGAAGCTGAGGAGGCTGAATTGGAATATCAGACAAAACGGCAAATGGCGATAAATGAATATAAAAATAAAGTCAAAGCCGGAGAAATCACAGAGCCTACAAGGTTTGAGGAGTCTGTTAGAAAAGCGCAAGGTCATCCGGACAACCCCTCGGTTCAAGCTGCACGAAGAATGTTGAAGAAACGGTATGGAGTAGATTGGGAAAATTGTCTGTAGAAGCAAATCCCTTGCATTGCAACACACACTACATCATTTGAAATTGCTCCAATGTTTTTAGGCGAACATCTTACCGAGAGGATGTTGGAAAAGCATCCTCCTCCATTCTTTTTGTTACCGATAATTTGGATAAAAGATAAAATATCAATGTAATCGAATATTTTTGAAAATTTAGAAAAAATATCTGCAAAACTATTGACTTTACGGGGGTTTATGTTAAGATAAAGTAAAGATAATCAATAACAAAAATAGGTGATTATAAGAAAGGAATTGATGGTATGAAAAAAGCACAAATCAAGGTATTCGAGGAATTGTTGCAGGACGAAAATTTCAAGGGCAAAAAGGCGCTTAAACATCTGCTTTGGATGAACACTTCGAAACAGAAATTCAATGTTGGAGATTGTTTCATTGTAAGCGACCCCGGACACAAAGTATTCGGATACCCCGTCAATAATTTCAAGGCAAAGGTTACAAAGGTAACATCTTGGAAGGATACGGAAGAATGGTATTATCATCTTGAAATGAAAATCGTTTGCGGTAACGGCTCAACAATCGTTGAAGTTTACAAGTACGAGAGCGAACTCTCGGCATCAGATAAATGTAATGATAATATCAACGAGGTCGGAAATGCAAAAAGCAATATGGCAGAATCGTTGGATGCGTGATTGGAGGTGAAATAAAATGGCAGGCTTTAAGTTCGCAATTGGTGATGTATTACTTACATATGATGGATTTGTAGTCGAGATTGTTAAACAAATCGAGGACCCCGAAACGAAAAATAAATATTACGTTTGCAAGTCTTTGGAGTTAGAGACTTTTGAAAGAGAAGTACCCGAAAGCGGCTTAGAAAAGACTGTGTACTTTGAGGAAGGCGAAGGCTATTATGACCGTACTCCTTTCATAGGAAACTGTTGGAGATTCCCAGTGTATATGGTGAAAGGCGGAAAACGACACTTTGTTATAAACCGTTGTAGCAATGAAAACAGCATAGAACGTGATAAAAGAAATGAAATAAAGAATCACCTTATAAAAACAAAGGGAAAATATGCAAAATTTTACGGACTCTGTGATAGCCCGTACTCGTTCCTCGACTTTATATGTAAGCGCAAGGCTACATTTGAAAAACCTATATGGAGTACGTTTGATAAGAACGAAACCTCTACAGATTTCAGAGGAAATTTGAAAGAAGTGTCAGCGGCATTTCACTACAGGATATACGACAATGAGATGATTGAACAAATTAAGACTATTGTTTCGCTTATTAAGTCAGGAAAGTACGAAGAAGCCGCAGCTCTTGTTTCAAAATGCCTCTAAAATCCCGCAAAATTTCCTACAAGCGGTTTTATAGATTTGTTGGACTACTTTTACACAAAAGATAAAAGGACGCTAAAAAGGGCTAAATTTGAGCGTTTTTGTATACAATAGTTACCGATTGGCATATATAAAAGAAAATTACGGTACGAAAGGATGATAAAAATGGCAGAAAGAACAGTGTATGCAGAACTTACCTTTGATGACGACAAGGCAATCAAGGAAAATGATATGGGGGAGGTTGAATATCTCGAAAGAGAGTT
>CAKRSU010000112.1 GCA_934401755.1 uncultured Oxalobacter sp.
CCATGACCCTGCGCTTCTTTTTGATAATGGTAATATGTATGTAATATATTCAGGCGCTACAATTCAGCAGCTAGAGCTGGAGGATGGTGCTCCGGGAGAGCTTGGCGAGATTAAGAAGGTGGGAAGTCCTAAGGAGCTTGTTAAGAAGTCGGCAGACTGGGGACTTTGGGAAGGTGCACATGCTTATCATATTGGTGATTATTATTACATTATGATTATTGCATCCCCATCTTCAGGATGGTTCCGTACGGAGACATGTTACAGAAGCAAAAAGCTTATGGATAGTGAGCAGTCAGACTGGGAAGAGCAGATTATATTCCAGGGTTCAACATATGAGTATGGAACTGGTATTGCGCAGGGTGGTATAGTTGATACGATTTATGGTGACTGGTACGGAATATTATTCCAGGATCATGATGCAATTGGACGTATCCCTTCAATTCTTGAAGTTAACTGGGATTATACGGATGATGCTGGTAACAATTATAAGGACTGGCCAATGATGGGTTATCGCAATGAGAATAACGACTTTGTAGCATGCCAGAGTACTAAGGATAAGGTTACAAAGCCTTTGACGATCAGGCTTAATAAGAGTACTGAGAAAAGCTACATTGTAGATGATGATGATTTTACATATAATGCAGGTGATAAGCTTAAGCTCGTATGGCAGTGGAATCATAATCCGGATAATAATAACTGGTCAGTGACAGAAAAGCCGGGATATTACAGAATAACGACAGGCAATACATGTAATAATGTATGGTTTGCAAGAAATTCACTTACCCAGAGAACTGTAGGACCGGAATTTACATCAGAGACTGCAATAGTTACTGATGGTATGAAACCTGGCGATTATGCCGGACTTGTGGCTGTTGGCAGTGATTATGGTATGATTGGTGTTAAATGTGACGACGATGGTAAGAGGTACATTTTCCAGGGAAGTGGATCGCCTAATGATGCCAGACCTGCTGATACTACAAAGATTACCGAGAATGCTGTTGCAGATGAGATTACAGGGGAGACAGCTGTATACCTTAAGGTAGAATATAAGTTTAATACAGGCTCTGTAAGGGCGGATAAGGCTAACTTCTATTACAGTCTTGATGGAAGCAGCTGGAATAAGCTTGGCAAAGAGCTTTCGATGAAATTCAGTACATCAACGACATTTATGGGAGCAAGATCATGGCTTTCGTATTATGCAACACAGGAAGCAGGCGGACATGTTGATTTTGACTACTATAAGGCATATTAATAAATGTACAGCCTGTTGTCTGGAATTTAACAATGCTATTTAATAAAATATCCCCCTCGTCTTTGTATAAGGTGAGGGGGATAAGACATAGAAGATAGGAGAGATTTATGAACTCAGTTAATATACGTAAAAAAATAGGGGAAAACAATCCTATTATCGCGCAGAGATTTTTGGCTGACCCATATGCAATTGAGTATAATGGAAGAGTATATGTGTATGGAAGCAATGATTCTGACAGCTTTTATCCGGATGAGGATGGAAGCTATCCAAGAAATGAGTACGGTAATATAAGAAGTCTTAACTGTATTTCGAGTGCTGATCTCGTTAACTGGACAGACCATGGTGTTATACAGGTTGCTGCAGATAAGAATAAAGGTGTCGGGGGAATTGCAAAGTGGGCAGGTAATTCCTGGGCACCGGCTGCAACGTATAAGACATTCACGGATGAGGCAGGAAAGGAATATACTAAGTTTTTTCTGTATTTTGCGAATTCTGCATCAAGCATCGGTGTACTTTCAGCAGATTCACCTGAAGGACCATTTACTGATCCGTTGGGTAAGCC
>CAKRSU010000113.1 GCA_934401755.1 uncultured Oxalobacter sp.
ATTTATGCTCGGAAGAGAGGCTAAAGCCCGCTTCGGCGAAAGCATTGCGCCCGATACGGCGGATAGGAAAACAATGGGTATGAGCTGCCTGCTGCAGGCAAGGGAAACGGACAGACCGCAAAAATTTATTCCGCCCGCATGGGCGAACAAATACGAAAGCGACGCCGACCTGCCGAACGTAGACCAGTATATGAACGATAACAACAACTTTTGGTGGATAGAGCTCGGCGGCGACAAGGACAGCATTGCGGATACGGAAGAGGTGCGCAACGAGCTTTTAAAGATTGTTTTCGGCGTGTGGGATCACATTAAAAACAAGGGCGACCACGGCGCGGAAAACTGGGCGCTCGATTGGGTGGGCTTTTTGCCCGGAAAACGTGAAAGCAGGCGCTATGTGGGCGATGTTACCGTAAATCAAAACGATGTTGTTTCGGGCGGCAGGTTTCCCGACAGTGTGGCGTACGCCGGCTGGACTATGGATAACCATTTCCCTGAGGGCTTTAATTTCAGACCCGGCTGCGAGGATATAACTATTCAGCACCCGGTTGACGAGCCGTGGGGCATACCGTGGCGCAGCCTTTATTCAAAAAATATTTCCAATTTACTGTTTGCGGGCAGAAATATAAGCGTTACCCACGTGGCGCTTTCTTCTTCAAGAGTTATGGCTACCTGCGGAATTTTGGGTCAGGCGGTAGGAACGGGAGCTGCGCAGGCAGTAAAAACAAATACCGATATAAGAAATATCGATATTGACGCATTGCAGCAAACGCTGCTTTATGACGATTGCTTTATACCGAACATCCGCCGCAGAATATCGCCGCTTGCGGCAAGGGCGGAGGTCAACTGCGAAATTGTAAGAAACGGGTTAGATAGGGGAGAAAAAAACCTGTGGCTCGGGGAAAGCGGAGACTTTCTTGAATACAGGTTTGCAGAGCCTGCGGCTGTTAAGGAGGTACGAATAGTGCTCGACAGCAAGCTCAACCGCACCGAGCGCAATATGCGGTGCAGCTACCCCTTGAATATGGCGCAGGCAAAGCCGCCCGAAACGCTTATAAGGGATTACACTGTTTCCTGCGAACTTGAAAGCGGCAAAATTAAAAATATTGAGGTTAAGGATTCGCATACGCGCTTCGCAGTACATAAAATAGGCGAAAGAATAAAGAGCGTGCGCCTTACTCCGAAAACCACATGGGGCGATAAAAAATTCCGTGTATTCGGCTTTGAGCCGGTATAAATTAATAAAAATAAGCCGGCAGCGCACCCTGAAAAATTCGGGGTGCGCTGCGTGTTGTTAAAAGCTAATTCTTTTTGCGGTCAAGGGAATACTCAAGCTCTGCAAGGTCGTTGCGCATATACCATTTGCCGCAGGTGAAATCGGGCACGGAAACCGGCGCGCCGCCCGCTGCCAATGATTGCTCGCTTAGCGGCGTTATGCTCATATAAAGCGCGGTATCGTATACGTCTATCGGCGGGCGGACATTTTTACTTGCCGCCTCGCAAAAGGCGTGCAGCACTATCCAATCCATACCGCCGTGACCGCCCTGGGGAGTATAGTCCTGCCAAAGCGGGTGCATATAGTCCTTTTCGTAGCCCTCGGCGTTGCCCCAGAGCTTTTTCGGCTCAAAGTCAAATTTATTGTGCTTGCCGTCTAAAAATATGCTGTCGGTATCCTCAAAATACGCGCCGCGAGTTCCGCGAACGGTAAAGCCGCGGGAGTATGCGCGGGGCAGGGTGGTATCAAGCGTAATTACTATTGTTTGACCGAGCTTTGTTTTAAGCACCGTCGTTACA
>CAKRSU010000114.1 GCA_934401755.1 uncultured Oxalobacter sp.
TTTCCGAGATAGGCGCAACCACCCTGTCATCACCGAGGTGACCGGCATACTCATATGCCGCTTTCCGAACCTCGTTATTCGAATCCTTCATCAGCTCGATTTCCGCGTCCACTGCGCCGTCAAGAGTTTTGTTCCATGTACTTCCGAGAGCAACCGCCGCCTGCCTTCTTACAACTGCGTTTTTATTCTTTGCAGCGTCAAGCAGGAATTTGCCGATTTCCGCATCCTTGCCGCCTTCATTGCCGAGAGCTCTCACCGCACATTTAATAACATAAGGCTCTTTTTCGGTTTTCAGAGTTTCCTTTGCCGCCGCTTTATGCGAATCACTTGCCCCGAAAAATGTGGCGATGTTTGAAAAAGCATAGCCTCTTACCTGCGGTGAGTCGCTTTTTAAAAGCGGATCGACAAATTCCTTTGCCGCGGGGAGCGTTGCCTTGTTATCCTTAAGCTTTTTGATTGCTTTGTCTGTTATATTTTCATCAAGCTCAAGCTTATCGTTGATTGTTGCATATGAATATGTGGAAGCAAGGTTCACAAATTCATCCAGCGTTATGTTCTTCTCATCCTTTATAAACTCTTTAATCAGATCGTCCTCGGTCATATTTTTATAATCAAGCTTTTTGGTTTCCTGCTTTGCTTCGGTGTTTTTTCCGGTTTCTTTTCCGGTTTTTTCACCGCCGCACGCAGCGAGCGAAAATACCATTCCTACCGCTAAAATGAACGCTAATATTTTTTTCATAATACAAAATTCCTCCTGATTCTTTTATTGTTATCATTATCACCGAATATTTTGCTGTATTCCGGCGGTGAATGTCCGGAACAGCTCTTTTTTGTTTTAAGAAATTATGTCCACGCATCCGCCTCCGACGGAATCCGAATTCCGGAAAGGATACTGGAATACTCCCACAAATACCATGAATCACCTTTTTGCCGAAGCTTTATCGGTCGCGGAGAGTCTGCACCGGCCGTTTTTAAAAACAACCGGAGATATCCTTCCTCGATATCCTGCGGTCTGCTGTCCGCAATAACTTCGAGGGTAAGAGGAGTACTCGGAGCATAGTTGTTTGCCGGAGTTGCACCGTCAAAATAAGCAAGCGGAAGATAGCTTTTTCCGCGCAAACGGTCTCTTAAAAACTGAATGTCATAATTGCCGAGCGGTCTCGGACCTCTCAGTGTATTAAGTGCGGCAACACCCGCATCACTGTCCTTCAGATACAGTGCAAGCGCCAACAGGAACATTGCACAGGTATTTTCCGGCTTTGAAAGGTCATTCTGCGGCAGAGCAGAAAATTCTTCCGATGTTGTCGGAACAGATAAAACTGTTATCTTCATTGTTACTTGCTCCTTTTCTTATTCATCACATAGTTTTTGCTGTCGCAATTTTACTGTTTATCATTATCATCAAATATGTCACCGCATTCAGGGCAGAATTTCGGCGGATTTTTGGGGTCCTCAGGCTCCCATCCGCATTTATCGCATTTATAGGTCGGTGCGCCCGCAGGTTTCAGATTCCCGCAGTTCTGGCAGAATCTACCCTTGTTGACCGTTCCGCACGAACACGTCCAGCCGTCTGGCGATGCCTGCGGTTTTCCGCAATTCATACAGAATTTCCCGGTATTGCCCGTCTGACCGCATTCACAGCTCCAGCCTGCCGCTTGAGACTGCTGTGCCTGTTGCTGAGGCTGCTGTTGCTGCTGACCCATCGCAAAAAGATTGCCCGCATTCATACCGCCTGCATTCTGCGCCATATTCATTCCGAAAAAGCCGCCCATTGCACCCATTCC
>CAKRSU010000115.1 GCA_934401755.1 uncultured Oxalobacter sp.
ATAAACACCCTCGTCAACGAGAACTACTTAAGAGTTTGCGGAAAGTGTTAGCCATTCGTGCCTTTTGAGTGAAGTCAAGGATTATTTTGAAAACTGCCGTATCAATATGTAATAATTGTTTTCAAATTAAACACATCATTAACTTTACATCTTTTTGCAAAGACAGCGGCGCTTTGCGTCGCTGTCTTTGCAAGTATGTCATTTGTTAAACACCAATGACGCTTGTTAGGCGGCAAAGCCCCTAAAACCCCTCGACGTAATTCTTCTCATCGTGAGAAGTATTTTTTCAGAAGGAGGAAAAATATAAGACAACGGGAACATTTCATTGGCTTGTGGCTGGATGATGCGGAATACACCAGACTCACCGAGCATTGCAGAGAAAGCGGTCTCAGCGCAAGCGCTGTCATCCGCAAGCTTATTGTCTGCGCACAGCTCCGTCCGCGTCCACCGGATACATATGCCGCCTTGCTGCGTGAGCTGTCGGCCATAGGCAATAACATAAACCAGATCGCATATTGGGCAAATGCCTACAAAGGCAGCACCCCGGCCGAGATACGCGAAGCGGCAGAGCTTGTACACCGCGCATGGCGCTTGGTAAAGGACAGTGTATAGTGGCATACGACAAAATAATTGCCGTTCACAGCCGTCTGGATAACCGCATCAACTATGCGCTCAACGGTGAAAAAACATCCGATGGTGAACATATCTTGCAGACTGCACTCAACTGCGGCATTACGTCCGCCTACAGAGATATGCAGGCGACAAAAAACCGTTGGGACAAGACCGGCGGCATTCTCGGCTACCATCTCATTCACTCTTATTCTCCCGGCGAAATAAGTCCGGAGCGTGCCCATGAGTTGGGCATTGAATTTGCGCAGCAGCTCGTCGGAGACAGATTTGAAGCCGTAATCGGTACGCATACAGACCATGAGCACATTCATTGCCACATAATATTCAACTCCGTCTCCTTTGTGGACGGCGGAAAATTTCGCAGCGACTATGCCGCATACTACGGCGGCATACGCGGCCTGTCCAATGAAATAAGCTGCAAAAACGGCTTATCGGTTATCGAGCCGCAAGGTAAGGGAAAGCATTATGCCGAGTGGAGTGCCGAGAAAAGCGGCAGACCGACGATCCGCGGTATCATCCGGCAGGACATTGATGAAGCGATAAATCATTCCTTCACGGTTCAAAGCTTCTATTCCCTGCTTGAAAAACAGGGATATACCGTAAAGCGCGGAGCAGATATAAAACACACAGCCGTCCGGCCTCCGGGCGGTTCACGCTTTATCCGGCTGGGCAGCTTGGGCGCGGGTTATACGGATGAAGATATACGCCTCAGGCTTGAGGCTGTGCGCAACGGCAGTGAGTCGAAGCAGCGGGTGTTTGAATATAAGAGGACATACCGGGTACGGCGGAATGGGAAGCCTAAGAGTCGTAAGCTGCACGGTTTTGAAGCTATGTATATTCGGTATATGTACATACTCGGCTTGCGCAAGGCGCCCCGTCGAAGAAAGCCCTTGCCATTTAACATCCGTAAGGAAACTGCCCGACTGGACAGGTATAGGTGTCAGTTTGCGCTGCTGCACAAATATCGAATAACGAACTCTGCTGAATTGACCGCACTTGAGAGTGCGCTGCAATCGGATATTGAAGCATTCATTGCAGAGCGGCAGAAGCTGTATTCCTTGGAGAGGCAGGGCAGCGATGTCAGCGCAGAGCTTAAGCATATAAGTGATGCGCTCAGGCCGGTGAGAAAAGAGCTGCG
>CAKRSU010000116.1 GCA_934401755.1 uncultured Oxalobacter sp.
GTTCCATTTAGCGGAGGTGAACTGGTCAATAAGGTATCCGCCGTAAGCGTGGATCTCTATTATATCGACGCCGGCGTCCTTCGCAAGCTTGGCGGAAGCGCCCATCGCGGTGACAAGTCTCTTGACGCCGTCGGTCGGGAGCTCGCGGCATATGAGATCGGGCTTGTAGTAGTTCGGGCAGGGGCTGGCCGAGTAGGGCGGAGTGTTAGGGTCAATCCAGTTCATGCGGCCGATGCCCGGAGACAACTGAATACCGAACTTCGCTCCGTACATATGTACACGCTCTGCTATCATGTGGAGCATGTAGACATCCTTACAGTTCGTCAGCTTCTGGCACGGGGCGGGCTCGAACTCCTCTGAAGCGGTGACTGCGCCAGTCAGGATAAGCCCGGCGCCGCCTCTGGCACGTTCTGCGTAGAAATTCACGTCTCTCATGTTGAAGCCGCTGGTGTGATCTGTGGTAGTACCCATCGGAGCGAGGACAACGCGGTTCTTCAGCGTCATGGAGCCGATTTTTATCTCCTCAAAAAGTTTCATTTCAGCGTTCCTTTCTTTTTCCGTTCCGCTGTATAAAAACATGTGGACGTTTTCCCGATAATGAGTTAAAATACTTAAGTATATGCTAGCTTTACACTTAAGCGAATTTGTATTATACCGCGGTAACATTGAGGCAAGAATATCATATTGTCATTCTATTGTCAATAGCAATATTGTTATAAAAATATCGCTTGCTTTTGTCACATTTCAACTAATAATTGGGGGTTTTATATATTATGCCTGTAAAAGGAACCTATTCTGAGACCAAGGAGCGCATCCGCGAATGCGCAATCAAGCTGTTCAAGGAGAACGGGTATGATAATGTTACCGTGGTGCAAATATGCGAAGCGGCGGGAATTACAAAACGAACTTTTTATTACCATTATGAGTCAAAAGAACAGCTTGTTAACGGAATAACGGACTATTTGGGTATAAAAGCGGAGCAATTTATGGACACGCTCGCCTCACAGCAGACGAATGTCGGGCTGCTTTGGTCGCTTATGAGCGTGTACAGCATCAACTCCGCAGATTATGGCCCCAATGTCATACGCCAGATATACGTTAATCTCGTTCAGGGCAAGGTTGACGAGCGCTTCCCGCAGGATATGTACCTTTACAAAACTGTTGTAAGGACAATTGACAACGCCCAGCGGACAAATGAGATCAGTAATTCGGCTGCGCCGGAGGACGTTGCCTATGCGCTCTACCACAGCTTCCGAAGCGTGACGGTAACATGGGCTTCCGAGGGTGGAGATTTTGACATAGTCAGCGCGTTCCGCCGCACGTTTATCACAATACTCGGAGTGAAAGACGTTAATTTTTGAACGATTGTGCTTCTGAATTACCGCAAAGGCATCTAGCCTTTGCGGTAATTTTTCACTCAGGTGCTTGTCCAGCCGCCGTCGACTACGATGTTCTGACCGGTCATGTAGGAAGCTTCTTCGCTTGCCATGAAGATGACGGCTGCATCCAGCTCATGGCTTCTGCCGGGGCGCTTCATCGGGCACCATGTATTTATAAAATCGTTGAACCAGCCCTGACCGACAGGGGACTGCTCGGAGGCAAAGAATCCGGGACTGAGAGTATTTACGGTTATGCCGTACTGCGCCCACTCATTGGAGAGCTGACGGGTAAGGTTTATAACGCCGCCCTTGGTTGCCGAGTATTCGCATATTCCGCGCCCGAAGGTGCTGTCAAGCGCAACGCTGCCCAGCATGGAAG
>CAKRSU010000117.1 GCA_934401755.1 uncultured Oxalobacter sp.
GTCTCCCACAGTATTCTGAAAATGCATCTGCATACCGTGAATCATGTGAAAATAATACAATCCTAGCTCTCCCCATTAAAACCTCCATATAAATCCGACATTGCTTAATACTCCACTGTAAACTGCCATAAACCCTGCTCCAATTGCAACACTGAAAGGTATAACCACCATATCCCCATCTCTTTTCTTAACATAATAAGGCTGCGGACTCTTCCTGTATGATAACTCTGAAACATACTGCCTGAAATAAGACAAACGACTGACCAGATACCCATAACGGATACATTTGATAATAGAGAATACACCTCCGATAATAACTGCCACTTCAAATACTTCAATAGCGTGACTTACCCCGGTAAAACCGCTTATAACTGATAGCAGCTTAATATCCCCTGCTCCGATCATCTTAAACCTGAATAAAAATAATAAAAGAAATATAGATACTATAACGTTCAGACACCAGCATATAAACCCTGCTAATCCATGAGCACAGACCGAAAACAGCCCTCCTGCCATCCAGCCTGTAATTATCAGTTCATTGCTGATACGGTAACCCCTGACATCTTCCAATGCTGCCAGAACCAGAATTGCGGTCAGACAACATTCTTTTATAATTCCCCTCACTTCCTTTCCCTGTTGTATTTTGTATGATATCACTCAGTATAATGCAAGTCAATATATGTCGGACAAAAAATATAACCAAAATTACTTACAATAATATAGCTGTCCTGCACAAAAATATTCCCTCCTTTATGCCAAAAATATAATTTATTATGTTAGTTTGCACAAAATCCGGTATTACCTGTTGTTCAATCCAGACAAAAAACACTCTATTTTTAAGAAAAAATATTTATCAAAGAATATTAATCACAATATATGGAAACTATTATTGTATAACCCTTAAGGATCTGAACTCAGAAGGAGATGCCAATTATGAGAAAATCAAAAAATAACCCGGATATCATACGCCAGAAACGAATGCTGCTTGAGGATATAAAAAGAACCAGACAAACTCTCGAAAATGCATACAGCAAATTCCAGTATGTGTCTGATCCTGATCTCATAGATTGTTATATATACGAAATTAATTCAGCGGATCACAGGTATAAATACCTCATTAACCAGATGCGCCAGCTTATGACTGCCGATGCCGCCAGCCAGAGCCAGTCAGTATCATAAAAACCAGACTAATATGTAAGCCTGCCATATATCTGTGTCTGTCTCATAAGCCACACGGCATCGCTGTCCTTTAATTCCTCAGCCTTAAGTCTCCATTTCCAGTTATGGCCTACAGTTGAAGGCTCATTCATACGCGCATCCCCGCCAAGTCCCAGTATATCCTGCATCTGATATATGGCAGTTGCCGCAATACTTGCATAACCGCATTTTATCATTGCCTTATGTACAGCATGGATGTTATCCACTCCAAGATAATCATATATATGTCTCAGCTGCCATGACGGTACTTTATCAACATATCCCCTGATCGTATCATTATCATGAGTTCCACCATAAAGCACACAGTTACTGTTCTTAAAATTATGCGGAAGGTATTCGTTAGCCGGATTTTCCTCAAATGCAAATTCAAGAATCTTCATTCCCGGCCATTCCATTTTATCAATAAGCGCCCTTACCTCCGGAACGATAACACCAAGATCCTCCGCTATAATACCAGCACCGCCTGATGCCTCTTCAATAAGTCCGGTAAGCTTCTCACCGGGACCCTCACGCC
>CAKRSU010000118.1 GCA_934401755.1 uncultured Oxalobacter sp.
TTGTTCTCTCTCTTGCGGCAACGAAATTTATAATACCAAACGTTTCGCTGCTTGTCAACACCTTTTTTTATTTTTTTCTAATTTTATTAAACAAGCGTTTTTTATGCAAATATATGTCATATCGTGTTATAATATCAGTAACAACTTAATAAGGAGGTTACTAATGAAAAACGAAGAACAAAAACCGGTATTTAACGCCATGGAGTTAGGTGCGCCCAGAACATTGATACTTGGGGTGCAGCATCTGTTTGCCATGTTCGGTGCCACCGTCCTGGTTCCTGCTTTGACAGGGTTAAGCGTATCATCCACCCTTTTATTTGCAGGTGTTGGAACTCTTCTGTTCCATTTTTTATCAAAGGGTATGGTGCCTGCATTTTTAGGCTCCTCATTTGCATTCCTTGCCGGATATGCAGCAATCGCCCCTAACGGAGAGAAGGAATTACTTCCGTATGCCTGTATCGGTGTAGCATGCGCCGGACTTCTTTATCTTATACTTTCTGCATTAATCAAGTTTTTTGGAAGGAATAAGATTATGAAGTTTTTCCCTCCGGTCGTAACAGGGCCTGTTATAATTGCAATTGGATTAACCCTTTCTGCCAACGCAATCAATAACTGTTCCAGTAACTGGCCGATTGCATTAGTTGCTATCATAATAGTTATACTATGTAACACATGGGGCAGGGGAATTGTAAAAATTGTTCCTATTATTCTTGGTGTTATCGGTTCGTCACTTGTTGCTGTTATCTTTGCGGCAGCATGCGGTCAGAATGTCGATGGTGTAATCACTATCGCGGGCAACAGTTCCTTTTCCCTGTTTACGGCGGATAGTATTCAGGCTATTAAAGATGCCGCCTGGATCGGGCTGCCATTCCAATGGAGCGATACAGTATTTTACGTATTCAAGGATCCTGATTTTTCACTTATTGCCACAGCAATAATTACAATTATGCCAATTTCCATTGCAACAATGGCCGAGCATATTGGTGACATATCAGCGATTTCATCAACGGTTGGCAAAGATTACATTTCCAATCCCGGACTTCACAGAACTCTGCTTGGAGACGGACTTGCAACAATACTCGCTTCCATTTTCGGGGCACCTGCCAATACAACATACGGTGAAAACACAGGTGTTCTTACACTCACCAAGGTATTTGACCCATTTGTCATAAGGATTGCCGCTTATATTGCAATCGCACTTTCATTTTGTCCTAAGTTTGCTGCAATTATCAGTGCAATGCCCGTTGCTACCTGCGGTGGCGTATCACTAGTACTTTATGGCATGATATCAGCAGTAGGAATCCGCAACATAGTTGAAAATAATGTCGACTTCAAAGAAACCAGAAATGTTATCATTACTGCTTTAATACTGGTTCTTTCAATCGGAATTGCCTATTCCGGCGCAGGATGCATTTCCTTCACTATCGGTTCTGTGACAATCAGCCTCACAGGACTTGCCGTAGGTGTACTTGTAGGAATCATCCTGAATGCAGTACTGCCTGAAAAGCAGCAGCAACATAAAAATAATAAAAGAGGTGTTAAATAATGAATAATGTACACATAATGAATCATCCGCTTATCCAGCACAAAATCGGTTTGATCCGCAGAAATGAGACAGGAACCAAGGATTTCCGTGATACCATAAGTGAAATCGCAGCTTTAATATGTTTTGAGGCAACAAGGGGGCTTCCTCTTACAG
>CAKRSU010000119.1 GCA_934401755.1 uncultured Oxalobacter sp.
CCATTGGTTTAACAATGAATATGACTTCGTACTTTCTCACGAAATCACCTCCCTCTTTGGTCTTTGGCTCCCTCTTGTTGAAGGAGCAGAGAAAGTTTGCAAATGCAATTTGCAACTATCTTGTCCTTTTGACTGAATGAGTATATCATTTATTGAAGCTTTTGGCAAGGATTTTTTTGAAATTATCATTATTCAAGCAGGAGATTGGAAATTATTGTCGAATAATAAGAATATGAATCCTTTGTAAGTTTATTTTGCAAAGGATTTTTTGTTTGGCTATAAATAAAATAGGAGGGATTGCAGATGCAGGGGAAACGCAATTACAAGGATTCGCTTTTTAGAAATATTTTTAAGGATAAGAAGCGACTATGCAGCTTGTATAATGCACTTAGTGGGGAAAATATTTCTCCCAGGGATATTACTATTAATACATTGCGGGGAACATTTTACAATGATATAAAAAATGACATTAGTTTTAAGGTAGGGAATCATACTGTGGTTTTAATGGAGCATCAGGGTTCTTGGAATCCTAATATGCCATTAAGAATGTTATGGTATATTGGCAAGCTGTATAGGAGACATGTAGATGTAGATATGGCCTATCGTTCCAAGGTGGTAAAAATACCTGCGCCGAAATTCTATGTGTTGTATAATGGTAGTAAAGATGAACCAGAGCATAGGATTATGAGGTTATCGGAAGCCTTTGAGGGGGAAAGTCATTCCTTGGAATTAGTTGCAGATAGCTACAATATTAATTTGGCCAAGGGGAAAAAGCTTTTGGATTCATGTTATGAACTGCGATGTTATAGTGTCTTTGTGACAAAGGTGCAGGAATATTTAGCAGCAAAACAGGAATTATCTCAGGCTATTAAATCTGCTGTTCGATATTGTAGAGATAATGAATTGATGAAAGAATATTTCAAAGAACACGAAAAGGAGGTTCTGGATATGGTGACTTTTAAGTGGGATGATAAAAGAGCTAGAGAGATTGCTGAAGAAGAAGGCATGGAGAAAGGCATGTTAAAAACCCTGTGCGATTTAGTAAAAGATGGCATACTTTCTAATATGGATGCTGCTAAAAGAGCAGGTATGTCATTGGAAGAATTTAGGAAAGCTATTGCTATGTTATAACCCCTACATTAGGATAGCTTATAGTTGAAGAATTATACAAAAATAGCGTATCAGTCTGAATTGACTCGATACGCTATTTTTTGTGGAAAATTCTGATTTGCTGAGTTACTTCTCTCCCTAGAGCTGTAAATATAATTCGAGATATCAAAAGTTCTCGATATACAGCCTGCGGTCATAACGACTTTTGCTCTGTCCGACTTAATGGCCCCGACGCAAAAGTGTCATGCCCCTTCGGCTGTTGCCGAATCATTTTGCCTTTATTTTATCAAATAGCCACAGCAGAGATAGTACCCACGAAAACCCGCTCTCGCTCCTAGCTGAGCCTAGCGGATGCTAAATTCCTTCTGTGCCTTACGGCTTGAACTCATTAAGCACCGAGGCTCAGCAAGGGTTTTCTTAGGGTACTATCTCTGCTGTTCTGTTCCAGCCAGTTCGCAAAATCTACAAATTGTGTCAAGGCGGAAAATTGCGATGAATACACTAATGAGTGGTATGGGAGTACCCTGCACAGGTACTCTTCGCGCCTCGGTACTTAGCGATTCATGAGCTTTCGGGGCGTCAGCCAC
>CAKRSU010000120.1 GCA_934401755.1 uncultured Oxalobacter sp.
CAACCCACTTCAATTCATCTATACTGCTTATAAGATATGGAGATTCCTTAGTTCCATCACCTTCAGGCTTCTTTGAATCAGAAGCAGTAAGGTTTTCGTAAAATACTCCATTATCTGCAAGCTTAAATTCCTCACCCGGCTTTAATGTCGTATTACCACAGACCCATGCAGTAGAGGTATATGACGGATCAACAGACAGTGCCGGTGCACTTACGGCAGTACCATAATTAGCGTATACCGCATCCACAAGCTTATCCATTGATACGAATTCTGCTCCATATACAACCGTATCTTCCTCTCGGTCGCTGCACTCTCTTGCAAGAAGAGGATATTCATCCTTATTATCCCCTGTAAGCTGCTGACAGAATACAGAGTCATCATTATCGTAATCTGTTTTCACCCAGTGTACATTAAGCTTTCCTGCTACTATACCTGAAGCCATCTCAATTCCATCTGTATATGCATCCGATACATAGCAGTTCTTTATCTTAGCGCTGCCTGTATTACTGAATCCGTTAATCTTATCCTCTGCTTTATATGTGCTCTCATTAACTGAATTGTATACAGCGCATCCATTTTCCCTAAACTCATACACAAGCGGCGCATACATATCCTGGCCTCTGGCAATACAGCCTGTAATAACTGAACCGCCTGACATTGTTCCAGCCAGCGCACCACCTGAAGACTCTCCATCATCATTAATACATCCGGCTATGGTACTGTAATACAGATATCCTGCAATTCCACCGGTATAGCGCACGTCATTACTGATACCGTCATGTTTAACATTAACTTTTGAAGTAACATCAGCTATAACAGAATTCTGTACATATGCAGCGACACTACCTACATATACATACTTGGTGTTTGAGTACGTTCCAGCTATGCTTCCAATTATAGTGAAGTTTCTGATATCAGCTTTACTAACATAGCCAAACAATCCCCGATACATGTAACTACCACTGGCAGCATAGCTTATATCATTAATGGTGATCGTGTAACCTTTACCATCAAAATGACCCATAAATGAATGTGAAGAATCAGTTCCAATAGGTGTAAATGTACTATCAAGTTCGATATTAGCTCCAAGCTCATAATATGCACCGGCAAATTCCTTGCCGTCCGGACCATTGATTTTGTCCGCAATAGTAGCAAGCTGCTTCGCATTCATAATAATATATGGCTTATCTTTCGTTCCCTCACCCTTAAAACTAACATCTTTATTCTCTTCAACGCTAATCTTATTTTCATCTACATAATACGCAGTCTTATCACCTGCATTAAATGAGGTAACAGGATTACCAGCCTCATCAACCCAGTCTGATACTGTAACCATTCCCTTATAATCATAAGGTTCAATCGTTACTGTTTCTCCCAAGTTACTGTAATACTCACGGATTGTAATACCCTTACCATTCCAGACAAGCTCTGTCTTAACCACGCTATTAACATCGTTATCAAAGCAAGCAAGAACAGGAACTGCATCTGCTTTCCTGTCGTCTGTTCCCTTCAACAACTGATGCCATATTATATCTTCACTTCCGGATGCCTTCTGAAGCTTATATGCAACAACACCATCTGACATATCCTTGACATAGCATCTGTTGCTTGCTGCATCCGCTTCGGATGACTCTATAGTGTATAAGCTCTTTGTAGTATAGCAGTCAGTTATATTCTCACTGCATTCAGTAT
>CAKRSU010000121.1 GCA_934401755.1 uncultured Oxalobacter sp.
TCGCACGACTTCAAACAGATGGAACTTCGCAAGCTGAAAGCAAAGGCACAGAAAATACCCGGAAAAATCCGTGTGTTCTCGATAATTATGCTGATGTGCTTTCTGGCGACATATCTGATAGTTATAGCCTATCAGATCATTCAGTCGATTGGAGTTATGTTTTAGGAGGTAACGATGGTGAACAGAGAAGAATTGTTTTATAAAAAACTGACAGAGGAATACGATACATTTATGGAAGAAATCCGTGATTGGGGTTCGGAGAAGGTGGTTGAAAATTCTGAATACATTGCCGATTACAGAAATATATACGAATATCTTATGAGGGACAAGCCGATAAATGAAAACACAAACCTTGAACATTTTCTGAAAATGAACACACCGATAAAAACAATATGTGAGATTTTTCAGGAGAACAAACCACCCATTTATGATTTGGTCAATCCGACAATATGGAACATTGGTGAAAAAGAAATATTTGATGCTGATTACAGCGAAATAAAGGCGAGATTTATGCAGAGAATCGAGGAAAATTATAACGAAATGGCAAATCCGATGTGGGGCAAAAATGTATATAACGATTTATATATGCTCTGCGATTATATGAAAAACCATATTGGCAAAGCAAGCGAAGCGGATATTAAAATTCTTATGCAGTTTGAAAATCCGCTGAAACTGATTAAGGAAATGCCGGTCTGGGACAATAACTGCGGCGATAAAATTGCGGCAGCGGCAAGATTTGTGCAATGGTCGGATGTATTGACAATGCCGTATGAACTTGATTCTGAAAATGTAATCAGGGAATCGGTTTACAGGCACGATGCGATTACCGATTTAATCAGCATTGTTCCGAAGCATGACTTTAATACAACGATGCAGTGGATTGATTTTTACAGGAATTTGGACAGTGAAAGCGATGCCGCTGCAGAAATAAATAACCCTTACGAAAAGTTTATAGATGCAATGAAGGAAATAGCTGATAATAACAGTGAGCAAACCTTACAGGAATTATATTATATGTCATGGGAGCATCAATTGCTTGAAAATGAACTTGTTGAGGCTGCAAAATATCTTGATAACGGTGGAAACATCGAAAAGGTTGCAAAGCTTGCCAAGTATGGGTATTTTGATACACCGTATGAACCGGAAAACAGTATGGGTGATGACGAATTTCTCGAACAATTCAAGCAAGGTGATATAACAATGGGATAGGTGGTGAAACTGATGAACTTGTATATGGTTAAATATAAGCAATGGAACTCATATTTTTCGGAAAATTATGAGCGAGAGAGACTTTCCGTTGAAAATAACAAGTATGAGGCCATTGCAAAAGTAAAAGAAACAGTGTCAAAAGATGCAAGAGAATTTGCGGCAGAAAAAATATCAGCAGTTTTCGGTTACGAGGTCAAAATTTCCGGAGACGGCGCGCAGATGTGCAGTACACATTTTAAGGAACTCAAACAGAGAATCTGTGAATTAGAGGAAGAATTTCAGAATTGCTTGAAGACGATTTTTTCCTTGTGCCGTATGAACAACACAAAGAAGGCGGTATGGATTTATGCTGAAAAGGCTGAAAGATAAAAGAGGCAGCGGATACATAGATGTTGCGGTTATCGTACTTTCCGCAATCTTGGTAATCGCACTGGCAACAAGCGTGTTTCCGGTATATATAGCAAAATC
>CAKRSU010000122.1 GCA_934401755.1 uncultured Oxalobacter sp.
GATATGCAGTATGGAATCCGACATAAGTACTCATATTGATACCAATTGCACCAGGCGTAGACTCTGATATAGCTATCATATTGGATATGTCCTGTGCGGTGAACCATCCGGTTTTATTAGAGACTTCATATAAAAAAGGAAGCGTTGCAAGACCACCGCCAATGGCAAATAATCCTGTTTTAAAAAATTCATATATTAATCTGAGATATATTAACATTTTAAGCCTTCTCCTTTCCGTGTGTAAATCTGTTAATTACAATTCCAAGTATTCCCGAAGCAATAATAAGCAGTATGGTTGAAAAATCTGTAAGCAGTGATATGAAGAATACACCAAGGAAAACCAACAGACAATATCTGTCAATAACTGATTTTTTTCCAAGCTTAAGTACTGCATCAAAAATAAGCGCACAGACACATATCTTAATTCCGTTAAATGCGTGTGTGACAACCTCAAGGTCGGCAAAGTTACGGATAAATGCTGCTATTATTGTAATGATAATAAGTGACGGGAATACAAGACCTAATGTTGCAAATATACCACCAATTATCCCACGTCGTTTGTATCCGATAAATGTTGCAGTATTTACGGCAATGATACCGGGCGTACACTGTCCTATCGCAAAATAGTCCATAAGGTCATCTTCAGTGCACCAGTGATTCTTGTCGACTATCTCACGCTGAAGTATGGGAAGCATTGCATATCCACCCCCAAAAGTGATACTGCCTATCTTGGCAAATGTCCAAAACAGAAAAAAAAGCTCTTTCATAATACATAACCTCCTGTAAAACATTTGTTAAGTGTATATAAAATATCTCATAGTTTAACACTTAAGTCTGAATTTGTCATGTGTATTGAAAAGAAAATTAATTATGTGGTACAATGATAGTTGGAATATATTATGTATGATTGCTGCCTGGTCATGCATTAATTTTTGATTAATATGCTTGGAGGTTATCTCATGAGAATTGATATACCGGCAGATGCTGAGACTATTATAAATACTCTTAATAATAATGGATATGAAGCTTATGTTGTAGGCGGATGCGTAAGGGATTCGCTGTTAAACAGGGTGCCGGGGGACTGGGATATAACTACATCTGCTAAGCCCGAAGAGGTTAAGGGGCTGTTCCATAAAACCATAGATACAGGAATACAGCATGGTACGGTAACCGTGCGTATGCATGGCTGCAGTTATGAGGTGACGACATACAGGATTGATGGGGAATATGAAGATAACAGACATCCAAAAAATGTAACATATACATCCGAGCTCAGTGAAGACCTGATGCGGAGGGATTTTACTATCAACGCGATGGCATACTGTCCATCACAGGGACTTATTGATATATATGGGGGTGTGGAGGATCTTAACAATAAGATAATCCGGTGTGTAGGTAATCCTTCTGAAAGATTTGATGAAGATGCACTCAGAACACTGCGTGCGATAAGATTTGCAGGGCAGCTGGGGTTTGATATTGAGCAGGGAACTTATGATGCGATATGTTCGCATGCCGGCAATATTGCCAATGTGAGCGCTGAGCGTATCAGGGTTGAGGTGACCAAGCTTATTGAATCTTCAGGCCCTGACAGAATAAGACTTATATCGGAGACAGGACTTGCCGAAGCATTCTTTCCGGAGCTGACTACAATGTTTAATACCGGCCAGAACAATC
>CAKRSU010000123.1 GCA_934401755.1 uncultured Oxalobacter sp.
ATTTTCTGACCGATTCGGATGTCAAAAAGATCACATCTAAGGAGCCGAGCGAGACAACCGGGGTACAGCCTGTCTGGGTAGGCAGGTGCGAGGATGTAAATGGCCTATAATGATACTCCTTGAGATTAGCCAGCACGCAGTGGTGGAGGTGAGATGCCTGTGATGTCTGTGAAACCGCAGACAGTCTGGATTGACTGCCCAATGAATGTCGAACAGGGAAGAACACTGGTACAGTGTTCTTCGGCATGAAACATAGAATTACTTGCGTTCTGTACTTTGGAACGCTAGAAATTCTTTTCATGCTTCTCTGTCTTTGCGGCGTTCCGGCTCCGGGAAGTAGTGTCGAATAGGAGCAAATCACTTATAAGAAGTGAAGGATTATTACAACTGTTCAGTCAGCCATAAACATTTACTGTTTATGGCGTAAGGATATGATTCAAGAGTGAGCAAATCCTATTGGCGAAGCCAATTTCAAATGGATTTGCGAATACAACTATGAAGGAACTGAATAGTTGTGGATTATGGCAGTGAGACTAAATCACAGAATTCATGCGGCAGAGGTAATAGATACTTCTGCCGTATTCTTGTGTGTTTTAGCAACACAGAAATTAAGGAAGCGTGAAGCGGAGGAGAATCAATGGCAGAGAAAGAAAAAAGCATGGTAGAAAAGATACTGGATACAGAAAGGGCAGGATATGCCTATTTTTATCCGAGTGACGGAGGAAACCGACAGGAGTTTTTTATCTCTACAACACCAGAGAATATGGCGAATTTCCTTGGCAGTCATTTTTATGATGCAGAGAAAATGATAATTACCGATATGGTTGACCGTCTGATATTGGATACCTGTGGTGGGTTTATCAATACCTGCCCGGATCAGAAGCTGTGTGCAGAGATCATTCCTTATCTTGCACCGATTCAGATGGGTGAGAAAGAAGCCGGGGAAATTTTAATGGTAACCATAGAGGAATCAGATATGTACTTTGCTGCAGAGGACCAAGCGGTCACTATGGCAGAGTGCCGGATGATGTAGGTGTGTTTCTTTGGGGTGTAAATTTAGTTTGTCTAAAATCAGGAGGGTAAGGATGAAGGTAATTATCATTGCGGTAGGTATGATTGGCATTGTTTTCGTGATTGCTGCCTGCATAGCAGTCAAAACCGCCAGCTTATATGAGCTGGATTAAGGCGGTGCCTGTGAAAAAAGAATCGAATGAAATCATGTATAAGATGGCAGAAATGCTACTTAAAAAGATGCAGGAAAGTGGGCTGATAGATGAGGAAGAAAGGGAAAAAATCAGTCATTTGAACATCGAGACTTTTTCCCCGGAACTTGCCAAAGTATATCTGTAAAAACGCTAGATATAATGAAAAAAGTGTGGTAGTGTATGTTGCTGACAAGGGAGCGATTCCTTGAAATCAAAGGAAAGGAGAACCGAAAATGGCTAAGAAAGTAACAGTCATAAATGCAGTTTCCGGAAGCAGACATACACACCCACAGCAGAAATTAAAAGTGTGCGCCTATGCCAGAGTCAGTACCGGCACCAAGGCACAGGCAGAATCCTATGCCACGCAGGTGGAGTATTATACGGAAAAGATAGAAAGCAATCCGCTCTGGGAATTTGCAGGAGTCTATGCCGATGAAGGAA
>CAKRSU010000124.1 GCA_934401755.1 uncultured Oxalobacter sp.
TGTCAATAGCATACATTTTAGTTGACTATCCCGGTAGATTCTGTTAGTATATCTAATATAGGCTGAAAGACTACAAAGTATAAAGGGAGGAAAAGATTATGGCACTTGTTAAATGCCCGGAATGTGGGCGGGAAAATGTCTCTGATACCGCCGAAGTGTGTCCGAACTGCGGGTTTGCGATACGTGATTATTTTTCTAAAGAAGCAGAGGAATCCGGTGTACCGGTGCAGCCTGAAGAAAGCAGTAATAATGAACCGTCCGATAAGCGCAGAAACAAAAAATCCACGTCCTATTACTGCACATACTGCGGTACTCAAGTCGATGATATTCCGATATGCTCCAACTGCAAGTTCAGCACAGCCCGCTCATATAAGCGTTTCTGCCGGTATTGCGGTAACGAGGTAAACGGAAAGAAGTGCGACAAATGCGGATTACCGATAGATGGCTCTACCGCGGAGAACGTAATGCGCGTGATAATACGGGTAATTTTCATTGCGTACTATATCATCTGCTCGATTGCCGTACTGGTATCGGATACGGTTTCTATGCTGCTTGTCTCGCTGTTCTCTCTTGTTATTGCTATTCTCGTAGATGTCTTTGTGTTCAGAAAGAAAAGCATACGCAGAATAAAAAGTCGGTTTGCAGGCACAGATAAAGTGGTATTAAAACTCTCTGCAATTTATGCCGGTATTATCATCGTGCTTGCTGTTACGCCGATGCTGCTTAACGCAATTATGCCCACGTTTAAGTCGACAGCGCCAAGCGGTTCTTCTACGGCAGCACCAACCGAGACCGTATGTAAAGAACATGATTTTTCTCCGGCCACCTGCACCAAACCTGCAACGTGCAAGAATTGCGGCGAAACTCAGGGAGTTGCTTTAGGACATACGCCCAGCGAATGGCAGGCCGATACGCCCAATTATGGTTCCGGATGTGTATGGATGCGTAAACGCTGTACTGTCTGCGGGACTGAGCTTGATTCAAAGCTTCTCACGATTCCATTGCATGAGGACGGGGAACTGCTTCTGTCGCTTCGTGAATTTACCGAGAGGTATGGGCGCATCTTCAAATACACCGATCCGGACTTCGAGACCATGTTCTTTTCTCCCGACAAAGATTCATCTGGGTGCATGATAGTGAAGGATGGTACAGAACATATCGGAACAGCCCTGTTTCTTAACAAAGACGAGGAAATTATCAGTGATGGTGATGCCTATGGAATAGTGAGAATTATGATTGTGTTTAACACCAGTGATATGTCCGACGTGGCCGCATCAGCCGTTGCAGCTATCTTGGCAGTAGATCCATCACTTGAATTTGAAGATGCTCAAGAAGTATGCTCAGATGCCCTTGGCAAAGAATACACCTACAACGGGATTTCATACCATCTTGTTAAATATCAGGGTGATGTCCTTATGAGCATTGAGTTTGAATAAAGCCAGACATGGTTTCTGAATAAAAGGAACGCGGCCATGGGATTAAGTTCTCATGGCCGCGTTTTTATTGCAGACTATTGATTTTTCAGGCCTGTTTCGCTTCCTGCTCACTTACCGGATAGTAAACACGCTATCAGAACAACAAGGCTTACAATACCAAGAACAAACGTAAACAAATTGACTCCGACCGAGCCTTGCAG
>CAKRSU010000125.1 GCA_934401755.1 uncultured Oxalobacter sp.
GCAATCAGTAGCACAATCGCTGGTTTACTTACACTGGCAATTGTATTCGGTGCCGGCTACTTCGTTGGCAGCTACCCCTCAGACGAGGCAGAAGTAGTTGAACCAGTTGCTCCTGTTGAGGAAGAATTCAATCTTGAACTACCTGCGGAAGTCGAGAAGCGTATCGTTACCGTGGATGAAATCGAGGTTGTCCTCGTTGACATCAGCCAGTTCTCTACATACTGCGGAGAATACACTGCTACGAAATCGGCTGACTACACCCGTTATTTCCTTGATAATATCGCCGTTCCCGGAACCACCAACACCATCACTATCGAATGCTCCGGCGTTGTGAAGGTCGGCTACGAGGTGGAGGATATCGAAATCAAGGTGGATAACGACAGTCTTAAGATCTACATTTCATTGCCGGAGGCACAAGTCCTCGACAACTATGTGATTTGGGACACCGTCAGATGCCAGGAGGAGAACAACATTCTCAATCCTATCGATTTCGAGCAGTACCAGGGTATTATTTCTGAAATTGAAACCGAGGGTCTGGCTCTTGCTGAAGCGGATGGCATCTACGAAGACGCTGAAGCAAACATGGAAACCATCATTTACAATTTCCTCTCCGGTTTTGAGGACTATGAGATCGTATTCCTGTAACACCCAAATTCTCGGCGTTCCACCGTATGAAATTCGACAGACGGGAGTGCAACCCGCACTCCCACACTACTCAAGGAGGTAAATTATGAGCAAATACAAGGTAGAGTTCAAAGCGTTCAAGTCCGGTGATTGGTATACCAAAACGGATACCGACAGCAGAGCCGCAGCGTTCTCCGTTGCCAAGATCGGCAACTATGGCCGTGCCTGTCGACTGACGGATACCGAGTCCGGTGAAACACTATTTGAGACACCCGAAGATGCTGATTTCAAGGCCGTCAACGGCGATGTCAGCAAGTTCCAATTCTAAGGAGGAAAGAGATATGGCTAAAAGAGCAACTGCGACCAATTGGGAAATTGTTACCCGAGACGATGAAGGCGCAATGGTTAATATCGACTTCGACTGCCCCCATTGTGGATACTCTACTGGCGTCTTTATTTATGTGGGTGCAAGCGGTGTTGGCTGCTTGGACGGCAGTTGGGAAACTGACCAGGTTTGCCCTTTGTGCGATAAGGATGTCATTGTCGAGTGTCATTAATCTTTAATCGGAGGATGTGGCATTGTTTGAGATACTCTGTACGATTCTGTTTGTGTGGCTGTTTATAAAAGTATTCGGTCTTGTGTTTAAGGTGGCATGGAGTCTAACAAAAGTATTTGCAACGATACTTTTTGTTATGGCTCTGCCCGCACTGATTGTTTGCTTTATATTTGCCGGTGGCCTTCTGTTACTAATCCCCGTAGGTTTGCTGGGGTTAGCATTTGCACTGCTTAGTACATAATAAAACCATCCATGAGAAGCCTCGGTTTGGCAGGGAGAAAGAATAAATTGGGCTACACTTTTGATTTTTGGCTCCTTTGAGGGGTCGATTTCATAAAATGTAGCCCAGTTTTTTACCCTTATTTTTGCGTACATAATGATGATCATTGCAGTCTGTCAACGAGGTTTTTTGAATCTATGTGAGGTTTTCCATATCCAATTGCAGTGGCAG
>CAKRSU010000126.1 GCA_934401755.1 uncultured Oxalobacter sp.
AATTAAAAGGATGAGCGTCTTAGGATGCCCATCCTTTTTTTGACTTATAGTCTGTCATATTATTTTATGGTGGAAAAAGCACGGCAAGAAAATTGCTAATATACTATGGAAAAATGCAAAATTTACGTAGTTTCTAGGGTACTACTCTAAAAGAGGTTGGTGGAATAAAAGTATACAGTTGGTGTATAATATAAGTAAGAGTGAAAGGAAAGGGATTTGCATAAGGGGGATGAGGGAATGGGAACATATTTTAATCCAGATAATGGAAGTTTTAGACAGGCTGTAAGAAGTGAGATTTATGTGGACAAAACGGGACTTTTGAAGTATACGAATAAATTCCTAAACACAGAAAATAATTGTATTGCTCTAAGTCATGCCAGACGATTTGGCAAATCTCAGGCGGCTGGTATGTTGGATGCTTATTATAGCCTGGGCAGCGATTCGAGAGAATTATTTGGGCCTTTTGAGATTGCCAAGGATTCAGAGTATGAATTCCATCTAAATAAATACAATGTTATACATTTGGATGTGTCCTCCTTTGAAAGAACCTATAAGAATGATATAGTAGCAGGTATTCAGAAAACTCTTTATGAGGATATTCTGCGGGAGCTTCCTGACCTGAATGTGAATGATAGGCCAATTACTGCTATCCTAAGTGATGTTTACCAGAAAACAGGACATCAGCTAGTGATTATTATTGATGAATGGGATTGCGTGGTTAGAAATTATGTAGGCAAGCCAGAAGTGGTGCATGAATATCTCCAGTTTCTCCATGATTTATTTAAAAGTGAGGAATCCAAAAGCTTCTTGGCTTTGGCTTATATTACTGGTATTCTTCCTGTTAAGAAGATAGAAAATGAATCCGCCTTAAATAATTTCAGAGAGTATACCATGTTGAACTCCAAGAAATTGACACCTTATTATGGTTTTACGGAGAAGGAAGTCAAAGATTTATGTCAAAGGTATTCTATGGATTTTGATTCTGTTCGGACCTGGTATAATGGCTATTTGATTAACGGTCAGCATATGTATAACCCTAATTCTGTAGTAAATGCCATGTTGGATGAATCCTTAGAGTCCTATTGGAAAAATACATCTTCTTTTACTATGATTAATAAGCTCATTCAGCTGAACTATGCAGGTCTAAAGGACGATATACTTAGAATGATGGCAGGCGGTAGAGCAGATGTAAATGTATTGCTGTTTCAAAATGATTTTAGTAATATTGCATCTAAGGATGATGCCTTGACGGCCTTAATTCATCTTGGTTATTTGGGATATGATAGGGAAAATAAAGAAGCATATTTGCCAAACTATGAAGTAGCTACAGCCTTTCAAGCAGCTTTGGAAACAGGTACATGACAAGAGGTGTCCAAATCTATATCTAATTGCGATATATTGTTAAAATCGACTATACGCAAGCAGGCAGAAAAAGTAGCAGAGATGATTGAAATTGCTCATGAATCATATGCTGCCATATTCAAGTACAATGATGAAAATTCTCTAAGCTGTGTTTTAACAATGGCTTATTTTACGGCTCCGGCTTATTATACAATTATTAGAGAAATGCCTGCTGGTAAAGGATTTGCTGATATGGTATTGTTGCCACGACGAGATTCTGG
>CAKRSU010000127.1 GCA_934401755.1 uncultured Oxalobacter sp.
CCTGAAGTCCCGTTTTTTATATCTAGGATTCAGTCCATATCTTTGCGTATGCCCTATGAATACAACGTTTTCCTTCTATTGAATTCCTCCTTAGCTAGATATAATTGTATATCTAGCTGAGGAGAGATTTGTGATGGATATGCCACAAGGCGCTAAAACGCAGAATATCAAGGGAAAAGTCTATGTTTTCATTGATACCCCTTTCTGGAATGCCGATAAACAAAGAGGCGAACACAAACGGCACTACATTGGGAAAATTCAGAATGGAGCGTTTATTCCCAATGGCAAGTATTTGCTGGCGAATGTTCAAAGTAACATGAGTCCCGAGCTGGTTTCTGTGACAGCATGCAAACGCTCTTTCTATGGAGCAACTTATCTTTTAGATCAAATTGGGAAAAAGCTGGGCATTACCGCGGATCTCAAGGCGGCGTTTCCCAAAAATTACAAGAAAATCATGTCTTTATGTTATTTTCTTGTTTTGGAGGAAGGGTTATCTGCTTATCGCTTCCGTAAATGGGGGCTGACTCATACACATCCCTATAATAAAGATCTCTCTTCGCAGCGAATCAGTGACTTGTTCGCCTCCATTCAGGAGGCGAACAAAATGGAATTCTTTCGGCGCCAAGCTAAACGGCGTTCTGAAAAAGAGTTCTTAGCTTATGATACGAGTTCTATTTCCTCCTATTCCAAGCTCATTAAAATGGCGAAGTATGGAAAAAACAAGGAGGGAGATCGGTTGTCCCAGATCAATCTGGCTTTGTTGTATGGCGAAATTTCACGACTCCCTGTTTATTACAGACGGCTAGCAGGAAATACCGCTGATGTCAGCACTTTAATAAATTTATTGAAAGATATTGGCTTTCTCAACATGGAGAAGCTGAATTTTGTGATGGATCGAGGATTCTTCAGCGAGAAGAACATCAATGAGTTGATGAAGTATCATCACAAATTTCTGATCGGGGTTCGGTGCAACTTGAAGATTGTCAGAAAGCACTTAGATGAGATCCGAGGCGAGCTTGTGTCCTGGAAAAACTATCACGACGACATTGGTCTGTATGCCGCTCATTTTACGGAAGCGTGGGATTACCAGGAAAAGCGGCCTCGTTCTGGCGAAATCGTCAAAGGAAAACGACGTGTCTATATTCACATCTACTTCAATGATCAACGCTGTACCGATGAGCGCCTCAGCTTTGCGAAGCATTTGCACCAACTACAGGAAGAACTTGTCACGGGAAATACTCGCGAGGAACATACTAGCGAATATGCCCGATATTTTGAAGGATCTGATACGCCCAAGCATAGTCGTAAAGTGGTTCCAAAAGAAGCAGCTATCAAGGCAAAGCAAAAGAATTTCGGCTATTTTGCATTGATGTCAAACGGGATCAAAGACCCGGTAGAAGCCATCAAGGTGTATCGAACCCGAGATTTGGTTGAAAAGGCATATGCTAATCTGAAGGAAAGACTAGATATGCGCCGGATGTCGGTTGCATCCGATGAGCATTTTGAAGGAAAGCTGTTTATCCAGTTCGTATCGCTGATTTATCTTTCGTACATAAAATACCAAATGGAGAAGCACGGCTTGTACAAGAATTA
>CAKRSU010000128.1 GCA_934401755.1 uncultured Oxalobacter sp.
ACTGCGCCAGACAGACTGATGGCCGCCAAAAATTTCCTCTGGAGCCTGCAGCTTTATATCTGCGGCTTGACAGGCGGCTTTCAGATTACTATATTCCTGCCAGGGATTTGGTATCCGCAAATTATCCTCTATAGGCATGATTTCGTGATCATAATTTGCTGTTGGCTCCGCCATAGCCACCTGACTCATTGCCATTAACCCGGTCAACATCAAAACAATCTTCTTTTTCATACTGCAACCTCCAAAACGCTTACTAGGCTACTTTTACTCTGCTATAATCAGTAATAACTACTTCATTTAATGCCTGTCGTGCCTGTGAAACAATTTTATCCAGCTGTTCCATTACATCATCGGTAAAAAAAGTTTCTCCACACTGTACACATTCCAAACATGGCACATGCTTAATTACTACTACACAATCATCAAAAGCCACCACATGAGTGGTAGTACCTGCTTTTGTTTCCTTGCTATGACAAAACATGCACATATAAATTACCTCCTAGTTTTTAAATCATCGAAAAATTTTTCTTTGCTAGGAAAATATGCTGTTATTACGAACAAACTATTTCCATCACAACCAACTACTACATGAACGACCTTACCTAAAAGGCTATATCCAAACACCAAACAACTTGGGTGTGGATAATCTGTTGGATAATCCTCAATAATTTCTCCATTCATAATACAATTTATAACATCCGCCCTCAATATACCTCGTTGTTGTATTCTAGCCGCAGCATGTGTAGACCAAAGTATTTTTCGTTGCTGACAACATTCTTTTAGAACTTCTATATCCATAATGCAGTATCCCCCTATACTTATTCTACCCAATGTTTTTATGTTTTTCAATATTGCCCAGCTAATCATTTGTAATATAAAACATACTATATCTTGAAGAGCCTATGGCATTTGCGTATATTTTGCAAAAAAATTGTAAAATATTTTTGTGGTTGTTTTTCAGTTGTAAAAGGGTTATATTTTTTATGATTGAAAATATGGTTATCGTAGATTGGCGATATAGAAAGAAGGTACAAAAATGAGCGAATCAATTTTCCTATGCTATCCCCGTTGCTCTACTTGCAAAAAGGCGGAAAAGTGGCTGGCAGATAATGATATCACCTTTAAAGTGAGAAACATCAAAGAGGACAACCCTACAGCACAAGAAATACGCTTGTGGCATGAAAAGAGCGGTCTTCCCCTCAAGCGATTCTTTAACACCAGTGGACTTAAATATAAAGAACTGAAACTCAAAGATAAACTGCCAACCATGACTGAGGAGGAGCAATATGCACTCTTATCCACAGACGGTATGCTAGTCAAGCGACCTATTTTTGTAGATGATGAAAATATCCTTGTTGGTTTCAAGGAGCAGGAATGGCAAACAAAATTGAATTAATAATGCTGGCAGATATCCGTTGATAAATTCTGATTTGTAGAGCCAAAGATTTATTTGTATAATGGCATACATATACTCTTTACTGAGGCATGGCATATCCCCTTACAGGCACGCTCGCGCTATATTGATGTGCCTCACGCTGCTAAACTCATTTAATCGCATGAAAAGCTTCACGA
>CAKRSU010000129.1 GCA_934401755.1 uncultured Oxalobacter sp.
AGTTCAAGACTATCGAAGAGGATGATGTTTCGTCCTGCTTCAAGCAGTGCTAAGGCACAATGGCTGCCGATGTAGCCGGCACCGCCCGTGATGAGGATGGTGCCTTTCGGTTGGGGATGTTGGATTTGTTGTTCTATGAACGGTTTTTGGGTGTCCATTTTGTACTGGCTTCTTTTTTTATTTGGTTGTGATGCAAGGGTGTTGTTGAATGGCTTTTGTATGGAATGCCGTCGGTAAGTGACGGTCTCTTAAAACAACATCTTGGATATAGTCGTAATAGCTATTGGCTTTAAAGCCTTTAAGGTAGTTCAACAGGGCTTCAGCACTAATGAAGCCCTGTTCATAGGCTTGTTCTTCAATGCAGCCGATTTTTCTTCCGGTATTAAGTTCCATGGATTGGATGAAGATGCTGGCTTGTAGCATGGTGTCGTGAGTGCCGGTATCCAGCCATGCAACGCCTCTTTCGAGTTTTTCAACTTGTAAGGTGTTTTCTTTGAGGTAGAGTTTGTTGATGTCGGTGATTTCAAGTTCGCCTCGTTTTGAAGGACGAATTTGGGTGGCTTTGTCACAGACGGTGTTGTCGTAGATGTAAAGGCCGGTTACGGCGGTGTTGGATTGAGGGTGTATCGGTTTTTCTTCAAGGTTGATGGCGTTGCCTTGATGATCAAAGGTGACAACACCAAAGTGTTCGGGGTCTTTAACGGCGTAACCGAATACGGTGGCGCCTTTTTGACGCTGCATGGCTTTTTTAATTAGAACAGGGACTTTATCGCCATAAAAGAGGTTGTCACCCAAAATAAGGATGATGGGTTCTTGGTTGATCCAGTCTTTGGCGATGATGAAGGCATCGGCAATGCCTCTTTGGATGGGTTGTATCCGATAGGTGAGTTGAATACCCCATTGATGGCCATTGCCTAAGACTTTTTTGTAGTTATCAATATCGCTTTCGTTGGTGATGATGAGGATGTCTTTGATCCCGCTTTGAATGAGGGTACATAGGGGATAGTAGATCATCGGTTTGTCATAGATGCTCAGGAGTATTTTTGAGATGGGAAGCGACGCGGGATAAAGTCTGGTGCCTTTGCCGGCTGCGAGGATGATGCCTTTCATGGTGTTTGTCGGTTTCTTTTTAAGTTTTTGTTGTTTTGTGTTTTTGTTTTTATTTTTTTTAGTTTTTATTTTTTGTTCTTATTTTTTTGGCTTTGCTTTTTTAGGGCTTTGTGAGACCTTTTGTTTTGGGTTGCCCGCCTTTAGGTTTTCCTATTCGTTTGGTCGTTTTACGTGGGGGGGGGGAACCGCTGGTACCTGAATGGTCTGTGCTTTGGGAATTAGCCCGTTCCGCTTCTTTTTGTTTTTTCCAGTTGATGTAGGCGATTAAGGGTTTGCCGCTTTTTTCGACGCTAAATTGGGTTTTGATGCCGAGGTTTTCGAGGATTTTCTGGAGGGTGTCAATTCTCGGGATTCTCTCTCCTCGTATGAAGCGCCATAGGGTAACTCGATCGATGTCGCTTTGTTTGGCGAGTTGACTGATGCCATAGGCGTTGATGAGTTCGTTTAATGTTTGCATGAA
>CAKRSU010000130.1 GCA_934401755.1 uncultured Oxalobacter sp.
GTGTCATATACATTAAGTGAATAAAATGCATCTGATATAAGTGCTGCCGGGTTTAGCCGGTTAATTACCGGGGCAGAGTGCTCAATGGAATCTTTTAATCCGGTCGTGCACAGGTCTGCCATGATACTGAGTATCATTGTAAATGCTACGGTAATGCTGGTCTTTATGCCCTGTGATGATGGTTTTGGCAGCGCACCGATTACCATGCCAAGGGCAAGGCCGCATGCCGTCCCAATATAGAGTATAAGCAATATCGGGGCAATCCTGTCACCAAAATCAATGCCGAGCACTTCCTGCATATACAGGAAAGTGAGAACCTCTATACAGAACTGCAGAAGATGTCCCGCTATGAATTCAGCAATGATAACAACAGACTTATGTGTAGGGGCAACTCCCCTTCTTGCACCGAGTGCGCTTATGTTGGCCTGTAGTATGAATATCCTGTCTAATCCGTTAAATGCTGCAAACAAACAGCTCATGGCGAATACGGCATAGAAAAATGAAATCATGTTATCCTGGTTGCCGTCGCTTGTGCTAAGCTCATTGCAGGCCTGCACCTCTGACGTAAGCAGACCCATAGCTTTCAGGAGTGCATGTGGGTCAGCCTCAGCTAACCTGGTAAATGCGGCTTCTTTTTGAATATACTGGTCAAGAAATGAACTTAAAACCGATTCATTTAAGCCTTCGCCGCGTACTGTCATATGGATATTATCATCAACGTATATTACACCATTTACTGACTTGTCCCTAAGGGCATGCAGTGCATCATTTTCGTCCATGTACTCCGGCTCAAGAAGCCTGTCATCACCCTTCGAGATACTTTTGATAACAGTTTTGAAGGTATCATTCTCCTTATTCTCAACGATTGCTACAGGCACTGCATTTAGCTGTTCTGTAGTTTCATATATTTTACCGAATGCCAGAAACATAAATGTTGAAAGTGCAATCGGAAACAGGAACGACCAGAACATGCTTTCCCTGGATCTTAGCATGGTTATAATGCTGTATTTAAAATAGTGAAAAAACATTGTTATCCCTCCTTAGGCGTTATCCCGTAACTGTGTCCCGGTAATCTCAAGAAATACATCATTAAGAGTAGGAAGCTCTGAATATACTCTGCCAAATGAAAGATCATGTTCAGTAAGGTAATCAAGAACCCTTACAAGATTATGACGGCCGCCGCTGAAGGATAACTTAAGCACAGAATTTTCATATGTTACTCCATATGCGTGGGCAAGCCCTGATAATTCAAGCAGTGACGATTCATTCAGACCGCATACTTCTACAGAGATTCTTTCCGTGCATTTAATCATTTTTTTGAGTTCCTCTGTGGTTCCGCTTGCAAGGCTCCTTCCCTTATCCATGATCACTATATGTGAGCATATCTGCTCAACCTCTTCCATATAATGGGAGGTATACACGATTGTTGCACCATCACGGTTTAGCTGTTCAATACCTTCAAGAATCTTGTTACGGCTCTGTGGATCTACGGCAACAGTTGGTTCATCGAAGAATATAAGCT
>CAKRSU010000131.1 GCA_934401755.1 uncultured Oxalobacter sp.
TATCATGCTCTTCCTTACGTACAGCCATCTCAAGTCTTAGAACAGCCCTTCTGAAATACCCGGTCTTATCACCAACCATCTGCTTCAGGCTGTCAGCAAAAAGCTCAGCCTTTTCCCATGATTCCATCTCTATACATAATACAAGCTTCTCAAGTACACTCTTAACATTCTTCATATTCTGTGCCGTATCATTATCATCGTCATCAGCCTTCCTGTGCCCCATCATAAGACGTTCCTTAACCGAAACAATAGAGACGACATCATTCTCCTCACTGCTTACTATCTCACTCTCAGGCACCTTCACCCTGATTGAAAATGAGAACATGCTTCCATGTCCGATCCGGCTCTCAACATTAATGCTTCCGTGCATCAGTTCAACAATCTGCCTGCATACAGCAAGTCCAAGTCCGGTTCCGCCATACTTCCTTGAAATAGATGCATCCACCTGCGTAAAGCTCTTGAACAGCTTATCCTTATCCTCTTCACGAATACCAATTCCCGTATCCATGACCACGAAGAAAAGCTCAACGGTATCTCCACTCTGCTTAGTCTTAACTATCTGCAGTGTGATCTTTCCCATTGATGTAAACTTAATTGCATTGGACATAAGGTTGTTGATAATCTGCGATATATGGTATGAATCACCGATAACCCTGTCCGGGACATTCTCATCCATTGAAAATACGAACTTTAATCCCTTTTCATTAATTCTTGCAATATGTGTCTCTATAATGTGGTCAATAAATGTTTTAAAATCAAATTCACGCTCTTCAAGTACAACCTTACCCACTTCAAGCTTTGAGAAATCAAGTATATTATCAATAATCGTATTCATATCCCCGCAGCAGCGTTCAATGATGCGGAGAGTGTTATTAACCGATGCCGGCAGTTCTTCACCCAGTGCATTACGTGTATGACCAAGTATTCCGCTTACCGGGGTCCTTAGCTCATGTGTAATGTTGGCAACAAATTCATTCCGTTCCCTCATTGCACCCTCGGCATCCTCCTTAGTCCATGCAAGCTGCTTCTTAACATCCTCAAGCCTTGTTATATCGATTGCGGAGCAGTAGAACAATCCGTCGTTATATTCACATATCCTGGCCTTTACCGGAAAACATGTATGGTTATTACGATACAGGGAAGTATATATAATATCACCAATAACATTATTCTTAAGTTCAACAGAATCTGCGGAGACACAAAAAACTCCCGGCATAATATCTGATAAGCTGACATTCTTAAAATTATCCTCCGAATATCCCGAAAGCTCTTCCATCAGCTTATTGACCCATACTATTTTACCGGAAGCGTTATATATGAAAACAATATCCATTCCATATTTTGTTAACCCAGACATATCAACCCCAGATTCATTCATATATCTGCCCCACATTTTTTTAATTATTTTTAATAATTTTACTACTTTTTTATTTTTTTTGCAAGTAATTATGGAATTTTATAGTTTTTATGTTATAATATACATCCGAGTGTTCGAGACCTTCCACTCGTAAAACAA
>CAKRSU010000132.1 GCA_934401755.1 uncultured Oxalobacter sp.
ACATTAGGGTGGTTCTACAAAAGAGCTAAAGAAATCTTTGAGAATCAACCTTATTTACTAACATAAATCTATCAATCATTATGGCATTAGAAAAAACGCTTGTATTGCTTAAACCTTGTACCATGCAGCGTGCCTTAGCAGGCGAAATTATCAGTGTGTTCGAGAAAAAAGGCTTGCAAATTTGCGGCATGAAGATGATGCAACTCACCGATGAGGTGCTCAACGAACACTACGCACACTTAAGTAGCAAACCATTCTTTCAAGGCATTAAAGACTCTATGATGGCTACACCTGTTGTAGCACTTTGCCTTAAAGGTGTTGACGCCGTTGCAGTTGTACGTGCCTTGGCAGGACCTACTAACGGACGTAATGCGGCTCCTGGCACGATTCGCGGAACCTATTGCATGAGTTTCCAAGAAAACATTGTGCACACCTCAGACTCGCCCGAAACAGCTGCGGTAGAATTGAAGCGCTTTTTCAACGACAACGAAATCTTTGAATGGGAGCAAGCGACATTTGCGTATCACTACGCATCTGATGAGTTTTAACAGGACATCGTTGCTCCTCAACATTATCTAAAAAAATCCCAGCATACAATGTGCAAATTTCACACATTGTATGCTGGGATTTTAAAAACTTTCTATTTTTTCTTATTAAAAAAGCTATAACATATAGGTTATGCACAATATTCATTCACTTAATGACCGAGACAATAGACTGTTGAAATTAGCCCCAAAATACAATAAAGAACATGGAAAAGATTAGACATATCATTATAAATAACTTTTGGAACGTGGGATTCAATGATGATAAATCTGTTGCAAAAGAGGAACTAGGATGGTCCGATGCAATTAAAGAAGATGCAAAATCTGATAACCCAGAAACGATTTTTAGATACGTAGTAGAAATTGTTGGCTTTAATATCCTCTTTTATTGGATTAAAGATGGTAATTGGTATACAATTGAAACAGAAAAAGATCCAATAGAGGTAAGAAAAATATTTCCCAACCCCAAATGGGATGGAAAATGTGAATACTTGAAAGCTGGATTAGAGGGATACCCACAAACATCTTCTCAAGGTGAACTGCTAGCGACTTTTAATGAACCTATTCAAATATGGAATGGACTAAAAATCTGTGGATTTTCTATCGGAGAAATACTTGAAAACTCGGTTATTGCGACTCTTGATTAAGTCCTCCCATTTTGGGCTACTCCTTTATTACAACCGCTGTACACACTGGCTCTCTTGCCGTGCGCATTACAATCTAATCTTTTTTATAATCTAAATATTGGCTAAAACAATGTTCATTGGCTGTTGGATTTTTAATGATAGGACATACATACCTTTGTCAAAATTTAAACTTTACAGACTACTAAGAGGATAAAAAGATATTTTAGTTTATTATATCAACTGCAATACGATATAGGATATTTACTCCTATATTTTGACACGTTTATAAAAAAAATAGGAATAATCTTTGACATATACAAAAAGATACATATCTTTGCAATGTGT
>CAKRSU010000133.1 GCA_934401755.1 uncultured Oxalobacter sp.
GAGTACCGGTACACCATACTCGTATCCTGCCCTGACGATAGCCTCAGACACTTCTATGCCCCTGCAGTAAACTATACACGGAACACCATGTGCCATAAGCTCCCTGATCTCTTTTTCTCCGTGATTCTCAAGCCTCTGTTCAATAAATGTATGCTCTACATGTCCGATAATCTGCATTCTGTGCATATCAAAATAATCAAAAAAGCCTGATAACTGCAATGCAGGTCTGTTAACATCATATGCCTTAATCTCTATACCGCTTGCATTAATATTAGGTGTTAGATTAACAAGCTTCATTTTTTCTATTAATTTGTCAAGAGTAACCGAGTTCATATATAAAAACCGCCTTTCTGCTTCGCAGCGGGGCCGGAATCATTTTCCATATTCTGTCAGGTAGGTCTGTCAGCCCGGACAGATAATTTTAAGCCCGCACAAATAGTAACTTTATTTTCAATATACCACACACCTACTGCCTTGACAAACATTTTTAGCAAGAATAGAATGTACTCATTATTATATACGTATCCGGAGGTATTATTATGAGCAATGACTGTTCCCACGATTGTTCTTCCTGCAACTCATCCTGTAATGACAGAACTGCCCCAAACAGCTTTTTGGAGCCTGCCAATCCTGCAAGCAGTGTAGGAAAGGTTATCGGTGTTGTCAGCGGAAAAGGTGGTGTAGGCAAATCACTTGTTACTGAATTACTGGCCGTAGGCATTAACCGTCAGGGCAGAAAGTCTGCAATACTTGACGCAGATATTACCGGGCCTTCCATACCCAAAGCATTCGGAATATCCGGGCGTGCAGAAGGCAGCAGGGAAGGCATTTATCCTGTTGCCAGCAGAACAGGAATAGATATCATGTCGATCAACCTTCTTCTTGATAATGTATCTGACCCTGTCATATGGAGGGGTCCGGTTATAGCCGGAACAGTCAGGCAGTTCTGGAGTGGTGTTATATGGAAGGATGTCGACACCCTTCTTGTAGATATGCCCCCGGGAACAGGTGATGTTCCACTTACTGTATTCCAGTCACTTCCTGTTGACGGAATAATAATCGTTACCTCACCGCAGGAGCTTGTATCTATGATCGTATCAAAGGCTGTTAAAATGGCACAGATGATGAATATTCCTATTTTAGGTCTTGTTGAAAATATGAGCTATATAACATGTCCTGACTGTGGCAGGCAGATACCTGTATTTGGCGAAAGCCACCTGGATGATATAGCTGCAGAATATAACATGCCGGTGCTTGGGCGGATTCCAATCGACCCCGGGCTTGCAAAGGCTGTTGATAACGGACTGATAGAGGATTACACAGGTGAATACATTAATGACGCCGTTAATGCTGTTATGAATATTGGAGAATAGATATATGGACTGTTCATTATGTTTTTTGTTTGGTGCAGGTGAGTATGACGGCATAATGCCGGTCATGCCTGCATCAGGCGATTATGTAATTGCCGTAGATGGCGGACTGGATTACCTTATGCAGACAGATATACCGC
>CAKRSU010000134.1 GCA_934401755.1 uncultured Oxalobacter sp.
AATATTCTGGAGCAGCAGATACGGAACCATCCAGAGGACTGGTTCTGGCTCCACGACCGCTGGAAATCCGTTAGAAGCATTGGCTTGGATTAATGGTATCCATGAGCAGAAAATCTCGTATATTCATATGAATGATGCCATCTCTACTCATGTCGAATTCATCTAGAGAAAGTACATATTTGGGATAGTTGTCAGGTATGTTTTTATATATACCAAATTCCCTTTCAATGGTTTCTGGGGAAGCTAATAGATAGCATACCTGTATATATATTTGTTGAGATTGACGGGTGGCAACAAAATCTACCTCTTTGTTTTCGTATTTTCCGATATTGATACTATAGCCGCGGCGTTTGAGTTCAATGAAAACAATATTTTCCAAAATGAGGTTTATATCCTGCATGTTGCCTCCAATCACAGCTTCCCTTATACCGTGGTCTGCCAGATAATATTTTTCCTGTACACTAAGGATTTTTTTACCGATAAGCTCCTTGCGCTTTACAGGATAAAAAAGAAAAGCCTCACTGCCAGCATGAAGATAATTGAGAATAGTTTCCGGAGCAATCCGTCGTCCTTCGCTTTTTAGAAATTTGGATATGGCTGTAGATGAAAATGTATTGCCTATATTGGCGGTTACATAAGCTAGAATACGTTCTAGTAAATCAACATCTCTAATTTTTTTTCTTCTAACAATATCCTTTAATTCAACAGCATTATAAAGATCACGAAGATATTGTTTGACAGGTTCGTCTTTGTATTGTAAATTCCAGAGATATGGCATACCGCCATATAGCAGATATTTTTTAAAAGATTCGCTAGAAGTAATGTTAGGTTGCTCTAGTTGTATTTGTTCTGTGAATTCTTGAAAGGAAAAGGGATATATAACAAACTCCACATATCTGCCAGCCAAATATGTGGATAATTCTCCAGAAAGAAGCTGTGAATTGGAACCAGTAATGTAAATGTCACAGTCCAAATCTACGCGGAAAGAGTTTATGGCTCGCTCCCAGTCTTTTACTTCTTGTATTTCGTCAAAGAATAAATATATTTTTCCTTGCAAGGATTGGGTAGAATCCATTATATGTTTATATAGACTTTCAGCGGTGCATAAATGACTAAAGGTCATAGATTCGAAGTTGTATGAGAATATAACTTCTTTTTTTATACCACTATTCAGTAATTCTTTTTGAATAGTTTGCAGCATGACAGACTTTCCACATCTTCTGATACCGGTAATTACCTTGATTAGGTCCTTGTTAATAAAAGGTTTGATTCTATTCATGTATAACTTACGATTAATCATAAAATCACACTTCTTTCAGATATAACTGATAAAAATATCTATTTGTAAAATTATATCAGATATAACTGAAAGAATCAATTTACTAAAATCTCTGCCTTGATTATTGATAGAATAAATAAGTTGTCCTGGGAGCAGAGGATAGGTTGTGGGAAAATCTGTACATTTTGTCATAAATATGCTAGTATTAATATGTTAAGTTAGGTTTTCGG
>CAKRSU010000135.1 GCA_934401755.1 uncultured Oxalobacter sp.
CTGCCTTAACCGTAACTTTACACTTAAGCTTCCTGGAAGCAGCCTTTGCTGTTATGATTGCTTTTCCCTTTGACTTCGCCATAACTACACCCTTAGCAGATACAGTGGCAACCTTCTTCTTAGATGATGACCACTTAACCTTCCCTTTCTTACCTTTTACTTTAAGGAGCTTCTTATCGCCCACCTTCATTGTAAGCTTCGTCCTGTTAAGCTTTGGAGCAGCTGCACCGGCACGGTCTCCCATACCGGCACATACGCCGGTAATAAGTGCAAGAGATAATACGCATGCAAGAGCACTTCTGATTCCTCTTCTCATAATATCATTATTCCTCCTATGATTTTTCTTATATTTTAACACCCTTTCTGACCTTTTGCCACTTAATTATTAACATTTGCTCCATTATTCTATATTAACCTCTGTACTGTCTTTACCGGTTATAAGCGTATACTTCTCTCCCTTTAGCATCTGCGGGCAGCTTACCACAACAGAATTAAACCCTTTTGCAACATTCCATCTTATAAGCTCATTGCCGGAATCATCCCTAAGGATAATATCTCCGCCATCAGTCTGATCTTCAACATTCACCAGTACACTCTCCTGGGTTGATTCCTCACCAAATGATTCAGCCATACCGCCATCACCGGCAGCAATTACCGTACCCCCGGTTATAACAGCCTCTTTTCCATAATCAAGTGCCCCATTTCCACCTCTTGATGGTCCCGCTATATATACTGTTCCACCATTTACGGTAAGGATTCCGTTAGAATCGATTCCGTCACCCTCTGCGTCAATTACAAGGGTTCCGCCATTAATAACTACAGACACATCCTGAACATCATCTCCACCTCCCGGTCCACCCGGCATCTTTTTTCCATCCAGACTATCACCGGCTTCTGAACTGTCCGTTCCGTTGTTCTTATCAAAGCCTTCACCAGGCTTGAAATCAGGCGGCTCCTGTCTTTCACCATTGCCATCAGGATCAGCTTTTCCTTTGTCACCTGCAGTACTTTTATCAGTAGCATTAACGCCATCGTCAGCAGCCACTATCTGAATATCCCCATCATTTAATATAATATCCTTTGCCTCAAGCCCTTCATGGCTTTCGGTCACATTAATCCTGCCACCATCAATACGGAGCAGTGATGCAGCACTCATTCCATCACCTTCTGCCGCAATTGTAAAATCCCCATCCTTCACATATATGTATCCCTTTGCCTGGTCATCTTTATTTTCAGAATGAAGCCCATCCTTTCCTGTACTCAGGTTAAATGTGCCTCCTGCAACCCTGATACTGTCTTTCCCATCAAATGAATGCGAGACAGCTGTTACATTATATGTACCTGATGTTATAACAACATCATCCTTACCTACCACTCCGTGTCCGGCTGATGCATTTATTGTAAGGCTTCCTTTACCATTAAATGTAATATCGTCCTTTGCAAATATAACTGCGTCAATATTATTTTCATCAATTGCTTCGTAGCTTCCACCATTGGCAAGAGTGTTAT